>CAZOPE010000011.1:0-88886 GCA_964581625.1 uncultured Cellvibrionaceae bacterium
TCATTGTTTGGAGAGCCTTTATGTCTAGCCCAAGGGATAAAAAGTACAAGCGCATCTTGTTGAAGTTGAGTGGTGAGGAGTTGATGGGGACCGAGGGGTTCGGTATAGATCCCAAGGTGCTCGACAAAATGGCGCTGGAAATTGGTCAATTGGTCGGAATAGGCGTTCAAGTAGGCTTGGTGATTGGTGGTGGTAACCTCTTTCGTGGTTCGCAACTGAGCGCTGCTGGCCTTGATCGCGTTACCGGCGACCATATGGGTATGCTCGCCACCGTGATGAATGCTTTGGCGATGCGTGACGCTCTGGAACGCAGCAATATTTCATCCCGCGTCATGTCTGCCATCCCCATGAGCGGAATTGTTGAACACTATGACCGCCGCCGCGCGATTCGTTTTTTAAATTCAGGCGAAGTTGTTATTTTCGCCGCCGGTACAGGCAACCCGTTTTTCACCACCGATTCAGCCGCTTGTTTGCGTGGTATTGAAGTCGATGCGGACATCGTTTTGAAAGCTACCAAGGTAGACGGTGTTTACACAGCTGATCCGAAAAAAGATCCAACTGCGACCAAATATGATCGCCTGTCTTACGATGAAGTGTTGGACAAAAAATTGGGCGTTATGGATTTAACAGCCATTTGCTTGTGCCGCGAACACGATATGCCTGTGCGTGTGTTCCGTATGAATAAAACCGGCGCCTTGTTGAACATTGTTGTAGGTAGCAACGAAGGCACTTTGATCGAAGAGGATAAAAACCAATGATTAACGATATTAAAAAAGACGCTGAAGCGCGCATGAAAAAAGCGATTGAAGCTTTGGGCAACAACTTTAATAAAATTCGTACCGGCCGCGCTCACCCAAGCTTGTTGGATGGCATTACCGTTAATTACTACGGTGCAGATACTCCGTTGAGCCAACTGGCAAACATTAACGTTGAAGATGCTCGCACCCTTTCAATTAGCCCGTGGGAGCGCAATTTAGTTCCGGAAATTGAAAAAGCGATTTTGAAATCTAACTTGGGTTTAAACCCCTCAACCAATAACGGTTTGATTCGTCTTCCATTGCCAATGCTGACAGAAGAGACGCGTAAAAACTTTATCAAGCAAGCGCGCGCCGAAGCAGAAAACGGTCGTGTTTCTGTGCGAAATGTTCGCCGTGATGTATTGGGCGATGTAAAAGCCTTGTTGAAAGACAAAGCGATTAGCGAAGATGATGATCGTCGTGCACAAGACGAAATTCAAAAAATTACCGATAAATATATCGCTGAAGTGGATAAGGCTCTGGCCGCAAAAGAAGTTGATTTGATGTCTGTCTAAGGATATCAATATTAAAACTGGCTCGTTACTTGTAGCGAGCCAGTTTGTTTTTTTTAGAAGCTTTAAAAACAGAGTAAAACTTTTTACGGCTGCGGCAAGGATTGAGTGCTGTGGCTTTTTAAGCGGGAGAAATGTGTGTCTGAGAATCAACTTCGCCATGTCGCCATCATTATGGATGGCAACAATCGTTGGGCTAAACAGCGCGGCATGGCTGGCGTTGCCGGGCACAAAGTGGGCGTTGAACGCATTCGCGATGCGATGACTGCCTGCGAAGAGATTGGTGTAGAGGTTCTTACCGTTTTTGCATTTAGCAGCGAAAACTGGAAGCGCCCGCCGCTGGAAGTTGAAGCGCTTATGTCGCTGTTTCAACTTTATTTGAAAAACGAAGCTAAAGCCCTAAAGAAAAAAGGCGTACGCTTGCGCGTAATTGGCAATCGCGCGCGTTTTAGTAAGGGTATCCAAAGTGCAATTGCAGATGCTGAGGAATTAACGAAAGACGGCCAAATGACTTTGGTGATTGCGGCGGATTACGGTGGCCGTTGGGATATTGCAGAGGCTGCAAAAAAACTTGCGCTGGACATAAAAGAAGGCCATGTCGATGCAGAAAGCATCGATGAAAATGTGCTGGACTCTTATACCTCATTAGCTGATTTACCTCCTCTCGATCTGCTGATTCGCACTGGCGGTGAAATGCGTATCAGCAATTTCTTGCTCTGGCAGTGCGCCTACGCGGAATTCTTTTTTAGCGACAAATTGTGGCCGGATTTTGATGCCGATGAACTCAAACGCGCCGCAGCATCCTTTCACGAGCGCCAACGCCGGTTTGGCATGACGAGCGATCAAATTGAAGCTGGGGCCAGTCATGCTTAAACAACGGGTAATTACCGCCATTATTTTAACTGCTGTTTTTTTGTCAGCACTTTTTGGTTTGTCGTTGCCGCATTTTGCGCTGTTTATCGGTGCTGTAGTTTTAGTTGGTGCTTGGGAGTGGGCAAATTTGGCAAGCTTTGGCTCTATTCCGCAGCGTCTAACGTACACCGCGTTCATTGCGTTGGTGTTAGCGGCAACGGCTAGTGCGATGGGTTTGTTTTCAAGCCAAGGTTTTAATCTTGCGGCTGTAAAATGTGTTTTGATTCTGGCTGTGGTTTGGTGGATTCTCGCTTTATTTTTGGTTAAGGCTTATCCCACTAGTACTGTCTTTTGGGCGCATCCGCTGTTGCGTTTGGCGATGGGCGTGTTGGTATTGGTCCCCACTTGGTTGGCGTTGGTTTACGTTAGGTTCCAACCGCAAGGTGCATGGCTGGTTGTTATGATTGCCGCAATAGTTGCCGCGGCGGATACGGGTGGTTATTTTAGCGGCCGTAAGTTCGGCAAGCGCAAATTGGCTCCGGCTGTTAGTCCGGGTAAAACCTTGGAGGGTTTTGCTGGCGGGTTGTTATCAAATATCGTGTTGGCTGCATTGATTTCTTATCTTAGTGGCGGCAACTTTTTAATGCTGCTCGCTGTTGTGCTCCCTACCAGCTTGTTTTCCGTATTAGGTGATCTATTGGAGAGTATGGTGAAACGCCACGCGGGCGTTAAAGATAGCGGCGTCATCCTGCCCGGGCACGGCGGTATTCTTGATCGCGTCGATAGCATTACTGCTGCTGCCCCCGTTTTTGCTCTTGCGGTGCTCGTCAGTGGTTGGGTGCTAGGTCAATAATGGGTATCCAGCAGGTCACAGTTCTAGGGGCTACTGGCTCCATCGGTGTAAGTACGTTGGATGTACTGGCGCGCCATCCTGATCGCTATTCTGTGTTCGCGTTGACCGCTGATCGAAAATGGCAAGTCCTAGCGACTCAATGCTTGCAGCACAATCCGCGCTATGCCGTCTTAAACGATGACTCCTCTGCGTTAGCGCTAGCTGAAGAGTTGCGTCGCCAAGGTTGCAAAACCGAAGTGTTGCAAGGTGAAGACGCACTGGCTCAGGTCGCAAGCCATTCCGATACGCATGTTGTCATGGCTGCCATCGTGGGCGCAGCTGGGCTTCTGCCAACATTGGCTGCAGTGAAAGCCGGTAAAAAAGTATTGTTGGCAAATAAAGAAGCGCTGGTGATGGCGGGCGGTTTATTTACCCGTGCGGTAGCCGAGTATGGCGCAACATTGCTGCCAATCGACAGCGAGCACAACGCCATTTTTCAATGTTTACCTAATCATCGCGCTGATTATTTGGCAGACGGGCTGCAATCCAGTGGTGTCCGCAAAATACTGCTCACAGCGTCCGGCGGTCCATTCCGCAATACACCGGTTGTTGATCTAAAAGCAGTTACGCCCGAGCAGGCTTGTGCTCATCCTAATTGGAGCATGGGGCAAAAGATTTCTGTTGATTCAGCCACGATGTTGAACAAAGGGTTAGAGTTGATTGAGGCTTGCTGGCTTTTTAATACAAGGCCTAGTCAGGTGCAGGTGGTTATCCACCCGCAAAGCGTAATCCACTCCATGGTGGAGTACGTGGATGGTTCCGTGTTGGCACAGCTTGGCAACCCGGATATGCGTACGCCTATCGCTCATGCGCTGGCGTGGCCAGAGCGTATTCTGTCGGGAGTTGCGAGCTTGGATATTATCGCAACAGCACGCTTGGATTTTTCGGCACCAGATTACGAGCGTTTTCCGTGTTTGCGTTTGGCGCAACAAGCGGCGGAGCGCGCTGCCACGGCTCCCACTATCTTGAATGCTGCTAATGAAATTGCAGTAGCGGCCTTTTTGCAGCGTCAAATTCGGTTCGACCAGATTTCTCGTGTCATTGCCGCTGTGCTGGATCAGCAAGAGGTGATTGAACCGGATACGCTGGAGTTGGTCATAGCCAGCGACCAGAAAGCTCGTCAGCTGGCGCATTCTGTGATCAGCGCACTTTAAGTCAGGTCTAACGATTTCCTATGGATTTATTGCATACCGTCTTCTCTTTTCTCGTCGCCATCATTGTGCTGGTGACGGTCCATGAGTTCGGTCATTTTTATGTAGCAAGGCTGTGCGGTGTGCGCGTGCTGCGTTTTTCCTTGGGCTTCGGGAAAGTTCTGTGGCGCAAGTACGACAAGCACGGTACCGAGTTCTCTTTATCCGCGCTGCCTTTTGGTGGCTACGTCAAAATGCTGGATGAGCGGGAAGGTGACGTTCCCGCTGAACTCTTATCCCAAACTTTCACTCGTAAAACGGTTGGTCAGCGTATGGCAATCGTCGCAGCGGGGCCTGTGGCCAACTTTATGTTGGCAATTCTGCTGTTCTGGGGGTTGTTATTGGGTGGCGAAAGTGGGTTGGTTCCGGTCATCGCCTCTGTTGAAGCTAATTCGATTGCGGCCAAATCTGGGTTAGAAGTTGGGCAAGAGATTGTATCGGTTGATGAACAGCAAACCCCCACAGAGCAAGCAGTTGCACGCCATTTGATCAGCCGTTTAGGTGAATCAGGTGAGATAAGGTTTAAAGTTCGTTACCCCGATTCCAACCTGACCTATGAAATTAATGTGCCTCTTAATAATTGGATGCAAGATGCGAAAGATCCTGAGCCTATGAGTGGCTTGGGCATAGATCTAGGCCCTGTTAAGCCTATCGTTGGAGAGGTTTTGCCAAATACGCCGGCATCTCGTGCTGGATTTCAGGTTGAAGACAATATTGTGCGTATCAATGATGTACCGGTGAAGGATTGGCGTGACTTTCAAGCGGTGGTTCGTCCTCGCGCGAATCAATTAGTGATTGTTGATGTTGAGCGGAAGGATGCCTCTGGCGATGTAAACATTATAAGTTTATCGGTCACGCCGGAATCTTTTTCTGAAAAGGGGGTCTCTTATGGGCGAGTTGGCATGGCACCCAAACCTTTACCCGCTGAGTATCTTCGTCATTACGATTATTCTGTTGGTGGAGCCTTGATTGCCGGAATTAAGCGCACTTGGGACACCTCAGGATTTGTGCTTTTATCCGTTAAAAAGCTCATCGTAGGAGAAATTTCCACAAAAAACTTGAGTGGGCCGATAAGCATTGCTAAGGTGGCCGGCTCTTCAGCGCAGATAGGTTTGAAAAGCTTCATTGGCTTTCTCGCCTTGCTCAGTGTTTTTCTAGGAGTTTTTAACCTTTTGCCCATTCCCGTATTGGATGGCGGGCATCTGTTATATCTCTCGGTAGAGCTTATTAAGGGTAAGCCAGTATCTGAAAAGGTACAGGTTCTGGCGTATCAGGTAGGGCTTATGATAGTCATAGGTCTGAGTGTGTTGGCCATGTATAACGATATTATGCGGCTGTAGCGGCTCCGCTACGCTGCCAAAATGAATTCTAATTAGTAGATCAGATGACCCTATGAAGCGAGTTTCAATACGATTTTTCTGTTGCCTGGTGGTATTGCTCACATCTTTTGTGGTGCAAGCTCAAACCCAAAACTTTCGTGTTAGTGATATTCGGGTAGAGGGCTTACAACGTGTTTCTGCAGGTACCGTCTTTACTGCGCTCCCTATCCGTGTGGGTGATACGGTAAATCAATCGGATATCCAAAACGCAACTCGTGAACTTTTTAAAGTAGGTTTCTTTGCTGACGTTGCTATACAGCGTGATGGCGAAGTTTTGGTTTTGGTGCTCAAAGAGCGTCCAGCGATTACCAAAATCGAATTGGAAGGAAATAAAGCCATCAAGTCTGAAAACCTGATGGATAGTTTGAAGAAGAACAATTTGTCTGAAGGCCAAATTTTCCAGCGTGCAACTTTAGAGGGCATTACCCAGGCGCTGCAACGCGAATATATTGCTCAAGGTCGTTACGGTGCATCGGTCAAAATTGAAGTCGAAGATCTGCCCCGTAACCAAGTTAAAGTTAAAGTTAAAATTAGTGAAGGTGCGGTTGCTCGCATCAAACAAATCAATATTGTCGGCAACAAAGTTTATAGCGATCAAGAGCTGCTAGATCTTTTTGAGTTACACACGTCAACCATGTTTTCGTGGCTCAGCGGTAACGACAAATATTCTAAAGAAAAAATGAAAGGCGATCTGGAAAAGATCGAGTCCTATTATATGGACCGTGGTTACCTTTCATTTAAAATTGATTCATCGCAAATATCCTTGAGTCCTGATAAAGAACAAATCTACATCACTATTAACGTAACTGAGGGCGATATTTATAAAATTAGTGATGTCGAGCTTGCTGGTGATCCAGTTATAGATCCGGAAATTTTGCGCAGCCTCTTGTTGGTGAGAAAAGATCAAATATTCTCGCAAATTCTTATGACGACTTCTTCCGAGTATTTGACTCAGCGCTTGGGTAACGAAGGTTATACGTTTGCCAAAGTGGAGGGTATGCCAGATAAAAATGATGCAGAAAAAACGGTAAAAATTACGTTTTTCGTCGAGCCTGGTAAGCGAGCTTATGTAAACCGCATTAACTTCAAGGGTAATACCAAAACAATTGATGAAGTTTTGCGTCGTGAAATGCGTCAAATGGAAGGCGGTTCCGCCTCAACTGCTCAAATTGATAATTCCAAAGTTCACTTGGAGCGTTTGGGCTTTTTTAAAGAAGTGAAGGTTGATACAAAAGAGGTTCCCGGGTCTTCTGATAAGGTAGATGTAACCTATACGGTTGAAGAGCAGCCCTCAGGCAGTATGAGTTTGCAAATCGGTTACGCGCAATATTCGGGTATGTTATTTCAAGCGGGCATCCAGCAAAATAATTGGTTTGGTACTGGTAAGCAAATTGGTTTCAACTTTAGTCACAACCGTTATCAAACAAGCTATTCGTTGAATTACAACGATCCCTATTTTACGCCAGATGGCATTAGTCGTGGTTTTGGTTTGTATTACACCAAGAGTGATTATGGTTCTTACAACGTTACTCCATATAGCACCAACACTTACGGCGGTAAGGTGACTTTTGGTTACCCAATCTCTGAGGTTGAGCGGATAGGTTTTGATATAGGCTTGCGTAACTTAGAAGTAACACCGACCGATTATTCATCACAAGAAATACAGCGAACCCCAAGGCTTATTAATGGATATTCTTATGGCCAAGACCAATTTAGAGGTTATGTTCAAAGCAACAGCTATATAAGCTTTGCAGATTACGAGGCAATAATTAAGAGTAGAAATAATGGCATTGATTTCTTGGGCGGAACATATCCCTTGAATCCGCTAACAGAAGATCAATTCGGTGATAAAGGCTTCATCGATAAATACGGTGATACATTCAATGACGCTATCATGAGTGTATTTTGGCTGAAATCTACGCTAAATCGTGGGGTTTTGCCTGATCGTGGTGCTCAACAGAGAATCACGGGCGAGGTGAGTTTGCCTGGTGGTGATCTGGAATATTTCAAACTAGATTACGAGAATCAATTCTATAAACCACTTACTAAAAGTTTGACTCTGAGAGTTCATGGTCGCTTGGGTTTCGCCGATTCATATGGTAAGACAGATCGTTTGCCATTCTTTGAAAACTTTTACGGGGGTGGTTTCGGTTCGGTGCGCGGTTTTGAACGTAACTCTCTCGGTCCAAGAAGCACAGTTCAAGAAGAGGCTTTCTTTGCTTACTCAGCTTGGGATGATATTAATGGTGATGGAAAGCAAGATTCGAGCGAGCTCTACAATCCAGCATTAGTCTTGTGTCAAGATCCAACCAAATGTAATAACGTGGGTAAAATTATTTCGAGTCCTCCAGCAGATGCTAATGGCAATCCCTTAACTGATTACGGTCGTCGGCGCGGAGCGTTTGGTGGTAACGTCATTATGGAAGGTGGTGCAGAAATTCTGTTCCCATTGCCATTTATCAAGGACCAACGCTCTGTGCAGTCGGTGCTTTTTTTGGATGCCGGTAACGTATTTGATACGCACTGTGGCGCGCAGCAACGTAACTGCCATGGCGTAAATGTTAATGATCTTAAAGCATCTGTTGGTGTCGGTTTAACCTGGATTTCGAGCTTCGGTCCAATGCAGTTTAGTTTATCCAAGAAGATCAGTAAGGATGATCCTTATGATGATGACAAGGTGTTCGACTTTACCTTGGGTCAAACTTTCTAAAACAATTTTTAATATTTTAATTGCTGTTAATTTAATGATAAGAGGAAAATGCTCGTGAACTTTACAAAAAAATGTGTAGCCGCCGTTGCCCTGTGCATGATGTCAGCTGTTAGCTTTGCTGAAACAAAAATCGCCGTTATTAATCCTGAGGGCGCAATTTTATCTACGGCTGTTGCTAAAGCTCGTTTTGAAAAGCTTGAAAAATCTTCTGACTATGCGGCAACAAAAGCAAAATTAGATGGCATTTCCGCTGATTTTAAAGCTTTGCAAGAAACTGCCAAAAAAGATGGCGCTACTTGGTCAAATGATAAGAAAGAAGAAGTTTCTAAAAAAATTCAAGGCTACCAACAAGACGCACAATTTAATGGCCAAAAGTTGCAAAAAGCTCGTCAAGAAGTTGCTGAGTCTGTTGCTCAAGAATTAGGTCAAAAATATCAAACAGCACTTAAGCAAGTTGTTGATGCAGAAAAAATCGGTTTGTTATTAGGCCCACAAGCAGCTATTTTCGCTACGCCAGAATATGATATTACTGCGAAAGTAACTGACTTAATTAACAAAGCTAAGTAATTAAGTGGCTAAAAGTATTGCCTGTTTTACCTTGGCCGAGCTGGCTCAGCGCATTGACGCTGAGCTGGTCGGTGACCCGCAACATAAAATCTCTACTCTCGCCACTTTGCAAAGCGCAACACACAGTGGTTTAAGTTTTATTGCTAACCCGGCCTACAAAAAATATCTTACTTCTACTCAGGCGGGCGCGGTTATTTGTAATCAAGAATTAGCCGATGCGATTACCACTAATAAACTTATAGTGGCGAACCCCTACCTTGCCTTTGCGCGCTTAACTTCCCTCTTTGATAGTTCTTTGCGAGTTGAGACTGGAATTCATCAAACGGCAGTTATTGGAAAAGATTGCGAAATGGGTAAGGATGTTTGCATCCAACCGAATGTTGTAATCGGTGATGGTGTCCGGATTGGCGATGGAGTGTTCATTGGGGCGGGTGCTTATATTGGTACCGACTCATGCATTGGCGACCGAACACGATTGTTGCCTAATGTCACTATTTATCACGGTATTAGCATTGGCGAAGATTGCATTTTGCATAGCGGCGTCGTTATAGGTGCGGATGGTTTTGGCTTTGCGCCCTCAGCAGAAGGCTGGGTGAAAATACATCAGCTCGGTGGAGTTGTGCTTGGCAATAAAGTCGAAATAGGTGCTTGTACAACTATTGATCGCGGCGCGCTCGACAACACGATTATTGATGACGGTGTGATTCTCGATAATTTGATTCAAATTGGTCATAATGTGCGGCTTGGTAAACATACAGCGATTGCAGCTAATACTGTTATTGGCGGTAGTACAACGATTGGTGAAAATTGCACGATAGGTGGTGCAGTCGCCATCGCCGGCCACCTGACAGTAGTTGACAAGGTGTATATAACCGGGATGAGCATGGTGACTAATTCAATTACAGAAGCAGGTTCTTACTCGTCCGGTGTTCCTCTTGCGCCAACTAAAGACTGGCGTAAAAATGCAGCGCGTTTCCGTAATTTGGATAATCTAGCGTCTCGTCTTATTAGGTTGGAGCGTACGGCTCCGAAAGATGAATAAATAAGACCACACTGCTGTACAACCAAATTCTCTCTGCAGCTTTAATGTCTGCCGATAAATAGATTCTTTGAAAAACCCAAGGCCATTCTTATGATGGATATTAACGAAATACGTGAATATTTACCGCATCGCTATCCTTTTCTTTTGGTGGATCGCGTTGTGGAATTAGTTGAGGGCGACTATATCGTTGCTTACAAAAATATCACGGTAAACGAAGAAATTTTTAATGGTCATTTTCCACAAAATCCGGTGTTCCCCGGTGTAATGATTATCGAAGCTATGGCGCAAGCCGCTGGAATTCTTGGCTTTAAAACTATGAATAAAAAGCCGGAAGATGGTTCCATTTATTTATTTGCTGGCGTCGATGATGTTCGCTTTAAGCGTCAAGTTATTCCAGGTGATCGCTTGCAATTAGAATCTCGCGTCATTTCTGAGAAGCGCGGCATTTGGAAATTTGAATGCAAAGCAACTGTTGATGGTGTCTTGGCGGCATCCGCGACAATTTTGTGTGCAGATCGTAAGATCTAAGTTTTATTTTCTAAGTGGTTAACATCTAACTACCCGCGAGATTTTATTTTGATTGATTCACGCGCAATAATTCATCCCAGTGCAAAGCTTGCTGCTAATGTCCAAGTCGGTCCATGGTCAATCATAGGGGCAGATGTGGAAATTGGTGAAGGCACAATCATTGATTCCCATGTTGTGGTTAAAGGCCCAACAGTAATTGGGAAGCACAATCGCATCTATCAATTTTCTTCTGTGGGCGAAGATACGCCGGATTTGAAATACAAAGGCGAACCCACTCGTTTGGTGATGGGCGACCATAATATTATTCGCGAAGGTGTCACTATTCATCGCGGTACTGTTCAGGATCGCAATGAAACTACGATTGGAAGTCACAATTTAATCATGGCTTACGTGCATGTAGGGCATGATAGTGTGATTGGAAATCATTGCATTCTCGTCAATAACACCGCACTTGCGGGCCATGTTTATATCGGTGATTGGGCGATTCTAAGTGGCTACACCTTGGTCCATCAATTTTGCAAAATTGGTGCGCACAGTTTTACCGGTATGGGTACCGCAGTAGGTAAAGATATTCCTGCTTATGTGATGGCCACGGGTAATCCTGCAGAAGCGAAAAGTATTAATAGTGAAGGTCTTCGTCGCCGTGGTTTTAGTGCAGAAGACATTGCGACTATTACTAAAGCATACAAGCTGATTTATCGCCGTGGTTTAACCATTGACGAAGCATTAGTTGAGCTGGAAGCGCTATTACCCGAATGCGAGCGATTAGCTCCATTAATTCAATCCATCAAAGATTCTACGCGCGGTATTGTGAGATAAAAATTACTTTATTGAGTTAACAATAATAACGAATAAATAAGAAATTTTTATTGGGGCTTAAAATGGATCGTATACACATAGGTATAGTTGTCGGCGAAGCCTCTGGTGATATTCTTGGTGCTGCGCTTATGACAGAGCTGCGCCAAATATACCCTAACGCTGAGTTTTCCGGCATTGGCGGTCCACGTATGTTGGCGCTTGGCTTTCATTCCTATTTTCCGCAAGATCGGCTAGCAGTCATGGGCTTGATTGAGCCTCTGAAACGTCTGCCCGAATTGTTACGGATCCGTAAATTTTTACGTGAGCATTTTATTGCCAACCCGCCTGCTGTTTTCATCGGAATAGATTCTCCAGATTTCACAATATCGCTTGAAGGCTCGCTTAAAGAACGTGGTATTAAAACGGTTCATTATGTAAGCCCGTCGGTATGGGCTTGGCGACAAAAGCGTGTGTTTAAAATTGCCAAATCTGTTGATTTAATGCTGACCCTTCTTCCGTTCGAGGCTGCTTTTTATGAAAAGCACAATGTTCCGGTTGAGTTTGTTGGGCATCATCTTGCTGATGAAATTCCGCTTGAAGTGAATAAATACAATGCTCGCCGTGAATTGGGAATTCCAGAGCATGCACGCGTGGTTGCGCTTTTGCCGGGTAGCCGCGCGAGCGAAGTGGAGCGCATGGGTAAATTATTTATGCATGCGGCAGTATTTTGCCTAGAGCAAGATCCAGAATTGTTATTTTATATTCCTGCAGCCAATTCAGATCGCTACAGACAACTGCATCACCAATTAAATGATTACGTTGATTTTCCAATTCAGTTGTTTAATGGTAACTCACATCGAGTAATGGCAGCGGCAGATGTGCTTTTACTCGCCTCTGGCACTGTAGCGCTTGAGGCTTTGCTGTTAAAAAAGCCAATGGTTGTCGCTTATAAAATGGCCCCGCTGACGTTTAAAATTTTATCTTGGCTGGTGAAAACACCGTTCATTTCATTGCCAAATTTATTAGCTAATAAATTACTGGTGCCAGAACTCTTGCAAGACCAGGCAACGCCCGAGAAATTAAGCGCGTGCGTCATGCATTATTTTGAAAATCCCGATGAAACCTCGGATTTGAGTAATACTTTTGCAGAAATGCACTTGACGCTAAAACGTGATGCTAGCGCGCGTGCCGCAGCGGCAGTTGCCAAGCTTATTGAACGATAAGATTTAACTGGATCAATTAGTATGTTTGAACCTTTCATTTGTCGTTATCAAGGATTGCTCCTCGCAGGCTGTGATGAAGTTGGGCGTGGGCCATTAGCGGGTGACGTGGTAGCTGCGGCTGTCATTCTTGATCCTGAAAATCCTATTGAGGGGTTAGACGATTCAAAGAAGCTCACCGAAAAAAAGCGCGAGTTATTGTTCGACGAAATAAAGCTCAAAGCAAAAAGTTGGTGCATAGCGCGCGCAAGCGTTATGGAGATTGACCAAATAAATATTCTGCAGGCTAGTCTGCTGGCCATGACCCGCGCTGTGCAAGGCCTGCATATTCAGCCCGAGTACGTGCTTGTGGATGGTAATAAACTACCCAAATGGAGTTTTCAAGCAGAAGCGGTTGTGAAAGGCGATAGCCGTGTTGCTGCGATCAGTGCTGCATCCATTCTTGCAAAGGTTGTGCGTGACCGTGAAATGGTTGAGCTGGACAAGCAGTATCCCGGTTACGGGTTGGCTGATCACAAAGGCTATCCCACTAAGGTGCATATGGACGCCTTGGATAAGTTGGGCATTACGCCGATTCATCGCACCTCTTACGCTCCGGTGCGCGCCAAAATTGAACAAATGAAGTTATTTTGATGAGCACTATCTGCGATGCCGATCTTCATCATTTAAAGCCCGGCAAGCGTGTTGTATTGAAATCGTTTAAGGGTAGTTTGATTGCGCCGCAGGATATAACACCAGAAGAAAATTATTGGCAGTTGATTGGTAGTAAAGCCGTTGTTGAAGTTGCCGTTAACGCAGGTCGAGTACTTCTTAAATTTGAACGTGATTTATCGAGTTTGGGTTTGGTCAATCACAATGAAGTACCCAACACGTTGTGGATATTGATCAGCGATTTAAAATTTGTTTGTCGTTATTAGATATTTAAAGAGAACGTCAAAAGCTGGATCCCCGCTGCGCGAGGATGACGACTCCCTCAATAAAGCAACTCAAATAATTCGAGCGAAACTTTCTATCCAGCTTATTAGTAGAAAATTTATTAAATAGGGAATCGTCATTCTCGCGTAGCGAGGATCTAGTGACTTTGACTTTACTAGATTCTAAAATCACTGCATGCCCTGCGGGCATGACAATAACTCAGTCTTTCTCATCGACAATCGAAAAACCATGACCGCAAACTTCGTACACCTTCGCTTGCACACTGAATTCTCGTTAGTTGATAGTTTGGTGCGAATTAAAAAGCTCGTTAAACGCGTGGCTGAGTTGGATATGCCTGCTTGTGGCATAAGCGACCAGTGCAATTTTTATGGATTGATTAAATTCTATAAAGCTGCGCAAGGTGCAGGTGTTAAGCCCATTATCGGGAGCGATTTTTGGGTGGCCAGTAGCGATAGCGAAGGCAAACCAACAATCGTTACCTTGTTAGCCATGAACAACACTGGCTACAAAAATATTATTGAATTAATTTCCCGCGCTTGGCGACAAGGTCAGCAGCAAGGTGTTGCTTACGTTCAGCGCGAGTGGATCAGCGAATTCAGCGAAGGTTGCATTGCGCTCTCCGGTGGAAAGTTTGGCGATGTCGGTATGTGTTTGCTCGCAGGCCGTGCTGAACAAGCGCAAGAATTATTGCAAGGTTGGATGCGCGATTTCCCCAATTGTTTTTATCTGGAATTGCAACGTACCGGTCGTGAGAATGACGAAAATTATCTGCACGCTGCGGTTGCACTTGCGGATAATTTTCAATGCCCCGTAGTTGCTACTAACGATGTGCGCTTTATCAACCGCGATGAATTTGAAGTGCACGAAGCACGTGTTTGTATCAGCGAAGGCCGTACCCTCGATGATCCCCGCCGCGAGCGCCGTTACAGCGAACAACAATATTTGCGTTCCGCGGAAGAAATGTCTGAGTTGTTTAGCGATATTCCTGAAGCGTTGCAAAATACCCTAGAGATTGCCAAACGTTGCACCGTTAATATTCAAATGGGCAAATACTTTTTGCCTGAATATCCCATTCCGGAAGGAATGACTGAAGGGGATTTCTTTCGCAAAATTTCTGAAGAAGGTTTGGAGAAACGCCTCGAGCGAATTCTGGATAAAACTGCACCTGATTACGCCGAGCGCCGCAAGGCTTATGACGACCGTTTGACCTTTGAGCTGGATATCATCATTCAGATGGGATTCCCCGGCTATTTCCTCATAGTGATGGATTTTATCCAGTGGGCAAAAGATCACGGCATTCCTGTTGGCCCCGGACGCGGCTCGGGCGCGGGTTCGCTCGTCGCCTACGTGTTGTTGATTACCGACCTCGATCCGCTGCAATACGATTTGCTGTTTGAACGTTTCCTTAACCCAGAACGTGTATCCATGCCTGACTTCGATATCGATTTCTGCATGGACGGCCGCGACCGCGTGATTTCCTACGTGGCTGACAACTATGGCCGCGACGCTGTAAGCCAAATCATCACCTTCGGTACCATGGCTGCAAAAGCGGTTGTGCGCGACGTAGCTCGTGTGCAGGGCAAATCCTACGGCTTGGCCGATAAGCTTTCCAAGATGATTCCACCCACCCCGGGTATGACGCTCGCGCAAGCGCTGGAAGAAGAGCCGCAGCTCAAAGAGTTTTTGGCTGGCGATGCTGATGGTCAGGAAATTTGGGAGATGGCTGTTCAGCTGGAAGGCCTGACCCGTAACGTGGGTAAGCACGCCGGTGGCGTGGTGATTGCGCCAACCAAACTCACCGATTTTGCACCGCTGTTTAGCGATGAAAGTGGTGGCGGCCTGGTAACCCAATTCGACAAGAATGATGTGGAAGAAGCGGGGCTGGTAAAGTTCGACTTCCTCGGTTTGCGTACGCTCACCATCATCGATTGGGCGCGCATCATGATCGACAAACAGCGCGCGCGTTTGGGCGAAGCGCCACTCGACATCAGCGCTATACCGCTCGATGATGTACAAACCTTCTCACTCCTTAAGCGTGCCGAAACCACCGCCGTATTCCAGCTTGAATCGCGCGGGATGAAAGACCTGATTAAGCGCCTGCAGCCCGACAACATTGAAGACCTGATCGCATTGGTAGCGCTCTTTCGCCCCGGCCCGCTCGAATCGGGCATGGTGGACGACTTTATTAACCGTAAGCATGGCCGCGCGCAAGTGGCCTATCCCGACGCAAAATTCCAGCACCATACCCTTAAGCCTGTGCTTGAGCCGACCTACGGCGTTATCGTCTATCAAGAGCAGGTAATGCAAATTGCGCAGGTATTGGCAGGCTATACGCTCGGCGGTGCCGATATGCTTCGCCGTGCTATGGGTAAGAAAAAACCCGAGGAAATGGCCAAGCAGCGTTCGGTGTTTGAGGAGGGCGCTAAGTCGATGGGCGTTGATCCCGACTTGGCGATCAAAATTTTTGACTTGGTGGAAAAGTTTGCGGGCTACGGTTTTAACAAATCTCACTCGGCGGCATACGCCATAGTTTCCTACCAGACTGCGTGGCTTAAAGCCCATTACCCTGCGCACTTTATGGCGGCGACCATGTCATCGGACATGGATAAAACCGACAAGGTGGTGACCTTCATTGAAGAATGTCGCCACATGAAATTAAAGCTCCTCCCGCCTGACGTAAATTCCGGCGAGTTCCATTTCACGGTGGATGAAAAGGGCAACATTATTTACGGGTTGGGCGCAATCAAAGGCTTGGGCGAAGGCCCGGTGGAATCCATTATTGCAGCGCGAAACGAGGGCGGGCCTTTCAAAGATTTGTTCGATTTCTGCGCCCGTGTTGATCCGCGTAAGGTGAACAAGCGTGCCTTGGAGGCAATCATCCGCTCCGGTGCGGCGGATAACCTTGGCCCCACCATTGGAACGCTGCAGCACAATATTGATCATGATCGGGCGGTTATGTTTGCGTCCATGAGCGAAGCGGTGAAAACCGCGGAACAAGCCGCCGCCAATACGAGCGCGGGTATGATGGATTTGTTTGGCGAAGTCATGGCGTCAGATCCGGTCCAGAAAGATGTTTATGCCGACTTCCGTCGTGTGCGCACGTGGACCATGAAAGAGCGCTTACACGCCGAAAAAGAAACACTTGGGCTCTACCTTACCGGTCACCCCATCGATGAATACGAAAGCGAATTGCCGCATTTGGTCAGCTCGCGCATTGCGGAGCTTAAGCCCGATAAATACGAGCCGCGCGGCGAGAAAGGTAAGAGCGATGAAAAGCCACGTCAGTCGGTGGCAGGTTTGGTGGTTGCGCAGCGCACCATGAAAACCAAGCGTGGCGATACCATGGCCTTTGTGACGCTAGACGACCGTACCGGTCGCATTGAAATTGCTGTGTTTGCTGATACCTATATTCAATGCCGCGATGTGTTATTGAAGGACGGCCTATTGGTTATAGCTGGACAAGTCAGCATTGATGACTTTAGCGGTATGTTAAAGATGCGCGCCATGACTATTCGCCCCTTGTCTGAGCTGCGCGAAGAGCGCGCGAGGGAGCTTTGTCTGGAGCTTGAATCGGGCGCATTGCCAGCCAATTTTATTCGCCAAATGGCAGATATTTTGGAGCCTTATCGCGGCACGCCAAGCCGCACTGCACCCTGTCCCTTGGTTATCGATTTTCGCCGCAGTAATGCTAAAGCTCAGCTGAAATTAGGCGCGACTTGGAACATACGGCCGGAAGACGAGCTTTTGCAATCCCTAAGGGATGCCTATGGTGCAGCCAAAGTAAAATTGGTTTATTAGAGGGGGGGATCATGCGTTGATTTTTTGAGCAATAGCATGGTCAGCGAAACCCCTAAATCGCGGATTTTCAGTAGAAATGGTCGACTAAATGCGGCATTTCGCGTAAGGTAGCGCCCCAATTATTGCACCCTTGTTGGCTTGGGTTGGATGTCGTGAGAGACAACTTTCCAAGCGTGCAAACGAACAATTTCTTGGCAGTATCCACTAGCCATATAACGAGCCAATAACTGCTATGAATCTGAATTATCTGGATTTTGAACAGCCCATTGCCGAACTTGAAGGCAAAATCGAAGAATTACAGCTGGTTGGTGACTCAAGCGATATCAATATCGCAGACGAAATTGCCAAGCTGCGTCAAAAGAGCAGCAAGCTCACTGAAACCATTTATTCAAAGCTCACTGCTTGGGATATCGTAAAGATCGCCCGCCACCCGCAACGCCCTTACACCTCTGATTACATACCACTGTTGTTTTCTGATTTTGATGAGCTGCATGGTGACCGCCACTTTGGCGATGACAAAGCCATTATTGGTGGCGTTGGTCGTTTGGATGGCAAGCCGGTGATGATCATCGGCGAAGAAAAGGGCCGTACCGTTCAAGAAAAAGTGATGCGCAACTTTGGTATGCCCAAGCCAGAAGGTTACCGTAAAGCCCTGCGCTTAATGGAAATGGCTGAGCGTTTTAAAATGCCGGTGATCACACTTATCGATACACCCGGAGCTTACCCAGGTATAGATTCCGAGGAGCGTGGCATATCAGAATCCATTGCACAAAACCTTGCGGTGATGTCGCGTTTGCGCACTCCCATTATTTGCACGGTAATCGGTGAAGGTTCGTCAGGCGGCGCGCTGGCAATTGGTGTGGGTGATCAGCTCAATATGCTGCAGTACTCAACTTACTTTGTTATTTCCCCGGAAGGCTGCGCCAATATTATTTGGAAAACCGTTGCCAAAGCGCCAGAGGCCGCACAGGCGATGGGCGTGACTTCAAAAATCTTACAGGATTTAGGAATTGTCGATGAAACCATTCCTGAGCCATTAGGTGGTGCCCACCGCGATATCGATGCAATGGCGCGCAAACTTAAAGAGCGTTTGACCGCTCAAGTTGATAAGCTCAGTAAAGAACCATTGGATTCATTGCTGGAGCGACGTTACCAACGCTTGATGAGTTACGGTAACCCTTAAGTTACGAAAATAAAAAAGCCGCTGATGAAAATCAGCGGCTTTTTTATTGGAAAATCCGTTTTATTTGCAAGTCTGTTGTATTGAATAGCCCGTTTCAATAATTTTAATAAGAAGGAGTTAAAGGTGATCAAAAAGTCTGCCCTGTTAATTTGCATATTCTCACTCATCATGGGAGGCAATTCGGTATTTGCATCCAATCCTTCTCTGGAACGTAAGGCAGAGCCTTATTTAGAAGAGTCTTATGCTCAATTGCGCAGCAAACAAATCACCGCAGTGGACTATGCGTTGAGTGTAGAGCTAGACGAAGTATCAACAGCCTTTACCGGCGACATTAAAATCAATTTCACCTTGGCGAAAAGTAACAAAATGCCGGTGACGGTGGATTTCGACGGTGGCGAGGTTTTGTCAGCAGAACTCAATGGTAAGCCCGTGCAAGGGACGCATGAAAAATGGTTTATCCAATTTGCGCCAGATTTATTCTCGGCGGGGAAAAATAGTTTACGTATTCGCTATACCCGCCCCTTCGCAACCGCGGGTGACGGATTACATCGTTATAAAGACAAAGAAACGGGGCGTGTTTATCTCTATAGCAATTTTGAACCCTATAACGCGCACAAAATGTTTCCGCATTTTGATCAGCCCGATATTAAAGCAACTTATTTATTAGATGTTGTTGCGCCCAAAACATGGCAAGTGGTTTCTACAACCCGCGAAAATAATATTGCAGAGCTGGGTGATAAAAAGCATTGGTCATTTCCTAAAACGCCCCTGATGTCATCTTATGTTTTCTCGCTACATGCTGGTGAATATGCGGTGTGGGAAGATAAAGCTGGCGATATTCCTTTGCGATTGTTCGCGCGGCAAGAGCTTGCCCAATACGTTAATTACAAAGAATGGTTTTTGTTTACGCAGCAATCATTTGAATTCTATAACCGCTATTTCAACTATCCATACCCTTACGGGAAGTATGATCAACTTGTCGTTCCCGATTTTAATAGCGGCGCAATGGAGAATATTGGTGCGGTCACTTTTAACGAAGCTTATATAAGCCGCAGCCCCAAAACCTATGCTCAACGTATGCGTAACAACACCGTTATTTCTCACGAAATGGCGCACATGTGGTTTGGCGATTTGGTGACAATGAAGTGGTGGAATGGTCTTTGGTTGAATGAAAGTTTTGCCACTTACATGTCCTATTTGCAAATGGCCGACAACTCTGAATTTAAAACAGATATTTGGAGTGGCTTTTATAACGACGCCAAATTATCTGCCTATGGCGCGGATTTTCAAGCAACGACGCATCCTATTGAGCTACCCGTTGCCAATACTGCCGAGGCTTTTACAAATTTTGATGCAATTACCTATGGCAAAGGTGCATCGGTGTTAAAACAGTTAGCCATTTTTGTTGGCGAAGAAAAGTTTCGCCAAGGTGTAAGTGCCTATTTAAAAAAATATTCAAATAGCAACACTACGCTAAAAAACTTTATGGATGAAGTTGCTAAAGCATCGGGAAAAAATTTAAGCCCGTGGTCGAAAGAATGGTTATCCGTTGCTGGCCTCAATACCATTAATATTAATTTGCAATGTGCAGACAATGGCAAGCAAACATCAATTAAGAAACTCGAAATACTTCAATCGGGCACGGAAACCCATCCTACTTTGCGTAGCCAACGTACTCAGCTGGGTTTATACAAAATAAAAAGCGAAAATCTACAGTTGCAGGATTCAATAGCTGTCACTTACAAGGGAAGAGCTACGCTTGTTAGTGAAGCTAAGGGGAAAGGTTGCCCAGATTTTGTGTTTGGTAACGTGAATGACTGGGCGTATGTTAAAACAGCTTTAGAGGAAAAGCAGCGTGATTTAGCGGGCAAGCATATTAACGATTTCGACAATCTCACCCGCAGAATGTTGTGGGAATATTTATGGGATGAAGCCCAAGGCAGCAAGCTTCCGTTAAGAAATTATGTGAAGTTTGTTCAGCAAAATATTGCAGGCGAACCAGATCAACGCCTTGCTGCAACCGTTTTATCGCGCTATGCAATTGCAGCCAATTATTTTTGGTTAATGACTAACGCAGGTCAGGATCATAAAACAGATTTGTTAGAAATGGAGCAATTTTTATTGCAACGCTTGGATGCCGCGCCTGCGAATTCAGATCTTCAAAAAGTCCTCTTCGATATTTATACAACAGTTGCTTTTTCACAAACGGGTTTAGAGCGGTTGCATGCATATTTATTTGGCAAAAGCCTTCCACAAGGGTTTGTCGTGGATCAGGATCGACGTTGGCTAATTCTGCGCCGGTTAAATCAATTTGCTTATCAGGATTATCGTGAATTGACGGATGCTGAGCAGAAAAAGGATTTGTCTGATCTTGGGCAACAAATGGCGATTGTGTGCGAAGCGATTCGCCCGGAACTTGCAACCAAAGAAAAATGGTTTTCGCTGTTAGTTGCGGAGAATAGCCCCTACAAATTTGCAACCCAACGTATTCTTATGCGTTTTCTATTTCCGTTGAGCCAAAATGATTTGCGCAGTCAATTTAATGGACGCATTGAATCGCAACTACCCATGATTCATGCACGTAATAATGATCGCTTTTTGGCAGCTTATTCAGATGGCTTGGTTCCTCCACGTCAATGTACGCTTGAAGGAAAAGATGCGCTGGCAAAAGTTCGTGACCAATACGCTTCGCTTGGCCCAGTGGTGTTTAAAAATCTTAGTAACGCGGTACAAGATGAAGAGCGTTGCGTGAGTATGATGAAGCTCATGGATAAGTGATTAACTGAAGTTGGCTATCGAAACTAGCCACTTGCTCACCAAGTGGCTGTAGTTTTTTGGATGCTTATCTTTTCGGTTTCGGAGAGTTTCTATCAGCGCCGCCAGGTTTATTTGGTTTAGTGAAAGCCGGTTTAGCTTTTAATGGGTCGTTAAATTTTTTCGCGCTTTCAAATTTGTCACCAAATGCTTTTGCCGCTGGCTTTTTACCCGCAGCAGCTGCCGCATTTTTTGCACGAGGACTTGTACTTACTTGTGCTCGTGCAAGAGGTGAAGGGTTTCTGCTTGCAGGTTTTGTATTGCGATTATTCGTTGCTTTTGGATCTTCCGCAGGAATTAATGCAGAAGCCGCTGAACCAATTAAATGGCCCTTGCGCATTTTTACTAGAGCTTCGCGAATCATGGGCCAGCCAGCGGGGTCGTGGTAGCGCAGTAAAGCTTTTTGCAAACGGCGCTGATCAAGGCCGCGTGGAATAGTAATTTTTCCGCTTTTGTAAGTAAGTTTTTTTAACGGGTTGCGTTCGCTCACGTACATAGCTGTTGCTAGCGACATAGGCGATGGATAAAAGGTTTGCACCTGGTCTACTTCAAAATTATTTTTCTTAAGCCACAGCGCCATATTCACCATGTCTTCGTCTTTGGTGCCTGGGTGAGCTGCAATAAAATAGGGAATTAAATATTGTTTTTTGCCCGCTTCCTTGGAGAATTTGTCGAACATTTTTTTGAATTCGTAATAGCTGCTCATTTTGGGCTTCATCATTTGCGCGAGCGGGCCTTCCTCTGTGTGCTCGGGTGCAATTTTCAAATAGCCGCCTACATGGTGCGTTACTAATTCTTTTACATATTCCGGATCTTGCACCGCAAGGTCATAGCGCAAGCCTGATGCGATTGAAATACGATTAACGCCTTTTAATTTACGTGCTGCGCGGTAGAGCGCCGTTGTGTGCTTGTGATCTGTAATTAAGTTTTTGCAAATAGTGGGATACACGCACGACAAGCGCCGACACTTGGACAGTGTGGGCATATCTTTGCAAGTAAGGCGATACATGTTCGCCGTAGGGCCGCCCAGATCGGAAATGTGGCCTGTGAAGCCTGGTACTTTTTCGCGAATATCTTCAATTTCTTTCAAGATAGATTCTTGCGAGCGGCTTTGAATAATACGGCCTTCATGTTCGGTAATAGAGCAAAACGTACAGCCGCCAAAACACCCGCGCATAATATTCACAGAGGTTTTAATCATGTCGTAAGCTGGAATTTTTTCTTTGCCATAAACAGGGTGCGGCACGCGCGCATAAGGCAAATCAAATACACCGTCTAATTCATCCGTCTCTAACGGGATCGGTGGTGGGTTTACCCAAATTTCGCGGTTGCCATGTTTTTGTACCAAGGGGCGCGCGTTGTAAGGGTTGGCTTCTTGATGCAAAACGCGCGAGGCATGCGCGTATAAAATTGGATCGTTGCGTACTTTATCAAACGCCGGAAGACGAACGTAAACCTTATCGTCATTGGCCAAATCGCTACGATTTTGTAGTGGCATTGGAATAATACGAATCGCTTGTGGTTCATCCGCATTCAACGATTTTTCTGACGCCTCGCCCTGCGCTGGGCAGCCAATGGTTTGAAGTTGCTCAGAGGGATTTAGGGCAGCAATTTGCGCTTCCATCTTTTCTGGGTCGAGTTGGCGCAAGCCAATTTGCGAATTGTTTAGGTCTGCTTGCGCAGCATCCACAACGGATTTTGTGTCGTGCTGGTACTCGTAGGGATTAGGCAGCTTATCAATGTGACCGGGCCAATCGATACGCGTTGAATCAATTTCCGTCCAGCCAGCGGGTACGTCTTTTTTCACCACGACTGTGCCGCGAATGTTATCCAAATCTTTAATGTCTTTGCCCTGCGCCAAGGCGTGTGCGATATCTGCAATCGCGCGTTCGGCGTTGCCGTACAGAAGAATGTCGGCGGTGGCGTCGATCAAGACGGAGCGGCGCACTTCGTTGCTCCAGTAATCGTACTGGGCGATTCGGCGCAAGCTAGCTTCAATGCCACCGAGCACAATGGGTACATCTTTGTAGGCTTCTTTGCAGCGCTGGCTGTACACGGTTACGCAGCGATCAGGGCGTTTGCCGCCCATGCCGCCAGGTGTGTAGGCGTCGTCTGAGCGCATGCGTAAATCTGCGGTGTAGCGGTTGATCATGGAATCCATGTTGCCCGCGCTTACGCCGAAGAAGAGATTCGGCTTACCCAAGGCTTTGAAGGGTTCTGCGCTTTTCCAATCGGGCTGCGCAATGATGCCGACACGGAAGCCTTGCGACTCTAAAAAGCGACCAATCACGGCCATACCAAAGCTGGGGTGGTCCACGTAGGCGTCGCCGCACACGATGATAATATCGCAGGAATCCCAACCCAATTTATCCATTTCAGCACGGCTCATGGGCAGAAATGGCGCGGGGCCATAGCATTCAGCCCAATAGCGAGGGTGGTCAAATAGGTTGGTGACGTCGGTATTCATAGATGGGTACTGCGCGGTGGAGATTACGGGGCGCTATTGTCCCAGAAACAGGGTTGTGAAAATAGACTTAAGTTTTTGCGTTAAGGTAAAGATTGGATTTAACACGAGGGCTTAATGCTGCGGCATGGGGGTTTGGTGTATGGGCAGGCTAAACCAAAAACAGCTTCCCGCGCCAAGCTCACTTTCAAAACCGATATTACCGCCCATTTTCTCAATCAAGGTTTTACTGATTTTTAAACCGAGCCCAGTACCACCTTGCTTACGCGTATCGGAGCTATCGGCTTGGGCGAAGGCGCTGAAAATGCGCGAACGAAATTCCGTTGGAATCCCTGGCCCATAATCACGCACGGAAACTGTGGCTTTGCCATCCAGAACACTTACTGTGATGTCCACCGCGCGTTCAGCCGGGGAATATTTTGCGGCGTTAGAAAACAAATTGCTCATCACCTGCATTAAACGATCAGCATCAGCAATCACCATGGCTTCGTAAGGTTTCGCCGTTAAAGCGAAACGTGTGTTGTAGGTTTGTGCGTAGGCGGTGTTGGATTCTATGGCGAGCTCTACCAGTGCATTCAAATTAATTAAATCTTTGTTCAAGCTCATTTTGCCAGCGGTGAGCTTTTCCATATCCAGAATGTCGTTCACTAGCACAACTAAGCGCTGGCTATTTTTGTGAGCGATTTTTATGAGCTTTAAGGGGGCGTCACCAATAAGGCCAGCCTTGCCTGATTCCAAAATGCCCAGTGCGCCGCGAATGGATGTAATAGGCGTTCGCAATTCGTGGCTGACGACTGATACAAATTCAGATTGCACTTGGGCTATGCGTCGGCGCTCAGTAATATCATTAAGTGTTCCGGTAAACTTCAAGGTTTTTGCATCGTCTGCCAGTTCGGTTTGAAGTGTTAATTCAAGCCAGCAACCTTGTTCATTCTTATGGTTTAAGCGCAGTTCGCCTTTATAGGTATCCAGCGCGTGATCACGCAGTTTTTTGAATACGTTTACTGCTTGATCAAAATCGTCAATGTGAACGAAATCTAAAAAATTTCTACCCCGGGTTTCTGCAACGCTAAAGCCGGTAATTTTTTCCCACACGTTGTTGAGAAATAATAACGTGCCTTCGCTATCCATTTGGAAGATAACTTCGCTCACGTTCTCAACGAGGTTTCGGTATTGTCGTTCGCTTGCAATAATTTTTTCGGCCATATGTTTGCTGGCCGTAATGTCGGTGAGAATGCCAATAAACTGGTAAGGTTTGCCTTCGTCATCCAGAAAAGGAACTATTGTTGAGTCAACCCAATAACGGCTACCGCTTTTGCTCTGGTTGCAAATTTCGCCGCGCCACACACGCCCTAGCTCAATTGTTTGCCACATTTCCTTAAAAAAATCGGCGCTATGTTCTGGCGATTGGATGATGTTGTTATTTTTGCCTACCAGTTCTTCGCGCGTGTAGCCGCTAATATCGCAAAATTTATCATTCACATAACGAATAATGCCTTGAGTGTCGGTGATACTCACGATGGCGTGTTGATCCATTGCAAAACGCTGGTTAAACAGTTCAAGCCTACGCTGCTCTTGCTGTTCAATTAGGGTTGAAAGGAGAGAAGAAAACCCTTCAAGGTCGTCAGCATAAGGTACGCAGTAAACTTCATCGCTTTGATCAAGTAATTTGCTGGCGGCGTCGCGCACGTATTGCAACACGCGGTTACGGCTAGCGATATCCGCTCGTATTTGTTGGTTAATTTGATTAAGTTCAGTTGAACTTTCATCAAGGCTGCGCGAGCGCAATGCAAGATCACGGTCGCTTTGCTCGTACGTGGAATCAACGCGAGTGAATAGTTCTTGCAACCCTTCAACAAACGTATGCAACTCTGGAGAGAGTTCTGCTTTTTGCAGAACTTCCAAATGTTGTGCGAGGTTCGCTTCGGATTCTACTCCGCAAAGTCTACGCAATTGTCGGGCGAGCGTTGGATGCATGATGGCGTTATTGGCGTTCGCTGATCCAGGTAATGGTCATGGTTTGATTGTGTAATCGGCAACCATGATGGAATTCGGTTCCTGCAATTTCACCGTTTGAGTAGTAACCGGTAATCGTTGCCGTTTTTCCTAATGTGTCGGCAACAGCTTCAACTTCCTCATCAATACGATCACCCATAACCAGTTTTCGGCCGATGCAACTCACCAATATCGCCACACTATTATCAGGAGAGTGTGAGTGATTTTTTTGAGCGGTTTTTGCAGCGGTTTCTGCGCCGTTAATTAATTTGTCGGTGCTGGAGTGCATCAACTCTAAGTAACCGTTAGGGTCTATATCACCTGCTAAGGTTAGTGAACCTTCGGTTTCGTCTACCGCTAAAATGGTACGGAAAATACCGTGTTTTTCTTGCGCGCTGTCGAGCATAGCGAAGGGAAAGAGCAGGCCAGAACCGGGCAAGTCTTTTGCGTAATCACCTAAATAACGTTTATAAACATCCAGCGCGCGGGTTCCGTCTAATTCGTATAAAACATTCCCTTCACAGCGAGTAATTTTTCGTGCCGGACCAAAAGGTTCCCAGCCTGCGTAGCTGCCGTAGCTGAGTTGAATGTGTTCGCCATACAGGCCCACTGCAACTATGTGACAATCGCTACTGCCCGCTGGGCCAAGTGTCCAGGTTTGTTTAAACGCGCCCGCGTCTGCGGCCAAGCCTCCCGAAATTTTTACCGCTTCGGGTAGCACAGATTCTAATCCGGCTACCAGCGCACTACCGTTAATGGCAACGCCGGTTCCAAGCAGTAAAACGCCCGTCAAATTTTCTTGGGGTAGTTCGGCGGCTAAGCGTGAACCTGCGGCGAAGGAGTCGTTCATATCTGCTAGTGCAGTAGTGACTGCTTTAACGTGGGTATGATCGAATTTAATTGCGGTGATAACACATTTATTATCGTATACACGGTCTACGGCAATTTCTCCTGCCGTGGAGCAGCCAATGAGTGCGCAGTCGGGCATTAGTCTTTTCAGGGTTTCCCCAAGAAGGGGGGATTCAAAAAAGCGAAGTGCTCCAAAAATAATGATCAAATCGGGCGCTAGCTCTTTCAGGGGGTTCAGGTTTGATTCTAGTGATTCAAGGCTATTGAGCTGTAACTGTTTTGTTTTCATTGCGGGCTCGCAGTTGATCTGTCGTTAAGTAATAACCTAAGACTAGCTCATGAATGATGTTGAGCAAGCCGACAGCTCAGAATCCCAAAAACGAAAAAACCCGCAGAGCGGGTTTCTTGAGAGGCAATTTGTTGTGTTTCTATTTGCGACGCAACAAACCTACACCTACTAGGCCAAGCAAAAGCAACATTGCGCTTGCGGGTTCTGGTACTTTCGTGCTGATTTTTTGTGCAACGTAGTTTTGCAAGTCGGCATCGCTAAACCCAAACACATAAAAATTATTGGGGTTGCTAAAGCCTTGTGGGTGCTTGCTATCGGTAATGGTTGGTAAGAAGTCATTGTCGTTAGCGATCCACAGGGTGTGCAAAGTTTGGCTGTTGAACGTAATGTCTTCACCAAAAGCCATACCTTCAATTTTGGCGGGGATATTTTGTGCGGCTATACCGGCGTTCACCAGCATATTTTTTACATCCAGTGCCAAGGTTTTGCTAACCGCTTTTGACGAAAGGTTGCCAGACATACCTGTCACTTCTTGTGCGCCGGTCAAATTCACGCGGAACACTTGTTTTACGGCTGCGTTGCTGTTGTCACCCAAGCCTTTACCATCGCGTTCGTCAATCAGGAATTCGTGATCGTTAATGGCAACAATTTCGCTCACGCCTGAGCCGGTGGTTAACTGGTAGGCGTATTCGTGGGTAGCACCCGTCGCAACGTCGATTGTTACTATGCGCACAACTTTGTTGGTGTCTTGCAGCAAAGGTGCTTGCATTATGCCGATCAATGTTTTGCCATCAGGCGTAATTGCCAAACCTTCCATGCCTTTGTTCGTTGTGCGTCCACTGGTGTTGCCACCGATTTCGGCAGATTCGGTCGAAGCCGGGTTGTTGATGGCTAATTCGCTTGGCAAATTAAAGGTTTTGATTCGCTCGCCAGTCGCGCGATTGAACTGGTATACATATGGGCCGTATTCATCGGAGATAAACACGCTTTTACCGTCGTTAGATACACGAATACCTTCAGGGTCCAGGCGTGCATTATCTGCGTTAGTTGAACTTGTGCCAGAGAAGTTATCTGAGCGGCCGCTGAAATAATAATGGCTGGCGTCGTTCTGTGCGGGGGCACCGTTTACACCGTAGTTTAAAGGAGTGCCGCTGTACAACAGGGTAGTACTGGTCAGCGAGGGTGTAATGGAAAAAGGTAAGCCGCCACCGTTATTGGCAGTGAGTTGCATGCTTAAGGTTTGCAAGCGTGGAATGTAAGTTGTGGTGTTATCCACTCCTGCTCCACCTGTGTAGGCTTGTGCGTTAGGGCCGCGGTCGGGCAGGGCGATAAAGGTATTGCCACCGGCGTAGGCCAAGCCTGAACCCAAGCCGCCGAGCACGTTAGCGTTTACGCCACTTTCCAGTGTGCCGGTCAGGCCAGATAAATCAGCACTTCCGTTTAGGCTGCCAATACCCAGTAGAATGGGGGCTGCTTGGCTTGCTAGGCTAAATGAAGAAATCAGGCTGAATAGCGCCAGCTTTTTAAAGGTGTTGTTCATGGTGTTATTCCAGAGTGATTGATGTTATCCACCACCATAAAGCGGGTTTGTTACGGCTTTATGTCTGAAAAACGTATTTTCCCCGATAAAATTTAAAATGGGGAATAAGAGGGTTGTTAGTGGATATCAGCAAAAGTGATACTGCTTATAAATACAATCAGTTTTACAGATATTGATTTTTTGAATAGAGTGGCGGAAATTTTTCCGTGATGGAGCTGTTATGCCATTTGTAGTGACCGAAAACTGTATCAAGTGCAAGCACACCACTTGCGTGGCGGTTTGTCCCACCGATGCTTTTAGGGAAGGCCCCAATTTCTTGGTGATTGACCCTGTGTCATGTATTGATTGTAATCTTTGCCCAGTGGAGTGCCCCATTGGTGCCATTTTTGAAGAAGACGATGTGCCAGAAGACCAAAAGCATTTCATCGCGTTAAATGCTGAACTTGCAGAGATCTGGCCTGAAATCTCCATCGTTAAAGATGCCCTGCCTGATCACGAGCAGTGGAACAATGTGCCCAACAAGTTGAGCTTGCTCGAGCGTTAAACTTTAATTCTGTTGTCTTCGTTGTCCTTGCTGTTTACATATACGAAATTTCATATATATTGATTTCCGTATATGCAAGCAAGGGCACCCCCATGTTTACCCCCGATTTTTTCTGCAAAGCCTTATCTGATCCAACGCGCGCGCGCATCGCATTGTTAGTCGCACGCGAACAAGAGCTGTGTGTGTGCGAACTCACCTGCGCGCTCGACGAAATCCAACCCAAAATTTCCCGTCACCTCGCCTTGCTGCGCGAGTCAGGTGTCTTAGCAGACCGCCGTCAAGGACAGTGGATCTACTATCGCTTGCATCCTGACTTGCCCACTTGGGCTGCTGAAGTGATGAACACAATGCTAGCGGCTAACGTTGAGTGGCTGGCCGAAAATCAGCAACGGTTATGCGACATGCAAGATCGCCCCAACCGGTGTTGCTAATGTTTGACTTCATATTATTAATTTTTTCAACAGGAGCTTCCCATGACCGACGTAAAGCCAAAACTGGTGTTCAAGGTTCATGCGCAACGAAAGGATGCTCATGGCAGTGAGGCGCACTGTAAATCGGCGAGTTTGGTGATTGATACAGATCTGGCTGGGCGCCCGGATGCATTTAATCCGGCGGAATTATTATTGGCAGCGCTCTGCGCTTGTATGATCAAAAGTATTGAACGGGTTACACCTATATTGAAATTTAATCTGCGCGGAGTTGAGGTAGAAGTGCAGGGCGTGCGTCAGGATGTGCCACCTAAAATGGAATCGATTAGCTATCAAATACGTGTGGATACAGATGAGTCAGATCACCGCCTGGCCTTACTGCACGACAATGTTCGCAAATACGGAACCGTATTCAACACAGTTGCGCCGGGCACAAACATTACCGGCATTTTAATTCGAAAGTGAGCGTAGAAATGATGAAAAAAATTAAAGTGGGTATTAACGGATTCGGTCGCATCGGCCGTTTAGCTTTGCGAGCGTCTTACCTGTGGCCAGAGTTTGAGTTTGTACAGATTAATGATCCCGCTGGGGACGCCGCGACATTTGCGCATTTACTTAAATTTGATTCTATCCAAGGTACATTAAAGGAAGCCGTGAGTTCAGACGGCAATGTGCTTTTTATTGGCGAGCACCGCATTAACGTGACCTACAACAAAGCAATAAGTGATACGGATTGGTCCGCGTGTGATGTAGTGATTGAGTGCAGCGGCAAAATGAAAAGTGTTGCTGTATTGCAGGCCTATCTTGATCAAGGCGTAAAGCGCGTTGTTGTCAGTGCGCCGGTTAAAGAAGCGGGCGCGTTGAATATTGTGATGGGGGTGAACCAACATTTATTTAATCCTGCTGAGCACCGCATAGTCACGGCGGCATCCTGCACAACCAATTGCCTTGCGCCTATTGTTAAAGTGATTCATGAAAAACTGGGCATTCGCCACGGTTCAATTACAACGATTCACAACCTCACAAATACGCAAAGTATTTTGGATCAGCCGCACAAAGATTTACGCCGCGCGCGTTCGTCGGGTTCCAATTTAATTCCCACCACAACAGGTTCAGCAACGGCGATTGCAGAAATTTTCCCCGAGTTGCGTGGGCGCTTGAATGGCCACGCAGTGCGTGTACCGCTAGCGAATGCATCGCTGACAGATTGTGTGTTCGAAGTAGAGCGCGAAACCACAGCGGAAGAAGTAAACAGCCTTTTAAAAGCTGCAAGCGAACATGAACTGAAAAATATTTTGGGCTACGAAGAATTGCCGTTGGTGTCCAATGATTATTGCGGCGACCCACGTTCGTCCATTGTGGATGCGCTTTCTACAATGGTCACCAACAAAACGCAGGTAAAAATTTACGCGTGGTACGACAACGAGTGGGGCTATGCAAATCGCACGGCGGAATTGGCGAAACTTGTGGGCTTGTCTGAAAAATGAATTCCGCTATTCGCCAATACGCAATAGTGACAGGTAACTATTGGGCGTTTACGCTGACCGATGGCGCATTGCGGATGTTGGTGATTTTGTATTTTCATCAGCTAGGCTATAACCCGCTTACCATAGCGGGTTTATTTTTGTTTTACGAAATTTTTGGCGTTATCACCAATTTATTTGGCGGTTACTTGGGTGCGAGGATTGGTTTGAATCGCACGATGAATATAGGTTTGGCACTGCAAGTAGTAGCGCTGCTTATGCTCGCGGTGCCAGCGCACTGGTTAAGTGTGCCCTTGGTAATGGGCGCGCAAGCTTTATCGGGCATTGCGAAAGACCTCAACAAAATGAGCGCCAAAAGCTCCATTAAGAGTTTGATTTCGGCCAATCAACAAGGGCAGTTATTTAAATGGATTGCCTTGCTTACCGGCTCAAAAAACGCATTGAAAGGTGTAGGCTTTTTTCTGGGCGGCGCTTTACTGACCTTAATCGGTTTTAAAAGCGCTGTGTTGGCAATGGCGGCTACACTCTGTGCGATATGGTTGGCCAGTTTATTTTTATTACAGCAAGATTTAGGTAAGGCTAAACATAAACCCAGGTTTTCAGACATTTTTTCCAAAAGTCGTGCAGTCAATATATTGTCTGCAGCTCGCTTTTTTTTATTTGGCGCTCGCGACATTTGGTTTGTGGTGGCGTTGCCGGTATTTTTAAGCAGTGAGCTGGGTTGGGATTTTTGGCAAGTCGGCGGCTTTCTTGCGTGTTGGATTATCGGCTACGGCCTTGTTCAATCCATCGCCCCGCAAATAACGGGTAAAGCGAGCGGAAAAGTTCCAGATGGTCACAGTGCTCGTTGGTGGGCTCTAAGCCTAACTCTTATCACAACGGCCATAGCCATTTTGTTACCAAGTAATTTACCGATTGAAGCTGTGTTGATTTCGGGTTTGTGCGTGTTTGGAATTCTATTTGCCATTAATTCATCGCTCCACAGCTACTTGATTGTGAACTACGCCAAAGAAGATGGCGCATCCATGGATGTTGGCTTTTATTACATGGCCAATGCCATGGGGCGTTTAGTGGGAACCCTTTTGTCCGGGTGGATTTATCAACAATTCGGTTTGATCGCATGCTTGTGGGTGTCGGCAATGTTTATTGCAATCGCCACAGTTATTTCATGTGGTTTGCCGCGAGTAGGTGAGGTTAAAGTTTATGATCGACAATAAAACCTCCTGCAATGCCGATTGTACAAGTTCTGCGGCAGTATTAAATCACGATTGTTTTTGCACAACCTTGAATGCTGAGCAACTGAATAAAGTGCTGAGTGCAGACGATATCAATCAAGATGTATTGACGTCGCAGCCACAACTTTTTTCCAGCACGACAGTTTTTATATCGCCAACCCAAATGCAACAGATGCGCAATATCGTCGCCGCTATTGTACGAGTAGCTGGCTTACCTGCTTACCAAAAAGCTGTGTTGGCGAAAGCACCAGCCATTGCAACTTTGAACCCCGGCGCTTCAGGTGTGTTTATGGGTTTCGATTTTCATTTGAGCGAACAAGGCTCCCAGATTATTGAAGTAAATACCAATGCGGGCGGTGCGTTTTTGAATGCCGCCTTGTTGAGTGCTCAAACGGAATGTTGTCGGGCTGAGGGCACTTTAGTATCCGCTCAAAAAAAGCAGCTAGATCAAGAATTTCTCAATATGTTTTTGCATGAGTGGCGTTTACAGCGAGCTGATAAGCCGCTTACTCGCATTGCTATTGTTGATGAAAGCCCCACCCAACAATTCCTCTATGCCGAATTTAAAATGGCTCAACGTTTATTTGAACAAAACGGCATTGCCGCTGTTATTGCTGATCCAAGTGAGTTGAGTTTGGTTGATGAGCAGTTGTGCTATCAAGGGAAGGCTATTGATTTGGTATATAACCGCCTTACCGACTTTTCCTTAGCGGGAGAATCCCTAGCAACATTGCGGCGTGCTTATGAAATGGACGCTGTAGTGCTTACGCCAAATCCGCATCAATACGCGTTGTATGCGGATAAGCGCAATCTTGCGCTGTGGAGCGATCAACAATATCTCCAAAGCGTGGGTGCTGATGAAAAAGATATAGAGCTGCTGAGTTTTGCTATACCAAAAACCCTAAGGGTGACCGGCGATCAAGCTGAAAACTTATGGTCTAACCGCAAGCATTTATTTTTTAAACCTGCAGTAGGATACGGAAGTCGCGCCGCATATCGCGGTGACAAACTTACAAAGCGAGTGTGGGAGGAAATTCTGCAAGGTGATTATGTTGCGCAACAGATTGTGCAACCAAGCGAGCGCGGTATGTTGGTTGATAACGTAAAAACAGCATTAAAAATGGATATACGCGCTTACGTGTACAGCGATGAAATTCAATTGCTCGCAGCGCGTTTATATCAAGGCCAAACCACAAATTTCAGAACGCAAGGCGGTGGTTTTGCGCCCGTATTTGTGGTTGCTTGATTTATCCTTGCTGTTGGTTAATTTAACCTAAGCGTTCTTCCATCCCGCAACAATAATTCCCATGCCCACTAAGGCTACTCCCGCACCCAACCAATCGTAGGTGGATAATTTTATTCCATCAACAAAATACAACCAGAGTAGGGCAGTAGCCACATATACGCCGCCGTATGCCGCGTAAACGCGCCCGCTTGCAGCGGGGTGCAGGCTTAGCAGCCATACAAATAACGCCAAGCTTAGAGCAGCGGGAATTAACAACCAGACAGAGCCTTCTTTACGCAACCACAGGCAAGGCAGAAAGCAGCCAATAATTTCAGCAAGAGCGGTCAACACAAATAAGCCAGTAGTTTTTAACATGATCAACTCTTTAGTGGTTCTTATACGCCGAAGTAAATTCGCGCCACGGGAAGTTATAAATGCTAAAGCAACTCAATGCCAAAGCGTTTAACGAATATCGCAAATGCGTAAAAGCAGCTAATGGTTATCACAACCGATGCAAGCATGGTTGGCCAAAAGCCAATGCGCGTTAACAGCCAAGGAAAGGCTAAAAACATGGGAAGTGTTGGCACAACATACCAAAAGGTATACCACGCGTGGTTGGCAATTTTTTCGGGCGATTGTTTTTCAACATACAACCAGATTAGCGTTAACACTGTAACAAGTGGCAGGGCGGCAATTAACCCTCCCAGTTTGTCGCTGCGCTTTGCGGCTTCGGAAATAACCACCACGAGTCCGGCGGTAATTAAATATTTGGTGATAATCCAGCTCATAAAAATTCTCGGAAAATTTACATTTATTTTTTAACGCGTTAATTCGCTCAGCAATCTACCACAGTTGTGGTGATGATGGGGCGCACATAGTTTCATTTGCCTACGCAACCCATCAACCCATAAATTACCGATTCTTTCCGTGAATAATCTGGTAAAGCACTGGCAGGACTAATAGCGTTAAAAGTGTTGAGGAAATAATTCCACCAATCACTACAGTCGCCAATGGCCGCTGCACTTCCGCCCCGATTCCGGTATTGAGTGCCATAGGCACAAAACCTAAACTGGCAACCAGTGCAGTCATGAGCACAGGACGTAAACGTATAAGCGCGCCCTCAATAATGGCGTGCGTTAATTGTTGGGTTTCCAAATATAGATTGCGGATGAACGACAACATCACCAAGCCGTTCAGCACTGCAATGCCAGAAAGCGCAATAAACCCAATGCCTGCGGAAATGGATAAAGGCATGTCGCGCATCCATAGTGCGAATACACCGCCAGTGAGTGCAAGGGGCACACCGGTAAAAATAATCAGCGCATCCTTTACTGATTTAAATGCGAATACCAGCAATCCAATCACCATCAGGAGTGTGAGTGGCACAATCAAACTTAAGCGCTTACGGGCGGACTCCATTTGTTGAAAGGTGCCACCATAGCCCAACCAATAGCCAGCCGGCAATTTGATATCGCGAGCAACACGTTGCTGTACTTCTTGCACAAAACTACCCAGATCGCGATTGCGAACATTAGCGGTAACAATCACCAAGCGCTTTCCGTTTTCGCGGCTGATTTGATTTTGTGTGCTACTAAAATCCAACTCTGCAACTTGTGAAAGAGGTACAAAGCCGGGCGATTTGCTAATTGGAATCGGCAGGTTTGCTAAAGCATTCGTATTTTTTCTCCAATCATCCGGCAGGCGAACCACTAACTTAAATCTACGGTCTCCTTCAAACAGCAAGCCTGCTGTTTCACCCGCAACAGAAGTGGAAATGGCATCTTGCAGGTTGGCGATTGTTAAACCGTAAGTAGCTAACTCTGCGCGTTTTGGGTTAATTGCCAGCATGGGTAATTCAGTCACTTGTTCAACGCGAACATCTGCTGCGCCGGGAATTGTTTTAACCAGTGCACTTATTTGGTTGGCAGAATTGAACATGGTTTCCAATTTATCGCCAATAACTTTTATGCCCACATCTGCACGCACGCCAGAAATAAGTTCGTTAAAACGCATTTCTATGGGTTGTGTAAATTCATAATTATTACCGGGAATTTCTTTCACGGCTTCTTCCAATGCTTTTACCAACTCTTCTTTGGTGCGACCTGGGTCTGGCCATTGGTTGCGCGGTTTCATGATAATAAAATTATCTGCAACACTTGGCGGCATAGGGTCGGTTGCTATTTCTGCGGTGCCGATTTTGGCGAAGACTTTATCAACTTCTGGAAACTGTTTGATACGCGCTTCCAGCATTTTTTGCATATTCACGGCTTGTTCAAGGCTTGTACCGGGAATACGGAGCGCATGAAGTGCAATATCGCCTTCGTCTAGTTTTGGAATAAATTCCGAGCCCAAGGTGGTTGCCAGCCAGATACTCACGACCACTAAAAAACTTGCACAAGAGATGAGCCACCAACGCATGTGTAGAGCAGCTTTCAACAGTGGACGATAAATGCTCTTTGCAGCAATCATGAACGCGTTTTCATGTTCAGCAACTTTGCCATTCATAAACAGCGCGATAGCAGCTGGAACAAATGTGACTGACAGCATGAGTGCAGCAATGAGTGCAACCACGACTGTAATTGCCATGGGATGAAACATTTTTCCTTCAACACCGGTCAAGGTAAAAATAGGCAAGTATACGAGCGTGATAATGCCTACACCAAACAGGCTTGGGCGAATGACTTCATTTGTTGCCGCAAACGACAGCTCTAGACGTTCTTTAAGTGGCAGCTGACCTCCGTGTATGCGTTGCGCCTCTGACAAACGACGAATCGTGTTTTCAACAATAATGACTGCACCATCCACAATTAAACCAAAATCCAAGGCGCCCAAACTCATCAAGTTGGCAGAGACACCTAATTGCAGCATTCCTGTCATTGTCATTAACATAGTAATGGGAATAATCGCCGCTGTGATGAAGGCGGCGCGTAAATTTCCCAGCAAGAGAAATAAAACAACAATAACGAGCAGCGCACCTTCAAGAAGATTTTTTTGTACGGTGGCGATGGTTTTATCAACCAGTGTGGTGCGGTTGTAAACGGCTTCTGCAATCACACCTTCTGGCAGCGACTGATTAATTTTTTGCAGCCTATTTGCTAATTCTTTTGAAACTTGGCGAGAATTTTCGCCCATCAACATCATGGCGGTGCCGAGTACGGTTTCCTCTCCATTCTGGGTGGCTGCACCCGTGCGTAACTCTTTGCCTATGGCAACTTGCGCTACATCTTTTATGCGCAGGGAAACACCATTTTTAACACTGATAAGTGTTTGTTCAATATCGCTGATATTCTCCAGTTGGCCGGTTGTGCGAATTAGCCACTGCTGACCTTGGTTTTCAATATAACCTGCACCGCGATTTTGATTGTTACTTTCTAGTACTTTACGAATGTGTTCCATGCTCAAACCGTAGGCCAACAATTTTGTTGGATCTGGTGTGATGTGATATTCCTTGTTGTAACCACCAATCGTATTAATCTCGGTAACGCCTTTCACAAGCATTAATTGTGGGCGAATAATCCAATCCTGAATTTCGCGTAGGGCTGTGGCATCGTAAACTTTTCCATTGGCTTGTTTTGCATCGGGTTTGGCGGTGACCGTGTACATAAAAATTTCGCCAAGCCCTGTGGCGATGGGGCCCATAGTGGGTTCAAGGCCTGGCGGTAATTTGCTTTTGATGCTGGCAATACGTTCATTAATTAAATTTCGCGCAAAATAAATATCGGTGCCGTCATTGAACACAAGGGTCACTTGCGATAAGCCGTAACGCGATAGTGAGCGCGTGTAGGATAAATGCGGTAAGCCTGACAATGCGGTTTCAACGGGCCAGGTTACGCGTTGTTCAATTTCAAGTGGTGAATAACCGGGTGCCTCAGTGTTAATTTGTACTTGCACGTTGGTGATGTCGGGAACAGCATCAATAGAAAGGTGACCATAACTCCAACAACCCACCAGAATAAATGCGAGCATGGCGAACAGAACGGATATTCTCTGTGCGATTGAAAATCGCAATAAAAATTCAATCATTTTATTCGCTCCTAGTGATCATGGCTTGCACCGGATTTCTCCAAGTCTGCCTTCAGTAAATAACTGTTTTCAACCACGTAGTGATCGCCCAGTTTTAAACCGCTAATCACTTCCGTATATTCGCCATCGGTTTGGCCAAGTTCGAGCGGACGAATTTCATAAGTATCGCCCACTTTTATAAACACAACGTGCCAATCGCGAAATGTTTGCAGTGCACGGTTGTCGACTCGCAATGCAACCGGCGTTTCTGCCAAGGTGACTGAACCTTCAAGTGTTTGGTTTGGTACCCAATCACCATTCGTGTTGTCTAAGGGGATGTGAGCAATGAGTGTGCTTGCACCATCTTCATGTGACGTAAGCGATTCAATTTTGCTGAGCGCGTGGCGCCCTTCACCCGTCAGTGAAACAACTTGGCCCGCTTTAAGTTTGTTGGCATGCGCAGGGAAAGCATGGAGGTGAACTTCCAGTTGCGAATAATCCACGAGGGTAAATAAAACTTTATCACTCGTGAATTCATCGGGATTTGCATGGCGCTCCACAATTGTTCCGCTGATGGGCGCGGCGATAGAGTATTGGCGAAGGCTCTCATTGGATTCCACGCTTGCGAGTACATCGCCTGCTTTTACTTGATCACCTATCGTTGCTTTTACAGAGCGAATAACGCCTGGGTAGCGTGCTTGAATGTGGCTCACGCGCACTGGGTCGGGCAGGGCTTGTCCGTAGAGTTTTAGGATTTGCTTTAGCTGGCCTGCAGATGCAACCTGCGTAGAAATTCCCGCTTCTTTTGCAAGTGCTGCGCTTAATTGCACGCGACCTTCATATGAGGGAAATTTCCATTGGTGTTTTTTGTTTTTATAAGTGGCTGTAACCACAACATCAAATGAATGGGGTTCCTCTACTACGCCGCTTCCACGCAAAAAATCATCTTTTGGTACAAATGAAAATCTATTGACCTCACCACCCAAGCGAGTTAGCGCAACACTGAGTTGCCAATCTTTTGGTGCGACTGCATCGCCATCATCAGTGGCCCACGCGCGATACTCGGGTGGCACACCCCGTTCAAAAATTGCAAGTTCTACTGAAAAATCGCCATCGGTCAAGAGCCGCCCGTTGTGCGGGCCTTTGATGATTTCGTTGTGTTCACTGCGTTCATGATCATCATGGTCAGATGATTTTTGTGAGCAGGCTGATACGCCAGCGAGAACACATAAAATAAAAAATATATAACTTAGTGATTTCATGGCAATGTCCTCGCGTCCAAATTCTGTGTTGTCTGCGCAGCGGCTGCAGCGCCGGTGATGCGTTCAATATCGCTCGCAATGGTGTGCACACGTGCAGCGCAATTAATGAATGCAATTTGCATATCCAGTAATTCGCGCTGCGCGAGGTTTAATTCCAGATAGCTGTAGCGCCCTTGGTTAAAGCCGGTTTGGGTTGCCGTGAGCGCTTGGGTGAGAAGAGGAATAGCTTCTGTTTTAAGGCTTTTTGCTTCGGCAGTAGCTTGCGTATATGCACCATACAATTGAAGTAGTTGGGCTTGTAGTGTTATGCGCGCAGTATCGTGCTCTAATTCCGCTGCAGCCTTATTTGCAGCGGCCGTTGTGATTCCACCGGATGCTCTGCTTGCTGAGCCTAAGGGTACGCTTACGCCCATAACCAAAGCACTATCGTTACTCGCCTCTAAACGACGAACACCGGCATTCCAGGTGAGGTTGCCGGAAGCTTCGCTTTTGGAATGACGAAGTTCAGCGGCACGAAGTTCTATTTGGTCTGCCAACAGTACGAGATCGGGATTTTGTTCCAACCCTTGCATCAATTCTTGGAGTGGTTTTATTTGCGGGAGCGAAAATAAATCAGCTTCAACATGACTAAAGTGGGTTTGAATGTTAGAAGAGTTTGCAGCTGCCCAAAACGTGCTGAGCTTCAGGCGATCACTTTCAAATTGCTGACGTTTTTTCTGCAGATCTATATTCGTTTTAACCAGCATTGCTTTTGCTCGCAGTGCATCCGTTTCAGCTGTTCGTCCTGCGGCCAACTGTTTGCTCAGCGATGCGACGCTTTCCTGTAGAGCAGCTTGGCGCTGTTCAAACAGTTTTAATTCTGCTTGTGATGCGGCGAGCACAATAAATTCTTGCGTAGCTTGGGTAAGTACATCTAGCGTTAAAACGCGTTGGCTGGATGCAAGCTGCTGCTGTCTGGCGGTAACCACATTGAGTCTTGCATCTACTTTGCCGCCCAATTCAATTACCGATGAAAGTGACAAGGTAAACTCACTGGCTTTATTGTTTGAGGCGTCTCCGTTTCGCGCCACATTTTCCACTTGTGCGGAGGCATGGAGCACAGGTTTCAAGGTTGCAGTCTGTTGTTCGCCTTCCAACGCTTTTCGTTGGAATTCATACCCGGCAAGTTGCGGATTATGTTGTAGTGTTAGTTGAATCACATCGTCTAATCGCAGCGTTTTTTGCGCATACGCGGGAATGCTAATGCTTATAAGGCCAATAGCGCCAAAGGCGAATAGCCGGGAAATATTTTTCATAGGATGCTCCAGCAAACATCATCCGGTGACGGATCATGTTTAATTCAAATCAATAGAAAAAGTGAACTTAAGCTGGATTAACAGGTGGTGCGCGTAGGGGAGGGCGTAAGCCAAATTGTTGAGAGGGGGTGAATCGAAAATAATGAACGAAAATCTGCGCAGGTTTGCTAAAAAGCCAAGCAAATAAATATGCTGCAATCAGCACAAAGGGTGAATCTACTTTAAGGGATTTGGCCGGTGCGAGCTGGCCTATATCGACATTTGCATCCACATGGTTTTGGTCACTGTCGTGGTCAGCATGCATGTCTGGTGCGTGAATATGAACACTAACGGGAGGCTCCTGACCATCAAAGCACAAATGCCCATGCGCGCCGCTCCAACTGGCAAGGAGCCAGACCAGCAAGGCCGCAAAAGCGAAAACTTTGTAGTTGAGAATGCGCTGCACGTAAAGGCTCTCGCGTAAGGGCTCAAAAGGTTTCTAAAACGAAAAGCCCATGCAGGGTAAACAATGCATGGGCTTTGCTCAAGCGAAACTTTTTGACTAACCCGTAGCGAGCAAGCGGTCGTACTTACGGCTTAGCATGTCATAAAATGCTTCGCGCACTTGATTCACACCCATCTTCAAGGTGGTGATTTGCTCGTGGGTAATATCTTTACGGCACACATAAACCTGCTTGCGGAATACAGCAATTTTGGCGCCGTATAAACGTAAGCTGCGTTCTAGGTTTTTTTCGCCCAGCATCAAGAGCTTCGCTTCGGCATCGGCAAGTTTGCGGAATTCGTTGACCAGTTCGGTATTCACTACATCCAGCTCCTGACGGCGCGCCGTTGGCCAACGGTCGCCAAACTGGATGGATTCCACCACCAGCGACGAATATTTGGCGAAAATGTGGGTGACGGTGCCCACTTGTGCAGAAACATCTTCCAATATTTGCAGCCGGCGATTTTCGCGCGGCCCGCTATTTTGCTGGGCGCTACGCCAGAGAATAAGCCAGGCCACCAGCGCCGCAATTAACGCGCCCAGCCCGATTTTGAGCGAAGTGTCAGTTAGTTGAATTAGGGTTTGTGAATCCATGGTAAGGGCCTCTCTGTCAGAAAAACGTCGTTCAACTTCATTTGAGAGAGACTGAGCAAGAAGCAGGCCATTGCTTGGTTAAGCGGAGTTGGTGGGTTTCAAAGAAGGGAGTTCTCGTCCGCGTGCGTACGAGGATACTGCCCCTCATTGATGGGCTCATTACATTAAGCTTTTGCGTATTCCACCTTAGGTAAGAACACCGTCACTATGCCCAACAACGGCAAAAATGAGCAGCACTTAAAAACAAAGATGATGTCAGTTGAATCTGCTAATGCGCCTAGCGCCGCCGCCGAAATTCCGCTGAAACCAAACATCAGCCCGTAAAAAATTCCGGAAATTAAACCCACGTTGCCCGGTACCAATTCTTGTGCGAACACGATAATTGCCGAGAAGGCCGATGACAAAACCAAACCGATAAATATCGTAATCACGCCTGTCCAAAACAAATCGCAATAGGGCAGCAACAGCGTAAATGGCGCTACGCCGAGAATGGAAATCCACAGCAGGCGCTTACGACCAATGCGATCACCTATAGGCCCACCCGCAAACGTACCCACTGCAACGGCCGCTAAAAAAAGAAATAGAAACAATTGCGCACTAGCGACCGGTTGGTTGAATTTTTCAATTAAATAAAATGTGTAATAACTCGACAAACATGTCATGTAAATGTATTTGGAAAACACCAAAATGCTGAGCACAAACAATGCTCTAACAATTTGTTTGTGAGACAGTGTAGATGCGCGTGGTGGTTTGCTGTTGGCTTTGATTGCGGCATGGGTGCGGATTGTCCAACGGCTCACGTTAAACAACACAATAATTCCGATCACCGCAAATATCGTAAACCAGGCGATGCTAGGTTGCCCACGTGGAATGACAATCGCGGCGGCTAACAATGGGCCGAGGGCTGAACCTGAATTGCCTCCCACCTGAAAAAATGCTTGGGCAAAACCAAAGCGCCCACCGGACGCAGTGCGCGCAACACGTGAGGCTTCAGGGTGAAATGCGGATGAGCCCAAACCAATGCAAGCAGACGCAACCAATATCCAGGCGAAGCTATTGACGACGGAAAGCATGATCAAGCCAATTAACGTGAAAATCATTCCGGCGGGTAATAAGTACGGTTTCGGGTGTTTATCGGTGTAAAAACCAATTCCCGGTTGCAACACAGACGCCGTTAATTGAAACATCAAGGTAATCAAACCCACTTGCGTAAAGCTTAGGTTGTAGTCGGCTTTCAGCATCGGGTAAATCGAGGGCAGCACCGCCTGAATGAGGTCATTCAGTAAATGCACAAAACTTACCGCTCCCACCACAGGTAAAATCAGTTTGGTGCTATCAAATGCCGGTTGTTGAACGGGGATTGGTGGAACGGTTTCCGTCTGGCTCATAAAAACACTCAATTTCTACATGAGCGGCCAGTATAAAATGTTGAAAAAAGCAGAAATGACATAAACTGTTGAATAAGTGACAAGCTGGCGTGGTATGAGGATATATATGGTTGTCAGCAACATGCGCAGTGCAGATGAACTACAAGAGGTTCCGCGGCCCATAGTCGCTTGGGCTGGACGATATAGCAGTGGTGATGTTATTCCGCCGCACACTCATCCCCGAGCGCAGCTTCTCTATGCGGTTGAAGGTGTTATGCGCGTGCTCACCCCTAACAGCGTGTGGACAATTCCTTCCCGGCGCGCGCTTTGGGTTCCCCCCAATGTTGAGCACCATTCGTTCATGATCAGTGATTTGGAAATGCGTACTCTGTACGTAAGACCAGATGTTCCTCTGGCGCTTGGGCAAGAATGCCGCGCAATTTCCGTTTCGAATTTACTGCGTGAATTAATTTTGGGTTTACTTGAAGAGCCAGCAGAATACCCTGTACCGGGTCGCGGCGAACATTTAAGCGCGTTAATTTTAACGGAGATTAATCGTGCAACAACTCATGCGGTGGAAATTCCTTGGCCGCAAGATCGTCGTCTGCAAACGGTGTGTCATTTAATTATGAACGCCAGCGGTGCGAACCGGACAATTGAAGATTTGGCCGAAGAAGCAGGTGCAAGTGCGCGCACATTAATTCGTTTATTTCCGAAAGAAACCGGTTTGAAATACGGCCAATGGGTTCAGCAAGTGCAAGTTGCAGAAGCGATTTGCCGTTTGGGGCGAGGTGAATCCATCACACGTATTGCCGATGCATTGGGTTATGCAAGCCCCAGCGCTTTTTCGGCGATGTTCAAACGTGTCTTTGGCGTAGCGCCAAATCAGTATTTGCAGGCTAAGCGCGACAATTAACCGGGCTTGCGCAAAGGTTTCAACAGACCTTCTAATCCGTTTAATTTTATTTCGTACAGAAATTGCAATTGCTCGCCGAGCTTTCCCTTGGGGAAGCCTTGCTGGTTAAACCAAACGAGATAGGGCTCGGGTAAATCCATCAAAACGCGGCCTGCATATTTTCCAAAGGGCATTTTGGTGTTGGCGAGCTCAAGTAAAATACTGGGATCGGGTTGACCGTTTTGCATGGGTTAGCCGCCCGCGAGCTTTACAGTGAAGCCGCGCTTTTCCAAATCTGCTTTAATTTTTTCACGTTGGTCGCCCTGAATTTCGATCACGCCATCTTTTACGGAACCACCCACACCGCAGGTTTGCTTGAGCGCTTTGGCGATATTTTTTAACTCGGTTTCGTCGGCGGGAATACCGCTTATGGTGGTAACGCCCTTACCATTGCGCCCCGCCGTTTCGCGGCGGATGCGGACTATGCCATCACCTTTTGGAATGCTAGCGTTTTGCTTTTCTTCTTTAACGCGCCCGCCATCGGTGGAATAAACTAAGCGGCTATTGCTCATAAAATGCCCCATGGGTTTAACAATTGTTTACGGGGGGGATTTTAGAGTCTTTTGGTCTCACAAGAAAGTTTGATTTACTCCCCCACAGCTGTGGTTATCTCTTTCAGCGTCGATTCAAATTGTTCGTCTAGCTGCGTGCCATGCTCGTAATGTTTAATGGATCTATCGATACCTGCATTCAATATGGAGATTAAGGTTTGCTCTTGATTGTAAGTGAGCCCCATGTCTACAAAGGTTGATTCCATGCTCGCTAAGGCTTCATCCACAATTTTTACGCCTTCTTTTTTGTAAAGCTTTTGTAGGCTGAATAGTTCAACGGCAGACTCAAGCTGCGCTCTGAGTGCGGGGTTGGCCGTACCGGCTTTTTCACACTGTGCGGCGGCGTGAATTTTGTCTAAATTTAATAGCATTGTATTGGCATTTTCAACCAAGGCAGCTAGTGACGTTTTTATGTCATCGGATGCTTTATCTGCGGATAAATTTTTAACTAACAGGGCAACATTATCGTGGGTAAAAAATAATCCTTGCACATGAGCAAAAAAGTTACCTTCTTCTTGGAGAATTCGGGTTAGTACTTCCGCTTCGAGTTTACTAACCAAACCGGTGGAGCTAGATTCAAAAATTCCCGTATCCGAGTGAATCTGAACGCAACAATCTAAATGTACACTCTCACATTGTGTAATTAAGGTATTGGCGAAATCTTGCGGGCTGCTAATGTTCAAGCATTTTTTATTGAACTCAAGCAGTAGGCGATATATCTCATCTCTTGTATGGTGGTTTTCGCTGGAAAAAGCCTGCTTCTTTTCTGCTCGTCGTAACGCAAATTCAATTTTTGAATGCAGTATGTCCGGGTGGAAGGGTTTTACGATGTAGTCAATCGCGCCTGCTGCATATCCGCGCAAAATTTCTTCGGTAGAGTCATTGGCGGATAGGAAAATAATATTGGTTTTACGTTCTCTGAGAATGGCCTTACAGGTGTCATACCCGTTCATAATGGGCATGGACACGTCCATAAGTACAAGGTCCGGTAAGCTTTTGCCGGCTATTTCAATCGCTTTTTCGCCGGTTGTTGCAGCGTTAATGATGTATTTGTCTTTAAGGCATTCCATTACTAGTTTTATATCTTGCGGAGCGTCGTCAACGATCAATATTTTGAAGGGTGTCATGGTAATTATCCTGATTATTGCTTAGCAGTTGACGGGTGATTTAATGTGATCCGTCGGCAAAAAGCCATCGAGCAACGGGTAGATTGATTCAATCTCAAAATTGTCAAAGTGTTGAGTAATTTGTTTGCAAAGTGCGTGTTCTGGATTGGTCGCTAAAATATCATTAAGCAGTTTTTCTGCTGCAATGAGGTCCGATTGGCTGATGTTAATAAATTCCTTAATTTTATTTTCAAGATCCGTTTTGCTTAATAATTTTCTTGTTGTATTTTTACTTGGCGAAGATAGTTGTGCGAGCTCTTGAATTGCTTGCTCAAGGGCGCTGCTGGTTTGATTTATATAGGAGCCACATTGGTCATAGTTTTTCTCTTTACACACTTTTTCTAATTGGCTAGCAGCTGAAGACACCTTTTTTGCACCTATGCTAGCGCTACTACCTTTTAGCTTGTGGGCCATTGCTTGTAGCTGAACAAACTCTTGCTGATCGAAAAGTGCCTTGAGTTTGTCGCTATCTGCTTTGTGAGTGTTAACAAACATGATGAGCACTTTTGTAAGGAGTTCCCGATTGTTGTTGGTGCGCCCCAACGCTTCTTTAACATCAATGTGCTGAAAATTATTTTCATTGAGAAGATCTTGAGTGTCTGTTATCGGTTGATCACCATTAGGTTTTAGTTGATCGCCAGATGTTTGCTGGTGATTTGTTGTTAAACCATCAGATTTGGTTGGAAGCCATTGTTCCAACACGGCAAATATTTTTTGAGGTTCTATGGGTTTTGTTAGGTGCGCGTTCATTCCTGCGCTCAAACTTTTTTCAATATCTTCTTTGCGCGCGTGAGCCGTCATTGCAACTATGGGGAGTTGGGCATAGCGACCACCCAGAGCCCGTATTGCTCGTGTGGCGCTAAGGCCATCCATCACTGGCATTTGTACATCCATTAACACGGCACAGTAATTTTTTTGAGTAATAGCCTCAAAAGCGAGTTGGCCATTCTCGAAGCAATCCACCATTAGCCCTTGAGCACGCAAAATTTCACTGCCTATTTCACAATTCACCGGGTTGTCATCCACGAGCATAATTAGGTTTTCCACGAACTTCGGTGCGTTGATATAGGTTTTTGCGGGCCCTAACAGGGGCTCATTTAAATCATGTTGAGCGCTCAGCCAAAAGGTGAATGTTGATCCGACCCCTGGGGTGCTGGATACCTCAATTTCTTTGCCCATTTCTTTTGTAAGGTGCGCACAAATGGCGAGCCCAAGCCCTGTGCCGCCGAATTTTCGAGTTATGCTGTCATCGGCTTGAACAAAGGGCGAAAAAATGTGGGAGATTTTATCTGGCGCTATGCCGATACCGGTGTCACGTACTGAAACTTCAATTAGGTTGTCATCCCCCAATTTTGCATAAACCTTTACTGAGCCGCGCTGAGTAAATTTTATGGCGTTGCTGATAAGGTTGTAGAGAATCTGACGAACTCGTGTAGGGTCGCCCTCAATATGTGTTGGAGTGCGCGCGTCGATCTCGCAGCTAAGTGCAAGCTCTTTTTGTTGCGCTGAAATCAAAAAAGTATCTATAACGCTTTGAATGGTTTCAATGATGTTGAATCTAATTTTTTCAAGCCTCAATTCACCGGCTTCAATTTTACTCACATCCAAAATATCATTAATGATAGCGAGGAGTAATTCGCTTGATTGTTTCGCTGTGGTCAATAGATGGCGTTGATGTTCCGAAAGAGAGCTGGATTCCAATAAATAAATTACACCCAAGATTCCGTTCATAGGTGTTCTTATTTCATGGCTCATGTTTGCAAGAAAAAGACTTTTTGCCTCATTGCTGGCAATTGCTTGGTCACGGGCTTTTTGTAACTCTTCTGTTCTGCTAAGAACTTTCTGCTCGAGTTGCGCAGTTAAATTGATCAATGTTTCGTTTAGCTGGTAAAGCTCTGCACTCTTTGTTTCCAGAATCAGTTCAGCCTGTTCTCTGGCGCCTTTTTCGCGTTCGTAACGTCTTTTGTAGACTTCAATGTCGTGTGTCATTTAGACCAGTCTGCGCAATTTGAACATGGCTTTGGTGCCGTTTTCGTCAGCAATGTCTTCACGGCTAATTTGAAAGGCTTCGTTAAAATGCTCCATGCATCCTTCAATTAAGCCGTGCGCTAAATGTGCGAAATTTCGTTGTGACTCATAGATAAGCTCAAATTCCTGCTCGCTATGTTGAATGTAAGTAAACTTGGGTAGCTCGGCATCTGGGTAAAGTTTTTTCACTTCCACGTGAATGTGATTGTCAATTTTTTTTAAAAACTCAAAAGTATTTGGGCAGTCATTAAAAAAAGCCGGAAACTTTTTGGAAAACACCGAGGCGAGATGTTTCCCAAAGTGATGAACCAATGCAGGAGCGGCAATGCCCGTCCGCTCACTTAGTACTCCCACCATCGCGACTAATTCCGCATGGTCATAAGTTCCCACCGTGGTATAGCTCCCCCCGGATTTAGGTTGTGTGGTTTCAATTAAATCGTCCACCATAGCTTCACCAAACTGGTTCTCCACCATGTCGGTAAATTCGCGGAACACTATCCCCTTCATATCGCAACCTCCGCTTAAATTTGTTGATTCAGTATAGGTCAGGATTTGATCATGCAAGGTTTGGCTCAACTGTTAGAATGTGCGCCGAATCGTGTTTAAGGGTTATTTGATGAACGTAGAGGGTATCTGGTCGGCCAAGTGGCAAGCCGTGGTGAATGCATTTGCAGCCAACTTCAATGAAGGTGAGCAGGGGGCTGGCTTAGCGCTTTACCACCAAGGCGAATGTGTGGTGAACATTTGGGCGGGTGAGCGCTCAAATCGGCTCGCCCAAATTGCATCCCAACCGTGGGAAGAAAATACGCTTGTGAATGTTTTTTCAGCGGGCAAAGGTTTGGTGGCACTTTGTGCGTTGCAATTGGTTGCGCAGGGCAAGTTGGAGTTAGATGCTCCGGTTGCTGCCTATTGGCCTGAGTTCGCGCAGGGTGGTAAGGGGGATATCAGCGTTTTGGATGTGCTTTGTCACCGCAGCGGCCTCTCTGCGTTTCACCAACACATTGCGGATACGCAAATTTTTGATTGGAGCGCTATGACCACGGCAGCCGCTAGCGAATTGCCGTGGTGGGGGCCGGGTGAAGCTCAAGGTTACTCGCCTTTTATATACGGGTGGGTTGTGGGCGAGCTTGTGCGTAAAGCCAGTGGATATGCGAGCTTTAACGATTATTTCCAAGCGCAGGTCGCTATGCCCTTGGGCGTGGCTTGCCACTTCGGCGTGCCTGATGCTGATCTAGTCATGATTGCCGATACGGCGCCGCTCAAAAGAAATTTAGCAGCAGTTGAGAGCAACGGCGCCGATAGTGTCGCGCTCGGGAAATTGATGAAAGCCGATCCGCGCGGTGTAACCAATCGCGCGTTTTGTAACCCTATTAGTTTGATGACGGCCACCAACACTCATGCTTGGCGAACAGCGCAAATTCCCGCCGCCAACGCCCACGCCAACGCCAAGGCAATTGCCGCTATTTACGGCGCCTTGGCGAATCAACAGTTGTTACCCCCTGAATTCCTTGCGCTTTGCTCGCAGCAACAGAGCTTTGAGCAAGATCAGGTATTGGGTTTGCCTTTGCGGTTTAGTTGTGGATTTATGCTGTCGCAAGCGAATCGCCCAGATTGTCGTTATGGCCGGGGCCAACGAGCCTTCGGGCATCCCGGTGCGGGCGGCAGTATTGGTTTTGCTGACCCGGATTATCAGCTAGGTTTTGGTTATGTGACATCACGCATGGGGCAAAATATTTTGATTGATGAGCGCGCCGTTAAGATTATTGACGCGGCTTACACCGTTTTAGGAGACGCATAGTGAACCTGGCAGACGAGCTAATTGAACTTCAAACGCGTATCGCTTTTCAGGAAGATACGATCAACCAATTAAACCAAGTGATTACCAAGCAGGGCGCCGATATTCTTCAGCTCAAACATCAAATGCGGTTACTGGCAAAGCGCTTAGATGATGTCGCCTTGGGGCAAGTGGGTGAGGGGGACGAGATCGCCAACGAGCGTCCTCCGCATTACTAGGACCCATGTGGAAATCTATAAGTTGTTGATAAAAGCGACATTTCTGTAACAAAAGTTTTGTTTTTGGCGCTTCCCATAGCAACAAGTTCTTAAGGGTTTTTTAATTTCTTTGTCTAGACTCAGCTGGTGTCCTTTATTTATGAGCCTAGCTAGTGCCCATTCATCAGCAGCCCCACTCGTCCGAGCCAGAGGAGTTAAACCCCCTCAGCCTAGAATATGCGCTCTTAGCGCCTGACGTGGCTGCGTGGAGGTTCGACGTAGATACCGCAAGCTTGGGCTTTTCCGAGGAGTTCTCCTTGGTGTTCCCAGGCTTCTCAACGCCCTTCGCGAATTTGTCAGCCCTTTTTGAGGGCCTCAGCGCGGCCGATAAATACATATTCCTTCAAGTGTTTAATTCCGATCCGGTGGATTGCGATAGGGGCGTTCGCGCCTGCGAAGTTAAATTCCAAAATCAAACAGGGGAGCATCGCGTTCGATTTATTGGCAGGCTTAGGCTCCGTAAAAATCGCCAGTATGAAGGTGTTGTAGTTCCCAGTACTCATTGGTTGGCTAACCCTGGCATTGAAACGAGTAATAGTTTGCTCAGCACGCTATTTGCCGAAAACCCGATTGCCTGCTTAATGACGGATGCAAAGGGAACCCTTCTGCAAGCCAATAGTGCCTTTGAAAAATTATTTGATCTGAGTGCCCGTAAGGCCAGTTTGGCTATGGGGCGTTACAACTTGCTGCGCGATAAACAATTGCTAGCAATGCCAGATGTATCTGCGCTTTTGCAAAAAGTGTATAGCACCGGAGAAATACTGAGCGCAGATTTAACCTACGCGTTAGACGACAAACTTTTTAGTCATCACAAAACATCCCCTAAAAAAATAAGCTTGCGTGCAAGTTTATTGCCGGTGCGAAATCGCGCCGAAGAGATCGAGCGAGTGCTTATACAATTGCAAGATCGAACGAGGGAGGAGAATGCGCGTGAAATTCTGCTCCAACAACAGCGTGCTTTACAGGAAAGCGAAGCCAGTTACAAAGCCTTTATAGCCAATAGCAGCGAAGCCATTTGGTGTTACGACATGGTGCCGCCCATTTCTCTTGATGATTCCATTGAGCTGCAAGTAGAACTCATGGCAGAAAATGCGCGTTTGTCGCAAGGCAACAAAATGCTGGCCACCATGCTGCGCGCAACATCGGTAAATGAACTTATTGGTCAGGGTTTGCGTGAAAGTGGTTCTACTCGGTATGTTTTCGATTTGCAGTTTTTTGTAAAAAATAACTACCAGATGATTGATCATGATGTCATACGGGAAGATAGCAAGGGGCGTCGTTACTATTTTCAAATTTCGTGTGTCGGTGTTATCGAAAATAATCATTTGACGCGTGTGTGGGGCACAACAAAAGATGTATCTGTACGCAAGCGCTATGAACAAAAGCTCGAACATATTTCGCTTCACGATTCGCTAACAGGTCTCCCTAATCGCGCCTACATTTATCAAGAAATTGAACGCTTTTATGCCGCAGAAAATGAAAATTTGGGTGCATTGTTGTTTATTGATTTGGATCGTTTTAAAGAAATTAACGATACGCTTGGGCACCAAGTGGGTGACCGTTTATTGCAGCTAATTGGTCCACGTATTCAATCAGAAATGCACGAAACCCACGGTATAGTGGCGCGTATGGGCGGTGATGAATTTGCGATTTTTCTACCTAAAATACGCAACCAACAACACGCAGTTGTGTTTGCTCATTGCATTCTTGATGCGTTGCGGTTGGAATTTAATTTGGAAGTTTTTTGTGCAGAGATCAGTGCGAGTATCGGAATCGTGTTGGCGCCAACGCAAGCGCGCGATGTAAACGAATTAATGCGTTTCGCTGATGTGGCCATGTATTACGCCAAAGAGCAGATGTCGGGCATTGCGGTTTATAGCCCCGAGATTGATCCGCATTCGCCCAAACGCTTGGCTATGATGAGTGAGCTGGGGCGCGCTATTCGTGAAGATCAATTGTGTTTGTATTATCAACCGAAAGTTAAATTAGATAGCAAAACGTTTTATGGTTTTGAAGCGCTCTTGCGGTGGAACCACCCCGAGTTAGGTTTTGTTCCGCCCAATGAATTTATTCCTATTGCAGAGGTCACGAGTTTAATTCACCCGCTCACTGCGTGGGTGCTGGAAAAAAGTATTGCCCAGTGTTGTTTGTGGCGCTCACAAGGGTTGGCTGTGAGTGTTGCAGTAAACTTATCTGCTCGCAATTTGCTGGACGAAAATATGCCGAAGTTGGTGCGCAATTTGTTGCAAAAATATGGTTTGCCCGCGAGCTCACTCGAATTAGAAATTACCGAAAGTTCAATTATGAGTGATCCTGCGCGCGCGCTACGTGTGCTGCAGCAGTTGCATGAGTTGGGGGCGCAATTATCCATTGATGATTTCGGAACAGGATATTCGTCACTCGCTTATTTGAAAAAATTGCCGGTGCAAACACTCAAAATTGACTACTCGTTTATCCGCAATATGTTGGACGATAAACAAGATGAACTGATTGTTGAATCTACCATTCATTTGGCGCACAGCCTGAGTTTAAAAGTGGTTGCAGAAGGCGTGGAAAATGCTGCGCTGATTGAGCGCCTCTCTTCGATGGGTTGCGATGAGGCTCAGGGTTACCACATCGGCCGACCCATGGCGCTCGCCCAAATTGACGAGTGGATGGCTGAATCCTCGTGGACTGAGCGCTAACTTTTCCACGCCCCAAAAATAACCATCGTCCTTTCCCAAAAATCATACATTTTCGCCCACCAACACCTGTTTTTGGCTTCGATGAAGAAATGTGGATCTTTTACAAAAAGTGCTAAAAAGGGGCCGACTTGCCAAGGAATTTCCCTTATACTGCCGCACTTTACCAGCCATAGTTGCTAATCCAGATTAATAAGGCCGCTTCTTCATGTTCATCAAATCCTTGCGTGGAGCTTTCTCTAACGATCTCTCTATTGACCTCGGCACCGCCAACACCCTGATCTATGTTCGTGGCCGTGGCATTGTTCTCAACGAACCCTCTGTTGTGGCTATTCGCCATCACGATGGCCGTAAAACCGTAGAAGCGGTAGGCATCGAGGCCAAGCGTATGCTGGGCCGTACACCAGGTAATATCACCGCCATTCGTCCATTGAAAGATGGCGTGATTGCAGATTTCCAAGTGACTGAAAAAATGCTTCAGCACTTCATCAAAAAAGTGCACGAGAACAGCTGGTTCAACCCAAGCCCTCGCGTACTCATCAGTGTCCCTTGTTTATCTACCGAAGTTGAAAAACGCGCAATCCGTGAATCGGCCCTCGGCGCTGGCGCGCGTGAAGTTCGTTTGATTGACGAGCCTATGGCGGCCGCAATTGGCGCTGGCTTGAAGGTGGCAGAAGCCAGCGGTTCGATGGTAGTGGATATCGGCGGCGGTACTACTGAAATCGCGGTTATCTCTCTGAATGGCGTGGTTTACTCCGACTCTGTGCGCATCGGCGGTGACCGCTTTGATGAATCCATTGTTAACTATGTGCGCCGCAACTACGGCAGTGTGATTGGTGATGCAACGGCTGAACGGATCAAGCAAGAAATCGGCTGTGCCTTCGCCGGTAGCGAGATCCGCGAAATTGACGTTCGCGGCCGCAACTTGGCAGAAGGTGTGCCGCGCAGCTTTACCTTAAGCTCCGATGAAATCCTTGAAGCTTTGCAAGAGCCTTTAGCCGGTATTGTTCAAGCCGTTAAGAGCGCCCTTGAGCAATCTCCACCAGAATTGGCGTCAGACATCGCCGAAAGCGGTGTTGTATTGACTGGCGGCGGTGCCTTACTGCGCGATATCGACCGTCTGCTCTCCCACGAAACCGGCTTACCTTTCATTGTGGCTGAAGATCCATTGACCTGTGTTGCCCGTGGTGGCGGTATGGCCATGGAGATGAACGACAAGCGCATTGACTTGTTGTCGTCATAAGATCCCTGGTTCAGACTGAAGCGCTGGCAATGCCAGCGTTTTGCTTTTACAGGAGACACAATTATTAAACCGCTATTTACTAACAGCACTTCGCTCTCCACGCGGGTCGTGTTCCTTATCGCTGTTGCTGTGGCGCTAATCCTCGTTGGTCTCTACACGCCTTGGCTCAAGCCTGTTCGTCAGCAGCTCAACTTTTTGGCGGTTCCCTTTTATCAAGTTACCGATATCCCACGCCGTATTAGCGATTGGGCGAGTGGTTCTTTTGCATCCGAACAGGACTTGCGCGCAGAAAACGATCGCCTCAAAACAGAAGTGCTTATTTACCAACGCAAGCAGCAACAAATGGCCGCACTCGCAGCCGAAAATGTACGCTTACGTCAGCTGTTAAACGGCAAAGATATGTTGCAAGACAAAGTGCTGATTGCCGAGTTAATGGGGGTGTCGCCTAACCCCCTTAGCCACGTGATTATGATCAACCGAGGTTCTCGCGAAGGTGTTTATGAGGGCCAACCGGTATTGGATGCGTTTGGGTTAATGGGACAAGTTGTTGAGGTGGATGAAGACAGCAGCCGCGTGCTACTGATTTCAGACTCAACTCACGCTATTCCCGTGCAGGTTAATCGTAACGGTGTGCGTGCCATTGCAGAAGGTACAGGTGATTTAAACCGTTTGAGCTTACGCCACGTATCCATCAATGCCGACATTCGCGAAGGCGACATTCTGGTGAGCTCGGGCTTGGGTGAACGCTTCCCGGTGGGTTACCCCGTTGCCGAAGTTGAACAAGTTGTGCGCAACTCAGGCCAAGCCTTTGCGCGCGTGATTGCGCGCCCCATGGCGCGGCTTGATCGCAGCCGCCATGTTCTGTTGGTGTTTGATACACATACCCAGCCCGATTCATCGGCCGTAACCTCGGTATCATCCTCAAGCTCTCCTTCTTCTGCATATTCTTCAGCGGCCTCATCAGTGCAGTCATCGGCTAAAACTTCCGCATCCTCGGCGGGGCGCAGATGATTCCCCATCATTGGCATTCTTACATCGTCATTATCACCAGCTTCGTTGTAGCGCTGATATTGGCGGTTTATCCCTTGCCTTTGGAATGGCGTTGGTGGCGACCCGAATTTGTATTGTTAGTCGCGATTTTCTGGATATCAGTGTTTCCGCTCACCATTAGTCTGTTTTTCTTGTGTTTTGTTGGGCTCTATCAGGATTTGCTGGAAGGTGTGCCTTTCGGCCAGCACAGTTTGTCGTTGGTGATAGTGTCCTATATCTGCATCCTGTCCTATCAACGCGTTCGTAACTTTGCCATGTGGAAAGAGGCAGGCTGGGTATTTGTGCTCGTGGGTTTAGCACAACTGCCGGGCAATTGGGTGCAAAGTATGTCTGGGCGTCCCTTGTCTGGATTGGTATTTCTTGCTCCTGCATTCACCAGCGCGCTTGTGTGGCCATTGGTGAGGATACTGTTAGACCGTGTGGGCAGGCATTACCGCATCACCTAATAACATAACTATTTCCACGCTATCTTTCGTGTAAATCGCACTCGTTCAGTAGGAGTTCATGGTGAATCTGCAAGATGAGCCGTCTATTTATTTGGCTTCCCAGTCGCCGCGCCGCCGCGAGTTACTGCGGCAAATTGGTGTTCCTCATCAGGTTGTTGCCGCCAATGTGGCAGAAGTGCCCCGAACTCAGGAATCACCCAGCGGCTACGTACAGCGCTTAGCGCGCGAGAAGGCGGAAGCCGGTTTCGCCACCGTCAAAGCCAGCCAGTTGCCCGTAAAACCTGTGCTTGGGGCTGACACCATAGTTGTGGTGAATAACGAGATTTTAGAAAAACCCCAGGATGCTCAACACGCTGCCGCAATGCTACGCAAACTGGCCGGGGCTGAGCACCAAGTCATGACTGCTGTCGCCATGATTATGGAAGAAAAGTGCAGCGTAAAACTTTCCGTGACTGATGTGGTCTTTCGTCCACTTGGCGATGATGAAATTGCCGCCTACTGGAAAACCGGTGAGCCGTGCGATAAAGCAGGTGGTTACGGTATCCAAGGGCTTGGGGCGGTGTTTGTGGAGCAAATTCGCGGTAGTTACACCGGTGTGGTGGGCTTACCTATTGAGCAAACAGTCGCACTTTTACAAGAATTCGCCGTTACTTACTGGCATCAAACAGCTTGATTGGCAAAAGACAACTAAAGTCTAAAGCCTGGCTGCAATAACAGACGAGCTCACTATGAGTGAAGAAATTCTAATCAACGTATCACCCGTGGAGACTCGCGTTGCGCTCGTGGAGAACGGCGTTGTGCAAGAACTCTACATAGAACGCAGCCATGGTAAAGGCTACGTCGGCAACATCTATAAAGGTAAAGTTGTGCGCGTGTTGCCGGGCATGCAAGCCGCCTTCGTCGATATTGGTCTTGAGCGCACGGGCTTTATCCATGCGGCTGATATGGTGCCGGAAGCCCCAGAAGGTGAGCCGAGAACCGCAGAAATTCCCGATATACGCACCTTGGTACGTGAAGGCCAAACTATCCTTGTTCAAGTTGCCAAAGATCCTATCAGCACCAAAGGTGCACGTTTAACTACTCATCTGACGCTGTCCTCTCGCTATCTCGTTTACATGCCCAACAGTAGCCACATTGGCGTTTCGGTGCGTATTGAGGATGAGCAAGAGCGCGAGCGTTTACGCGGCATTATGGATTCCGCCTCCGAGCAATTTTCCATTACCGGTGGCTTCATCGTGCGTACGGTTGCCGAGGGTGCAACTGCGGAAGCCATATTGGCGGACATTCCCTTCTTACAAAAACTGTGGGCAGATCTCACTGAGAAGCTCCCCAGCATCCCCGTGCCGGGTGTGATTCACAAAGATATGCCGCTTTACCTGCGTGCTTTACGCGATTTAGCGCGCGCGCCCATCGACAAAATTCGTGTGGATTCACGCCTGACATATCAGCAGATGTTGGATTTTGCGAGCAACTATTCTCCGCAATTGGTTGATCATATCGAGTGCTACACCGGTGGTCGCCCGCTGTTGGATCTGTATGGTGTGGAGGAAGAAATTCGCCGCGCCTTGGATACACGCGTACCGCTGAAATCCAACGGTTATTTGATTATCGAACAAACCGAAGCCATGACCACGGTGGACGTTAACACCGGCGCTTTTGTTGGGCACCGTAATCTCGAAGAAACCATTTTCAAAACGAATTTGGAAGCGGCAACGGCTATTGCGCGCCAGCTTCGTTTGCGCAATCTGGGTGGCATTATCATCCTCGATTTTATTGACATGCAGGATCAAGAGCATCAACGCCAAGTTTTGCGCACCCTAGAAAAAGCATTGGAAAAAGACCACGCCAAAACACGCATTACCGGCGTTTCAGAGTTGGGCTTGGTGGAAATGGCCCGCAAGCGCACCCGTGAGTCCTTGGGACAAATGTTGTGCGCACCTTGCCCGGTGTGTGCGGGCCGCGGGCAAGTGAAATCGGCGGAAACCGTCTGCTACGAAATCTTCCGGGAAATTTTGCGTGAGTCTCGCTCTTACGACACGCAAAAATTTCTAGTACTTGCAGCGCCTGTGGTGGTGGATCGCTTACTCGATGAAGAAGCTGCATACGTAGCTGACTTGGAAGCTTTTATTGGCCGCACTATTGAGTTTCAGGTTGAGAATCTTTTCACCCAAGAACAGTACGACATTGTGTTGGTGTAAATACCAAACGTTTATCGCGTTTAAACATGCAGTCCTGTATGGGCAAAGCAGCAATAGGTAATTAACAGGGAGTCGTCATCCTCGCGAAGCGGGGGGCCAGCTCTTGATGTAAATGTGCTCAGGCTTGGATTCCGCAGCAAGTCAGCGAAGATTCGCGGCTAAATTAGCAGTATCTTTTGAGAAGTATTTTAGGAATCACCCTTTAGCATGACATCTGTATTTTTATGACCGCTTATTTACGCAAGCTTATTAAGTGGTTTTATTTGCTCTTTGCGCTGGCCGCTATTAGCTTGGCTGTGCTGGTTCAGGCTGGGCGCAGTTTCTCCCATTTGTTAGCGGAATATCCGCAAGAGTTAAGCACTTATTTCTCCAACAAGTTCAACGCCAAAGTGAGCATAGGGGCTATTAGCGCTGAATGGGTCGGCCTTAAGCCTATGGTGGATGTACGCAACCTGCGCATTCACAGCCAGAACAACCAACAAATTATTACGCTGGATCACGCGCAAATGCGCTTGGATTTATTGGGCAGCTTAGCTCACGCGCGTTTGGTGTGGAGTGCGCTCCAACTCGATAAAGTGCAAATGGATTTTGTGCAAACTGATGATGGCTTTTGGCAAGTTTCTGGTATTCCCCGCACGCAAAAAAACCAGGATGAAAAGGGCGCAAATTTGGATGCGCTTATCGATATGTCGTTGCTTTCCCGCCGTATTGAATTTGCTCAAACTCGGCTCAATTTTCATTTTGCATCTGGCACAACCACTACGCTGAATTCGCCTCTGTTGCGCATGGAGAACGCGGGTGATTTTCATCGTCTTTCATTGCAGGTGGATGTTGACGGAAATCCTAAAACGCTGAGCTTGGTTGCCGAGGGCAAGGGCGACCCTCGCCACCGCGAAACCTTTAGCAGTAAAGCATTCCTGCAATTAAAACAGTTCCCAACCAACGAACCCATCGCTGCGACTACTGCATTTTTGCTGCGCGGTATCAAAGCAGAAGTTCACAGTGAAGGCGCGTTGGACGCAAGCCTCTGGTTTACCAGCCGCCCCAAACATGAGGGGTTGGATGTTCAAGGCAAGATCGGTATTCAGCGCCTGAGCGTTCCCGTTTTTGGTAAACATCTTGGTTTGGACAGCTTCACGACGGATATTGTGGGCCACTGGCTCTACAGCGGTGAATGGATGCTAGCGTTGCAAAAGCTGAACTCCCGCGTTAATCAATACCAGATAGAAAACCTTAGTTTTGCAGCATCCGCCGCTAGTTTTTCTGACCCCGTCATCCTGCATTTGCCCAAAGTTGATTTGCACCATTTGAATCAAACATTGGATAGCGCAGGCGTACTCGGTGACAGTCGCCTACGCGACGTCATGCGCACGCTGAGCCCCATGGGCGAATTACACAATGTGCAGTTTGCAATTCCTACCCAAAACCCAAAAGCCTGGGAGTTACAGGCAAACCTTGCGAAGGTTGGGGTGAATGCTTGGCAAGGTGTGCCGGCCCTGCGTACGGTTGATGGATTTGTCTACGCCAACAAGAACGGCGGTTTCGTGGATATCGACAGCCGCGATGGTTTTAGCATGCATTACTATCCAACTTACTCTGCGCCTATGGAGTATCAGCAAGCTAAAGGGCAGGTGGCGTGGCGGTTGCAGCCGGACAATAACCAAATCTACGTGAATAGTGGTGCGTTGGAATTCACCAAAGGCGACGAGCACGCGAAGGGCTATATGTGGCTTTCCTTGCCGTGGCAGCGTAATACAGGCGATATAGACCTGTATTTACAAATTGGCGCAACCAAGTTAAACGCGAGCCTGTACAGCAAATACACTCCCGCCGTAGTGCCGCACTCATTGTTAGATTGGCTGGAAAAAAGTATCGGCCCAAACAACGCGGGCTTTGTCGATCAAGTTGGTTTTGTCTATCGCGGCACGCTGAATAACCACAATCGGGCGTCCCGTAGCCACCAACTCTACGTGGATATCAAACATGCCCAACTCAAATACCACCCCGAATGGCCTGCATTGGATGAGATTGATGGTCGTCTGTTGGTCAGCGACGAGGATGTCATCGCAAGCGTCGATAAGGCGAAACTATTTAGTAGTGATGTAGGGTCTACCCAAATCAACGTTAACCCTAACCCAGACGGCCACGGTTCGTTGCTGCGTGTGGATGGCAGCGTTGAAGGTGCTGCAGAGGACGGTTTGCGAGTGTTGCGTGAAAGTATGTTGCGCCGCTACGTAGGTACCAGCATGGATACTTGGAAGCTGGACGGCAACTTGCGCACAAAGGTTGATATTGCCGTTCCTCTGGATCGCGAAGGAACTGGGGCTACCCAACAAATTGACTTGGATTTAAATGCTTCACGCTTTGAGATGAGCAACTTGAAGCTCGCCATGCAGGATGTCAGCGGGCACCTCAGCTTTAACGAAACTACCGGCTTAAGAAGTGAAGGTTTGAACGGCATTCTATTTGGGCAGCCGGTAAAAACACTATTGAGTACACGCAAGCAAGGTGAAACCCGTCAAACGCTTGTGGAAGTTAATGGCGATGTGGATGCCCAGACTCTCGCAAAATGGACTCAGCGCCCAGAAGTTTTGTTTATGCATGGCCGTATACCCTACAACGCGACTGTTGAGTTGAATCATAAGTCGGTTGATGCGAGCGCGATTGCGACGGATTTGCCTTTTGCGGTAGTCACAGTCACCAGTCCCTTGTCTGGCGTTGCGGTTAACCTTCCGGCGCCCTATGGCAAATCGGTCGATGGTGAGCGTTTTCTCAGGTTTAAAATGTCGCTGTGGGAAAAATCATCGCTGGTCGATATGTTGTATGGCGATGATCTGCAGGCGTTATTTGAACTTGATCCGCATCAAAACAACAAATTGCTGAACGCTAATATCGCACTCAACGACAGCGCCAAATTGGCTATGGAACCGCAGTTTCTGCTCAGCGGAAAAGTACCTGGGTTGGATATAGAACCATGGAAAAAAGTACAAGAGCGTTATGTGGATTATACGGCGCAGATCGATGCACAAAAGTCTCGGCTAGCGAATCAAGGGGGGCAGGCTTCGTTAATTGAGCAACCCGCTACAGACGAGAGCCCTGTCTTAGTTGCGGGTTTACCTTTCCGTGCGCAAATCGTACTTGCACATTACCAGGTGGGCCCCGTAGCGTTTGAAGATGTTCACCTGCGTGCGGAACGTTTGTACGAATCCTGGAAAGTGGGCTTTACCAATGCGTTGGTTGATGGAGAGATTCGCATCCCCAACGAAAAAACCAAACCATTGCAAATCAATCTGGAAAGCCTGCGTTTAACCAGTAGCTTACTCGGCGCCAAATCAGCCGACCCTGCGAGTGCTGGGCAAGCCTTGCCGAAGGTTCCCGGTATTAGCGTTGATCCACGCAATTTACCCTTGGCGGATGTTGCCGTTAAAGCGCTGTTTATGGATAACGTTAATTACGGAAATTGGTCTTTGCAAGTTCGGCCACAGGCGCAAGGCGTGTTGTTCAACAATATTAACGGCACGGTAAAAGGCGTAACGGTTGGTGGCCTAAGTGAATTAGCAGCAGATGGCAAAACCCAAATCAAAAAGCCGGGCGCAAAAATGGAGTGGCTGGTGGATGCAAACGGCTCAAGCACCCATTTTATTGGCGAGCTTGCGGCTGCCAATATGTCCACAGTAATGCGGGAATGGCAAAAGCCAGACATGCTTGAAAGTAACTCCGCGCGCTTTAGTGTTGATGCAACTTGGGCGGGTGACCCGCAAGATTTTGAACTCAAAAAAATCGCGGGCAATATTGATATTTATATTGAGCAAGGCCGATTCAAAAATAATCCAAGCCCGGGAAGCGACGGTTTATTACGATTGATGGCCGTATTGAATTTTGATTCACTTGCACGCCGTTTACGTTTGGATTTTTCTGATCTTTATAAAAGCGGATTAGCCTACGATCAAATTGTCGGTAAAGCGAATTTTGTTCCGAGCACTTTAACCTTTGTTGAGCCGCTTGAAGTAAAAACGCCGTCAAGCCGATTACAGCTTGCTGGCAAGCTTGATTTAGAGAAAGAAAAAATCGATTCGCGTTTGGTGGCAACTTTACCGGTGGTGGGGAGCTATACCTTTTTCACAGCGGTGGTAACGGGCTTACCTGCAGCAGCGGGAATTTATGTGGTGAGCAAACTGTTTAAGAAGCAAGTTGATCGCGTCACTAGCGTCAGCTACACCATTCGAGGTGATTGGAGCGAACCCAAAATGAAGTTTGATGGTTTATTTGAAAGCGAAGAAGATCTGATCAAAAAAGCCAGTGAAGAAGAAAAGCCAAAGAAAAACCGACGACGAAAACAACCGTGATGCGAATAAAAAAAGGAGGCAAATGCCTCCTTTTTTTACTCTTGTAACTCCAATTGCTCTCGGATAAATGCGAAAAGCTTACGGGCACTTTTGGGAGCTGAATTTTCATCACGCTCTTTTTGCGCACTGCGCACCAACTGTTTCAAGTGCTGCACATCTATACCGGGGCAGTTTGTTACTAAGGTTTGGAAAATTTGTTTATCGCCTTCAATCAGTAAATCGCGGAAGCGTTCAATTTGGTGTTGGCGATGAACATATTGATCGCTGCGCGCTTGTAACTTATCAACCGCGGCTTGAATTTCTTCGTGGTTGGTTTCGCGCATTAGGCGGCCAATGAATTGCAGGTGGCGGCGGCGAGCTTCGCGGTGAGGCATTTTGCGCGCCTCGAGGATTGCGTCCAGCAGCTTTTCTTCCACGGGGACAGAGGCAAGTTGCTTATCGTTAAGCTCTATAAGCTGCTCTCCCAGTTTTTGCAGAGCAGTCATCTCACGTTTTACTTGCGATTTACTTTTGATGTAATCGTTGGGGTTGATGTCGTCGTACTTGTAAACCATAAAATTGCCTAAACGGAAGTGTTGCTTGCGGTACTGCTTAAAAAGGGCGCACAGGGTAGGGGAAGGCGCTGCAAATAACAACCTTTGTTTGGCTCTATGCCCTACTCGTCTTCTTCAAAACGGTTATTAATCAGTGCTTTTATCGCATCCATGGCTTGTACTTCATCGTCGCCTTCCGTGGAAACCTCAAGATTAGTACCTTGGGTTGCGGCCAGTAGCATGAGAGACATGACGCTTTTTGCGTCCACCCAGCTGCCGTTTGTGCGCGCCTGGCTTTTGCAGCCAAACTGGGCGGCTAAGGTGGCGAATTTTGCGGCCGCGCGGGCATGTAAACCGCGCTTATTAATAATGGAGATAGTTTCCGTCAGCATAGTTAGCTTTTCGTGATGGTTAGCTTTTCTTGTGTTTGTTTATGTCGCGATGCCGTACTTGTACATCGCCAAATTGTTCGCTGAAGTGCGTCTTCAAGCGTTCACTCAAATACACCGAGCGATGTTGCCCTCCGGTACAGCCTACCGCAATCGTGATGTAGCTGCGATTATTAGCTTGGTAGCGCGGCAGCCAGCGGCTCATAAAATCTTCAATGTCTTGATACATTTCATTGACCGCATCTTCAGACTCCAAAAATTCAATCACTTCGGCGTCTTTTCCTGTCAGTGGGCGTAAATTGGGCTTCCAGTGCGGGTTCGGCAAACAGCGGGCATCAAACACTAAGTCTGCATTTACCGGAATGCCATGCTTGAAACCAAAGGATTCAAACAAAATTGCCATGCTGGATTGATTGCGCCCAACCACACGCTCTTTGACCAAGTCGCGCAGCTCATGCAGTGTCAGGTGACTGGTATCGATAATTTGATCCGCAGTATCCCGAATAGGTTCCAATAGCGCCTGCTCGTGGCTGATGGCTTCCGCCAAATTCGTGTTTTTATCGCTTAGCGGATGTTTGCGGCGAGTCTCGCTGAAGCGTTGGATCAGCACAGACGATTGCGAATCCAGAAAAATCACCGTAAAGGGCAAATGGGCTTCTTTCAGGGTGCTGATCATCTGCGGGAAGATTTGCAAGTCTTTCCAAGCGTTGCGAACGTCTATTCCTATGGCGAACTTATGCTGGTCGTCTTTGTGGATTTCAATTTGCGCAACCAGCGCTGGCAGTAAGCTTACGGGTAGATTATCAATGCAGTTGTACCCCACGTCTTCCAATACGTGCAATGCGGTACTTTTTCCTGAGCCGGACAATCCGCTCACAATAACTAACTGCATAATGTTTCCCTATTGAATCAATTCATGTTGATTCGTAAAACGCTAATGCTGACTAATAATGGCTTGTTTCGTTAATAAACTTAGCTAATTGCCGCTTGATAGAGACTGTTGTCGTCGCCAGCTGCACGCAAACGCTGGCGAAATTCGCTGCGCGTTAACGCGGCAGCTAAAGCGGCAAGATTTTTTAAATGTTCTGCATGCGATTCTTCTGGCACGAGCATGGCAAATAAAATGTCCACAGGCTCGTTATCAATAGAATCAAATTCTACGGGGTGCTGCAGTGTAATTAATGCACCTACTGCACCCTCGTTGTTACTAACGCGGCAGTGTGGAATGGCAATGCCGTGCCCAACACCGGTTGACCCCAAGCGCTCCCGCGCCAGAAACCGACGCATTAAATCGTCGGCATCTATTGCTGAAATATTCTGTGCAATAACCTGGGCCAGCAACTCAAGTGCTTGTTTTTTACTGCTGGCCGCAAGGCTACTGCGAGTGCGCTCAGGTGTTAACAGTGATTGAATTTGCATAGTTGCTCGTTCGGTTTGCGCTCGTTATTAACGATGGCTGCGCATTTTTTCTTTATGTTTAATCAGCTGACGATCCAATTTATCGGCCAAAGAATCAATCGCGGTGTACAAATCGGTGTCGGAGGCGTCGGCAAAAATATCTTTACCGCTTACGTGCAAAGTAGCTTCTGCTTTTTGTTCGAGTTTATCAACCGAAAGAATGACGTGAGTGTTGGTAATGCGGTCGTGATGGTGACTTAAACGCTCAAGTTTGCTGATCACGTAATCTCTCATTGAATCGGTAACTTCTACGTGGTGGCCACTGACATTTATTTGCATAGATACATCCTCGATGGTTACTACTCGGTGGTTGCGTGAGTGCAAGTGCATTCACAGAAATACTTTCTCGCTTAAAGTGTTTTACGCTCATTTGACGGCGGAATATTGAGTGATTCGCGGTATTTCGCGATGGTGCGACGTGCAACCTGAATACCTTGCTCGCCGAGTAAATCAGTTATTTTGCTGTCACTCAATGGCTTTTTAGGATTCTCCGCACTCACTAATTTTTTGATAAGTGCACGAATGGCCGTAGAGGAACATTCGCCGCCAGAATCTGTACTCACATGGCTTGAAAAGAAATACTTCAACTCAAAAATGCCTTGTGGTGTGTGCATAAACTTTTGTGTTGTCACGCGCGAAATGGTGGATTCGTGCATTTCAACTATTTCAGCAATATCGTGCAGTACAAGCGGTTTCATGGCTTCTGCACCGTACTCTAAAAAACCACGCTGCTTTTCAACAATACAACTGGCTACTTTTAATAAGGTCTCATTGCGGCTTTGCAAGCTCTTTAAAAACCAGCGTGCTTCTTGCAAGTTGTCCTTTAAAAAAGTGTTATCACTACTGGAATCAGCGCGTTTTACCAAGGATGCGTAGTCCGAATTGATGCGCAAACGCGGTGCAATTTCTGGGTTGAGTTCAACGACCCAACGGCCTTCGCGTTTTTCCACAAACACATCAGGTACAACATATTCTGTTTCACCGCTGGCGATCATATCGCCCGGGCGTGGATTTAAACTTTGGATCAAACTTACCGCTTGGCTAAGTTCCTCTTCCTTCAGTTTTGTTCTGCGCATGAGCTGGCGGAAATCTCGGCTCGCCAACAAAGGTAAATATTGTTTGGCAATGAGTTTCGCTTCTGCCAAAAAAGGTGTTGCTGAATCAAATTGATTAAGTTGAACGGTCAAACATTCGGCGAGGTTTTGGCTGCAAGCTCCGCATGGATCAAACTGCTGGATGCGACGTTGTACGGCAACAACTTCATCGAGTTCCAAATCATCCCATTCGGTAATAAGGCCGCTGTGAATATCTTCCAATGTGACTGACAGCATGCCGCTAGGTTCAACCGCATCAATAATTGCCATGGCGATAACACGGTCGCGGTCAGACATGGGCGTGAGATTGAGCTGCCACATCAAATGATCGTAAAGCGAATCTGTTGCGGCACGGCGGCTTTCAAAATCACTGTCTTCGTTATCGTAATTGCTACTGCTGCTGGATTGGCTGGTTTGATAAACGTCATCCCAACTGGTATCAACAGGTAAATCGGCGGGAATGGCTTCATTCCACTCAGTTGCACTTTGACTGTAATCATCAGTGCCCGCGTAATTGTCGGTATCGCCGAAGCCCTCGCCAAAACTGTCAGCCTCACCAAAGCTTTCGCCGTCACTGAAACTGCTTTCGCTAAAGCTTTCGTCGCCAAATTTTTCGCTGCTGGTTTCTTTGTAGGTCATCTCAGCGGAGTAGCTCTCGCTGAAATCATCGGTACCGCCATCGCTGTTGGTCGCAATTTCTTGCGTGCGTGCGTAATCGCTATCTTCAAATTCGTTGGGAGTAGAGGGCGTATCAAAACTATCTTCTACCTCCAGCATGGGGTTGGAGTCGAGTGCTTCCTGAATTTCTTGCTGGAGATCAAGGGTCGATAACTGCAACAGGCGTATTGCTTGTTGCAGTTGCGGGGTCATGGTCAGTTGTTGACCGAGCTTGAGTTGCAGAGATTGCTTCATTATTCGAACGAGAAACCCTTAGCTGGCGAAAGAGGCGAGCAAAAAACTAAACACTGTTAGATGGAGTTTAGTCAGGGTTTAACGTCTAGGCAATAACCCAATGACGCTAAAGGGAAATATTTAAAGCAATCTTTATGCCTAAGGCTTAGAAGGGCTATTTGTCAAGGATGAAGCGGATGCGCAAATCGGCATTGCGATTAAAGTTTAAAGTCTTCGCCCAAGTAAACTTGGCGCACCTTATCATTCGCCAAAATAGCAGTGGAGTTACCTGACGCAATGATGTGGCCTTCGCTCACAATAAAGGCGGTTTCGCAAATATCCAGTGTTTCGCGCACGTTGTGATCGGTAATCAACACGCCAATGCCGCGATCTTTGAGGTGGCGAACAATTTCTTTGATATCCGCAACGGAAATGGGATCTACACCCGCAAAGGGTTCATCCAGAAGAATAAATTTGGGGTCTGTAGCCAACGCGCGCGCGATTTCAACGCGACGACGTTCGCCGCCAGAGAGTGACATGCCCAAGCTATCCCGAATATGGGTGATGTGAAACTCTTGCAGCAGCGATTCCATCTTTGCCAAGCGTTGCTTGCGGTTGAGGTCTTTACGAGTCTCAAGAATAGCCATGATGTTATCGGCCACGCTGAGCTTACGGAAAATAGATGCTTCTTGCGGCAAATAGCCAATCCCGGCGCGAGCGCGACCATGGATGGGGAGGTCGGTAATGTCTAGGTCATCAATCAATACGCGGCCGTTATCTGCCTCGATCAAGCCTGCAATCATGTAAAAGCATGTGGTTTTGCCGGCGCCGTTGGGGCCAAGCAAGCCTACGATCTGGCCGCTGGTAACCGACACGGATACATCAATAACGACTTTGCGTTTCTTGTAGCTTTTGGCGAGGTGTTGCGCGTGAAGACTGGCCATGAATTAATCTTTTTTCTCAGGTTTTGCAGGAATAACGGTTTCGACGCGGCCTGTGCCTGAAAATTTCGCGGTTTGGCTTTTGATATCGTAATCCACATGTCCCGCTTTGGTAACCGAGCCGTTCTGCTCGATGGAGACGTTTTTATCCAAGGTTAGCTGCTCGGTCTTTGCGTTGTAATCGATGATGCCGGCTTCCGCGTGAATGGTGGGTTTACCTTCTTCTGGTTGTTGCTGGTAACGAGCTGGGTTGCCCTCGGCAGTAAAAGACTCGGGCTCTTGGTTCTTGTTACGGCGAACACGGATTTTATCGGCGGTAATTTCCAGAGTACCTTGCACCAGCTTTACATCGCCGCTATACACGACTGTATCTTGCTTGAGGTCGATCTCCTGCTTATCTGCGGAAATTCGCAGCGCCTGATTTTTATCATTGGGCAATGCATGAACCCAAAGCGGGCTCATCGCCAGCAATCCTGCTGCGACGCGCGCAAGTAATGGTTTAAGGCTTGGGTTCATAAGTGCCCTTGACGTTGGAAAGTAATTCAATGCGTTCGCGCTTCATATCGGCGCGCATACCTTGCGCTGTGATCTGGGTTTTGGCGGCGCGCATAGTAACAGCTTTGCCTGTTTCCGCGAATTGGTCTTGCAGGTTTAGGCGCAAATCGCTCGTGGAAATGGTGGTTTCACCTTGTTTTTCAGAGGTTTGGCGGGCCAGCACCTCTTGGGTGAGCGTGAACCACGTGTCGTTATTGTCGAGGCGGCCTTCTTGAGAGGTAATAAACCAACCCGGGCGCTGTGGGTTGGTCACCACCACGAACACCGGTGTTTCAAACAGGGAATAATCTTTTTCGCTGGGGCTTTCTGTGGCCTGAAATCGACGAATCAGCGGGGTATTCATTTGGTAGCGAATGTTTCCTTCGGCGTCGTATTGGCGCATTTCCACATCGGTAATATAAGACTGCGGAAAGACCTTCGCTTCGGCTTGTTGCTGTGATACGGAATCTTCTTTGTTGGAATATTTGAATGTCGCAAACACTATAACCAGCACAATAACGACCAACCACGGCAAGGGTAGAAAGCGCGGATTGATATTGTCCAAATCGGCGCTATCAACTTTTGGGAGTTGTAATTTAGACATTGCGGGTTAGGCCAAATAGGGTTTGAGGAGTTGATCAAAGCTGTTTTGGGCTTTCATCAACATATCGCAAGCTTCACGCACCGCGCCTTCACCGCCGCGAGCGCAGCTTTGCCAATGAGCGCGTTCAGTTACAGTGAAATGGCTATTCGCGGGTGCGAGTGCCAGGCCAACACGGCACATTACAGTTAGATCTGGCCAATCGTCACCCATGAAGGCGATCTCATTCAGTTCACATGGATGCTGTGCCAGAATTTCCTGCAACGCATCCCACTTATCTTCACGGCCCTGAACCAGAATTTTGATTCCTAAATCGTTCGCGCGCTTAGCAACCAAGTTGCTGGTACGGCCGGTGATGATCCCAACCTTCACACCACTTTTTTGAAGCATCTTGATGCCATGACCATCGAGAGTGCTAAAGGTTTTGAATTCGTCGCCTTGGTTGCTGAAATAAAGGCGGCCATCTGTTAACACGCCGTCCACATCCAACAAAAATAATTTGATGCGTTGTGCGCGTGCTTCCAAATCGGGAGCTGCTAAAAATTGTGGGTTCGGCTGACTCAATGTAAATCCTGTGTAATTAAGCAACGCCTGCGCGCAGCAGATCATGCATGTGTAAGACCCCAACGGGGCAGGCTTGTTCATCGCGCACTACTAATGCGGTAATTTTTAAATCTTCCATCATTTTTAAAGCTTCAGCAGGTAAGGCTTTAATGCCGATAGTTTTTGGGGTGCGATTCATAAGGTCGCCAATAGTAACTCCGGTGAGACTAATACCTTTATCAACGGTGCGGCGCAAGTCGCCGTCGGTAAAAATCCCTAACAGCTGATTTTTGTCATCCACTACCGTGGTCATTCCAAAGCCTTTTTCAGACATGGTAAGTAGTGCTTGGTTCAGGCTGGCGGTGGGTGCAACACGGGGGATGCTATCGCCCGTGTGCATGATATCAACAACCCGTAACAATAATTTACGACCAAGTGCCCCGCCGGGATGCGAGAATGCGAAGTCTTCCTCGGTGAAACCGCGGGCTTCCAAGAGCGCAATCGCCAGCGAGTCGCCTAATACGAGCGTGGCCGTAGTGCTTGCTGTCGGTGCTAAATCTAACGGACAGGCTTCAGTCTCTACTGCTATGTTCAGGTGTGCTTCAGCAATTTCCGCTAAGGTGGACGCTGGGTTACCGGTCATGCTGATGATTTTGATTCCCGAGCGCTTAAGCATCGGCAAGAGAGTCAAAATCTCGTTGGAGGTGCCCGAGTAAGAGATGGCCAGCACTATGTCTTGTTTAGTGATCATCCCTAAGTCGCCATGGCTGGCTTCGCCGGGATGAACAAAAAATGCGGGCGTGCCGGTGCTGGCGAGAGTGGCGGCGATTTTTTTACCAATGTGACCTGATTTGCCCATGCCCGTCACTATGATGCGGCCGGAACAGTTCAGGATGAGATCACAGGCTTTGGTGAACTCTTCATCGAGCCGGGTGCTCAATGCATTAACAGCATCAGACTCTATGCGAATGGTTCGAAGTCCCGAAGCAATAAAATCGAATGATGGCATAGAGAGATCTCGTGATGACTATTAACACTTTTGACGGACCAATAAGCGAGTCATTATAGCGATATTGGGAATGAATCGCTTGATATTGGGGACTCTGCCCCCATTTTGCAATTCGCGCGCTTGTTTGCGATTTGCAAATGTTGAATTTACTTGCGAGCTATGTTGCTCACAAGTTATCGCCACGCGCTGGGCTTGATGGTTATAAATCGTCATGCAAGAAAGGAAAACACTGGTGATATACAGGTGTTGATTGCCCTAGCGCATTGTACTGGAATTTTAAATTTAGGAAGGTAAACACATGAAACCACTGTATCAAAACCTGACGGGTGTTCTTTTAAGTTTGGCAATGATGGTTGTTGCTCCACTCGCGACTGCTGCCGAAAAAACACCCCAAGCCATTGTTGAGCAAGCAACAACCGATATGCTCGCGCTTGTGAAAAAGCACAATGCCGCTGGCAAAAAGACCGATGCTTACTACGCCGATGTGCAAAAAACGCTAGACGCAGTGGTGGATTTTCCGTTTATCGCCAAAGCGGTTATGCGTAAGTCAGCAAAAACGGCAACGCCCGAGCAAGTGGAAAAATTCACGGTGGTATTTAAAGATGGCTTGATTAAAACCTACGCAAAAGGCATCGCCAATTATGCAGATAGCCAAATCAAAACCTTGCCAGTGACCATGGCGGCGGACGCTCGCCGCGTTACTGTGGATCAAGAAGTGAGCGACAAAGGCACAACTCACAAGCTCTCCTACACCTTGAAATTGGGTGACAACGGCGAATGGAAATTGATTAACGTCGTATTGAACGGCGTTAACTTGGGTGAATCATTCACCAGCCAGTTTGATCAAGCCATGATCAAGAATGACAAGAATGTCGATAAGGTGATTGAGACTTGGTTAGCTGCTAACTAATTACTGTTACAGTCTTCGAAAACCCCAGCCTTAAACCGCTGGGGTTTTTTATTTATGTGTACTTCTTGGTGCGCTTTTGAGTGCGATTACAGCCTTTTTCGGTTAAGATTCTCGCCTTTCTTCGTTATTCCCCATTTTTCGATCAAGGGCTGAGCCCCACGAGTTTTTTATGCAAGCTGAGCAGATTAAAGCGCTTATAGAAAGCCAAATTCCCGATAGCCAAGTTCAGGTTGGTATTAACGGTAGTCACATTGATTTGGTGGTTGTCAGCCCTGCGTTTGCAGGTTTGACGCCGGTTAAAAAACAACAGTTAGTCTTGGGCACCTTAGCCCAACAGTTTGCCGATGGCACCATCCACGCGGTGGATTTTGTAAAGACCTATACCCCTGAACAATGGCAACAACAGCAATAACGAGCCCTTAAGTCGTCTGCATACTCTGGATTTGTAATGGATAAATTTAAAATTCTGGGCGGTGGTCCGCTCAGTGGTGAAATTTGTATTTCTGGCTCCAAGAACGCCGCATTACCCATTTTGGCTGCCGTATTACTGGCTGATAGCCCTGTCACCCTGCTGAATGTTCCTCATTTGAATGACATCACCACCATGAACAAGCTATTGGCTTCTATGGGGGTGAAAATCACTGGCACTAACGGCCACGGCTTTGTGCTGGATTCCAACAATATTACCGAGTTCACCGCACCTTACGATTTAGTGAAAACCATGCGTGCTTCGATTTTGGTATTGGGCCCAATGCTGGCGCGTTACGGCGTAGCCAACGTGTCCTTTCCAGGTGGCTGTGCTATCGGCTCCCGCCCTGTGGATATTCATTTGCGCGGCCTTGAGGCCATGGGCGCAAAAATTGATATTGACGGCGGTTACATTCGTGCGACATCGGAAGGCCGCTTGAAAGGCACCCATTTCTTAATGGATACGGTCACCGTTGGCGGTACGGAAAACCTCTTGATGGCTGCGGTTTTAGCGGATGGCAGAACCATATTGGAAAACGCTGCGCAAGAGCCAGAGATTGTTGATCTCGCCAACCTATTGGTGAAGATGGGCGCCAAGATTGAAGGTATTGGTACATCGGTTCTGATTGTAGACGGCGTAGAGTCCTTACATGGGTGCACGTACACAGTGATGCCAGATCGCATTGAAACCGGCACTTATTTGGTTGCGGCGGCTGCTACTCGTGGCAACATAAAACTTACCTCAACCAGCGCTAATATTTTGGAAGCGGTCATTGTTAAACTGGAAGAAGCTGGCGCAGAGATTACCCAAGGCGAGGATTGGATCGCCCTCGATATGCACGGTAAGCGCCCTAAAGCGGTGAGTTTAAAAACTGCGCCTTATCCTGCGTTTCCTACCGATATGCAATCGCAATTTATGGCAATGAACGCGGTTGCAGAAGGTGTAAGCCATATCACTGAAACGATTTTTGAAAACCGTTTGGTGCAAGTGAATGAATTAAATCGCATGGGCGCGCACATTACGCTTGAAGGTAATACGGCGGTTGTCACCGGCGTTGAGCGCTTGAAGGGGGCACCGGTCATGGCGTCGGATTTGCGCGCATCAGCAAGCTTGGTGATTGCTGGATTGGTTGCAGATGGCGAAACCATGATTGACCGTATCTACCACATCGACCGTGGGTACGAAGCCATCGAAGCAAAATTCCAGAGCATTGGCGCCAGCGTGACTCGCGTCAAAAGCAGTAATAACGTTTAAGCAGTTGATAAAAGGCCAGCTGATTATGAGTCAAACCCTCACCATCGCACTCACCAAAGGGCGAATTCTGGAAGAAACCCTGCCGTTGTTAAAAGCGGCGGGCATAGAGCCGCTGGAAGATATGGAGAAGAGCCGTAAGCTGGTATTTGAAACCACTCAGCCGAACGTAAGGTTGTTGTTATTGCGTGGTGCGGATGTTCCCACTTACGTTCAATTTGGCGCGGCGGACATGGGCGTTTCCGGCAAAGATACGCTTATGGAAAACGGTGCCGATGGTTTGTACGAGCCTTTGGATTTGAACATCGCGCGCTGCAAATTAATGACGGCGGGTGTGAAAGGTGTAACCACACCGGCGGGCCGTATTCGCGTGGCAACCAAGTATGTGAATATCGCCAAGCAGTACTACGCCTCGCAAGGCCGCCAGACTGACATTATTAAGTTATACGGTGCGATGGAATTAGCGCCCATTATGAATTTGGCTGACGAGATCGTTGATATAGTCGATACCGGCAACACCTTACGTGCTAACGGTTTAGAACCGCGTGAATTTATTGCCGACATCAGCTCACGTTTGATTGTGAACAAAGCGTCAATGAAGATGAAGCACGTACAAATCCAAACGATTATTGATCATATTGCGAAGGCAGTAGCTATTTAATTTTTCTTGAATTAGAAGGGAGCCGTCATCCTCGCGCAGCGGGGTCTCGCTCTTAAAGGTCGAGAGCAAAAACTGGATCCCCGCTACGCGAGGATGACGACTCTCGTAGTCACTATTCCATCAATAACAATTTCCAATGAGCTTTTTTCTTTTCCAAGCTTGATGATTCACCCAACTTCATTGAATGAGTAAATCCATGTCTGAATCTCTTATCACCCGTTTAGATGCCAGCCAAAGCGATTTTAAACAGCGCTTGGATGATTTATTGGCGTGGGAGTCGGTTAGCGATGCGCGCGTAGCCGATGTGGTGAATGACATTTTGCATCAAGTGCAAACCCGTGGTGATGCGGCGGTATTGGAGTACACCAACAAATTTGATCGCCGCACGGCGCAAAGTGTTTCGGATCTGGTAGTAACTGCAGATCAACTCAAAAAAGCGCTGACTGAAATAACGCCAGAGCAACGCAGCGCATTAGAAATTGCTGCAGAGCGCATTCGCAGTTACCACAAGCGCCAGCTGCAAACCTCATGGCAATACACGGAAGCTGACGGGACTGTTCTCGGCCAACAAATTAGCGCCATGGAACGTGTTGGGCTTTATGTTCCCGGCGGAAAAGCATCCTACCCATCGTCGGTATTGATGAACGCAATTCCAGCAAAAGTAGCGGGCGTTGATGAATTAACCATGGTTGTGCCTGCACCAGACAGCGAGCTAAGCCCAATGGTTTTGGCCGCCGCCGCTATCGCCGGTGTTGACCGCGTGATAACAATTGGCGGTGCGCAAGCTGTAGCGGCGTTGGCTTATGGGACGCAAACCATTGCTAAAGTGGACAAGATTGTTGGCCCAGGAAATATCTACGTCGCGACCGCAAAGCGAGCAGTGTTTGGCCAAGTAGCGATTGATATGATCGCGGGGCCTTCCGAAATTTTAGTGATTTGCGATGGTTTAACCGATCCTGATTGGATTGCGATGGATTTGTTCAGCCAAGCTGAACACGATGAACAAGCCCAAGCGATTTTACTTTGCCCCGATGCAGATTACCTCGATAAAGTTGAAGCATCTATTGCGCGTTTGTTACCCACTTTATCGCGTAATGACATTGCAAAAACATCTTTAAAAAATCGTGGTGCACTAATCAAGGTTGCAGACATTGAAGAAGCAATTGCTGTGAGCAATCGTATTGCTCCTGAGCATTTGGAATTATCTGTGGAAGATCCAAAAGCTCTTTTGCCGAAGATCCGTCATGCAGGCGCGATTTTTATGGGTCGCTTTACACCCGAGGCTTTAGGTGATTACTGCGCAGGCCCGAATCATGTGTTGCCTACATCGGGCACGGCGCGTTTTTCTTCGCCTTTAGGTGTTTATGATTTTCAAAAACGCAGCTCTATTATTATGTGTTCGGCAGCAGGTGCATCTGAATTATCAAAAGTGGCTTCGGTGTTGGCACGTGGCGAATACTTGGAGGCTCATGCTCGATCAGCGGAATATCGAATTAAAGATTGATAAACAAAAAATAAAAAGGGAGCTTTGGCTCCCTTTTTTATTTTTTGTCTTTGTATCTAAGGCTAGGTTTTAACTTCTGTTGGGCGTACGCCGGCGGTGGCTTTTATTTCCACCGTTTTGCCCGCGCGCAAAACACGGATGCTAATTTCAGTTCCCGGTTTTAAATTGCCCACAAGGTTTTGCACTGCATGGATATTTCGTTCTGGGAAATTCGTATCGGATAGGGGTATATCATTAACTTTAATAATCACATCTTCGCGGCGTAGGCCTGCGCTTTCCACCGGGCTTCCCTCTTCAACACCGGTGACAATCAAGCCGGAAGAACCGTAAATTTTTACCAATTTTTCGTTCATGGGCGCGGCAGAGAAACCGAGCCATGCGCGGCGAACTTCGCCAAATTGAGCAATTTGTTTGAGTGAGTTCATGGCGATGTCAGCAGGAACCGCAAAACTAATTCCAACGGAGGCAGCGCCGGTTTCATCCAAAATAGCGGTGTTAATGCCGATGAGATTGCCGCGTGCATCAATTAACGCGCCGCCTGAATTGCCTGGGTTAATGGCGGCGTCCGTCTGAATAAAATTTTCACGGCTATTGATACCCAAACCCCAGCGGCCTAATGCACTCACAATGCCTTGGCTTACACTTTGACCAACGCCAAAAGGGTTACCAATGGCAAGTGCAATATCGCCAACTCTAAGGTTATTGGGTTGCCCCAAGCTAATGGGTAACAGGTTGTCTAAAGTAATTTTTAACACTGCTAGGTCGTTTTCAGAGTCAATTCCTACCAGCTCTGCCGAGGTGTAGCGGCCATCATTTAATAGCACCTGAATTTTGTCAGCACCGTTGATAACGTGATTGTTAGTTAGGATCAATCCACGGGCATCCACAATCACACCTGAACCTAAAGTGCGTTGCATGCGCTCTTGCAATGGAATATTGGAATTGTTGTAAAGCTGGCGGTAATAGGGATTGGTGTAATAACGCGGGTCGCGTTCCAATACTTTTTTGGCAGTGTATATGTTAACAACCGCAGGAGCGGCACGGCTTACGGCGTCGGCATAGGAGTAGGGGCCAGTATTGATGTTAGCTGCAGGCTGAGTAGTACTTTGTTGTTGGCCACGTAATTGAGGGAAAAGGAGCATCGCTAGAAGAGCAATAATAACGCCTACCGCTGTTGGCCACGCTGCAAATTGCAGAAGACGTTTGAGGTTCATGTAGATTGCTCCAGTGCCAAATCGGCTACAGTAAAAAACCCCGCTGCAAAGGCGGGGTTAACACGATTATTGTTCTTTAATACGAATTCTAGGGTTGAATACGTGGGTTAAATCCCGAGCGCTTAATAGCGTTTGGTCACAGCACCATCAAAATCGAAATCCTCTGGCGTCTCTGTTGGGCGCATTACCGCATGCTCATCGTCGCGCAGGCCGTAGTCTTCAGCCAAAGCGCCTTTTGCACCAACGGGTTTGGGTGCCCAATCTCTTGGCGGCTCTATATGCTGCGCATTAACGTAGCTGTTTTTGCTTTCACCCAAAGCGTTGGCGGAATCTAAAATTTTGCGGCTAATTTCGGGTGTGGCGAGTTTTAGAGCGCTGCTGGCAAGGTGCTCATGCATATCGCGGTAGCATTGGGTCATGTCGCTAATGTGTTTGGATGTTTGCGCGAAGGATTCGGCAACATCACGTTGATAGTTTTGCAGCGTACTTTCCGCTTCATTCAAGCGATCTTCGAGTTCGCGGCTATAGATGTTGGAGCGGAAAATGTGCAACAAAAAAGCGCCCAATGCGGTACCGCAGAGTAAAAAGAAAAAACCGGTAAAAACCAGAGTGCTGAGTGAGAACACAAAAGTCTCCTTAACGACTGTCGAAATAGGTAGAATTCAGGCTGTGCCTAATACAAATTCTTACGGCTTGCCCTCATAGTATAAGCCTTTTGTTAGCCCAATTTGGGAAATAGTTTGGCAAAATGCTCAGGGTGAAAATGGTCTTATGGGTCATGCATTAAATTATTCCTTAGGAAAAATGACGTGTTAGTTGAAAAAGAGTCAAAACTAGCAATTACTGGCCCAGCCGGGAGTTTAGAATCTGTTGTTAGCCGAGGTGACAGTGACGCTGTTTTAAGTGCGCTCAACGCGGTGGTAATCATTTGTCATCCGCACCCAGTGCATGGCGGCGCCATGGACAATAAAGTTGTGACCACCTTAATGCGTACCTATCGTGATGTGGGTGTGCATGTCGTACGGTTCAATTTTCGCGGTGTTGGCAAAAGTGAGGGGGCTTTTGATAATGCGGTTGGCGAACTCGATGATCTCCTAGCCGTCATTACTTGGGTAAAAAGCCATTTTCCTCAAAGTCCCCTTATGATTGCAGGTTTTTCGTTTGGTTCATCCATTGCGGCGCGAGCGAGCTATAGTGTGCCGGGCTTGCTGCATTTAACCTTGGTGGCCCCGCCGGTGGAGCGTTACGAATATGATCGTGACGGTGTGTTTAATTCGCCAGTATGCGTGATTCAGGGTGATAAGGATGAGCGAGTTATCGCTCAGGGCGTTTATAAATGGGCCGCACGCTTGAAAAACCCTGCAGAGCTGATTCGTTATCCTGACGCTGGCCATTTCTTTCATGGTTATCTAACAAATTTAAAAGCTGATCTAACCCATACCTTGCTCAAGCAAATTCCTCATTAATGTAACTTTAATTTTTTATGACCTTACCTGTTAGTGAAAACCTTTCTCCTGTCGCACGATACGAGCGAGATTTGCAACGAGATGACTTTCGTCGCGACTCTTCGCAAGCGCAAGCTGTACAACATTTACAAACCTTGTATGAGGCTCTAGTGGCCGATTGGCAATTGCATCAGTCGTCTGCGTTCGGCGGAATTTTAAAGCGCTTGTTTGGCAGTTCGGACAAAACCCAAATTAAAGGCTTGTATTTTTGGGGCGGGGTAGGCCGCGGAAAAACCTATTTAATGGACAACTTTTTTGAAAGCTTGCCGTTTCCGCAAAAAATGCGTATGCACTTCCATCGCTTTATGCGTCGCGTTCATAAAGAATTAAAGCAATTAGATGGGCAAAAGAATCCGCTTCAAAAAGTGGCAGATATTATTGCTGCGGAAACCAAGGTTATTTGTTTCGACGAATTTTTTGTATCCGACATTACCGATGCCATGATTTTAGGAACATTGATGTCGGAGTTATTTGAACGCGGAGTGGTGCTGGTTGCAACCTCCAATATAGTCCCCGATGGTTTATATAAAGATGGTTTGCAGCGCGCACGTTTTTTGCCTGCCATCGAGTTGCTAAAAAAACACACGCATGTGGTGAATGTAGATGGTGGCGTGGATTACCGTTTACGTGCCTTGGAGCAAGCCGAGCTTTATCATTATCCTTTAGGTTATCACGCAGATTTGAGCTTACAGAAAAGCTTCCGTAGCTTGCTTGCGTCCCCTGCGGATGAAAAATCCAATCAGGTACTTATTGTAGAGGGGCGGGAAATTCACGCGCGTTTCTTGGCGGAAGGCGTTGTATGGTTTGATTTTGATGCCATTTGTGATGGCCCTCGCTCACAAAACGATTACATCGAGCTTTCAAAGGAATACCATTCTGTTTTCGTTAGTAATGTGCCCGCTTTAGGGCGCTCTAATGACGACCAAGCGCGCCGTTTTATCAATCTTGTTGATGAATTCTATGATCGCCACGTCAAGTTGGTTTTGTCTGCCGAAAAGCCGTTAGCCGAAGTTTATTCTGAAGGAAAATTGAACTTTGAGTTTCAGCGGACAGTCAGTCGATTACTAGAAATGCAGAGCACGGAATATTTAGCGATGGAGCATCGGCCTTAGCTGCGTACACGCATTTTTCGAGGTTGGCCGCAAGTTATATACATCTTGACTATAAGAATGCTTTCAGCGATCCTAGTGGCCGCTTGTATACGACCATCTAGAAAGTCCTTCGGTAAACGGTCAGTATTCTGTTGACCGCTGTCACGCTGATTCGACAAACCCCATTAAATCTATAAGAAGCTAAAACAAAATGAATCAAACCACTCAAAAACTCTCTGTTGTAGAGAAAGTTGGCTACAGCTTGGGCGACCTTGCTGCCAACCTAATCTTTCAGACGCTTGTTACTTTCTTGGCGTTTTTCTATACCGATGTATTCGGAATTCCCGCAACAACTGCTTCATTCATTATGTTGACAGCGGGTATGATCGGGGCATTCGTGTTTACGCCGATCATGGGCTTTATTGCGGATCGTACTAGAACTCGTTGGGGTAAATTCCGCCCCTGGATTTTATGGACGGCCATACCGTTCGGTGTTATCGCGCTCTTGGCATTTAGTACGCCAGCGCTTGATCAAAACCAAAAAATTATTTACGCCTGGGTAACTTACTTGCTGTTGCTGGGTGTATATGCCGCTAACAACCTTCCTTACTCTGCGCTTAGCGGTGTTCTTACAGGCAATATGGCTGAACGCAATAGTTTGTCTGCGTACCGTTTCGTGGCTGTGATGTTTGCGCAATTTGTTATCCAAGTTTTGCTATTGCCAATCGTGTTGATGCTCGGTGACGGTGATAAAGCTCAGGGCTTCCACAATGCCATGATTTTGTTTGCTAGCGTGGGCATTGTGTTCTTCCTGATTACTTTTCTCACGACCAAAGAGCGGATATTGCCGATAGCGGAAGAAAAAACGACTGTGTCGCAGGATATTCACGATCTTCTTAAAAACCTGCCTTGGCTGATTATGCTGGTTGTTACCGTACTGGTGTTTATCAATCTTTCACTGAAAGGTGGCGCTTACATTTATTACTTCGAAAATTATTTGGATCAAAATGCGCTGGCAGCTTTCTTAAGTAACATTGGATTCAACTCTTTTATTCACGGCATGAACGCAGCTTTACAGTCAATTGGCGTAGCTGAGTTCAAATGGCCAGATGACGCTGCTACCTCAGCATTTGGTTTGTTTAACGGTGGCGGCATTATCATGCAGATTATTGGTATTTGTTTCTCTAAACAAATTGCTGACCGTTTCGGTAAGCGCAATACCTTTGGTGCGGCGCTCTTTGTATCTACACTGTTCTTATTGGCGTTCAACTGGTTCCCTAAAGACGCTATAGGTTTGTGCTTTGTATCGCAAATCCTTCACGGCTTCTTTTATGGTCTGACTGTTCCTCTTTTGTGGGCAATGATCGCTGACGTTGCAGACTTCTCTGAGTGGAAAAACAATCGTCGCGCAACAGCCATTATTTTCTCTGCCATGTTGGTAGGTTTGAAAGCTGGTCTGAGTATTGGTGGTTCTTTGCTTGCGGGCATTTTGGGGTATTACCACTATGACGCTGCCTTGCAAGTACAATCGCCAGAAACGATTGCAGGTATAAAAGCCTCTGTCAGTATTTATGCCTCAATTCCATTTTTTATCGCTGTGGCTTGTTTGTTCCTTTATTCAATCAACAAACAAACAGAAAACCAAATTGAAGCGGATTTGAACGAGCGTCGTAAAGCGGCGGGCAAATAATTTACGTGCAACAATGATTTTTAAAACGAGACTCTGTTATGGCTGCTGAAGAAACCTTAGCTCCCGAAATCGTAGCTGATTTAAAAGCTCGCGCGATTTCTCAACCATTAGTTGAACATATTTACACTGCCGACCCATCGGCGCACGTGTTTAATGGCAAGATTTATATTTATCCATCGCACGACATAGAAGCTGGCATTCCGTTTAACGACAATGGCGATCACTTCGGGATGGAAGACTACCATGTGATTTCGCTCGACTCACCCGAAAGCCCCGCTGTTGATAATGGAGTGGCTTTGCATGTGAAAGATGTACCATGGGCGCAACGTCAAATGTGGGCTCCAGATGCAGCCCACAAAAATGGTAAGTACTATTTGTATTTCCCAGCTAAGCGCGCCGATGATATTTTTCAGATTGGTGTTGCGGTAGGTGATTCACCTGTCGGCCCGTTTAAAGCAGAACCTGAAGCAATCAAGGGTAGTTACACCATCGATCCTGCTGTTTTTGAGGATAATGATGGTAACTACTACATGTACTTTGGTGGTATTTGGGGGGGGCAATTGCAGAATTACCGTGGCAACCAGTATGACGCTAATCGCGGTGAACCTGCGGATAACGAACCTGCACTCGGCCCAATTGTTGCGCGCATGAGTGAGGACATGCTGCAGTTTGCGGAAACTCCACGCGAAATTAAAATTCTCGATGAAAACGGTCAGCCATTGTTGGCAGGTGACCACGATCGTCGTTTCTTTGAAGCATCCTGGATGCACAAACACAACGGCAAATACTATTTCTCGTATTCAACTGGCAACACTCATTTCTTGTGTTACGCCACTGGCGATAGTCCTTACGGCCCATTTACCTACCAAGGCAGAATTCTTGAGCCGGTAATCGGGTGGACTACACACCACTCTATTGCTGAGTATCAGGGGCAATGGTATTTGTTCTACCACGACTCAGTGTTGTCAAAAGGTATTACACATTTACGTTCTGTAAAAATGACACCTTTGACTCATAATCCCGATGGAAGTATTCAAATCATTATTCCCTATCGTGATTGATTTCATTAAAAAAGCCCCGCAAATGCGGGGCTTTTTCGTTTCTAGCCATGCGAACTGTTCTAATCGACGCTGCGGTTGTCAAAATCTATAACAAATGAAATTTTAATTTCTAAAAATATAGTCAAAGCTTTTATGACGTTTAAATTTGTATTAATTGGAATTTAGGTGAGGCTTATATTTAAAAACTCAGATTGGCTTCGGTTACATTAATTAACTTCATACTGGTTTCGTTGTAAGGCTGTACCAGTGTTTGTATACTCGGTCACGCGACAATAACCGATAACAGGAGTTTTATATGTACAAGTCAGTGATAGCAGCGTGTTCCCTTGCTCTTTTGGCTAGCCAGGCGATTGCACAGGGTGGGGTAGGTCTTTTTGGTAGCGGCGGCAGTAATGATGGCGGCAGCACTCGAGAAAGAATGTCTATGGAGAAACAGGATAGCCTTCGTCAGGGGATGCAAAGTCAAGAGTTTCAAAATTTTCTTCTTGATCAAAAAGGTGAAGGTAAGGCGCGTCCAAAATTCGCATCCGTATTCCAATTGGCTCGAATTGCAATTTTGAAAGAAGAGTTTCCGAAGGCTGAACAGAATATTTTAAAATTGCGTCAGATGGATAATATTAGCCCCTATGAACAGGCTCATTTGCATTTGCTGGATTACTGGAATGCTGATGCTCAAAAGAAGCAAGCTTTAGCAGAAGATGCGTCAGTAAAGGTTGTTGAGACAGGCGCAGGTAACATTGAAGCTCGCACTTACGTTGATATTGGAATGGCAGTTCTTAAACGTCAGTTTAATAACCAAGATTTAGGCGGTTCCATTGATACTTTAGCAAATCTTCGTAAAGAACCACAATCTGAGCCAGATTTAGCTGCGGTTGCAAGTGTTGTGAAAAAATTGGATGATTTGGCTGCTCAAAAAACTGACATTATGCAGAAAATTACAACCAATGAGTCTGGCAATTGGAGTGCTAAGCTCTACAAACAACATTTTTATTTCAATGGTATTAATGGTGAAATTGGTAGCATAGCTTTTAACTGCACCAACAAGCAAACAACGCTCCCTTACAAGCAAGATAGCATTATGGAGATTCCCGATGCGTGGGGAGCTTGTACAATGAAGGTTAATGCGAAACCCAATACCTCGTTTAATATTGTGCAGATGCAAAAGAAACCAAACTGATACAAAAATAAAAAAAGCCCCGCAACTGCGGGGCTTTTTTTATTGTCTGCATTTAGCCGTCATATCCAAATCAGGTTTATATAAACTTGTATCTACATTGAGTAAGCCAATTGTCGTGTGGAATAAATTGTCATGGGAATATTCGGTCTCTGTTTGAGCGTTTAAGCATTGCCGCTGAATGCCAGAATTTTGTTCGAAACCTGATGAAAACCAAAAGAAAAATGGCACATGCTTTTGCTCGACAGGCGCTAGCATGTAAGGCATTCCATGCAAATACAAATTGTTTTCGCCCAAGGATTCGCCGTGATCTGATAGATAAAGCAACGCGGTGTTATAGGGCTCACTTTTTGTCTTCAGCCATTCAATAGTATTGTTCAAAAATAAATCTGTCATGTGAATGGTATTGTCGAAGGCGTTATTGATTTCCTCTTTAGTGCAATCCTGTAGTTTATTCACCTTGCATACGGGCTTAAATACTTCCATGTTTTCAGGGTAGCGATTGTAATAGTCGGGTCCATGGCTACCTTTTGGGTGTAGGACTATGACTTTGTTGCCATTCATTGCACTAAGTTTCTCGTCTATATTGTGCAGTAATATATTGTCAAAGCATTCTCGATCATTGCAATGCTCTGGTATTTTTAAATCTTTCATGGATTCGTAATTGACGCGGTCGCAAGTTCCCTTGCAGCTTGAGTTGTTATCTCTCCAAAGTACTGAGTATCCGCTGCGTTTCAGTATGTCTAGTAACCCTTCTTGGGATTTCGCCTTCTTATCTGAATATTTCGCGCGCGTTAGATTTGAAAACATGCAGGGTACAGACACAGCAGTTTCTGTGCCGCAAGAGAAAACTTTTTTGTAATTAATAATATCCTGTTGTGCAATAAGTGGTGTTGTCGGTTTGTCGTATCCATTAATACTGAAATGGTCAGCGCGCGCCGTTTCGCCTACTACTAGTACAAATAATATGGGTTTGGTTTGGTTGGCCGCTTTCGCGTTTAGTTTCGCATCTTCGCCGATGGGCTTTACGGTTACGGATTTATTACTTGCCGATGCATAGGATATTGTCGCGTAAATAAAATTCACAGGATTGATCATCTGGCGAATGTTTTTATTGTTGCGGATAAACGATGCGTAATCTGCGGTTAAGGGCGCAGCCACAACTACAATGGACAAAATTAGCGCCCCCCAAAGTTTAAGTTTGCGCCATATCTCCTGCGTTATATTGCCGAATTGCACTTTTACTTTTAATAATAAAAGACTGGGAATTACTCCAAGAACGCCAATGTAAATGGCAAGCGTTGCGTTAAATAACCCCGCAGCTTCTTTTGCGTCTGTTTCTATTGTGTTTTGGATCATATTTTGATGAATAACGATCCCATACGTATTCATGAAATAAGCGACGCTGGCAGCGGCAATGAAAATAAATGCCATTATTGGTTTGGTTATTTTTGGCAACACAATTAGTGAAAGCACTAGTGCTGTAAATGCAGTGGCTACCAAGGTTAGGCTAACAAAAAAAACACCAGATCTTAGGTTTTGTATGGGTAGGGCAGCATGCAGTGCTTTAAAAAATGCTGTGTTAAAAAAAACGATAAAAATAGCTGAACAAACAAGCGTAAATTTGGTTGTGCTCATCTGCCAAGAAAAGAAGCGATTGGGGGGCTTTGAGTCAAATGTTATTGCCGAAGATGATTTACGAAAAAACGCCATAAAAGCCTCTTATTTTGAATTGCTGGGCGATTTGCCGAGCAACATTAACTTGTACATAAATAGTGAGAAAAACCAACAAATGCCTAGCGTCCATAAATCATGGGTAATGAAGTGTGCTCCACGCAATTGTTGAGATATCCCAAACACCATGCCTACGCTTAACGCAAATCCTAGCCCGGCCCAGCGCCATTTCGATTGTTTGTGCATCCCAAAAAAATAAAAAGCTAGCCAAGCGTAACCACCGCTCGCGTGCCCTGCCGGAAAGCATCCATCACCACTCAAATGAATTATCTGGTTGAGCACGCTTGCATAAGGAAGTTCGCCACCGTAGCGCGCAAAATCCCACGGGCAGGAGACATGGCTAAAGTCTTTTAAAATACTAACAAGCCCGCTGCTTCCCGCCGCGGCGCACAGCAAAAAAAGGAGCTCGCGTTGGTGTTTCAATAGTCTTGGTGTGAAATAAGATGCGATTACTGCAGTAATAACAAGTAGTGCTAGGGCTAGCGAAAAATACTTTCCAACTTGGTGGATGAGCACTTTTGTAATCCAAGCATTTTTGAGTGTCCAAGAGCCTCCTTCCCAAGCATAAATCTTATCGGCTAAAGCTGCATCGAGACTGCTGAGTTCGATATAAGTCGTCAATGCAATTAAAACGATCAATGGTATAACAAGATGATTGCGCCAGAAATTGGATGAGAGTGGCTGTTGCATGAGTTCTCTATGTTTATTGTGTTATGTGACGTGGGCGCAGTTTACCAGTAGCGTTTAGTGGGTGCGAATGAATTAGAGGGGCGGGTGTGGGCTGCCCCGAGGCTGGCTTGTTGGGCCCTGTTTAAGGAGGTCACCAGGCGGCTAAGGCGATGGAGCATGCTTGACGCATGCTTCGAGGGTGATTTAACTGGTAAGTACTTATTATATGCGTTCACTTATGCAGGTCTTGGTTGAAAAGCGGGCTGTGAATGTGTAGTATTCGCGCTCTTTTTCTGTGGGGATGCCTGTTAAGGCGTAACTGCAAATTTTCCGTAGGGGATTTCCCTGCACTTCATTTAACCAGCATAGGCAAACACAACATGAAGACATATAGTGCCAAAGCTGAATCAGTAGTACATGACTGGTTCATCATCGATGCAGCAGGTAAGACCTTAGGTCGCCTGTCTGCAGAAGTAGCCTCTCGTTTGCGCGGTAAGCACAAGCCTGAGTACACCCCTCACGTAGATACTGGTGATTACATCGTAATCATTAACGCCGAGAAAGTTCGTGTGACTGGCAAAAAGCTGACTGATAAGATTTATTATCATCACACCAATCATATTGGCGGTATCAAATCTATTAGCTTCAAGCATTTGGTAGAGAAGTCTCCTACTTCTCCAATCGAAATCGCTGTTAAAGGCATGTTGCCACGTGGCCCATTAGGCCGTGCAATGTTGCGCAAGCTGAAAGTGTACGCAGGCAGCCAGCATCCACATGCTGCTCAGCAACCACAAGAACTGACTATCTAATAAGGGGCTGGACACATGGCTACAACTCAATATTACGGTACGGGTCGTCGCAAGACCTCTACTGCTCGTGTTTTTATCACTGCCGGCACTGGTGTGATTGTTGTTAATGATCGTCCATTGGACGAATACTTTGGTCGCCCAGTGGCTCGTTTGGTTGTTCGTCAGCCTTTAGAGTTGGTTGGTTTGAGCGATAAGTTCGACGTAAATGTAACCGTTGCTGGCGGCGGATCTTTTGGTCAAGCTGGTGCAATTCGCCACGGTTTGACTCGCGCTTTGATGGAATACAACGAAGAATTGCGTTCTGATTTGCGTAAAGCTGGCTATGTAACTCGCGATTCTCGTGAAGTTGAACGTAAGAAAGTTGGTCTGCGTAAAGCGCGTAAAAAGCCACAATTCTCCAAGCGTTAATAGTTATCCTTGGTGGCTTATTTGGCTGCCGATTGATGATTATCAAAAAACGTCCAAGTCATTGCTGGCTTGGGCGTTTTTTTACATCTACACTTTGTGTTCTTTATTATCCAAATCCTTTTGTTATGTATGGTTATTCTTGTAAGAAACGCGTAATTTCTTTAAGATTGCCGCTTTTTTGGGGTTGTCCAAAATTATCCTAAATCATTGCGTTTGCTCAGGTAATTGCAGTGGTTTACTGGCCGTTAAAGCTGTTAGGGGAGAAGTTCGTCATGAGTAATGACGCAGTAAACAAAACGCGTCGTCGCCTGCTTATTGGGGCTACGACTGCAGTAGGTGCAGCGGGTGCTGTTGGCATCGCGGTACCGTTCGTGGGGTCTTGGAACCCAAGTGCCAAGGCTAAGTCGGCCGGCGCTCCCGTGAAATTTAATATGAGCAAGATCGAGCCGGGTGCCATGGTCACTGTTGAATGGCGTGGCAAGCCGGTTTATGTTGTTCGTCGTACCCCCGAAGCACTGGCGAGCCTGAAAAAGGTGGAAGAGCAAGGGGTTATCCGTGATCCTAAGTCTGAAGCACCTCAGCAGCCAAAATATGCTCAAAATGAAAGCCGTGCCATCAAAGAGGAGTTCGGTATTTTGTTGGGTGTATGTACGCATCTAGGATGCTCTCCTCTGTATCGCCCAGATGTTGGCGCTGCTGATTTGGGCGGTGATAAGTGGTTAGGCGGTTTTTTCTGTCCGTGCCATGGGTCCAAATATGATTTGGCTGGCCGCGTTTACACTGGTGTTCCAGCTCCGCTTAATCTCGAAGTGCCTAAGCATTATTACGAGAGCGAAAACGTAGTTATCATCGGCGAAGACCAGGGGGCGTAAGATGAATTGGTTGGTTAGTTTGTGGACCTGGGTTGATAATCGCCTTCCCGTTCAAAAAGCGTGGGATACCCATATGGGTAAGTACTACGCACCTAAAAACTTTAACTTTTGGTATTTCTTCGGCGTTTTGTCGCTGTTGGTATTAGTGAATCAGTTGGTCACCGGCATTTGGTTGACCATGAGTTACACCCCGACTGCAGAAGGTGCATTCGCCTCTGTTGAATACATCATGCGCGATGTAGATTACGGCTGGTTGCTGCGTTACATGCACTCCACCGGAGCGTCTGCATTCTTCATTGTTGTTTATCTCCATATGTTCCGCGGCTTGATGTACGGTTCTTATAAATCACCACGTGAACTCGTGTGGATTTTTGGGATGACTATCTATCTAGCCCTTATGGCCGAAGCCTTTATGGGTTACGTCTTGCCTTGGGGGCAAATGTCTTATTGGGGGGCGCAGGTAATCGTGTCGCTCTTCGGTGCTATTCCCGGTATTGGTGAAGACCTTGTTCAGTGGATTCGCGGTGATTACCTTATTTCCGGTATTACTTTGAACCGCTTCTTTGCGTTGCACGTTGTTGCCTTGCCGATTGTGTTGCTTGCATTGATTGTGATGCACATTCTGGCGTTGCACGATAAACACGTAGGTTCTAACAACCCGGACGGCGTTGAGATCAAAAAGCACAAAGATGAAAACGGTATTCCCTTAGATGGCGTTCCTTTCCATCCTTTCTATACAGTTCACGATCTCGTCGGTATTAGCGTATTCCTGTTTGTATTCTGCTTTATTTTGTTCTTCATGCCAGAAGTGGGTGGTTTCTTCCTTGAGCATGCAAACTTTGAAGAAGCAAACAATCTGAAGACGCCAACGCATATTGCACCTGTATGGTATTTCACGCCTTTCTACGCCGTATTGCGTGCAGTAACGATTGAGATTGGTCCGCTAAATGCCAAGTTCCTCGGTTTTGTAGCTATGGCGGCAGCTATCGCAATTCTGTTTGTGTTGCCTTGGTTGGATCGCAGTAAAGTGAAATCAATTCGCTACCGCGGTTGGATTCCACGTGTGATGTTGATGAGCTTTGCTGCGATGTTCGTGGTGCTGGGTTACCTTGGTGTTCAAGCTCCAACTGAAGGTCGCACATTCTTGTCGCAAATCGCAACTACCTTCTACTTTGCTTATTTCATCACCATGCCTGTATGGACTACCACTAAGGTGGAGAAAGCGAAATCAAAAATAGCATTTGTTCTCAGTGGAATATTTGCGGTTATTTTTGCTGCTATGACCTTCACTTACCTCAAAGCTGAAGTTCCTGTGCTCTTGTTAGCGTTCTGTGCTTTGTTGACGGTGATCTTTGCCGTGTTGCCATTCTTAGCTGCCCGTGACAAAGATTTGCCAGAGCCAGATCGCGTTCAATCTAAAGGTTTGCCATTACCGATAGTGCTGGGTGGTTTGGCTCTGTTCTTGATTCTCGCAATCGTACCTATCAAAGCGGTCGCAAATACTGGCAACTTTGAATGCGGTGCTATTCCTTGCGATAAGATGGAGCCAGATCTTAAAGATAAAGAGTCTTTGCAGCGTGGTGCTAAATATTTCACCAACTACTGCATGGGGTGCCACTCTGCCAAGTACTCACGTTTTGAGCGTGTAGCTGACGATTTGGAAATTCCAAAAGATATGATGGAAGGCAACCTGATTTTGGGCGGCCAACGTATCGGCCAGTTGATGGACATTGCTATGCGTCCCGCACAAGCGAAAGTTTGGTTTGGCGTAACACCACCGGATTTAAGTTTGGAAACGCGTGCTCGTTCCCCAGAATGGGTTTACACCTACCTGCGCAACTTTTACAAAGACGACACTCGCCCTTGGGGTGTTAACAATCGTGTATTCCCTAACGTGGGTATGCCACACGTACTGATTGGCCCACAAGGTTTGTTGGAGTGTGGCCCTGGTCCAAAAATCGGCCACCACGGCAATGCTGAGCGTAACTCAATTGGCGAACTTGAGGTTGATGAGCATTGCGGCGGTTTGGTTGAAGGCGCGATCAAAGGCTCAATGAAAAAAGAAGAGTTTGATCAAGCAGCTTACGATATTGTTAACTTTTTGGCCTACTTGGGCGAGCCAGGTGCGCTCAAACGTGAAGATATGGGTAAACGTGTGTTGCTGTTTATTCTGCTTTTTGCACTCTGTGCATACTTCCTGAACAGAGAATTCTGGCGAGATATTCACTAGAATTGAGTTTCAAAAAGGGCGACTATAGGTCGCCCTTTCTTTTGGTCGTTTGTTTTTTTGTTTTGTGAGTTTGCTATGGAAATGACATCAAATCGCCCTTATCTGCTGCGCGCTATTTATGAATGGCTAATTGACAACAATTGCACGCCGCATTTGGTTGTGTTCGCCAATGTCCCCGGAGTTGTTGTGCCACAGCAACACATCAATAAAGATGGGCAAATCATTTTGAATATTGCTCCCTCGGCCGTTAAGGATTTATTTATCGCCAATGAAGGGGTTTCGTTTAGCGCGCGCTTCAGCGGCGTAGTGAATAATATTTATGTTCCCTGTGGTGCGGTGTTGGGAATTTATGGGCGCGAGAATGGGCAAGGGATGATGTTTGAGTTGGAAGTCCCTCCGGAACCGCCTGTATCGCCTGAACCCCCCAAGCCTGATAGCGGTGGTGATACTCCTGCCAAAAAATCTTTCCTCAAAGTGGTGAAATAGCGTTCTGCTAATGTGACAACTTTATGTGAGACTTTTTGCGTTAGTCATAAACTTGTCACAATTGATTGATAGATTGAGCGTCAAGGGTGAGGCAGGCTCACCTTTTAATTAACGTCACCTTTCCTAAAGGAAACGCTCAATGAACGCTAACAAATTTATTAAAGGAT
>CAZOPE010000012.1:0-83481 GCA_964581625.1 uncultured Cellvibrionaceae bacterium
CCTATTAAAATAAGAGCTTATATTTCGTTAAAATTTTCTACCTTATTTATTGCTTCTTCTTATTTTCCGCATCTACCGCCAGCACCAAGAACATGTAATTAGTTTCACCGCCGCCCATTACATACTCTGTTTGCTGCCAGAAGAATGGCCAGATTTTTAATTCCGGTAAATCAGGACGAATTAATGCCGTTCCCGAAATTACACCACCGGGGATGTAAGTCCAATCAGCACGATTGACACCATAGGCCACTGTTGCAGACTTAGCGCCAACGCCAGAAGCAAAAGATTGCGTATTCTCACCAGGGTGAACACCCAACACAAAGTTCAACGCGCTGAAGTAAGCATCGGTAGTGGTAAATTGTGGCCAGCTTTTGTGGAAGAAATATTGCTTCACGCCAAACTCCTGAATATTCCAGCCTGCCCCCCAAATATTAGGTTTGTAGGGAACACCATAGGGAGATTCTTTTAATGCGCGCTCACGAACGAGTTGTTGATGTTTATCTACAGCAGCATTAATTGCAGCCACAAATTCTTTGTCATCGATGTCATTCATTACACGGCCAATCGACCAGCCAGCCTCATCAATTTTTGCAACAATTTGATCTTTAAGCGGCATTAAGTCTGCAAGATATTTTTTATCTCTGGTAGTCAAATATAGCTCGGCGAGCGCTAAGCTTTTTACTTCGATTTTGGTAGCGCGCGCATATGATTTTTGATAAATATCTACTGCAGCCGCGAGTGCGTCTTTCGACATTTGAGGGTTGTAATTTTTCAAGGCCCTCGCTGCAGACGCCAAACCGGCTACTGCATCAATTTCCCGATTAGGATTATCCTCGGTAAATACCCAGCGGTCGTCAGGATTACCCGATTTGCCGTTTTTAACTTCACCTTTTGCCAACTTAGGATCATAGGGAAGATTATCTGTTTGTACCGAAGGATCACCCAATAAAACATATTGACGCAAGTCTACGTCGATAATGCCACGATACAAACGACCCAAAGCTTTATACCCCCCAAGCACACTTAAAAGCCCATGCTCAATTTGTTGCAGAGCGTCATTTTTTCCATCGGGCTGATGAATTTCAACAACCTTGGTTTTTTGATCAATACTCGTTGCATCGTAATCTAGACCAAATTCCTCAACCATTTCAGACAATAACCAAACCGTTCCCATGGTTGACTCTATGCGCATATCCAAATCACCAGCGTCATGCCAATTGCCTGCATCTAAATGAGGAATACGATCACCGGGCTTATATTTTGTAAGGGTTGAAGGGCCCGACACATAACCGTCGTAGTGGTTGAGATTTAATGGAGCCATGATGGCGTCGTCCATATGATCAAGACCATGCCATACACGATATTTTTCGTTCACACGCATGTGACACATTTGCATCGGGAGAAAATATTCGAGTGTGGGTTGCCACACATGACGCTCAAAAACGTCGTCATTGATTTTAAAAGATGATGTGGATTTATCGCGATAGCTGATCACATAGCTGCCGGGCGCCTGAATATCAGAGAAATCGTAGGTTAAATAGTTGTAACGTAAAAAATTACCCCAGCTTTGCGGCTTGCCTTTGCGTACTAATTTTTTTCCGCTTTCCGTCAGTTGATAAATACTGACTTCATCTGCTTGCAAATCAGTCGCATCTTGCTCAATCACTAATTTTTTGGGTTGTTTGGTGGAGTAACCTATTTGCGACACTTGCAACACGGGCTCGTATTTCCAGCCTTTCACCACATTAGGTGTTATTACCCATTCAATTGCATGCTGCGTTGCGTTCGCAGGAATGCTGGTGCGAACTATGTACCAACCGTTGTTGTGATTGCCGCGGCCATCCCACAGCTCCAATTTTCCAGCGCCACCTTGTGTTTTATTTTCGATAACAATGCGCCGGCTATCGTCATCTGGCGCCACAACCAATTTGCTACCTGTTGCTAAAGGTGCTGCGATAAATTCTCCATTTACATTTTCCATTGGGCCATTCGCTTGGCGTGGAAAGATGCCAGATTGTTGATCCATCAAAAATGCTTTGCCAAATAATTCACCGGGGAATAATTCCAAATTAAAACCAATTTTTCCTATCCATTCAGCGGGTAAGGGTTTATCCAAGTCCACACTGACTTTAAATTGATTCCCTTGCAGCGCAGTCACATTTACTTTGTAAGAGAATTTTAAATCGGGGTAATTGATGGGGTTAAAACCTTTTTTGTCTTTTGTTGGATCCGGATAAGACATGGTTTGCGTAATGGTGCGCTGCTCTTTGCTTACCACTTGCTCACCACCTGTAGGGACAGGTGACCATTGGCCTGGAGAAACTTCTAAACGTAAATCACCGTTTGCGGCAACGCGGCTTCCGTGCTGGATAATGGTCACGCCCGTTTGGTGGCCGTCAGGATAAATATCGCTAAACACAGTGACATTCAAACCCTGCATAGCGAAATAATTTTTATCGTTAATAACAAGAGCCTCGGAGGTGGAGGCAGCAGGGGTTTTTGCTTGCGCAAAAGCAGTTGCCATGAGGGTACAGGCGAGAATTATTTTTTTCATAGTAGACCTAGCTAAAAAGCTAACTGGAGAGAGTGGGAAATACAAACCTGCATAGCATAATCGCCCAACATCTAGCTGGGCGATTAATTTTGTTGGCTTTGGTTAAATAATGTTAATCAGCTCAAGTACAGCCGCTTATGCTGATTTAACACAATTGCGACCATCTGATTTAGCTGCATACAAAGCATCATCTGCACGCGCAAACGCAGAATCCAAATCATCGCCTGCTTTAAATTCTGTCACGCCAATCGATAGGCTAATAGTAATGGGTTGCTCTTTGTAGTTAAACGCAGCATTAGCAATAGCAGCGCGAATGGTATCTAACACGGGCATTGCATCAGCAAGACTTGTTTCCGGCATAATGGCAACGAATTCCTCACCGCCATAACGACAAAAAAAGTCCACTTCACGCAAACGCTTTGCAACCGAGCGGCCGATCACTTTTAACACGCGGTCTCCCGCTTGGTGGCCGTGGTTATCATTAATTTTTTTAAAGTAATCTATATCGAATACAGCCAGTGTTAACGGGCGCTTGTACCTTTGCCAACGTTGATATTCGTAATTTGCTCGCTCATTGTAGTATTCACGGTTCGGCAATTCTGTTAATGGATCATGCAAAGCTTTGTGACGCTGTTTCTCGAGGACCGTGCGGTTTTTCTCCGCCTCATCCTCCATAATTTTAATTTTGCTGGACAAGGCTTCAAGCTGACTTGCGAGCTGATTGGGTGCTTGTTCGGAATGTTGGTAATGATCCAATGCTTGACGGATATTTCCTATTTGCGATTGCACCAAATTTTTAAGTTGCGCCAAGTCCGTTGCAGATTCAGCATTTGATTCAAGCGTTTGCATTTCATTGCGAACAGAGTTTTGTAAAGTTTCACTGGCACTTCTACGGCTAGCTTCCGACTGAACTGCACCACCAACCAAACTATATATGTCCGCCAACTCCTGATTGACGTTTTTTAAGTAATTTGCAAACGCTTGGTTAGCTGAAAGGTAGGACTGCATCATTAAATCACGCAATTCTTCCAAAGTTTTAATAAATGCATCGGCAGTTGTTACCGAGGCGATACGCTCGCGAATGGCCTGAACCTTTTTAACCATAGGCACTTCTTTTTCTAGGCCGGTTAAAAACTGATTAATAACCTGTGTAATTTGCTCGACAAATTTTTTCGGCAGCGCAGTTTCGCTAGACTCTGTTGAAGAGATAAATGCGGGGGCGGGCGATGATGTAGATTGAGTCAGCTCCGCATTAATTTCTTGATAATTAATATTGGCGACTGGCACCGCAGCAACCGCTGGACTTACCTTTGCATCGATTGACTCAGTTGATTCCAGAGACTCTTTTTCGGATTTTTCGGGCACGGCTTTGTCGTTAGATTTAGCTGCACTTTGCGATCCCAGAATTTTTTGCAAAAAGCCAGTTTTAGGTTGCTCGATTTCTTTCAATGCTTGCTTCTGAATGCCAGCGAGCTGTTGTAAAAGCGCCGGATACAAGCGAACTTTTTTACTGCGCTCAGGTAACTGTGAAAGAAACTGGCTAATCTCTTTTTTAACACCACGAGGTAAATCTAGCGCTTGAAGCGGCTTAACCGTCTCTGACAAGGAAGTGCGTACATCCAACGCGTTTTGTTCGCGATGCTGCTCAAAATTTATGGCAACTTCGTCGAGGCGCGAAATCAAACTGCTGATATCACCCGCGATGGAACCACGCATACGCTCACGCAATTGGCCTAGAATGCCGTCAAGCGCATCATCTTGCCCATCTGCCACCACGCTTACACGCACCAGCGCACGTCTTAACAATTCTTGCTGCGCAGCTAGGGATTTTTCAATTTTTTCCTGCTGGTCAAGTGCATCCAAGTACTTTTCTCGCCAGCTACCACTTTTATCATCAGATCGGTCAACCATATAGCTCTCTAAATATAGGGTTATTGTTCTGACAATCAGTATAGACGGGCTTCGCTAAAAGCCACCCACAAGAAATAAAAACGCCCGCGACATTGCTGAGGCGGGCGTTTTCATAACCGGAAAAACTTAACGCTTGCCAGCGCGTTCGGCGCGTACTTTATCAACAAGAGACTGAGTTACTCTCAAAATATCTTCATGTTTAGAGACGAGTACTTTGAAGCGACCATCAACCACCACTGTTGGTGTGGCAGATACTTTAAAGTCACGTACGCGTGCGTCTGCTTGTTTGATTTGGCTATTAACACCAAATGAATTGTAGGTACTCAGGGTTTTTTGCTTATCTACACCGTAAAGTGCTAAGAAATCTGCCCAAGCCTCAGCGGTTAACATTTGCTTTTGACCAACAAAAACAGAGCTGAATACCGCTTCTTGCACCTTTTCTTTAACACCCAAGGCCACAATCGTGTAGTAAGCACGCTGGTAGACCGGCCAGTTTTGGTTAAAAGATGCGTGAGTTTGAACAAACTTAACATCTGCAGGCTGCTTTTTAGTCCACGCAGCCAACAAAGGTTCAAAGTGGTAGCAATGAGAACAAAGGTAGGAAAAGACCTCACCGACTTCAATTTTGGAAGGATCAGCGGGCGTTACGCGCTCACTCAAAACCACATAGTCTTTTCCTTCGGTAATATCGGTCGCATTAGCCATTGATACTGATGCACTCAACACAAGCGCCAAAAGGGCGGCAAACATACGCATATAAAACTCCACATCTCCAAAAAAGTATGGCTAGGATTGCCACATTGTTTTTAAGTTCCGCTAACGCAAACCAATACGCTAAAACAGCCCTTATTACTTTGCGCCGTGCTCGGCGCGCGCTTTATTTACGAGAAACTGAACAACTTTCAGCATATCTTCTTGCGAGCCGCTAAAACGGGTACTGATGCGATACTTGCCATCCACCACCATCTCGGGTGTGCCAGAAATTTGGTAACTTCTGAACAACTCACTAGAACGTGCTAACTGCTTAGTAGTCGCCTCAGAATTGTAGACCGCTAAGACTGCTTCCTTCTTAACGCCGTAAGCCGATAAGAAATCAGCCCAAGCCTGAGCATCTTTGAATTCTTTTTGGCTTTTATGGATTGCATCGAACACGGCCGCATGAGCCTTATCTTTTATTTTGAGCGCCTCCAACGTGTAGAAACCACGCTGGTAGGGTTCCATCGCAGGGCTCCACGAAGCATGTATTTGCACCAAGGCCACGTCGGGTTTTTGCTGTTTCATCCACGCGGTAAGGATGGGATCAAAGTGGTAGCAATGAGGGCAAAGGTAGGAAAACACCTCGACAACCTCGACCTTCCCAGGGGTACTCGTAGGAACTGGCTTATCAAGCACAACATAATCCTTCCCTTCCAAATACTGAAATATCAACGAAGGAGCAGCTGGCTCAGCGGCAAAGGCCGTTGCAGAAAAAATAACCCCCATGAGGGCAGCAAAAATACGCATGAATCGTCTCCGATGTTTTTTCGAATAATAAAGAGGGAAAGATGAACCCAAACTATCTGGCCACTCAGACTGGAGCATCAATGATCTGCCAATAAAAAAGGCGACCAAGGCCGCCTTTTTAACGTAAGTAGCAATCTACTGACAAGGATTAATTCAAGCCAGCAATATAGTTAGCTACAGCTTTGATTTCAGCGTCGCTCATTTTATCGGCGATTGTGCGCATTGGAGAGGTATCACCGTCATTAACACGGTTACCTGCGCGGAAGTTAGTCAGCTGCTTTTCAATGTAATCTGGGTGCTGGCCACTCAAGCGGGGGAAGCCCGCCGCCGCATTACCTTTACCATCTGGTGCGTGACAGGCAGAACATGCAGGCACGCCGTTGGCCGCATTGCCACTGCGGTACACTTTGGCCCCCAACTCCAATGCATCTACTTTTAAACCAGAGTTGACTTGAACCTCTTCTTTTTTAGCGCCAGAAAGCTGAGTGTTTTGGCTTGCAAAATAAGCGGCGATGTCAGCAAAATCCTGATCATTCAGGTTAGTAAGAATACCTGTCATTTCAAGCACAACACGGCCAGCAGAAGCCTTTTTAGCCGGGTTAGTCTCGGTATCCCATGCCTTAATATCGTGAAGCTGCTTAACAATATAGCGCTCGCCTTGACCTGCCAGCTTAGGGAAGTTTGGAGCGGCACTGTTACCGTCAACACCGTGGCATGCGCCACAAACAGCAGCTTTGGCTTGGCCTGCTTTAGCATCGCCAACTACCTTCGCCGCACCAGAGGCAGAAACGCCTTGCGCAATAGCAACCAAACCCAGCGAAAAAAGTGCATTTTTTACAAGATATTTCATCGGCAAACCTGTCTTCAATTGTGTTGTAAGCACTCTAACTGTGCTTAGGGTCATTTTATTCGCTTAGGGATAGTCATCAGGCTACAATGCCGCCATCCACCTTCTGCTTGTCTGTTTCACCATTCACAGACGCCAAATCCCAGCGTCCAAGCTTTTGTTCCAGCAGGCATTAGTCTGCAGAAGTGCATGCTGCATTATATACCATCGTGTTAATAACACACCAATTTGAAGGGTTTTTATGTCCACTGCGATTAACTTCCACAAGGCCAAATATACACAAAGTGCCCCCAGTATCCGCGAGTGTCCGCCGGAAGAAGGAATTGAAGTTGCCTTCGCCGGCCGCTCTAACGCGGGCAAGTCCAGCGCCATCAACGCGCTCACCAATAACCACAAACTCGCTCGTGTCAGTAAAACCCCTGGGCGCACCCAATTAATCAATTTTTTTGAGCTGAGCCCGACCCAGCGACTCGTTGACTTACCCGGTTACGGTTATGCCAAAGTATCTCGCGAACAAAAGGAGCTATGGCAACGCCACTTGTCCGAATACCTGCGGGAGCGCCAATGCCTTAAAGGCTTGGTACTGTTAATGGATATACGTCATCCACTACAGGAATTCGATACCACCATGCTGAACTGGGCTACGGAATCCAACATGGCGGTGCACATACTGCTCACTAAAGCCGACAAATTAAGCCGTGGACAAGCAGGAAGCGCATTGATGGCGGTCAAGAAAGCGATTAAAAACGCGGGGATCGCTGATTTGGTAAGCATTCAAACCTTTTCTTCACTAAAAAATACGGGTGTTGACGACCTAAAAGAAAAGCTTCAGACCTGGCTCGCGCCGGATGATGAAACAGAAAGTAACGGGGATTTACCACCAGCGGAATAAAAAACCGGTGGACGAGCCACCGGATGTAAAACCGACACCCTTGGGGAAAAGCGCCGGCAGGACTAGAGGAGTATCACATGCTTCCTGAAACTATGGCCGCAACAAGCTCACTTAGTTCAATACGATAGAAAATTTTTTAACGGAGTGAGTCGAAAAATAAAGGAGCAAATATAAATATTGCGGACAAAAAAAACCCCGACTAAAAGTCAGGGTAGCTTTGCATATTCTTAACGCTTAGCTGGCAAATTGCCATTAGGGGAGGAGTTAGCTCATGAAAGTAAAACACACATAACTGAGACTAAGCCCCCGCCAATAAGTTCACCGAAAAGATAAATAAATTTGCGATTTTCTTGCACAGTTACAAAAAGCCATGAAAATCATAATGTTAGAAGAAACCCCATCCCGCTAGTTTCTTAAAAATACTCATGGTACGGAGCTAAAGGTTAGTGAGCCTCATCCCAATTAGCACCCATTCCAGCCTCTACTAACAGCGGAACCTTCAAGTGTGCAGCAGCAGACATGCGGGCAATAACACCTTCACGAACTTCATCCAGCTGATTTTCGGAAACCTCCAGAACCAGTTCGTCGTGCACCTGCATGATTAACTTTGCATCCACGCCTGATTTACTCAGCCAAGAATCCACACTAATCATCGCCTTCTTAATAATGTCCGCGGCCGTTCCCTGCATGGGCGCATTGATAGCCGTACGTTCAGCAGCCATTTGCAGGTTTTTATTTTTTGCATTTATATCTGGCAAATAAAGTCGGCGGCCAAATATGGTTTCAACAAAACCTTGCTCGTGTGCAAGCGCGCGCGTTTCGTTCATATAGCGTTGCACGCCGGGGTAACGCTCAAAATAGCGGTCAATATATTGCTGCGCCTCATTGCGACCAACGCGCAATTGTTTCGCCAAGCCAAAGGCCGACATGCCATAAATCAACCCGAAGTTAATTGCTTTTGCACTGCGGCGCATTTCTGGTGTGACCGATTCCAAGCTCACACCAAAAACTTCAGCTGCAGTTGCGCGATGCACATCCAAACCTTTCTCAAAAGCTATTAACAAGCCCGCATCATCGGAAAGATGAGCCATTATTCGCAATTCAATTTGTGAATAATCCGCTGCAATTAATTTATAACCAGCGGGCGCAATAAATGCTTGGCGAATTCGACGCCCCTCTTCGGTTTTGATGGGAATATTTTGCAAGTTAGGATCTTGCGATGATAAGCGACCTGTTGCAGCGACAGCTTGGTGATAACTGGTGTGAATGCGTCCCGTGCGCCTGTTAATTTCAAGTGGCAATTTATCGGTGTATGTAGATTTTAATTTTGCAAGGCCGCGATATTCCATGAGCACCTTTGGCAAGGGATAATCCAACGCAAGCTCTTGTAAAACTTCTTCAGCGGTGGACGGCGTTCCAGTTGGTGTTTTTTTGATGATTGGTAGTTTTTGCTGCTCGAATAAAATTACCCCCAACTGCTTAGGCGAACTTAAATTAAATTCCTGCCCTGCAATCTCGTAAGCTTTTCGTTCTAACTGAGTTAAACGCTCACCCAATTCAATACTGTGCTTGCCCAACAAATTTGCATCGACGAGCGCACCGTTGCGCTCTATATGAGACAACACAGGAACTAAGGGAATTTCTATATCTTCAAATACAGATTTTAATGTAGGAATTTTTTCCAGCTGCGGCCAAAAAAAATGATGCAAGCGCAAAGTGACATCAGCATCCTCTGCTGCGTAGTGTCCAGCATCTTCAACTTTTAACTGATTAAACGTAAGCTGCTTAGCGCCCTTTCCTGCGAGCTCTTCGAAGGTTACAGTTTTATAATCAAGATATTTTTCAGCGAGAACATCCATATTGTGGCGGCTACCAATGGAATTCCACACGTAAGATTCCAGCATGGTGTCAAAGGCAATACCGCGCAATATGATGCCGTAATTCAACAATACACTGCGGTCATATTTTAAGTTTTGGCCTATTTTTATTTTGGTATCGTCTTCCAAAATGGTTTTCAATTCCGCCAAAACCCAATCGATAGATAATTGATCTGGGGCGCCCATGTAATCGTGTCCGCATGGAACATAAGCAGCTTTTCCCGCCTCAACAGCGAAACTCAAACCAACAATTTTTGCATCCATAATATTGAGGCTGGTCGTTTCCGTATCGAACGAAAACGCAGATGCTTCGATTAAGCGAACCAACCATTCACCGAATAATGTTTTGTCGGTAATAATGTCGTATTGAATTTCAGATGGCGCAGATGGTGGCAAAAACTCTGAAACAGAATTTTCGACCGAAGATTTTTCCACTTCAACAATGCGTTCATTTTTATCTAAAGATTCTGACGCAGGCGACGAACCATCACCCAAATCTTTTACCCAACCTTTAAATTCGAGATTTTCAAATAATTCGCGCAGCTTTGCGTTATCCGGTTGCGATAACTTTATTGTTTGAGGCCCCAACTCTAATTCAACATCTGTTTTTATGGTTGCAAGGCGATACGACAGGTACGCCATTTCACGATGCTCAATTAATTTCTCCGGCATATTTTTCGCGCCGCGAAAAGATAGCGTGCGCACCTTTTCTAAATCCGCGTAAATCGCATCCAAACTGCCAATGCCTTGAATCAAACCTTGAGCCGTTTTTTCGCCGACACCAGGCACACCGGGAATGTTATCCACTTTGTCGCCCATGAGCGCAAGGTAATCGATCATCAACTCGGGACCAAAACCGTATTTCGCATTTACACCAGCAATATCTAACACAGTTTCAGTCATTGTATTCACCAGCGTGACATGCTCATTAACTAGCTGCGCCATGTCTTTATCACCGGTCGAAATCACCACGTCGCACTTTTGTTCCGTTGCTTGGCGAGCGAGCGTACCTATGACGTCATCTGCCTCTACACCCTCAATCACTAACAGCGGCAAACCCATGGCCTGAACGATGTCGAAAATGGGTTGCACCTGCGGGCGCAGATCGTCTGGCATAGGGGGACGATGCGCTTTGTATTCGGCAAACATATCGTCGCGAAAGGTTTTTCCCTTTGCATCAAAGACCACTGCGATTTGGCTGTTCGGATAGTCCTTTATCAAGCGGCGCATCATATTAATAACGCCTTTAACCGCACCCGTAGGCTGCCCTTTTGAGTTCGTTAAGGGCGGTAACGCGTGATAAGCACGATATAAATAAGAAGAACCATCAACGAGAACAAGTGGTGCAACGCACTGGAGTGGAGAATTTTGGGAGGCCATGGCAGTAGTCTTAAGCAAAGGGCGGGAGGGTTTTACCCTCAGAATACACAAAACACACAACGAAAAGCACTCCAAAAACCTCAAAAGCTCTCTTAAGGTGCAGGTAACACAAGTTTGTGACAAATTATGTGTTACCTTTGTGCACAGATTTAGCAACATAACGCAACATGAGAAATACATCACAATATATTGATATTTCTAATAATTATTTACTTATTCGAAATATATACATAAAAAATACTAGCCAAAAAAAAATATTGTGTTACTATGAGTAACAAGAGGTAACAAAATTACCTCGGTAACGAAAGTAAACACCTCAAAAAGGAAATCGCAAAATGAACGCAAAAATTAAAGAATCATCTTTGGCTCTAGTCGCAGTACTCTTAGCTGCTCCAGTATTTGCCCCTTGGATTCTGCTGACCATTGCACATCAACCTTTCTAAGAATCGTTGGTGCTGCCAGTAGCCTCTCTTCTAGTTAGGAAAAGATGCTATCCCGCACAAGCGGGAGACGTACTGGAAATGAATACTGATTAACAGCTCTGCCAACAGCAGAGACTGAGCGACGCAAACAGACGCTCGACTTGATCGAACTGCCGCTGGCAGACGTGAAAGGTTTTAGCGGATGCGTAATTCGCCCCTGTAATGAGCTATTCACCAGATACTTGCGCCAAGCGCAACTAATTTAAGCCAGCGTGCCTCTGTTGCGCATGCCGAGAAATGATTGAAATTGTTTTTTTGTAACGTTGTTTGATGTTGTTTTTCTCTCCTCGTGTTTGACCCTGCATAGGCCCTGCGTTTCGTTATACCTTTTAGTTATGGCGTCGCAGGGCCCTTTTTTTACCGCTGTCACAAATTTCACAAGTTGTTTGGTTTTGGTCGTAGTTTGAACCACATGTGTTCTTTCTTTAACCTAGAATTTGGATGCTTTTTGTTAATTTCGTTTTTAATCAAAGCATAAACATGATGTTTATCGTCAAAGGAGCCAAACAATGGACATATTAATTTTCTCGCAAACTGCGATTTTTCGACTTCAACAACTGGGTAGTGCTTATTATCACCATACCGGCGAACGCCATCGTCTCGCCACCGATAGTGGGATTCTGGAATTATTGAAGAGTAGTGCACTTGTGTCCGACAAAAAGGTTCGCGCTGCTTACGACGCCTTTGTTATGGAATTGAACAAACGCCAAATTGATGCATTAGCCGGACGCGGAATCAAACTACGCCTGCCAATGCATACTTCGTTAGTGACGTCTATTCGCCAAGCAGGTTAAGAAATCTGTGGCCATTTGCTCGATGAGTTGAGAGTAAGTCTTTGTGCTTTCCGTACCCAGCGCGTCTAAAGTGCCGACGCGCAGGTGTAACTCCTGAGCCAAATCGCGCGCTGCCTGCATAGTGTTATAAGGCTCCAGAAACAAACAACTCCCTTCTTTTGCTAATCGCTCCCGAAACTGATGCATATGTTTTGCACCGGGCTTTTGCTCCGGTGTCAGCGTTATATAATCCAGCTGATGCAACCCGTAATGCCCCACAAAATGCGCAAAACCCTCATGGTACACAGCAAAACCCACACCAGAAACCGGCTTTAATGTCGCGATTAATCGATTATCCAACTCATGCATTTTGGCCGCAAAAGCCTGCAAATTGTTGCGATATTGCTGAGTATTAGCTCCATCTAGAAGAATCAGCTTTTCTGTTAGCGCACGCGCAATCGTTACGGCATTGCGTGGATCTAACCATAAATGGGGATCGTGGGCGTGGTGATGAGTATCTTCACTATTGCCAGCTTCCTTCGGCCAAAAAATTCCCATTAAATCGTAAGCCGTTATCACTTTGGTAGACGATAAGTTGTTAATGGGCTTCTGCAAGAAGCTTTCTAATTCGGGCCCAACCCACAAGAACACATCGGCCTTTTGGAGGCGAGCGTAATCAGACACTTTGAGCGGATAATCGTGGTGAGACGCTGATGCAGGCAGCAGAGTATCCACGTCTGCGTTAGCTCCTGCAATTTCCTGAGCAATGAGTGTAAGCGGTTTAAGGCTTGATAAAACGAACGGTTTTGCCTCCGTTGTGACGCAGCATAGTGACAAGGCGGTAACTGTAAACCACTGAAATATACTGAATCTCATGATCAGCTCCGCGCCTCGTGAACACTGTTGAAAATAAGGTTATAGTGTAACATATCGCCCTCTTCACATTTCAGTTGCTTTAATGCCATGTATACCCTCGCCAAAGCTTGCAGCCATCACAATCACCACCATTGCATTGATGATGCAATCCAATCTGCCCGCCGCTTATGTGACGAGCGCGGCGTTCGACTGACGAGCCTACGCGAACAAGTCTTGGAATTGGTATGGCAAAGTCACAAGCCCTTAGGTGCTTATGCGCTAATGGATATGCTGGCGCAGGCGAACACCCGCCGCGTTGCCCCCCCTACAGTTTACCGCGCCTTGGATTTTTTGCTGGAAGAAGGCTTGATACACCGAATAAACAGCTTGAACGCTTTTATAGGCTGCCCATCGCCGTCGAAAAAACACCAAAGCCATTTTTTGATTTGCCAACACTGTAATGTCGCCGTTGAGCTGGATAATGCGCAACTTAACCACAGCATTCTCGGTGCCGCGACGGACGCTGGATTTACGCTCGCCAGCCACAGCGTAGAAATCAATGGGCTCTGCCCAAGCTGCCAAAAAGCCAAGGATTATTAGCCCATGACACTGATAACAGCCCAAGGCGTGGGTGTGATTCGCAATGGCCGCCACCTGTTAAAAGGTGCAGATTTAAGGCTTGAAGCAGGCAAGATTGTCACCCTGATTGGCCCCAACGGCGCCGGCAAAACCACACTGGTGCGCAGCGTTTTAGGGCTCATCAAGATTGATGAAGGCAACATTAAGCGCGCACCGGATTTGCGTATTGGCTACATGCCACAAAAGCTGCATTTGGACGCGAGCTTACCGCTTACTGTTGAACGCTTCCTGTTATTAGGCGGCGAAGCGCGCGTGAGTCTGGCGGAAATTCAAGAGTTAACTGGCATTCAAAAGCTGGGGAAAGCCGCAATGCAATCGCTGTCGGGCGGAGAAGTGCAACGCGTTTTACTCGCCCGCGCACTACTGCGTGATCCTCAGCTTTTAGTTTTAGATGAACCCGTTCAAGGCGTAGATGTTAGCGGTCAATCAGCGCTTTATGCGCTCATCAACCAAATTCGTAAAACACGCAATTGCGGCGTTCTATTAGTTTCACACGATTTGCATTTGGTGATGGCCACGACCGATACGGTAATTTGCCTGAATCAACATGTGTGCTGCCACGGCCACCCCGATACTGTCACCAACGACCCGGCATACCTTGCACTGTTCGGCGCTAGTTTGGCTGATACTTCAGGCGCGCCCCCGCAGGTTGCGCTTTACCACCATCACCACGACCACCAACATGATGCGCACGGCAACGTGATCAAAGGTCATGTGGGTTGCACAGATTCTTGCGGGCACCACCATGGCTGATTTTCTTATTAATGCTTTACTCGCCGGTATCGCTGTCGCCTTGGTCGCAGGGCCACTCGGGTCTTTCGCTGTGTGGCGTCGCATGGCGTATTTTGGCGATACCCTCGCACATTCATCGCTACTGGGAATCACCTTTGGCTTGCTACTGGGCGTTAATTTGAACCTTGCGGTTGCCATTGGCTGCTTGCTATTGGCCCTGGTACTTGTGGGCATGCAAAACAATCGGTTTCTTGCGACCGATACCCTGTTGGGAATTTTGTCCCACTCCACGCTCGCGCTGGGATTGGTGTGCGTGAGCTTGTTTAGCGGCACGCGTATCGACCTACTTGCCTATTTATTCGGGGATATATTATCGGTGAATAGGGTAGACCTCATCACGATTTGGGCTGTATCAACAGTGGTGATTGCCGCTCTAGTCCGGCTGTGGAAACCTTTACTCGCGATTACCGTACACGAAGAGCTTGCCCAAGTTGAAGGTATTCCGGTTGGCAAGATTCGCACTGCGCTTATGCTCCTCATGGCATTGGTTATTGCGATTGCTATGAAAGTCGTAGGTGTGTTGCTGATTACGGCGCTGCTTATCATTCCTGCCGCTGCCAGCCGCAGATTAACGCATACACCGGAAGCCATGGCGATAGTGGCAAGCGCTCTAGGTAGCATAGCCGTCTGTTTGGGGATGGCTGCATCGTACTTTTGGGATAGCCCCGCAGGCCCTTCAATAGTGCTGGCAACAACTTTTCTCTACATCCTCACGCTTACTAAAAAACAGGTTTTGTAAGCCAAAGCTCACAAGACGTGGTGAGAATGTCGCCTATTGCGTTTGTGTGAAACAAAGGATAATGCACACCTAACCAAGGAAAATCAGGAGAGAATTAATGACGCGACTTAGCATAGGCGACGTGGAGCATAACAGCGAAGACGTAGCACTCAAGGTAGAAAGTGACATCGCTTTTCTAAAAGAGCGCTTGCAGCTTTTGGAGAAGCAACAAAAACCCAATGCCGTGATTCTACAAACCTACAAGGACATGTTGGAGAGCCGTTATGCCGTATTGAATTGGCTTCGCCAAGAAACTTGTCACAACGCCAATCGAAAGGCTGTAAGTCAGTAATTGAGTACTTAAAGCACCTTTTCTCGTCATCAAAAATTCATCGAAGTGTTGCCTTTCCGTCATGTGAGTTTGCAAATATTTTACAAACCACTGAATGGAAATACTTATGAATGCATCCAGCTCTGTGTTGTCGCGTGCGCTAGCAAGAAAGCATGAACCTGTTATTCCCATGCGCGCTGCAACGCCGCTCGTTAATGCGCGTACCATTTGGATTTCCGATGTTCATTTAGGTTACCGCGATTGCAAAGCCAATTATCTGCTCGATTTTCTTGATCACATTCACTGTGAAACGCTCTACCTCGTAGGCGACATTGTGGATCTGTGGTCGCTTAAGCGCCGCTTTTGCTGGCCTCAAAATCATTACCAAATTATTTTAAAACTCTACGAACTTGCTGCGCGAGGCGTACGTGTTATTTATGTTCCTGGAAACCACGACGAACCCTTGCGCCGCTTTTGTGGCCAGCATTTTGGTGCCATCGAAATTCAACACGAACATGAATATGTTAGCGCTCACGGGAAACGCTTTTTGATTATGCATGGAGATGCGATGGATGCTTACATTAATCACTCGTGGTTAGCACGAATGCTGGGTGATCACGGCTACGATTTATTGCTGTTTATTAACCGCTGGGGAAATCGCTTCCGCAAGTGGGTGGGGCGCCCTTATTTTTCACTAGCGGGTTTAATTAAAAGCAACATCAAGGGCGCAAAAGCCGCCATTCAAACCTACCAGCAAGAATGCTTAAGCGAAGCAAAACGCCGTGGTTTTGATGGTGTGATTTGTGGGCACATTCACTACCCAGCACTCTTTGAGCAAGATGGATTAACTTATTGCAACACGGGCGACTGGATAGAAAACTGCAGCGCATTAGTAGAAGACTACCAAGGTAACATGCGCATTTTGCACCACACCGATCATTTGCGCTGGAAAGACGAGATTCGCACGACCAACGCACACGCATAACAACAATAAACGATAAATAAAAAATACAATAAGGACAAAAACCATAAAATAAAATGGAGGCATCTGCCTCCATTTTTACATTTCACACATTAACTGCCCGCGTAAGATTCCAGTACACGATTTAAGAATCGGCGCCCCATGAGCGTAGGGCGCAAATAATTCTCTACAATCTCGACCAATCCTTTTTCCGTAAACTCAGACCATTGCGGCTCAAGGGCCTTCATCGATAAGCCTGTGCGTTCAGCCAAATAATGTGCAGGCACACCGTCATTTAAACGCAAAGCATTCATTAAAAAATCCAGCGGCAAAGATGCACGCGATAGCACATCGCTATCTGCACCGAACACGTTTTGATGCCCTGCGAGATTGGTGCAAATTCGGTTGCTTGTTACGGCATCTAAATAGTGTTTGGGTAACCGCGTTTTCCACATGCGAAAAATTTTGGAATAATCTGGTTGAGTTATTTTGCTGTGCGCACCTGCACCTATTCCCAAGTAATCGCCAAACTCCCAATAATTCATGTTGTGACGCGCCCGCTGCTTATTTTTTGCATAAGCTGAAATTTCGTATTGCTCGTAGCCCGCTTGCGCAAGCATCAATTGTCCAGCGTCTTGAATATCGGCGAGTGTATCCTCAAAAGGTAGAAGGGGCGGCGCCGAATAAAAAGCTGTATTTTGCTCAATCGTGAGCTGGTACCAAGAAATATGTTCAGGCGCCAACGCAATGGCTTGCGCTAAATCTGTTTGTGCGTCTTCAACGGATTGTTCCGGTAAGCCGTGCATTAAATCCAGATTAATATTTTGGAACCCCGCTTTTCGCGCAACTTCTACTGCACGCAAGGCTTCATCGCGCCCGTGCACACGACCCAAGAGTTTTAGTTGAATGTCATTAAAACTTTGTATACCAATGGAAAGCCGATTAACGCCAGCAGCGCGAAAGCCAGAAAACTTTTCTTGCTCGAAGGTGCCGGGGTTTGCCTCTAAGGTGATTTCAATATCAGGCTCAAACCCAATAAGGGTTTCTGCATCGTGAATGATTTGCGCGATCGCCTTGGCGGATAAAATGCTGGGCGTACCACCACCAAAAAAAATACTGGTGAGCTTTCTTCCCTGCGCTAGTTCTGCATCGTGCTCTAAATCCAATCGCAAAGCATCAACATATGCTTGCTCAGGAATGTCGTCTTTCGGCTCATGCGAATTAAAATCACAGTAAGGGCATTTGCGAATGCACCAAGGGATGTGAACGTAGAGCGAAAGTGGAGGTAAAGTCAGTGCCATAATAAAAATTCATGTAATAAGGAGTCTTCATCCTCGCGCAGCGGGACTAAGCACGGAGTGCTTGAACTTCCGCCGGTTGGCCCAAAGGGCGAGCAACGCGAGTAATCCAGCTCTTTGCGGTTAAAAATAAATTCCAGAAGCATTAAGAAAAAATCAAAAGCTGGATCCCCGCTGCGCGAGGATGACGACCGATATATAAATGTGTAGCGCACAAACTATTAGAAACACAGCGCAAACTACTGATAAGTAATTCCCCTGTGCTTCAACCAACCCGAAGGATGACGTCCACGCGGATCACTATGCGTCCAATGCACCACACCACCTTTTTCATTCCACACATATTCACCGTAAAAAGAAACCTTATCGCCAACAGAAATATTTTTCACGCGCGGGGCAAGGTCAATATTGTGTGCGACTAAAACCGTAAAGCCTTCCGGGATGCGTAAAATAAAACGCTGATGTTTACTGCCTTGGTTATCGTCTGCCAGTACTTTTACAACTTCGCCTTGACCTGAAACCTGAACATCCTGCGCGTGTTGCAAATAGGCTTTTGCAACATCTGATTCACTCGATGTTGCCACCGATCCCTTATCGCGAAATGAGGCTGGCTCATCTGGAATATTTAAAATATATTTTTTAGGTGAACTTGTTGGTGCTTGTGCAGTTAGCGTGCCTGAAACAGGCGCTATAACCGAATCCCCTTGTTGCTGAATGGAGGCAGGCCAAAATTGGTGCGCTGCTGTCGCCAACCCTGCAACAACTACCAACAACATCAATTTGTTCTTCATGATCGGCCCAGTATCGGTTGACGTTATTCTGTTTGCACTCTTACGTTTTAGACATTTTTTGCAGCAATTCCTGCATGGCTTTTCCGCGATGACTAATGCGATTTTTTTCTGTCTTGTCTAATTCTGCAGACGCACAATGATGTGTGGGCACAAAAAACAAAGGGTCATAACCAAAGCCACCCTGGCCGCGCGGTTCGGTCAATATAATTCCCTCCCACGTGCCGTGACACAAAATGGGCGTGGGGTCATCGGCATGGCGCATGTAGGCGAGCACAGCGTGATAGCGCGCCGTGCGTTTTTCGGCGGGAACACCAGTAAGTTCGTGAAGTAACTTTTGATTGTTATCTTCATCACTTGCACCTTCACGCGCGTAACGCGCGGAGTAAACACCGGGGCGACCGTGTAGAGCATCCACTTCAATTCCAGAATCATCTGCAATCGCGGGTAAGCCAGTTTGCTGACACGCGTGGCGCGCTTTGATGATGGCATTTTCAACAAAGGTTGTACCGGTTTCTTCTGCGCTTTCAATTTTAAAATCAGATTGCGGAACGACTTCGAATCCGCAACCGGCTAAAAGCTGCTGGAATTCGCGCAGCTTTCCTGCATTGCCGCTGGCGAGCACAATTTTTTGGGTCATTTGTTTTTCTTCACTGAAGTAGATTTTTTTGCGGTAGTTTCCAAGACAGTCACGGGGCGCTTGTACGCCCACATCAACACCGCCACACCTACCGCAATCATCGGCAAGCTTAGAATTTGTCCCGATGAAATCGTTACGCCCGCAAGGTCAATCTGCCAATCGGGCACACGGAAATACTCGGTGAAGAAGCGCGCGCATCCATAGAGCATGCAGTAGAGAGCACCGGTTGCCCAGCGCGGTTTTGCGATTCGAGCAAAAGCCCAAAGAATCACGAACAGCAAAATGCCATCGATCAGCGTTTGATAAAGCGGGGAAGGGTGTACAAGGTGGTCAACGCCCGGCCATTGCATTGCCCAAGGTAAATCGGCGCTCGCGGCGCGCCCCGGCAATTCGTGGTTAATGAAATTGCCAAAGCGCCCTGCCGCGTAACCTAACGGAACCAGCGGCGCTATAAAATCAAACACATCACCTATGGCAAATTTGTGCTTGCGCGCCCACAGATACATGGCGATGACGACACCCAAAAAACCACCATGAAAAGACATCCCCCCCAGCCACGTCATGGGGATCTCCAGTGGATGCTCCCAAAAATAAGCAGGGCGATAAAACAACACCTCGCCCAAGCGGCCACCCACAATCACACCGATCATGCCGTAAAAAATTATGTCGCTGACGTGTTCTTTCGTCCACCCTTGTACTGCTATATGAGGCTGCTTGATGCGTTGATTGCCCAACAAAATAAATTGCAAGAAAGCCACACCGTACATAATGCCGTACCAATACACAGGCCAAGACACCAAAGGCATGTAAAAGGCAACGGGATCGGGATTAGGATGTACCAGCATGAAGAATCCTTAGCGAAAGGCAGTGAGCGCAAGATGTGCGCGAGCGCGCTATTCTGCCACAGCTTTCGGATAGCAGCTTTGTGAATTCGCTGCGATTGCCAGCGGGATTTGCGCTAGGCAAGCCATGGGCTAAGCCCTACAATGCACGTTTTTCCAAGACGAAAGTGACGAATGTTCAACGAAATCCCCACTAGCCGCCCAGCCACCCCACTTTTGGACAGCATAGATTCACCCGCTGACCTGCGTGCGCTGGATGAAAAGCTTTTGCCCCAGCTGGCGGACGAACTACGTGCGTTTCTGCTTTATAGCGTAGGCCAAACGGGCGGTCACTTTGGTGCAGGCTTGGGCGTTGTAGAGCTCACTATCGCTTTACATTACGTGTATGAAACGCCCTCTGACCGCCTTGTGTGGGATGTTGGCCACCAAACCTACCCACATAAAATCCTGACCTCACGTCGCGAGCGTATGAACACCATCCGCCAAGGCGGCGGCCTTTCCGGCTTTCCCAAGCGCGATGAAAGCGAATTCGATACCTTTGGTGTTGGCCACTCCAGCACTTCAATTTCCGCTGCGCTGGGCATGGCGATTGGCAATGAGATGGCGGCCAACGGACGCAAATCAGTCGCCATTATTGGCGATGGTGCCATGACCGCAGGTATGGCTTTTGAGGCCTTGAACCATGCCGCACACACCGAAACCGATATGTTGGTTATCCTCAACGATAACAACATGTCCATCTCCCCCAACGTGGGCGGTCTGGCAACCTACCTTTCCAAAATCTGGGCGAGTAAGTTTTATAACGGTTTGCGCGAGGGCAGTAAAAAAGTGCTCACCAAAATTCCGTCTGCCTGGGAATTTGCGCGCAAGACTGAAGAGCACTTCAAAGGTTTTATGTCGCCCGGCACTTTGTTTGAAGAAATGGGCTTCAATTATGTGGGCCCCATCAACGGCCACGACCTGATTGATTTGGTGAGCTATTTGCGCAACCTGCGCGATATTAAAGGCCCTAAGCTTTTGCACATCATCACCCAAAAAGGTAAAGGCTTTGAGCCGGCTGAACTTGATCCAGTTGGCTACCACGCGCTCAATAAAATTGAACCTAAGAAGGCAGTTGCATCGCCCAGCAAAATTAAATTCCAGCAAGTGTTTGGCGATTGGCTGTGCGATATGGCAGAGCAGGACGAACATCTTGTTGGCATTACGCCTGCTATGTGCGAAGGCTCAGGCATGGTGGATTTTGCCGCGCGCTTTCCAGAGCGTTTTTATGATGTGGCCATCGCCGAGCAACACGCTGTGACTCTCGCGGCGGGTATGGCATGCGAAGGGCAAAAACCTGTAGTGGCGATTTACTCAACATTTTTACAGCGCGCTTACGATCAGCTTGTACATGATGTTGCGCTACAAAATCTGGATGTAACCTTTGCAATCGACCGCGCCGGTTTGGTGGGCGAAGACGGCCCCACTCACGCAGGCAGTTTTGATTTGAGTTTTTTGCGCTGTATTCCAAATATGTTGATCGCCGCTCCAAGCGACGAAAATGAATGCCGCCAACTTTTGTACACCGCTTATCAATTTAAAGGCCCTGCCGCCGTACGTTATCCGCGTGGCACTGGCACAGGGGTTCAAATTGAAAAAGCTTTTACCGCACTTCCGATTGGTAAAGGTCGCCTGGTACGCTCAGTCAATAAAGAGTTCAAGCGTGAAGGCAAACAGGTGGCGATTTTGTGCTTCGGAACATTACTCGCTAACGCACAACAGGTTGCAGAAAAATTAAACGCAAGTCTATGCGATATGCGTTTTGTAAAACCGCTGGACGAAGAGTTAATTGAACGCATGGCTAATAGCCACAGCTTGATTGTAACTTTGGAAGAAAACGCCGTTGCCGGTGGCGCTGGCTCGGCGGTGAGCGAACACCTCGCCAGCCAAGGTTACGTTATGCCTGTTTTACATTTGGGCTTGAAAGACACCTTTGTTGACCATGCGAGCCACACGCATCAGCTCATGGAACAAGGGTTAGATGTTGCAGGAATTGAAGCCGCTATTCTCAAGCGTTTAAAAATGCTTGAAAGCCTAAACACTAAACCTATGGTTAGCTAGCGGCTATTACTGAGTTGGTTTGAGAAGTTTTGTAAGGGCGCTTGCGCCCTTTTTTCTTTTTAATCTAATCTGCTTTTTCTTTTTTAAGGGGATCTTATGAGCGGCACTATTTCCAACTTATCGCACCATGTTTACTTCTGGCTGAAAAACCCAAACTCAAAAGAGGATGTGGCAAAGTTGCTCGCCGGAGTGAAGACCTTAGCTACTATCGAAACCATCAAAGGCTTTCATATCGCCACACCTGCAGCGACTGAAGAGCGCGGCGTTATTGATAGCAGCTATAGTGTTTCCTGGTTGGCTTTTTTTGACAACGAAGCAGACGAACACGTTTATCAAGTTCACCCTACGCACTTAAAGTTTATTGCCGATTGCGAGCACTTGTGGAGCAAAGTTACCGTTTATGATTCAGTCAAAGCGGTTTAATCCAAAGCCTGCGCATTAACGCAGCAAGAAATCAGCAATAAAAAAGGGCGGAGAATATCCGCCCTTTTTTGTACTTCAATTTTTGCATTAGTCTTTCTTGTAGGTAATTTTCTTGGTGCCGGCTTCGCAGCTTCCCACTACCTTTTGGTCTTTAACTTCTTCAGTCGACACAATCTCCAGCGTGTAACCTTTAACACCTTTTGCATCCAGCTTTGCCGCAATTTCAGATTTTAATTCTTCACAATTTTTAGACGCAAACGCAGGTGCAACAACCAAACTAAGCGACAGAAATGCAATAAGCTTTTTCATAATTAAGTTCCTTTATAATAAAAACGAGAAGAAAAATGAGCAGAAAAACAAAAACACCAAACAACGCGCGATTCAGCGCACCAAGACTATCAATAAAAATCTTAACGGCACATGAATCAGCACACGTTTTCACAAACCAGCATAATCATCACCAAGGCAATTTATCGCCATTAGAATGCCAAAAGCCACCTGAGTTTTGCAGATTCAAATCCGCAATTCGCTGGCTTAAGCGTTTCGCAGATTCTGCAGCAGAAATATCACCACCGAAATTCACCATAGCCGTTTGCACATAGCCAGGGTGTAAAATACCCACAGCAATCCCGCGCGGCTTAAGATCAATACTCAGGGACTTCGCCGCCGCATTAAGCGCCGCTTTGGACATGCGGTATCCGTAGTAACCACCGGACGTATTATCTGAAATCGAACCCATGCGGCTCGTGATAAAAGCAACCTTCGCGCCTTCATTCAGGTTTCGCAATAAAGCTTCAGTCACCAGCAAGGGCGCTTGGGCATTCACGAGAAATTGCTGCGTAATGGCGTTGCAATCAATAGCACCCAGTTGCTCATGCTGCAAAATGCCAGCGTTGTTAATCAGCAAATCAATTTTTTCACCCGCCACCACTTTCAGCATGTCCTGAATAGCGTGAGCGCTAGTGACATCGATACCCGCTACCACTTGCGCAGCGGTAGCATCCAACTCAGGCGAGCTTTTGCGGCATACTGCAATCACACGCCAACCCTGCACTAAATATTCTTGTACCAACGCAAAACCTATACCGCGGTTTGCACCCGTAATAAGCGCCGTTTTCATAATAAGTTCCTCAAATCGCTAAGGCCTGAATTCAACGTCATCCTAACAGGGTTTAATTGCAAGTTAAAAAAGCGGGAGGATATTATTGCCAGCGCAATTGCTTCATGGCGCAGAAAAAGGCAAGATTCCGCACCGCCTAGCGCGAAAATGACTAACAGACAGCTGGAAACGGAATCGTTAAAATCCGCTGTCTACAAGCGCCCACTATCCATCACTCAAGTACATGTCTATGCCTAAGAGTTTTCAATCAATAGCGCCCAACGCACAGGCCAAGCTATTGAAATATATTTATCCAATCATCTTGCTCATGTGTTCTTTTGGGATTTATTTCACCCACTACGGCTCCCCCTCCGCTATGTTTTGGGATGAAAACTATCACGTCGCCTCCGCCGAAAAACATGTGCAGGGTGTAATGTACATGGAGCCGCACCCACCGCTGGGAAAAATGCTCATGGCGTTGGCAGAAGTGGTGATCAACCCCAACCAAAATATCGACAAACACAAGTTTGTAGAAACCGACCACATCGAAGGCTCAGATACTCCGCCCGACACACAATTTACCGGATACCGCTGGCCATCGGTGGTGCTGATGGCGCTTTCCGTTTTATTTTTTTTCGGAATACTGAACCGTATCACTCGTCAGCCATTGCTGGCATTTTTATTCAGTAGTTTCGTCATATTTGATAATGCACTCGTCATACAAGCGCGCGCCGCCATGCTTGAAGGCATACAGTTATTTTTTATTCTCGCCGAGCTTTATTGTTTTACTCGTATTATCACCAGCCAACGCCCCATCAAATTAAAAGACTACGCTTTGCTCGGCGCATTAATTGGCCTTGCCATAAGCGTAAAAGTCACAAGTGCCATTGAGTTGCTTTTATTTGTCATTCTCTTTGGTGTAGACCAATGGAAAAACATTCGGCAATTTAATTACATCGCACTTTTAAAGCGTTTGGTCGTTGCAGTTCCTTCCGGTGCATTGCCAGTCGCGTTGGTGTTCCTGAGTGTTTTTTATATTCACATCGGCATGGGCACAAAAGTTATTGCTGGCCACACCTACAAAGCATCGCCGGAATATTTGCAAGCCATTCAAAATGGAGAGACTTGGAGCCCTTCAACATTTGTGACTGGCTTTCGTGATAATTGGAAATACATGAGCGAATATGCCGACGGCGTTCCGCGTTTGGACGAATGTAAACCCGACGAAAATGGCAGCTACCCAATGGATTGGTTGCTCGGCAAAAAAACGATTAGCTACCGTTGGGACAAAGACACCATAGATGGAAAAGTTGAAGTTCGGTACATGACGATTGTTGCCAACCCGATTATTTGGTTTAGTGTAATTGCAGGAATTGTATTGAGCCTCGGCTTAATTATGAGCAAATTTATTTACGGGCAACAAGAAAAAGACACACCATTATTTAATTGGATTTGTGTATTTACGGGTTTGTATTTGAGTTACATGATTGCGATATTGCAAATAGAACGTGTGATGTACCTGTACCATTATTTAATTCCACTTGTTTTTGGCTCCATTAATCTCGCCCTGGTCTTTAATTACATATACCGCGAAGAGATTATTGCCAAAAGCAAACACCTTTGGATAAACCTGAGCATCTACGCATTCCTGGTCATCGCGGTGTTTGCGTTCTTTGCGCCTTTTACCTATGGCATAGGCATGACAGCAGACGAGTTTGAATTGCGCAACTGGTTCAGCTTCTGGAAATTACAGGTGGTGCAATAATGAACGCTATGCCATTCAATAGAAACATTGTCTTTTCTGCACTGCTAGCGATTATTTGTGTTGTTATTATCAATCGCATTACACCACCACACGTGAGCCCGGTGTTTGAACTGGTGATCAGCAAAAATCGCACGTCGATTACGGACATACACCAACCACGCGATATTGAAATGACCAAGACAGTAAATGTAGACCGCATTGATCTGGCGGATAAAAATCGCTTTAGGCACCGTAAATTAGGTGAAATAGGTTATACAGATGACTTTTTTGTAGATATCAACGCCCCGTTTAGGGTAAAGAAAGCGGGCACTTACACCTTTTATCTTGGTAGTGATGATGGTTTTATTTTTAGTGTAGATGGCAGGCAATTATGCGAATGGACACACGATCGCCCATTCAGTGTGAATCCTTGTCGCGTTCACTTAACAGAAGGTACACATCAATTCACTTTGGTTTACTTTCAAGGCTTTGGAAACGCAGGCTTAACCATGGATTATTCTTACGAAGAAGAATCAACCCAATATGTGGCGGGTGAAGATTCTCGTTACATCAGTTTTTGATTCAACTGTTACGTTTAAGAAGAAATCGTGCATCATCATAAATTGTTCAATGACAAAGCTGAGCTGTATGAAAGCTCAAGACCAACTTATCCCGACGAGGTTTATAAGTTTGTAGCATCAATTTGCCCCGCAACAACGTTGGTTTGGGATAGCGCATGCGGAAACGGTCAGGCCGCAATAGGGCTGGCAGAAATATTCAGTGACGTTTACGCTACAGATGTAAGCAAAGAACAAATTGCAAATGCTAAGCCGCACCCGAAAATAACGTATAGCGTTGCTCCATCAGAACAAACAACTTTGCAAAACGAAAGCTGTGATCTTGTGTGCGTCGCGCAGGCATTGCATTGGTTTGACTATGAATTATTTTGGCCTGAGGCCAATAGAGTTTTAAAACATGACGGAGTTTTTGTTGCCTTCGGCTATAATTGGCCATCTGTAAATGAAAAAATAGATAGTGCTATATCTGCTTATTTCATGAAAATAATTGAGCCGTATTGGGCACCACAAAATAAATTAATATGGAATCACTATAAGGAACTGGAGATTCCATTTGAAAAAATAGAATCACCTAGTTTCTTAATGCAAGTCGATTGGAACCTGAATGAGTTTTTTAACTTTTTGCACACCTTTTCAGCCACACGCAGGTGTATGGATGCAATAGGTACGGATTTCTTTGATTATGCATATGAACAGGTTGCAGGAATGTGGGGCAACTCAGAGGAGCGAAAAACAATTAATCTTGATTTTGTGTTCTACGCTGGGCGTAAGAGAAAATAAAAATCAGTGAAGTGCCTATACTACACTTCGCACATAGCGCTAGACAGCTTTTAAATCATCATCTAGAAGCCGAGCCGCATCCGAATTTATTTCACCGGTAAGATTCCACGGCACTTGGGGTAAGTTGAGCAAATCCAAAATAGCTTTCCCTCTGATGCTCCCGATTTAGCTTTGCGTTTCAGCATAATCGCTGAGCATTGCGGGCATTGCTCCAACGCAATACCACCTTCCGTCATAACACTTTTTTCTGGTAAAACTTTTTCCTCAGTTGCGTCACTAATATCCAAGGCTGAGTTATTTTCCGATTGCTGTTGATTAGGTTCAACGCCTAGCGCCTTTAGCAAACTTGCGCGAATAACAGTAACATCATAGGTCGGTTGCACCTTGAATCGCGCTAAGGGTAACTGAGCATCTTCACATGCCTTCTCCAATACAGGATCAAGGCTTTCGCCCAAACTTATTGCGCATAGGGCACGAATTTTTTGTATATCACACACCACAAAATCAAATTGCCGGTCAGCGAGATTTTTTGTAGCTACTTGCAAGGCTAAGTGATTGCCGCCCGAAGTCACGCTGAGCACGCCGCCCGCATTAATGTTGGTTAATAAAAAATAGTCCCCTGAAACAGCTTGCTGCAAGGCGCTAAAAATGGGGCGCTGAATATCATTTAACACAGACGGCTTTAAGTCGTAACTGAGCTTCGCACTTGCAGCAGCTGCGACCACTGGTTGAGGTTTTATTTCAGCAGGTAACTCAACCGAACGCGGCAAGTCCCATTCATGGGGATTAAATTTGTCTTCAAATTTTGCTTTTATTTTTTTATCGGCTCGGTAAATAAAATAACCCGCCACGCCAATAAGTAGCACTATCCACAAGAACCACATTCCTTCACCTCATTGTTAATATCAAAAGCCAGTCTTTGAGTGCCGTGCAGCTTTGGGCACTTTATCAGCCAAATGAATCCTGACCTTCGTTTTGTCATATTTGATTGGTTAAATCCGCACCTGTTTAATCGCTTTATGAGGTGGGGATTACCTAGACCCACCTCATTTACAAATTGTTATAACATAACGCTTGCTACACCTCGAAAACTTCTTTAGATTGCACGCCATGTTTCAGTGTATCCGCCAATCCACCCATAAATTGCGCCTTTGGCTGATAGCCGCAGCGGCCATTTTAGCCCTTACCTCGGTTTTGGAGGCGGGCCACGTTCACGGTATTTTCACCCAAGCTGACGATCAATGTACGCTTTGCCAACATTCGTTCTCGCTGGATAATCTGTTAAGTTCAACCACCCCAATCCTGATTCCGCTAATGCTGGCGGTTGTTGTTAGCGGCCCCATAGCCTCTTTCATACCGCAGTTCCAAAGTCGCTTTGCGCTTATACGCGCACCTCCTGTTTAACTCCACTCCCGTTTAAACCCTGAATTTTTTAGTGTGGCTGCTTGCTTGGTAGCTGCATTCTTTGCTGTGGAGTTTTTCATGAAATACTTTCCTAAACACTATCTCGCGGTAGTGATCGCCGCTGCTTGCCCAACTGCTTTTGCTGATGATCTTGAAGAAGTTGTTGTTACCGCCTCGCCTTTTGCCAAAAGCATTGAAGCGGTCAACAAACCCGTTAATTTGCTCAGCGGTGAGGCTTTGCAAAATGCGTCCGCAGCGACCTTGGGCGAAACGCTCAACGGGCAACTTGGCGTTAGCTCAGCAAGTTTTGGCCCTGGCGTTGGCCTGCCGATTATTCGCGGCCAAAGCGATAACCGCGTGAAGGTCATGCAAGACAGCGTTGGCTCTATGGACGCCTCGGCCGCAAGTCCCGATCATGCGGTAACGCTCGAGCCTTTACTCGCCAATAAAATTGAAGTGCTACGCGGCCCGGCAGCACTGCGTTACGGCAGCGGCGCCATTGGCGGTGTGGTTAATGTGTTGGATAACCGAATTCCCAGTGAGTTACCCGATGGCATCACCGGTGGCGCTGAGTTGCGCAATGCGAGCGCCAATAACGAGACCGTGGGCGTGGCCAACCTCAACGGTGCTGCCGGCAGCTTTGCTTTCCATATCGACGGTGTAAAACGCACAAGCGACGATATGGAAATTCCAGATTTTGCGCTCAAGAATCCTGAAGATCCCACCACAGCAATTAAAGGTTATATCCCCAATACAGATGCAGAATCCACGAGCGGTACGTTGGGAGCCTCGTACATCAGCGGTGAGGATTTTATTGGCATCAGTGTGAATAAACTCGACAACAATTACGGTGTGCCGCCCGATGGTGATGAATTGGTGCGAATCGACATGCACCAAACCCGTTACGATCTGAAAGGCGAGCTAAATAATCCCTTCAAAGGTTTTCAAAAAATTAGCGCTCGCTTGGGCCATAACGATTATCGCCACACTGAAATGGAAGATGGTGAACCCGGTACAAAATTTACGAATGATGCTTACGAAGGACGCGTTGAACTCATTCACAACCCATTTGACGCAATGGGTTTAACGTGGAATGGCGCTATTGGTGTTCAGTCCTCAAAGAGTACCTTTGCCGCTGTAGGTGAAGAAGCGTTTATTCCAAAATCTGACATTAGCAGCTTGGGCATTTTTATTGTGGAGGAAACTAAACACAATAATTTTACCTACGAACTTGGCGGTCGCGCTGATTCGCAAAAAATTAAACCCGATGCAAATTTTGGAACATCAAACGGACAAACCATTAGCCATGACTCATTTAACCTATCAGCTACCACTACCTGGCATTTTACAGAAGATCAACAATTCAGCTTGGGAATTGCGCAATCGCAACGTGCACCCAGTGTAGAAGAGCTGTTGGCGAACGGGCCGCATCCCGCAACTGGCAGCTATTTAATCGGTGACGAAAATCTCAAAGAAGAAAGCAGTACCAATGTGGAGTTCGGTTATCACTGGCACCACGATAGTTTTCAATTCTCCACAAATGTGTTTTACAACCGCGTAAAAGATTTCATATACACTGAAAATCTGAATGAAATTATTGATGACCTTGCTGGCTACCAATACACCCAAGCAAACGCGACTTTTAAGGGGTTTGAAACCGAACTTAAAATTCCATTTATGACTTATTGGAATGTGCGTTTATTTAGCGATAAGGTTCGCGCGACGCTGGACGATGGCGGCGATTTACCGCGCATTACACCCATGCGTGTTGGCAGTTCCCTTGATTTTAATTTCAATCAATGGAGCGCCAATATCAGCGCGACACACGCGGCAAAACAATCCCACCCCGGTACATTTGAAAACGAAACCGATTCGTACAATAGAATTGATGCGCGAGTTGATTACACCTTTACCACTTCAGGAACGGATTACACACTTTTTCTCAAGGCAACCAATTTAACGAACGAAGAAATTCGCAATGCGTCTTCCTATTTAAGAGATATAGCGCCTGAAGCAGGGCGAAGCCTGCAAGTGGGCGCTCGCGTTAAATTTTAAATAACCGCTGCCAAACCATAACCGCCCAAGATGCTTGGGCGGTTATGGTTTATTTACCCGCCACATTTTTCACCCTAGGACTTAAATCAGTTGACGCCTGTCGCATAATGCAACAGGCTTGGCGTGTTTTTGTATTTTTAATAATCAACAGCTAGAAGGAATTTCATCATGGCCAATTTTAACGATGCCATTGTAAAAACACTGGCAAAAGAGGGCGGCGCAAAATTTACCGATATTGCGGGCGACCGAGGCGGTGCAACCAATACGGCATTTCGCAAGCAGCATACCCGAATGTGGATATCCGCAATCTCACCGAACAGCAAGCGCGCGATATTTACAAACGTGACTATTGGGACCGCGTTCGCGGCGACGATCTCACTTCACAGCTCATCGCCGAAAATCTATTTGATACTGCGGTAAATATGGGGGTTCGTACCGCCAGTCGTCTTGCGCAATCTATGCTAAACATTAGTCCCGCCGATGGCATTATCGGTAGCGCTTCGCTCGGCGTTATCAATAAACAAGACGAAAAAGATTTCATCATTCATTTCACGCTAGTAAAGATTGGCTACTACGCCAACCTTTGCAACAAAGACAGAACTCAAAGCAAATTTTTATTGGGCTGGGTTAACCGCGCGCTGGGAGGTGCAGCATGAATTTTTTATCAACCTTGCTTAACGGCGGTAACAGTGTAAAGGCCATTGGTGACACAGTGGATAACTTGTTTACGTCTGACGAAGAACGCTTGGAAAAGCAAAATGAATTGTTAAAGGCGAACCGTGAATTTGATTACCTGGAAAATAAGTTAATCGCCGAGCAAAACAACGCGCAAGCGGAAGTGAACAAAACAGAAGCGAGCCATACCAGTTTGTTTGTTGCGGGCTGGCGCCCCGCAATTGGTTGGGTGGGCGCGCTTGCGCTTTTTTATCAATTTATTTTGTACCCATTGCTTTGCTGGATTCCCGGAATAGAAACACCACCTGTTCCAAATAGCGATGCGCTTTACCCATTGATCATGGGTATGCTGGGCATTGGCACTCTGCGCTCATTCGATAAGTTGAAAGGCACAGACACTAAATCCCTCAAATAAGTATTAGGCGCTAGCTTACATCATAAGAAGCTAGCGCCGTTCCCGCTTCGTTCGTTCTCAACACATGACTCAGAACTTCATCTCGCATGTTCATATAAATGCGAGCAGGTGGATCATGTCGTTGACGTGATAAACGCACCACAAAGAATCAATTGGCAATTATTAGGGTTTTATATGGAGCATTAATATTGGGTTTTCGTGCACCAATAAATATCACAACCACCTGCTCACCTGCGAATTTGATACAAAATAAGGCGTTGGCACAGCCGTTGCAAAATCACATTTAGGCAATCTCATTTTCAGATGGGATCACTGTGATTTAACACCTTCGGAACACGCCATGAGCTCTTCAAAATTAAATCTGTTGAATTTCTCCAACAAATCAGTCGCAACCTTGCACTTAACCTGGTTTGCCTTCTTTATGACCTTCGTGATGTGGTTTAGCCTTCCACCGCTAAAACCGCTCATCATGCAATCGGTACAAATGACTCCCCAACAATGGGCCGCGTTACTCACCTTGAACGTTGCACTCACTATTCCCGCGCGAATTGTTGTTGGCAGCCTTGTCGATAAATTTGGCCCGCGCAATATTTACAGTGGGCTTTTAATACTGTCATCCATCGTTCTAATCGCATTTGCATTTGCACAAACCTTTGAGCAACTCGCGCTCTTTCGCTTTTTGTTGGGTTTTGTTGGCGCTGGTTTTGTTATTGGCATTCGTTTGGTGAGTGAATGGTTTCCAGCCCGCCAAGTTGGTCTTGCGGAAGGCATTTACGGTGGCTGGGGTAACTTTGGCGCTGCCGCCGCGGGTTTTACGCTGCCCTTTTTAGCAATACATGTTTTTGGTGGAATAGATGGCTGGCGATACGCGATGACCGCTGCAGGGGTATTAGCAGCCGTTTATGGTGTGGTGTTTTATGTTTTTGCACGCAACACACCCAAAGGATCAACTTACTTCAAGCCAAAAAAATCTGGTGGACTGGAGGTGAGCAACAAAAAAGATTTTTGGCTTTACGTGTTGCTCAATGTTCCTATGTATTTAATCCTCGCCGTACTTGCTTGGAAAATGTCGCCAACCAATTTGAAATTGCTGAGCGCCACAACAACCAACATGTTGTACCTCGTATTAATTGCGCTCTTTATTTTTCAATTTTCGCAAATCTATCGTGTTAACAAAGACATGCTGAAGAATGGAGTGCCTGAGCACGATAAATATGAATTCAAACAAGTCGCTATTCTGAGCTGGGCTTATTTGGCGTGCTTCGGTTCCGAATTAGCCGTTGTGTCTGTACTGCCCGCATTCTTCATGGATACGTTTAAGGGCTTGAGCATTTCACAAGCAGCAATGCTCGGTGGATCCTTTGCGTTTATGAATTTAGTGGCGCGCCCCGGCGGCGGGTGGGTGAGCGATAGATTGGGCCGCCGCTTCTCTATGTCGGTTATTTTTGGCGGCATTGCAATTGGTTATGTGCTCCTGTCGCAAATCAATGGCAATTGGCCACTTGCTTTAGCCTTTGCTGCGGTATTTATTTGCTCCCTGTTCGTACAAGCGGGTTGTGGTTCTGTGTTTGCGGTTGTGCCACTCATTAAACGCCGTATGACGGGGCAAATTTCCGGTATGGCGGGCGCTTACGGAAATGTGGGTGGTTTGGCATTCCTTACGATTAATACCTTCGTTGATATTCACACATTTTTCTATGTGCTTGCAGGTGCAGCTGCCCTAGCATTTGTGTTCATTCAATTTTTGAAAGAGCCTAAAGGTCACACAGTGGAAGTAAATGAAGATGGAAGTTTGCAAAAAATTGAAGTGGCTTAATTATTTTCTATCCCCCTCTTTGGCAAAGAGGGGCTAGGGGAGATTTGAACTCTTCACTCGCACCTTTAAATCCCCCTAACCCCCTTTTTTAAAGGGGGAACTTGTACCACAACGAAATAAAATTTATGGATCACCTTCAATCTGGCTTACGTGTTCGATTTGCCCAGCGCAGTGAAGCGGGGCGCAAACCAGAAAATCAGGACACGGTTGGCGCACGTATTCCACAAGGACATGCACTCACCAATAAAGGTATCGCCATTGCCATTGCCGATGGAGTGAGTAGCAGTATGGCTGCACGTGAAGCAAGCCAAACCGCTATTACGGGTTTTCTCACCGATTATTACGCAACACCTGACACTTGGCGTACACAACAATCCGCCATGCGCGTGATCCAAGCACTAAACTCAAGCTTGTTTGGGCGCAGCCAAAATTCCATTTACGGTGAAGGCTACCTCACTACTTTTTCCGCATTGATCTTAAAAGGTTCTACGGCATTTTTATTTCATGTGGGTGACACGCGTGTTTATCGTTTGCGCCGCGATGACCTCGAATGCCTAACACGGGATCACACGCAGCGCATTGATCGCGAGACAAATTATTTAAGCCGAGCTGTGGGAGCTGATCCTTACCTTGAAGTGGATATGTACACCGCTGAAATAGAGCATGGTGATATTTTTATTTTAAGTTGCGATGGTATTCACGAGTTTATCCCGGCCGCGGAGCTTAAGGCGCTTATCAAAAGCAATCGTGATGATCTCGATGCATTGGTGAACTGCGCTATCGAATCCGCGTTACAAAACAACAGCGATGACAACCTGAGTATCCAGGTCGTTGCGATTGAGCAGCTCGGCAATGCTACGCAAAGCGATGCGGTTCAAGTGTTATCGCGCTTACCCTTTCCTCCGCTTTTATCACCGGGACAAATCATTGATGGATTGCGGGTAAAAAAAATCATTCACGAATCCAATCGAAGCCAAGTGTATTTAGTCGAAGACGAAAAGGGCACACCACTGGTAATGAAAACGCCCTCAATTAATTTTCAGGATGACCCGGCCTATATTGAACGCTTCGTCATGGAATCTTGGATTGGCTCACGCATTCACGGCGCAGGTGTAGCACGCGTGATTCCCGCACCGGAGTCGCGCTCATGCCTTTACTATTTAACGGAATACATTGGCGGCCCAACGCTAACGCAATTGCTAAAGGAGCGCGGAAAGTTAGATATTGTCGACGCCGTTGAATTAACGGAGCAATTGATTCGCGGCATTCGCGTATTTCACCGCAAAGACACACTGCATCAGGATTTAAAACCCGACAACATAATCATCAGCGGAAGAGGCCCAATCATTGTTGATTTCGGTTCCTGTTGGGTTGCAGGCGTTGAAGAAGTAATTGCGCCCTTTACACGAGAAATTGCCTTAGGCACCGCCGATTATTCTGCACCTGAATACAGGTACGGCGGAAAAGTGGGGCCCGCGTCTGATCAATTTTCCCTTGCAGTTTTACTGTATGAAATGCTCACGGGAAAGTTGCCCTACGGCGAAAAATACACAAAAGCCAATGATTTGCGCAGCTTTCAAAAATTAAATTATATTTCCGCTATGCAACATAATCCGCTGGTGCCTTATTGGTTAGATAAATCCCTGCAAAAAGCATTAAGTATTTACCCAAACTCACGCTATGAAGTTTTATCCGAATGGCTGCAGGATTTAAAACGCCCAAACCCAGAGTGGCTAACGCAACGTCAACAGCCACTAATTGAGCGACATCCGGATAAACTGTGGAAGGTGTTAGCTGTTAGCGGCTGGCTGTGTGTAATCGCTTTGCTATTCTGGAAACGCTAGAAATTTATGAATTAGGGTTCACACTGGCCCCAATTCTATGGCTATAGTCCCGCATTTGGGCAATCTAAATCACCGCCAAAATAGCTATCTACTAAAAATCCGCCATTCGTAAAATTTACCATCCAAGAATATTCTCCTTTTCTCTTTGGAATCACGGAATTCAACACTTGAGCAACATATTTAAAATTCAACTTCAGGTCCACTTGAGAGAATTCATCAACCGAAATCGAAAACATAAGAAAATTGTAATCATCCTGAATTTCATATTTGATTTTTTCTTTCTTGAAAATAGTTTTTGAATCAATCAGATTTAAAGACTCTTCAATAACTTCATTAGTAATAATTTTAGCCACGCCATACACCATGAGTTTCAAGTTATCCCATCACCTAGCTTCGGCGATTTTTCTACCCAATCGTCTTCTCAATCGCTCTATTTAGATTAGATGCGCCAAATTTTCTACCAACGATTTGGCGCATTTCGTACTCACAAAAAATTATTTCGCAGCGTAGGTTACTCGATACACCCGACCGCGCGAATCATCAGAAATCAACATTGAACCATCGCTTAAAAACGCCACATCAACCGGACGACCCAATACATTTTCGTCGTGCAAAAATTCAATAAAAGGAGTGTCGGTTAATAATTGATTTCCCGAAAGTGTAACCAAACTTACGCGGTAACCAATTTTTTGAGTGCGATTCCAAGAGCCATGTTCTGCAACAAATAATTGATTACGGTACTGCGCGGGGAATTGATTGCCGGTGTAAAAGGCCAAACCTAAAGGCGCAACGTGCGGGCCCAAGTTTGCAACGGGGGCAACGTAATCTGAACAACTTTTGTTTTTGCCAAATTCCGGGTCAAGTAAAACACCGCTATGGCAATACGGGAATCCAAAATGCAAACCCGCTTTAGGTGCACGATTTAATTCGCAGGAAGGCGTGTTATCGCCAAGCTCGTCGCGACCGTTATCGGTAAACCACATTTCTTTTGTAAGCGGGTGCCAAGCAAAGCCCACTGAATTGCGAATTCCTTTTGCATAAACGGCGAAATTTGAACCATCTGGATTCATGCTGTAAATTTTTGAATAGGCTTCGTTTTCTTTGTCGCACACGTTGCAAGGTGCGCCAATTGGAATATAAAGTTTTCCATCGGGCCCGGCCTTAATCACTTTCTCACCATGCCAGCGATCTGTTGTTAAATCGTTTTTAACAACCGTATAGGAAGGTTTGTTGGCGTAGGTTTGGTTGATGTTATCAAAACGTATTACGCGCGAAATTTCTGCAACATAGAGTGAATTGTTCAACAAAGTTACGCCTATGGGCGAATCCAGACCTTCTGCAATCGTGATCACCTTTTCCGCTTTACCATCTTTGTTAGCATCTACCAGCGCATAGACTTTTCCTGCCTTGCGCGAGCCCACATACACCACGTCATTGCTATCCACAACTAACGAGCGCGCTGTCTCTACGCCCTCTGCGTAAACGGAAATTTGAAAGCCTTTGGCAACCCGAATATTGGCAAGATCATCTGCCGCAGGCGCTTCGGCAGTAGCGGTTGGCTTAGTGAGCAGAAATTCAGACAGCTGATCAATTTGTGCCTTCGTCAACAAGCCTTCCCACGCGGGCATCCCCTTGGAGATCAAGCCCTTACTGATGATTTTGGTAAAGTTTGCTTTAGTAGGTTCGCCATTAAGCCAGACATTATCCGCCAAACTTGGGCCCAACCCGCCTTCCCGTTGCTTGCCGTGGCATTGCGCGCAATTAGCGGTGTAAATGTCGCTTCCTGTTTCTGCCTGAGCCGCCGCTAGTGTTAAAAAAAGCCCCGAAATGACCGCGCCGACTGTAACGTTAATATGCATTTTATATTCACCTTATTCTAGTGAGAGCTTATGACCGACTTTACGCCAAGCACCCAGTGGTTGGTTTTGCAACAAGATAACAAATAATGGCCAGAAAAACGGTGCCTCTGTGTAAACAAATGCAAACCATAAAGCACGAACAGTAAAAACAACGAAGCCCGCATAAGCGGGCTTCTACAGGATTATTCTGTGGCTCAACCTTATCTAGAAAGACCATGCATCTTATCGGCGTATTCTTTAATGATCAGAATGGTGGAAATATCTGAATCAAAGATACCATACATGCCTTGCTCCTCCTGTGGTGGATCGCCCATGAAATCATCGCCAGATTGCCACCAGTAATTGGAACGCGTTGTGCGGGCCGAGCCATTCCATGCCCAGAAGTTGTAACCCACAATGGGGTCACCTGCTTTTACTCGGTTATATAAAGTGTCGAATACCATGCGATAAAAATTATCGCGGTAGTGTGTAGTTGATTTAACATCATACGCGCCAAAATCACGGTCTAATCCAAACTCTTCCAACACCAATGGTTTGTTTACTCTTTTTGCAATATCAATGTGAACATTGAGATATTCTTTGGCTTTGGCTAAACCGGCATCCCAAGTTTCCGCTGGTTTTTTCTGATCAAACCAACCCCAATTGCGAATCCACATGTGATAAGTCATGTAATTTATGTACGGCGATGAGTGTGCGTCGCTATATAACTTTTCATCGCCATTTGATCCCATTAAACCTTCGCTGCCCGTACTCACCATGTGGTTTGGGTCGAGTGAGTGAATATATTTCGCGGTGTCGTTAATCCATTTCACGTAAATAGCTTTTTCTTTTGCAGAGGCTTTCCAGTTACCCGCACGCGGTTCATTCGCTAATTGCCAAGACAAAATTGCTGGATCAGTAATGTAAGATTTACCGGTAACTGTATTTACACGAGTAACAATTTTTTTAATGGTTTTGCGCCATTCATCTTGCGCTTTTTTGCTTTGATAAAAGCTAGCGGATGTTGCCATAAAGCTTTCCCAATCTTTTGTCACATTGGGATCTTGCACAGGCTTACCGTTAATCCAGCTCATGTACTGCGACATACCGCCCGACCACTGCCAAAAATTATTGAGATAGATAACAACGGTGATATTACGCTTGGCAATTTCTGCCATAAAAAAATCCAAGCCAGCAAGTAATTCTTCGTCGTGACTGCCAAAGCCATTGGTTGTTGCCGGGCGAACAGCACTATTGTGTTCCGCCTTTTCAGAAACGGCGAGAACACGAATATTGTTTATGCCCAGCAGCTTTAAGCTATCCAACTCTTTAACAAGACGTGCGCGATCGCCCACTTTGCCAGACGAACCTAAGTAACCGCCGTACCACATATTGGTGCCCACGACGTAATACTGCTTTCCGTTCAATAAAAAATGGGTGCCCTTGGCACTGATAAAATCATCTTTGTTGTCGGTTTGTACTTGCTCGGCGGCAAAGGCAAGCGTCGCCATTAACAGCAACAGGAGCGAAACGCTCACATCTATTATTTTTTTCATGGTTACACCTCACTGATTAAAAATGCGGAACTCTTTAGGCAATATTGCATTTGGATAAATAATCTATTGCTTCCATCATGGCGCGCCCGTTGTGGTAAGGGCATTTCCAAAAACCCACTTTGTAATTTTCGATTGTTGGCTGTTCGTTAACAGCAGACAGCCAGAGCCACTCACCGTTTTTATGATCAATTTGGTGAAGCTTAATGAATTCCCAAATTCGCGTTGCAACCTCCAAATATTTCGGATCGCTCGATTCGCTGAAGGCAAATAAAAAACCTACCAAGGCTTCAGCTTGCACCCACCATACGGCGTCATAGCGTTTTTCTTTCGTAGAAAAATCATAAGAGTCCAAAACCTGCCCTAAATCACCAAGACCTTCAACCAAAGTGACATCTGCTATTTTTAGCAAATGAGGCATTAGGGATTCACGATATGCTTCATCGCCCAATGAATCTAATGCTTGTGCGATAAGCCAGCTCGCTTCTATATCGTGACCAAAGGTGTAGCCCGGCGAATGATCAACCCAATTCAAATCCATAAACATGCGCAAGTGATAGCTTTGCTTATCAATAATGTGCTCATCAAATAATTCAATGTTGTAACGCAGCGCTGCGTTTATAGCGGGATGTGAGTGAACTCTATTTAGCTGAGTGTAGGCTTCCAAAATATGCAAATGCGTATTTTGCGATTTCGGAAAATTCAAATCTTTATCGCTCAGACGCAAATCTTCAAGCTCACTCCATTCGCGCGTAAAGGCTTCTAAATAACCACCAAAGTGTGGATCACGTGTTTTAGATTCCACTAACGTAAAACAATCCAACGCCTGTGTTAGCACCTGATGTTCTTTTGTTAACTTGTAATAGGCTGTTAGCGCATAGATAACAAATGCCTGAGCATAAACTTGTTTTTTTGAATTGAGAGGATTTCCGTGCGCGTCCAGCTCCCAATAAAAGCCGCCGTGCTCCGCATCAAAAAAATAACACAATATATAATCGTATGCGCGTTTTGCGACAGCCACACACTCGCTCGCTTTAGCATTACTCTCTGCGTAATAACGCGCTGCAACCTCACTAAAAAACCACAGAATTCTCGCATTGAGAATAATGCCTTTAGTTGCGTTTTTTACGGGTTGATTATTGGCATCAACCTCACCGTAAAATCCGCCATGCTCCTTATCGACAGAGTAATTCATCCACCAGTTAACGATAGAGGCTAACTCCTGACGAAACTCATCGTGCACATTATTGAGGGCATTAAAAGCCGTAACGCTCATTACTGATCAAACCAAGTCTTTTAAAATGTTTAAATTTGCACTGATAAGTTCATTGCGAGTTGCAACTGAAGCAGCCGAACGCAAACCATCTTCGGGCGTGTTTTTGCAGTAATCAATTAATTGTTCAACCGATGTTGTCGCCACATGCATACGGGTATCGGATGATGCGTAATAAATAAAAATTTCATTCTTTTCATTCACAATCCAACCATTGGCAAATGCAACATTGGAAACATCGCCTACGCGCTCATCTCCGTGAGGCGCAATAAAATGGCCAGCCGGACTGTGGCTAACAACCCAAGGGCGTTCGAGTTCAGTCATAAACATATAAAGGGTGTAACGCAAACCGGCTGCCGTATTACGCACGCCATGCGCAAGGTTCAACCAACCTTCTGGTGTTTTGATAGGTGCAGGCCCTTGACCATTTTTAACTTCTTTAATGGTGTGATAAACCTTACCGTCCACAATGACTTCCGATTTAACTTCGGCGCGCGTCATATCGTCCACCAAACCCCAACCAATACCACCGCCCCCGCCAACACTGATAAAACCATCTTGCGGGCGCGTGAACAAACCGTATTTGCCGTCGATAAATTCAGGGTGCAGTACAACGTTACGTTGCTGCCCGGAATAGGTAATTAAATCGGGTAGACGCTCCCAAGCAATTAAATCTTTAGTGCGTGCAATGCCGCATTGTGCTTCTGCTGCTGAAGTATCTTCAGGGTGATTTAAATCTTTTCGCTCAGTGCAAAATAAACCGTAAATCCACCCGTCTTCATGCGCAGTTAAACGCATGTCGTATACGTTGGTATCGGGGCGATCGGTTTCCGGCAGGGTGACGGGGTAATCCCAAAAGCGAAAGTTGTCTATGCCGTTTGGACTTTCAGCAATGGCAAAAAAAGATTTACGATCTACACCTTCCACGCGCACGGCAAGAATATATTTTCCTTGCCAGTAGATTGCGCCGGAATTGAAGGTAGCGTTAACGCCTTGACGCTCCATTAAAAATGGATTTGTTTTTTCGTTTAAATCATAACGCCAAAAAATAGGGGCGTGTTCCGCCGTAAGGATGGGATTCTCGTAACAAGTGTAAATGCCATTACCGTTTTTCTTGGGTCTATTTTTTTGAGTGACCAGTACTTCATGTTGCGCGAGCAGTGTTTGCACTTGCTGCTTAAATTGTGTCATTTGGAAATCTCCATTGTCTGGCCGTCGACAGCATTTATGCGATTGCCGATTTAGTAAGTTATGTGGCGATGAGGTCGCCTTATTTTTTAATTAAATGTTCGTCATTAGTGCCCACTAATAATTGCGGCGGAATGTCAGCGGGATAATCTTCCAGATGTTGATACCAGTTTTTCCACAGAAATAAGGTTGCGACCGCCGCTATGCTAAGGCACAACACAAATTCTGTTTGGTAATGAATAACCAAGAAAATGGGCGCAGCAACCAAGCTGGTTTGCCACACGATTCCCACAACAACATTCACCATATCGCGCACAAAGTTGGAATTTTTTATGAGGTTTGGGTGCTCCAGCAAACACGCGGCATGAACCGGCTTCCAAAATCCCCAGGGGCGCACCTTCAAATAAAATCTCTTTAATATCGCCATATCTGTTGGTGCGGTACATAAGGACGTCACTACACAAGTAACCAAACAAACTACAAACAGCCAAGGGAAGGCATAAATAAAATCGATTTTTTCCAATTGGAATCCGAATACATTAAGTGCATGGGCGAGCGCCATGTTTGCGCCAGGAATCGCAAGCATTAATGCCAATGCAATTCCAATTGCCATCCCCCAAAAATAACCATAAGCATTAAATCGCCACCAATACCATTTGAGCACATTGGATGCGGTGTAACCTCCATAAAGGCCGCTCACAATCCACTGCAATACGGTGTTCACGCTGGGAATATAAAAGCCCAATGCAACGCCCGTAACAATAAATACCAGCGAGACTAAATAGCTCAAGTAAACATAACGTTTAGGGTGAGCATTCGGGTTGATGTAGCGCTTATAAATATCGTTAACAACATAAGCGGGTGCTGCGTTCACGGTCGCTGCAAAGTTAGACATAAACGCGGCGAGCAAACCTGCAATTAATAAACCGAGCAAACCACTGGGAATATAATTTTTTAATACGAAAGGAAGGATTTGTTCGAAATCTACATTTGAACCCATCGCACGCAAATCATTCATAAAGAAAGCAAGCGCCAACACGGATAAACCGGCGATCAACATGTATCGCGGAAACATAAGCACTACAGTGACGAAGCCACTCATTTTTGCGGCGTCACGCGGTGACTGCGTGGAGAGCACGCGCTGCATATCGTAATTTGGCGCGGGGCCAGCAAGGCTTAACAAAATACCTTTAAACAACATCAGCATAAAGAAAATGCCGAAAAGCGAATAACCATCGGCTGCGATTTTTTCGTTGGCGGCGTCCAACCTACCCGCCCAATCCACGTTTACATTCCAGTTGACTGCAAGGCTATCCCAACCAGCAGGAACAATAGCGGCAATCATCTCGGGCGATACACTGTTCATCGCAATAATACCTACACCGATACTCGCAATCGTCGTCACCACAAATTGAAAAACTTCAGTGAACACTACCGAAAACATTCCACCTTTAATAATGTAAAAGGTGGTGATTGCCGTCATACCTAAACCGTAGAACACATCGTTCATGTGAGGGTCACTAGAAAGCTTCCACGGAAAAAATACCGATGCGAATTTACCTATCCCAATAAACCCGTAGGCCAGAAAGCCGATTACACCTACCAATGCAAAAGCCACCACAATAATGTTGGAAAGCCGCGCGCCGCGATCATCGCCAAAGCGGAAAATAATCCACTCCGCTCCCGTCATCACGCCTGAACGACGTAACCATGTCGCGAGGAAAATCATTAAGAAAATTTGATTGAAGGTCGGCCAAAGCCAGGGAATGTATACACTCGATAATCCGTACACGAACAACAAATACACCAACCACATGGTGCCGGAAATATCGAACATGCCGGACGCATTAGAGAGCCCCAGCATGTACCACTTAAGCTTATTACCGCCCAGAAAATAACTATTAATGTCTTTAGAGGCGCGGGCAGATACCCAAAAGCCAACGCAAACCGTGGAACAGATAAATGCAATGACAATTAAAATGTCGAGCAAGGGGAGATTCATGGTGTTTTCCAATTATTATGTTGTCCCGAAGGATCTTTTATGGCTGCTTTTTCACGAGCCGGCTCGGGGAAAATCCGAAGCCAAAGATCATGCCTAGCGCCTAAAACTTGTTCAACTAAAACGGTTACATCTTTACAAAAATAGATATTCTCTGAATTAAGCAGCTGCACTGAGACAATAATGCGCAATAGACGATAAATTAGGTCGCACAATGTAATCGGTTACAGTAAAAATTACCAGTCAAATTCAATAGCATGGCAAAAATTTCTTCGCCGGCAGCCTGTATTTAGTTGCTGAGAACGCTTATTGTTACAATCGCCAAGCAAGTACATATAACCATTACTCACTGACGTTTAAGAAGAGACAGCTTATGTCCAGTATCCGCGATGTTGCCCGTCTGGCCGGAGTTTCCGTGGCCACCGTTTCCCGCGCACTTAGCATGCCCGAAAAGGTTTCACCCGATAGCCTTGCAAAAGTTCATAGCGCCATCGCCCAAACCGGCTATAAACCCAACATGCTGGCTCGTAACTTTCGTTCTGCACGCTCTTACGCTGTAGTCGTCTTGGTTCCCGATATTGCCAACCCCTTTTACTCTCTATTCATCCGTGCGCTGGAAGACCGCGCCCAACAAAAAGGCTATGCGGTGCTTTTGGGCGATACACGCGGAACATCGGAACGGGAGCTTGAATATATTCGCCGTGTTGAGACCCGCTTGGCGGATGGCATTATCCAATTGCGCCCCAGCTCAGAGAAAAGCCAGAACAACATTCCACCCAATATTCCCTGCGTGAACGCCTGCGGCTGCGAATACACCACCGGCCCGGCGATTCGTATCGACAACCGCAGCGCCGCCAAAACCATGGTGGATTATTTAATTTCGTTGGGTCACCGCCGCATAGGCGTTATCTCCGGCCTCAAGGACAACCCTCACGCCATAGACCGCCTGGAAGGCTACAAAGAAGCACTTGCGCAAGCAGGCATTCCTTTTGAAAAAGATTTGATTGCAGAAGGCGACTTCACCATGTGGTCTGGCCTCAACGCCGCCTTCCAGTTCTGCAACATGAAAAACCGCCCTACCGCGATTTTCTCCATGAACGATGAAATGGCTATTGGCGCAATGCAAACGCTCAAGAATCAGGGAATTCGAATCCCTGAAGACATGTCCGTCACCGGTTTTGACGATATCGCCTACGCCAAATATTCTGACCCAAGCCTGACTACCATTTCCCAACCCGCCGAGGAAATGGGCAAGATGGCGATGGATATGCTGCTGAAAGTTATTGAAGGCGAACCACTTAGCCAACGCGAGTGCGTGTTGCCGACGGAGTTTATTATTCGTAAGAGTACGGCCCCGGTTAAAACGGCCTCTTAAAAAATGCGGTTATAAAAAAAGGGCTGATCGCCCTTTTTTATTGGGTGTAAACGCCGTTGCAGTGGTCGATCAACTCCACGGCGACGACAATCAAGTGGTAGAGCGTACTCGCTGGCGCAAGGTCTACAACAACTTCATCATTAGCGCCGCGCTGGTCCACATACGAACCGGAGGTGCTCGCGCAGAGGTAATAGGTGAAGAGGTCATCCACACCTTTAATCGCAATCGCTTCTGCTTTTGGGTTGCCCGCACGAATTTGTACAAGGCTTGCTTTAATCAGCTCCGTAATACCCCAGCAACGTTTTTTCGAGTCTATGACTCGGCCATCCGGCGCAACGGCGTCGAATAATAAACCGGATTTATCCATGCCTATTTGCAGGCCTTTCTCATAAAGCGCGTTGGTGTAGTGGCCAACAGGGCGGCCACTGCGACGGCTGTACCAATCCAGTAACCACACCCACTCCATCATATGGCCGGGCTCTACCACATCGCCTTTTGGTGAAGGGCAGAGTGACCAGTCTTCCTCAAAAAACTCAAACAGAACTTGCTTTTCTGCATCGAAAAAATGGCTTTGGAAAAGTGCGAAGAGCTCGCCCACACGCGCTAACCATTTTGCGTCTTGAGTGGCATCGTAAAGTGCCAAAAAGGCTTCGAATAAATGCATGTGTGGATTTTGGCGGCGGCAAGCGTATTTGTAATCGCCTTCGATCCAACCGCCTACCGACGAACCAAATTTAGCGTCTAAGTGTGCAACAAGCTTTTCCGCTTCGGCCAGCGCGCTTGCGTCGCCACAGGTACGGTAGACCCAAGCGTTAGCGAGTAAAAAAAATGCATGGTCGTAGAGATCTTGCTTGGTATCCACCACCTGATAGTGCTTGTCCAACAAGTGCGTGTAGCCACCACCCGCCGTTGGGTGCGCTGCATGTTGTTGCACAAAGGCAAGCAGACGCTGGGCAACAGCTTTACCCGAATCACACCAACCGCGATCAGCGGCTTGGGCGAAGAAAAAGGCCTGACGAGCCTGAACCCTCACACGCGTGCTGGATTCAAAGTCCACGTCACCGTTAATCAGAAAGCGTTCGTAATTAACACCATTTTGAGGATTGATACCGCGGCTTAGCCAGAGGGGGATTGCATCGTGCTTTAACCAGTTTTCCAGGCGCTGGGCCTGAGCCTTGAGTTGAGCAGACATGGATTATCCTTAAGCAGAAGAGATCGATATAGGACTGAACTATACCCATTCCCGCACACAAGTTGAAATTTTTCGCCCGAAAAATCTCATAAAAAACCCCGGCGAGCCGGGGTACAAAGAAACAACAGCGGGCTAAACACCAGTAGGTCATCCGTATGGATACCTAACGGCGCTGATCACAATCAGCAACCGATTACTCATTGAACCATAGTCAGAGCAATGATCTGGTGAGCGCATAATGCCAAATAATGTAACCGATTACAATTTATTTGCAGATTTTAACGAACCTACAAAACTTTAGCCGCCGGCGTAAATGCAAAAAAGGAGGCTCAATGCCTCCTTTTTTGTTTTGCAACTCAGTGCAAGGTTATTTTGCCAAGGCTTCGTCGATGGCTTTAGTCAGGCTGCTCGCACTTGGCTCTGTCATGCTGCCAAAATGCTGGATGACCTTGCCATCCTTACCGACTAAATATTTATTGAAATTCCACTTTGGCTCGCCTGATTCAGCATTAAGGTATTGGAACAGAGTATTGGCCCCATCACCCTTAACGTGAGTTGGAGCGAGCATGGTGAACGTCACACCAAAATTCTTAAAGCAAATACCGGCGGCGTTACCTTCGTCTTTATCTTCTTGATTAAAGTCATCGCTGGCGAAACCCACTACAACTAAACCTTTATCTTTGTATTTCTTGTGCAGAGCTTCCAGCCCTTTGAATTGCTTGGTGAAGCCGCAATGGCTCGCGGTATTCACCACTAGAGTCACTTTATTTTCAACAAGGCTACATAAGCTCACAGAATCAGTAGAGTGCAATTTGCGATATTCACCCTGCAGGTGAGGCTCACAAGCCGCAAACGCGGTGGAGGATAATAGCACCATGGTGATAGCTCCTAAAAATAGGCTTAGCGGTTTCATAATTTTCCCCGAATTTAAGTTGGTGGGTGGTATACGGCTGGCGACAGGAAATAGATGATAGGCGCCCCATAGCCAATCAGACTAGTGGGCGCGCGTTAAAAAAGGTTAAAGCTGAAATTTAACCGTTCAGACTTAAAACCAAAAGGAAAGATAAAAGCGGATAACGTCGGCGTCTAAATTGTAGAGCGGCTCATCGCCAATTTTATACACAGTATCGGCTGGCTTCTTGCCGCTAAAGTTGGCGTAATCGCGAAAATCTTCGTAATCAATCGCCATGTGATCCCAAAACAAGTTTGCGGTGCTTTTATCAAAACCAGGAATATTCCAGGGAAACTTATAAGTTAAACCCAAGCCGATTGTTTTGGATGAAAATGCACTGAGCTCTTTATCCCGCGCCATAAAATTCTGCGCATCTTTGTAAGGAAATAAATCTGCGTAGAAGTCTGCTTTTGTTTGACTGTATACGCGATATTTCAATTCCAACAATAAATCTTTTTTGAAGTCATGGATGTAACGAATCTCCGCGTTGTTGGCCGTCACCCCCCAAGAGTCTGTGTAATGACGAAGGTCGGCGCGAACAGAGGCTGAATAAGGCAAGTGATAAATTGCGCGAATACTTCCCGCATCAGAATTATGTGTGAGCGGATATTTTTCCAACGCTAAGGCGCGCGCGCCATTTTGCAAATAGCTGTAGCTACGGTAGGGATTATTAAGACAGGTTTGCCCCTCTTTCATTCCGATACAAGCTTCAGAACCGGATTCGAGACTGACTTCCGCAATTAAATTTCGCGTAATAATTTGCGAGAGATTTAGGCTGTAGCGACGCTGCTCTTTATCTAAATGAAAATCTGGATCTGGCACGCCTTTTAAATTACGCCCCACAATATCTTGCCCAAAACTGAAACCAAAATTGAGTGTAGTGAGGTCACCAAAAAAGCCTTGGGTAATACCTAGGTTATAGGTTTTTGATTGGTAGTCATTTTCGTCGCTGGTGGTGTAACCAATACTGTAGGTCGTGCGGTCGTTCATGTAGTCCAAGCCAACCGACTTTTGCTTACGCTCTTCGCTGTAACGGCTTGCAGATGCAAGCACGTCAATCGAGGCACTACTCACCATATCAATATAATAATTTGCGGATACAGATACTGATTTTCCAATACTTTTGCGCACCAGAATGGACGGGCCATTTACCTGAATACCGCCGCCGTCGTATTGGTGTTCCAACACATCGACACGCTCATCGGGTAATACGGCAGCAAAAACAGAGAGACTTAAAATACTCGCCGAAAATGCAAGTGTGCGAATTAAGTTTTTGCAGAACAGATTAATTACAACCACAACCGCCTCCTGCACCACCATCTGCACCTCGGGCACCTTCGCGCGCATCATGTACGTGTGACATATAGGCATCCGAAACCGGATCACGACTGAAACTCATAATGGGATCAGAAATATTTTGGCGCTCGTAAGGTTTCACCCAAGGCTTTAGGTTGCTGCAGGATGAGCAGAGCAAGGGAAACAATACCATCATGATCAGCGCGATTTTGGTTCGCATCATTCGCTAATAAGCTCCTTGATTTTTTGAACGTATTTTTCTTCGTCGCCGGGAACATAACCTTTATGAATGTGGCGAATCTGACCTTTCTTATCGATAAATACGGTAAAGGGCATGCTGTCTACGTTATACAAAGTGCTGATTTTTGAATCTGGATCGAACAAGATTGGGTAGTTAACTTTCACTTTATCCAACACATTTTTCGCTTCGGCAATATCTTGGTCGGTGTTTACGCCGTACAGCACAAAACCCATTTTCCCATACTTGCTGCTGAGCTTATCCAACAGCGGCATTTCGTTGCGGCATGGCCCACACCAAGACGCCCAAAAGTTCAACATGACCACCTGACCCGCTTGCTCAGCCAAACGAATATTTTCACCGGCTGAACTTTTTAAGGTGAAATCGGGTGCGGCAGCGGCGAATACAGAACTGGTGAAAGCCAACAAGCTAAATACAGCTATTTTTTTAATGCAGGAAAAAATTGACATAATATTTCTCTACTAACTTGTGATTCATCATCAAATACATTTTTAGTCGGGAGTCGTCATCCTCGCGTAGCGGGGATGACGACTCCCATACAAACTTAATCTTCTACTCAAATAGCCGGTATGGCTTAAAAGAACAGCGAAATACCTAAGCGAGTCTCAAGATTGTTGGTCTTTTTACTCGCGCCAAAAAGCTCATGCTTGAATGAATAATCACGCACACCCAAGTCGAGCATAAGCCAATCTGTTGCGTAAAATTTAAAGCCCGCACCCAAGTTGTACGTGAAATAATTTTTCTCGGCAAATGTCGTGTTACCAGCTCCCGCAATAAAATAAACGCCGGTATTAAAATGCCACTTGTCAGATATGTAGACTTGCCCAGGCAATAAGTTGTAACCGAGCGAAATATTGTAGTAGCTGAGATCACGTTGATCTTTCGTTAAAAGCTCAACACCTCCACTCAATAATTCGTAACTGGTTTTTTGAGTTTCGCTGGTACCGTAGTTCAGTTGCGCAAAAAAATCTTCGGTGATGTGATACGCAAAGGTCACGCCCGCCACCGAATTGCTACCAAAGTCTTCTACGCTGAGCATGCCGTAATACAAGCCCACCTCAAAATCTTCCGAATCCAAATCGGCTTCTTTGATATGACGTCGCTCAATATCGGGCGTAATAATTTTGCCCAATTCGCCATCGTTATTTTTTTCTTTATCCTCAGCCGCAAACGCTGGGCTGACTACACCAGCCAATGCACCCAGCAGGCCGAACATTAAAAGAATACGCTGAAACCGATTTTCCATTCATTAACCTCTTCGTTGGTATTGCGGCTTGTGAGCACGTAGTCGTTAATATATTCCGCACGCACAAAAAAACGGCCAGTAACATGGATGTAAGCCCCCACACTCGCTTGCAATACATTATCTTCGCGATCTTCAGATTGCACGAGTGTTGTACTGGGCATAGTTTTTAGTTTGCCGGCACCGATTCCAACAAAAGGCGACACTCGCCAATTCGGAAAGGGTTGGTGCAAAACGGCAAGCGCAATTATTTGGCTATCGGAATACTGCCCGGTATTTTGCGCAAGGCGAATTTCGGTTGATAAATTTTTTGTAAACCGATAACCCAAGTTTGCGCTAAAAGAGTCAGCGCCATCAAAATCACCGTAAGCGGCACCGAGTTCAAAGCGATCAACCAAATAATCTGCTTGCGTGGTATCGGGAAACTCCGGGACCACACCATCGGGGCCAAGAGTTAATAAGACATCGTTGCGCTTTATCCAACCTTGAATGCCGCGCTGGGTTTTTATTTTGATCCAATCGGTTTTCATTTTGAGCAGCGTTATAGTTTCGCCGCGCTCAACAACATGAAAAATAGGGTAGCCGCGGCCAGGCGCGTTATACACGTTGATAAATGCATCATTTACGGTGACTTCAAGAGGCGCTTCAGGCGTAAACCAATCGAGCTTCCAAAAATCAGCAGCAGATGCATTCACGCTCCACAAACAGGTTGCAAGCCATAACCCTAGGCTGCACAACCAGTAAGCAGATCCCTTTGCGCGGCGGATGACACTTTTTTCTATTGTTATTTTCACAAGTCAATTCATCGATTGTTAGGGTCTGATCGTGTCAAAAGGATTGTTGTAGTAGGCACCACCAATATCCAACCATTCTGACACTAATTTTAATTCGCTGGGATTCAACAGGCCGCGATGATCAACAGTGTCCGTTCCCGCATTGAAATTAGCAAATTTATTAAAGAATCTTGCGCTACCCAACGCGTTGCCGCGGTTCATACTAGGCGGTATTCCAATGTTTTGCGTCAGCGGTGTTGGGTTGTTCATCGCATCCAATACCACTGCATCGGTTATTGGGTCTTGTACAAATGGGCAATTGGTCACGCCAGTACAGGTGGGCAATCCATTGGCATCACGCACTATTACACAGGCATCGATATCAGGATACAAATCAGCGGGCGCCAATTCGCACACAGGAATGTTTATCGTAGGCGTTCCGTTAGCATCCAATATCTGCTTGTTAGTGGTCGTGGTTAGCTCAGCATAGGAAAGCATGCGTTGATTGTTGGCCTCCTTGGTGCCCAAGAGTTCGAGCTGGCCATCCGGGACTTTCATCTTGACGTTGCCGGCGGCGTCTGTCGATGTATGACAACTTACGCAGGTGGTATCCGCTATTCCATTGGCTGCACCACGAGCGCGCTCCCAAATAGGCTGCACATGGTTTTCGTAATTGATGGTGACGCGGCACAAGCTCGACCAACCGTCATTTTCCATACAGGCTTCGGCGGTGGGCGAATGTATATCACTCGTCACCAAGGCGAGATTTTTGTATCTGTAGGCAAAACCGGGAGCCTTGGGCCGCACCGCCGGATCCGTCCACTCATCGTCAAATACTAAATCCACACTGGGTGCACGGAGGTTAGTGGATTTGGATTTATTGCTGAAAGGCGCGCAGGTGGTGGCATCGCCGGGAATCAGGCAGTAAGTAGTGTGGCTAGCAAATTCAGCCATAGTTTCACCCGTTTTAGGTTGGGTCGGGGTACCCAAGAGATCAAACCTCAAGGTATTGGCAAATTGCGTTCCGCTAGCGCCTTTATTGATGCTAGCCAACTCAGCGTCAGCCCGACCATGACCGGCATTGACTGTCACCGCGTTATGGCAGCCATTACATTCACGCACTTCACCGGGGCGAAGTTGCAGCCAGTTGCGGTGCAATGCGCCTATGCGTTTGCCATCTTTATTCAGGATCTCCAGGGTGAAGGCTACGTCCGCAGGAACTTTCACTTTTACCGAACCATCGGGCTCTACGGGCGCATAGCCAAGAATTTCACGCAGATTAGTAAACTGGTTGAAAAGATCGCCATAGGTGGTATCGCCTAAGTTATCGCGCGTATCGTCATCCGGAATGGAAACTGCCTTAATCAAACGCACGAAGCGGGCGGGTCGCTGGTCTGGTGCTGCTTGCGCAATTTGCTCGATGCTGGTGAATGCGGCCGCACCGTAGTTATTGAACTTGCCATCCATGTCGTAAACGCTGCGAATGTGCAGCATACCCACAGATTCGGCGAACAGATCTGCTTCAATTTTGGGCGGCGCGTATGTGGGCGCGGGGCGGGGCTCAAGTGATACTGGCTCGTTAAACATCATCCCTTCTTCGGCCAATACCACCGGCTGTTGGGTTTGTAGTGTGATGTTATAAACCCAAATGCCGTAAATAGGATCGGCCTCTTTCACACCCGCGGTTGCAAGCCACGTGTCAGTGCAGGGTACAAGGCGTTTGTCTTTGGGCTCGATCAGCCGACACTCACTCCAACTCACCAGCAGGCGATTAGTGCCATCAAACAGCGGTGTTAATGACGAATAACGGCCATGCTTGGAGAACTCATTCGCACCCACCTTAGTATTAATCGGTAAAATCGAAATTGAATTTTGCGCTGTGCCTGTACCACCACCGGCCGTCACTTGCAGGTCATTTTCAAAAAAGTGCTTGGTATCTATTACAACCATATCACCGCCCAGTGTGGCCTTATTGGGCTTTAGAATGGCAGCAATACGACCATCAGGCATTTCCTGTGGGCGAAACAAACGATTGAGAGGTGCATTCCCCGTTGCGGGCGGAACATTCAAGCTGAAATAACCGTAGTGGCGCTCAACTTGGCTGCCATCGGCATTTGCCGTGTAAAAGCTGAGTTTGTCGGTGGCAAATTGATCCCAGTGTGTATAAAGAATTTTGCCGTTTTGCAGAACGGTTGGTTGAATGTCGTGGCTTTGGTTGTAGGTAAGCTGTTGGATGTCTGTGCCATCATCTTTCATAGAATGAAGCACAAAAGCGGGCGTATCACTGCCTTCTTCCAGTGCCGAAAACTGTGGTTTCCCATCATCTAATAAAATGGCCTTGCTGCGGATTTGGCGGGTAGAGCTAAACAGAATGCGCCCATCAGGCAGGTAGCGCGGGCTTACATCATGCCCCTGCAGCGCAACAATGCTGGAGGTAATAATCGGGCGCAGGATTTTGGTGGTGAGGTTGTATTCCCAAATTTGCCATTTAGGTTGTTTATCTTGCGTCACGTTTTTAAGCATGGGCGCATGCATGGAAAACAATAGCTTTTTTCCATCGGCACTTGTGCTCAAGTCTTTTACATCGTAGAGCGCGTCTTTTTCAAAAGCGCCTTCTGTAATATTGACGGGAGCAGCTAGGGCTGTAGCCCGCTCTTTCACATATACGGCAGCGCCAGGGTTAAATGCAGTTGGATCAAGCAAATCAGGGTAGATAGGGTTCTTGTCTTCATCAACAGGAATTGGGCGCTTGATGTAAGCCACGGGTAAATCCACCGCAACCGGATCAGGCTTTTGCCCACCGCCGCTATCAGTGCTTTTGCTGGTTCCGCTTCCGCCGCCACAAGCGCTCAACAAAACACAGACACTCAGCCAAACACCAAAAGGGCCGGCAAGGGTTGCCTTGGCTAAACCTTGAATCTGTGGTCGCAACATAAGCACTGCCTTACATCATTTGGGGGAAGACTATCGAAGGATCATCATTGTCAGTGATGTGTATAGGTCATTCTCTCGATTTAATCACGAATTAATGCGCGATTTATAAAACAGCAAAAATCCTTTGCTACCTGTTTCACAAATTCCATAAGCATTCGCCATTATGTGATTGAGTTGTCAGCACATTTGCAAGCGAGGCACAGGTTTCAGCCAAACTCGGGCCTATAATCAAGCCAGAACTTTCTCCATAGCCCTCCGGAGCCGCCGTGAACCCTTTTACTACTACTAACGCCGTCGCTGGCGCACCTACTTGGATTCAGCGCCATTGTCGTTACTTGCAGGTTGCCCTTATCTCTTTGGGTTTGATTGCCAGCCACGCCCAAGCAGGTTCGCGCGAACAAGCTTTGCAAATTCATAACCGGGTTGCAGGCGTTCCGCCCAGCGAAAGCGTGCTACTGCAAATGGCTGCATTTTTGGATGCAGGCCAGAAAGACAAGGCTGTTCAGCTTGCGATGGATAACGAAGCCTTTTACAGCGTTGTGCTAAAAAACATGGCAACGCCATGGACTAACCGTGAACAAACCGTATTTGCCCCGCTCAACGATTACACCGCAACTGTGATTGGTTTGGTGCGCGACAACGCCGACTTCAGGCGCGTTCTGTTTGATGACATTGTTTATGTTGCCAACCCAAGCTTGGGTTTGCCCGCGTACTCCAACAGCAACAACAACCACTATCAGGCCATTGAAGATCAGCATATTGAACTGCGTGACCCCACCAAGTTTATCGCCGTGCCCCAATCCTCTGTTAACGGCTTGCCTTCTGAGGCAACGTCGGGCGTGATTACGAGCCGTGCCGCCGCCAAGGCTTTCTTTATAGCGGGCACCAACCGCGCTATGTTCCGCTTCACCCTGATCAACCACCTTTGCCGAGATTTGGAGCAAGTACACGATACAACGCGTACGCCTGATTTCATTCGCCAAGATGTAAGCCGTAGCCCTGGTGGCGACAGCCGCGTCTTCCTAAACGGCTGTATTGGTTGCCACAGCGGTATGGACCCCATGGCGAAAGCCTATGCCTACTACGACTATGAGTTCGACGCAGCCTCTGACCCAGATGCCCTAAGCGGTAGCATCCACTACAACGCCGCAGGAGCTGTAGACCCCGTCACCAACAGCCGAGTAGAAAAGAAATACCTGCAAAACAGCACCACCTTTCCCTATGGCTATGTCACCACCAATGATGATTGGCAAAACTACTGGCGTGTAGGCATTAACGCCAACCTAGGTTGGAGTTCGGCTTTACCCGGTAAAGGCACAGGTGCTAAAGAAATGGATAAGGAATTGGCGTACAGCCAAGCTTTTGCCAGTTGCCAAGTAGAAAAAGTCTTTAAGCACGTTTGCCTCCGTAAACCGGCAAATGCGGCAGATCGCAGCAAAATTGACGCAATTACCGCCAATTTTGCAAGCAGCGGCTACAAACTCAAGCAGGTGTTCACTGACACCGCTGACTACTGCAAAGGTGAGTAGATAATGATGAAAAAGCTCACATTGAAACTCTTCGCACTGCCCTTAGCCTTTTCTGCCAGCTTATTGTTGCTCGCGGGTTGTGGCTCTGGCAGCTCTGCAAAAACGACTACCAATCCAGACACCAGTAATGGCAACACCGGCACAGACACCTTTAGCTATAAAGGCCAAAAGCCCGCAGGCACGCCCGATGTGTTGAAGTTCCAAAATAACCTGTGGATCAACATAGCGCGCGAAGACCGCTGCGGTGGCTGCCACAACACAGCGGGCCAATCGCCACGTTTTGCGCGCGGCGATGACATCAACCTCGCTTACGACGAAATGATCAGTAATGGTTTGGTTTCTCTTTCCAATCCATCGCAATCGCATATCGTTGAGAAGGTTTCCAAAGGTCATAACTGCTGGCTTAAAGACCCCGTTGCCTGTGGCGATACACTGACGACCTGGATCACCAATTGGGCAGGCCCCAGCGATACTAAAGCTAATGACGTAACCCTGATTGCACCAGCCGAAAAGGATGTGGCAAATAGCAAAAGTTTCCCTAAAGATCCTAAAGACCCTAGCAATCCGGATAATTTTGCCAAAACCGTTTATCCCCTGCTTACCGAATATTGCTCGCGCTGCCACTCGGAAACAGCGCTCACCAAACAGCAACCCTATTTCGCGCAATTTGATAGCCAAATTAAGCAAGGCGACCCTAATTACGATGCGATTTACGCTACCAACCTTGCGATTGCCTACACCCAATCCAAAACCAAAATCCGTTTGGATAACCCCGCTCAGTCGCGCTTTGTACAACGCTTACGCAGCGATTTCCACAACTGCTGGAGCGATTGCGCCGCTAACTCCGCAACCATGGAAGCCGCCATTACTCGCTTATCTAACTCGCTTAAACCTATCGAAATTCCGCCTGAGTTGAAGATCAGTAAAACCGTTGGCTTGGGTGATGCATTTGTACTGACTAGCGGCGGGCGTATAGATACCAACCTGATCGCCAAATACGAGTTCAAAACCGGTAAAGGCAGCATTGCCTACGACACCAGCGGCGTGGAGCCCGCAGCAAACCTAAATATTATGGGGAACGTAGGCTGGAGCAGCGCGTGGGGCGTCAAGATTAAAGATGGAGGCCGCGCGCAGGCCACTACCGCCACTAGCCGCAAGTTCTTTGATTTGATCCGTGGCTCAGGCGAATACTCTATTGAGGCTTGGGTCATTCCAGACAACGTAACCCAAGGCACTAACGACAATAACCCTGCGCGCATAGTCACTTACTCCGGCAGCGCCACCCAACGTAACTTTGCACTGGGCCAATACGAATACAACTACAGCTTCCTTAACCGTACCGACAAGAGCGATGGCAATGGCGTTCGCGAATTGCATACCGCGGATGCCGCACAAAGACTCCAAGCCACACTCCAACATGTGGTAGTGACTTATGATCCAACGAATGGCCGCCGTGTTTATGTGAATGGTGAATTCACCGGCGATGCAGACCCCAGCAAAGGAGCCGTTCTCAAGGACTGGGACAGCAGCTACGCATTAGCATTGGGTAATGAAGTAAGCGGTGACACCAAAACCCAATGGCAAGGTAGCATCCGTTTCCTGGGTATTCACAAACGCGCTATGACACCTGCAGATATTAAAGCCAACTACAAAGTGGGCGTAGGCGCTAAATACCTGTTGCTGTTTAACATCTCCAGCCTGATCGGTACGCCCGACAGCTTTTTGGTGTTTGAAGTGCAGCAATTCGACGACTATGGCTATCTGTTTGCCAACCCGTTCTTCACCAACCTGAAAGGCACAGCGATTAACTCCGATATTCCGCTTAAGGGAATCCATATAGGCATTAATGGTGAGGAAGCAACTACCGGTCAGGTTTTTGCCAACCTGAACACCAAGCTCAACTCTAACCAAATGGTAAATGGTCGCCAGACGTTATCGACACTGGGAACAGTCGTTGAAATTAAAGGCGGGCCAGATCAAGACCAGTTCTTCCTGAGCTTTGATGAAATTGGCAGTAACATCCACACCCGCACACCACCCGTGACTCCACCTGTTGCCACCCCTGCTGATATTGAGGGGCAACCGCTGATAGGCTTGCGTCGCTTCGCTGAGATCAATGCGTCTTTATCGACCTTGACCGGCATCCCGCAATCAAACACCAGTGTGAAAACCACCTTTAGCAAGGTTCAGCAACAGCTGCCCACGTTGGCCAACTTGGATGGATTCCTCGCGGCTCAGCAAATGGGTGTGACGCAGTTGACCGTTGCCTACTGCAACGCATTGGTCGGCAACAGCACAGCACCGAATGCGGCACGTGATAGCTACTTCGCGGGCTTCAACTTCAGCGCACCTGCGTCCACTGCCTTTAGCCCAGCAGCTCGCAGCCAAATTATCGATCCACTGCTGAAGCGATTGCTGGCGGCAGAAATTGGCAGCGGTAGCGCCTTGGCAACCCAAGCAGACCCTGCGCTTCTGCGTGCCGAACTGAACAAACTCATTGACACCATGACAGCCTGCGGAGGCGGGTGTGCCGCTGATCGCACGCTCACTACGGTTAAAGCCACCTGCTCGGCGGCCTTAGGTAGTGCGGTGATGTTATTGCAGTAAATTGATAAACCCCGCCCCAGCCCTCCCCTTGAAAAGGGGAGGGGGCGAGATAGAGCTTCGCAGAGGGGAGCCAGCTCCTCCCCCTAACAAGGGGGAGGTCGGGAGGGGGTTAATAACCTTTAGAGAACCAACCGCTTATAGCAGGTTAAGACATGGCCAAAAATAAAGCTCCACTCCACCCAGACGCGCCGCTGTATTTGAACAGCCATAGCCGCCCCATTAGCCGCCGCGAACTTATCGCGCAGGGTTTCAGGGCTGGGGGTGTTACGCTCGCAGGTGGATCGCTATTTAGTTTGCTATCCAATTCCGCCACGGCAAGCCTCTCATCCGATATCGCCGACAAGCGCGCCCAATGCGGTATTGCCTCTCAAGGTGCAGGCAAAATTCCGTTCATTTGCTTCGACTTGGCAGGGGGCGCGAACATCGCTGGCTCAAACGTACTGGTTGGTCAAAAAGGTGGTCAACTTGATTTAATCAGTACAGCCGGCTACAGCAAGCAAGGCCTGCCAGCAGCCATGGCCCCCAACTCATCGACAACCAATTTTGTCGATCAAACCCTAGGGCTCGCCTTCCATTCCGACAGCGCCGTATTACGCGGCATTAAAAGTAAAGTTGCCGTTACCACTGCGGCCATGACAAACGGCGCCGTTATAGCCGCTCGCTCAGAAAACGATACTGGCAACAACCCCCACAACCCCATGTACGGCATCAACAAAGCCGGATCAGACGGCTCTTTGTTGACGCTGATTGGTTCTGTAAACAGCGACTCCGGCGGTAACTCCATGTCACCCGCCAGCATGATTAACCTGGAAGTCCGCCCCACCAAAATTGACAACCCGGGCGATGTAAAAGGCCTCATTGATGTTGGCGATTTGGTCAGCTTGATGAGCCAGCAGGATACGGTTTCGGTGATGGAATCCATGTACCGCATCAGTGACGCCAAGCTCAAATACGTAAAAACCGGCACTGCTCGCGATGCAGAATTAAAGGAAATGATCCGCTGCGGCTACATCAAAAGCGCCGATATTGCTGACCGCTTTGGCGACCCAAGAAGTGTGAGCGTGGCAGATGACCCCAATATTGTTGGCCCAACCGGCATTTTCACCCAAGCTGAATTCGACAACGACGGCGAATTCCGCAAAGCGGCCTCAGTGATGAAGCTTGTGGTTAATGGCTACGCCGGAGCAGGCACCATAACCATGGGCGGTTTCGACTATCACACTGGCAACCGCTCAGCTGGAGAAATGCGCGACGAGCGCGCCGGTAAATGCATTGGCGCTTGTTTGGAATACGCCGCTCGCCTGCAAATGCCCATCATGATTTACGTTTTCAGCGACGGCTCTGTGTTCAGTAACGGCATGGCAGACGACACTATGGCTGGCCGAGGCAAAGGCCAATGGACAGGTGACGACCAACAAACTGCGTCAGCCTATTTTCTAGTCTACAACCCCAAGAAACGCGCCATCCTCATGGACGGCACCAGCTCAGACCCAGCCGCCATCACCATGGCGCAACGCGTACACCAACAGCTAGGTTACATGCGCGCCAGCGGCGACGTAGAAACCTCATCCAGCCCCGCTGCCAACAACGTCAACCTGCTCGTGGAAACAGTGATCTTGAATTACATGGCACTGCATGGAGAACAAGGCCGCTTCAGTACCTTATTCAAAGGCAACGGCATAGGCAGCAGCGTAATGATGGACCGTATGACAGCGTTTCAACCGATTTGTAATGGGGTTATTACTAAGCCGACCTGATAAAAAGTTTTTCTGAAGATAAAAAAATCGCGGCAAATGCCGCGATTTTTTATTCAAGCCTTATCATCTAGGCAAATGCTTCGGCTAAATTCTATTTAGCGCTTCAGCGATGTAACTTAAAAACAACGTGCCCATGCTGGAGTGGTAGTAGTGTTGTCCCGGCTGCAGTAGCAGCAAGCGCGCTTCACCAAACAACCTACCACTCTAAAAACCCTGTAGGTCACTTATCTCTCTCCTTTGTCTATTAACTTTTACCGCACACCATCGTAGTCCAGATCGGGCCAAATTTTATTTTCAATAAAATAATTAATAGCCATTTTTGCGTCTTTATGAGCATTCTCTAACGTCTTTTCTCTAAAAGCCAAAAGTTTTCGCGTATCTAACCGATCTTGGCCATCGAGTATTCCAAGCGTCCAAAATCTAACAATTAGCTCATCTGTGTGTGAATAAATTTCAATAATGCAACGGAATTTAGCGTATGAAAATGTTAAATCATATTTAAAGCCGGCATGTTCACCTTTTGGTTTATATTTATGCTGAACCGATTTGTAAACATCGCTTTTTACCCGATCAATGATGTGATGAAAATCATCATTAATTAATTGGGCTAATGCAGCCCTTTTTAATAATATATTGTGTTGTTGTATTTTTAGATCATTATACGTCTGAATCAAAATCACTTCGTTCCACTCAGGTTCACGCCAGCTATTAAAAGTTGTTTCAATCACGGCCAAATCCTTGTCATACATAGATAACAAGGAAACCATTAAATTAAAGTCTTTCTCAACAGCAGCAATTTGAATTTGCTCAACCATTGCTCTTTGCGTAGACTCTTGTACTTCTTGATTTTGCCTTAAGCTTTTAGTTAGCAACCAAATGGTAACTAATCCTAAAAGAGGATTAACCATCCCCCCAATAAAATCACCAAATTGACCCCACTTATCTTTATCGTCACTAAAAGAATCAAACCAGTCATGCCAACTAGTTGGCCAACTACCAAATTTTACTAGATAAAAAGACATTACAATTAATAAAAATATTCCACCTAATAACAAAGAAATATGATGAACAAAGTAATTTATTATTTTTCTCAGATATATATCGATTAAATTTTTCCTCATAAAAAAATCCTTTACTCCAAACCAATACTTGATCACACGACAGCATGTAAATTGGGGCAAGCCTGCGCATCCAACACATTGGATTCTTAAATGACGCATTTGCAATATACTGAATAAAATTAATATAAAGCTATCACATTTTTACGGCTTATTCTGAAGTCGCGTAGGGCGGGTCATTTGACCCACTCACAAATTCATCCGCATAAAAACATTTTTGTTAAATGCTGCATTCTAATTTTTATTGGACATGAAATCGCCGATTAAGCCTTTGGCTAACCTGCCCTCCGCACATCAAAAATCAACGCGGCAAATGCTTCGGCAAAATTCTATTTAGCACTTCAGCAATGTAACTTAAAAACAAAGTGCCCATGCTGGAGCGGTAGTAGTGTGGATCGCGGTTGCCCACAGCGAGAAGGCCAAATGCGTTGCCGTGAATGAGTGGGACGGTGGCGACGGAGCCAATTTCGTCAGCGTATTTGCCGAAGATAAATTGCATTTCTTTTGCACCTAAAGTGCCGCACATTGCGCGGCTGCTTTTTAGGATGGTGCCAACATTATCGCGCGCGGCGGCAAGGCTCACGACGTGGGCTTGGCTGCTGGGGATTTTGTCGATGTTGCCAAAGAAAAATAAGCTGGTGTATTGGATATTAAAATCTTTATCGAAGCAGTAATAAAGTGCATCGACAATATCACCAAGATCTTGGCCTTCTAGCAAGGTAAGAACTAAGCGTTTGGTTTTATCAAATAATTTATCGTTGTCACGCGCGTTATCGAGCAACTTACTTAAGCGATGGCGCATATCCATATTGCGTTCACGCAACACAGCAATTTGTCGCTCGATAAGCGAAACCGCGCTGCCACTTTCGTGCGGCAATGACAACTCTGCAAGCAAATCGGGATAGGCTTCAAAGAAATGTGGGTTTTCCTGGAGGAACGCCGCAACTTGTTCTGGCTCTAAAGGATCGGCGAGTGTTTTTTTATTATCCGTCATTGACTATCACCTAATTAATTATCAACTGATATACGCAGAGCAATGTTTTTATCTTTCTTCATCCCCACAACGCGAAGATGACGACTCCCTTTTTAACTAAATATTCACTTGGCCATGAAACACCGTAACAGCCGGTCCAGTCATCATTACAGGATGACCTTCTCCCGCCCAACTGATGTGCAAACTGCCGCCGGGCAAATTCACTTTTACATTTTCACCTAATAAATTACGTAAACGACCAGCGACCACAGCTGCACAGGCGCCTGTACCGCACGCGAGCGTTTCGCCTGCGCTCCGTTCGAATACGCGTAAATCAATTTCGTTGGCAGAAATTTTTTGCATAAAGCCTACGTTTACCCGTTGCGGAAAACGCGCGTGATGCTCAACGCGAGGGCCAAGAATTTCTACCGGCGCTTTGCTCACGTTATCTACTAACATTACCGCATGCGGATTGCCCATGGATACGGAAGAAATTTCCAGAATTTGGCCATCCACGTCCAATTGGTAGGTCGCCGCTTTTGCATCCGCAACAAAGGGAATTTCTTGCGGAACCAAACGCGGAATTCCCATGTTTACACTCACTTCACCTTTGTCAGTGACGAGTAATTCCATTAAACCGCCAGCGGTTTCTACTTTGATTCTGCGTTTGCCGGTTAACCTGCGCTCGCGCACAAAAACGGCAAAACAGCGCGCGCCGTTGCCGCAGTTTTCAACTTCAGTGCCATCGCAATTAAAAATGCGATAGCGAAAATCCACCGCCGGATTTTCAGGATGTTCTACCAGCAATAATTGATCACAGCCCACACCAAAATGACGGTCGGACAAGTGACGAATTTTTTCTGGTGTTAAACGCACGCTTTGACTTATGCCATCGATCACGATGAAGTCGTTGCCAAGGCCGTGCATTTTGCTAAAACGTAAGCGCATTTCTAGTTCTCAATATTATTCCGGGATTACCGCTTCACCACGCAACATATCATCTATGGTTTCACGTGCGCGCACCAGATGCATTTGGTCACCATCTACAATCACTTCTGCAGCTCGGCCACGGGTGTTGTAGTTGGAGCTCATGCTGAATCCATAGGCGCCTGTAGACATCATGGAGAGCAAATCACCCGGTTCAATGGTCAACTCGCGGTCTTTGCCCAAAAAGTCGCCCGTTTCGCAAATAGGGCCAACGAGATCCCATTTTTTGGTTTGCTCAGCGCGAGGCTTTACCGCACGAATATCTTGCCAAGCTTGGTAGAGCGACGGGCGAATATTGTCGTTCATGGCGGCATCGATAATCGCAAAATTTTTGTGCTCGGTGGGTTTTAAATACAACACTTTTGTTAAAAGCACGCCCGCATTGGCGCTGATGGAGCGACCGGGTTCGAACATCAAACTCAATTTGCGAGCACCCAATTTTGCTTTGAGTGCGCTCATGTAATCCGCTACGTCTGGCGGCGTTTCGTTGCGATAGGTCACGCCTAAGCCGCCGCCTAAATCTAAGTGATGAATCGCGATGCCGTTAGCCGCCAATTCGTCGATAAGCGCCAACACGCGATCAAGCGCGTCCAAAAATGGCGTTAATTGAGTGAGCTGAGAGCCAATATGGCAATCCACACCTTGAATCGACAAGCTCGGCAATTGCGCAGCGCGAGCGTAAACCGCAGGAGCGCGTTTGATGTCGATACCAAATTTGTTTTCTTTCAAGCCGGTGGAAATGTACGGGTGCGTATTGGCGTCCACATCGGGATTCACGCGCAGAGAAATGCTCGCAACCATGCCTTTTTCAGCGGCAACTTGCGCCAGAATTTCCAGCTCGGCTTCAGATTCCACGTTGAAGCAGAAAATGCCTACGTCCAGCGCACGCGCCATTTCCTCGCGAGTTTTGCCCACACCGGAAAACACGATTTTCGCAGGATTACCGCCGGCACGGAGAACACGCTCAAGCTCGCCCATGGACACAATGTCAAAACCCGCACCCAATTTGGCGAGCAGGTTCAAAATGCCGAGGTTGGAGTTTGCTTTGATGGCATAGCAAATCATGCCGGGATGCGAGCCAAGCGCTTCTGAATAGGACAAATAATGCTGAGTAAACGCGGCGCGGCTGTACACATAAGTCGGAGTACCAAAGCGCTCGGCAACGGCAGCGAGAGGAGTGTCTTCTACGTAAAGTTCGCCGTTGCGTTCAGTAAAATGTTGCATAAAAAACTCTGTTTGCGTGTAAGTGATCGAGAAAAGTGTAGCGATTAATGACGAGCTGAATCGAGCTGAGAAGCTGGCTTGGATTCAGGTTTCGCGGGAGCCGTTGTATCCGATGAAGGTTTGGCTGGCTGCGGTAAATAGAGTGGGCCTTTTTGGCCACAGGCTGCGAGAAGAGCGACGAATGCACCGCCCATGAGCACCATTTTTTTCATGCAAACCACCCGAGTAATCTCCTGACAGCAGGCCCACTAGGGGCCAAAACGGCGGCCAGTATAACCTCAAACCGAAAGAGCGGCTATGAAAGAGGGGCCTAAGGATTGGGCCATTCGGCTGTCGTTTCTCCCATACCTTTTGGGGCTGTCGAACAGCTTTGGACACCAAGAGCACAAATATAAAACTTCACCTGCACACCCAAGCTTTGCTAAGGTAAGCGAGTTAGTAAGCTCAATCGCAAAAACAAGAAATTGGGATGCTAATCGGTCAATACCACGGCACCGCTATCTCAAATGGCGGTGTCGTTTATCCTTTTAGACATTTAACAGGACTTCTATGACCGCCCTTAATCTGCGACTTACATTAATATTTGTTGCCATACTGATTCTGCAATCCTGCAGCCATTTTCAATCCACGCGAATCACACATCTCTATATCGCATCTGACTCTACCGCGACAGACTACAGCATCGAACCTGACTACACATCCAAGCGCTACCCGCAAATGGGCTGGGGGCAAGTATTTCAGCCGTTGTTCAATGAACAGTCGATTAAACAACTCAAAAATTTGACCCCAGAAAAAGCAATTGTTGTCGATGACAGAGCCAAAGGCGGGCGCAGTACACGCAGCTTTTTTGAAGAAGGTCGCTGGCAGGAAATTTACGAAGCTTTGCAACCGGGCGATCTGGTGTTGATCCAGTTCGGCCACAACGATCAATCTAAAGAGAAGGTTGACCGCTACACATCTATTGATGGCTATAAAAACTATTTGCGTTTATATGTTCAGCAAGTGCGCGCCAAAAAATCGCGCCCTATTTTAATCACTTCTGTTAATCGCAATTACCCGTGGGTGGATGGCAAACTACAAAATAGCCACGGGGAGTATCCGCAAGCGGTGAAGGACATTGGCAAAGAAATGAATGTCGATGTGATCGACCTAACGCAATTATCCTTTGACCACTTCACCGCCAAAGGTGAAGCTTATGTGACGGAAAAATATTTTATGAACCTACCCGCCGGAAAGTTTGAAGCCTATCCAAATGGGCAAAAAGACAATACGCACTTTCAACCAGAAGGCGCGGAGGCGGTAGCGAAATTAGTGTTTGATGCGTTAACGAAATTGCCGGCAAAACCTTAAACGCAGCTCACCAACAAAAGCTGCTTAACGCGCTCAAGTGTTTGTTTTATTGCCATAAGGCTCAGCGCTTTTTCTTTGCTCGATACGAATTTCTTGTCGCGCTTCCATAGCGTGTCGAGCGCCGGGGTTAACGCAGCATCCACCTCACCAAAAATACTGACAGGAACACTGCCGCTAGAAGTTGTTTTTCTGAACCAATCAAGCTTCACAGCTTTATAAGCGATTACGGCACCCACCACCGGAACAAGCCAAATCGCCAGTAATAAAAATGATCTTTTAACGAATGATAATCGCGGCCACGTCCTCACTTCACGACTCAAGATCACACCGAAAAAGATCTGCGCTAAACCCGCGAAAAATGCGATTAAGAAAATCATCAAGTGCCGCACGCTATTTGTGATAAAGCAACACGCCCGCGTGCGCCAACCACGTGGCAATTACAGCCCACACAATAATTCCCACCGTAAACCAAAACAGCGTTTTCTGCGCAGGCGCACCAACGGCAACGGCGAATGCAGCCCCGAAATGCGCACCAATCACCACCGGCGCAAGCAAGCCAAGACCAACGATTCCGTATTTATTCCAAATAAGCTGAATCTTGGTAGGCTTACCTTCCGCTTCAGGCTTACGCAAACGCAATAGCCAGTTTCGCAGCGGCGCGCCCACAGCTAGCACAATTACCACACTCAAGACCGCACCCAAGGCTGCAAAAAGCCCAGCTAAAAACGGTGTGAGCCCTAACCCAAAACCTACTGGAATTGCCACCCAAAGTTCTAAAATTCCAAGGCCAAACACCGTAAAACAGCTAACTAACATCCCACCTCTCCTTCGTAATATCTGCAATATCACTAAATTGCATAGCCATCGGCCATGCGCGTAATTAGAGAGAGCACGTACGCACAGGCAATCATAGTAAGCCCACCAATATTCAGCCCGAGTTGAACGAATCCAAACACCCCCAAGACGAACCCTAAGGTACACAAAAGAATACCTGACCAAGCGCACAGCTTTTCCGCACGAATCCAATATTTTCGTTGCGACAACCCCAACCACGCGATTTCAGAACCCACAAAATTCAGTCGGAAAAGCAGCGGCAGGCTTTTCCATTTTTCAGTCGCTTTATCAATCATCACAATTTCCTGCTCCAGTGTAGAAATATTCACTTCTAATACTGAGGCAAGGGCTTTTAAAGTCTCTAGGCTAGCACTGTGGCCGCCTTCAATGCGTTGAATGGTACGAACACTCAGACCCGCCATTTTCGCCAATTGTTCTTGCGACCACTTACGGTTTTCGCGCAACTTTTTCAAAATCATAAAAAGCCTCTAGCCTCGGTAGAGCGGAAAATATGATGCAAAGTCGTGACTGTCGGTTACGAAAAACACCCGCCACGGCCACGACAGTATTGCTTTTTGAACGATGAGCAGTTCATACATTGCCTATGCCATACCTATTGCCGTACCTATCGAAAGCAATCTCATCTGAAAAGTTGGCAAACTTTTCCCAACCCCCCGCCAATTTAGTCGAAAAAATTTACAAATATGTGTTTTTTAATGCCCCCAATAACAAGGCGGACAAACTCAACCCCTACTGTATAAGCCTCAGAAGTAGATTGGCATGCATACTGCTATAAGGTTTTGTCATTAACATAAACGCACATGGATCTACTATGAAATCTATTAAAGCCTTAACTCTCGCAACAGCACTTTTGAGTTGCGCAGCAGCAAACGCTGGTGTGGTGAAAATTTGGGGCGAAGCTCCATTTGGCCTTAGCCACACCAACATGAATAATTTTTACAATAGCCTGTCTGGACATTCTTCTAGCATTGCTACAGGTACCTTAGACACAGTTAACTTAAGCGGCGTTAACTTGCTTTGGGCAACTCAGCCATCAAATGCATACACCAATGCAGAGCTCTCTTCCATGGCCACCTTCCTCTCTCAAGGTGGACGCATTGCCTTCATGGGCGAGCATGGAACCATATCCCCAAACGAAAACCTGCGAATCAACTCCGCGCTTTCATACTTGGGCAGTACCATTTCTATTAACAACGTAATTTTGGATCCTGGTTTCCGTACCGCTAGCGTAGGTGATGGCCAAATCCAAGCGCATAGCTTGACTCAAGGTGTGAACACCTATGAATACGCTGCTTTCGCTCCGTTGACTATCAGCGGTAGCGCCCAAGCATTAATGTATGGCGAACAGTCATTCAATGGTGGTCAGAGCATCATGATGGCCTACCAAAATATCGGCGCAGGAAGCATTTTTCTAATCACCGATCAGAACGTTTGGGATCATGCTCCACAGTGGAGTAATTTTGACAACGAAACAATGTTTGAAAACTTATTGTCAGGAAAAACTGGCGCACCACCCGTTGGCGTTCCAGAGCCTGCTCCATTGGCACTGTTTGGTTTGAGCATTCTTGCATTAGCAACAAGACGTTTTTTCAATAAGAAGTAAGCTGCTAACCTTCACAAAAAGCCCTCTCCTTGAGGGCTTTTTGCTATCAATACCTTCGCAGTTCCGCATAATTTTTTTTCCAAATCATGGTGCAGATCCACATCTGTTAAAGCTTGTGCTACTCGCTAGCAGGCTAACAAATCTGAATAGCCGCATTTGTAAGTTGGATACCGAAATACAAATCCAGATTCCAACAATCGGCGGTTACTACAGCGTTTGTTACCGCGTTCGTTAGTGGCAGAATCAGATAAAAAATCTTTAACGCTCATTTGCTGCGCAAGCCAAGTAACGACTTCAACCATGGGCGCTGGCGATGAATCACTTGCGAGATAAACTGGCTCCATTTTTTTGCCATGTCGATTTAAATCTATGAGATGAGCAAGGCAACGCGCGCAATCCTCGGCGTGGATTCGATTGGTGAAATGAGGGCTAGCAGATGCCTTGGATTGCCGAACTTGTTCAATCAGCCGATTGCGCCCCGGCCCGTAAATTCCACTGAAACGCACGACGGTATTTTCGAAGCCGCTGTTGTGAATAATCGCTTCTGCCTCAAGCAAACGCTTGCCACTAAAACCCTCGGGTTCGGTAGGCGAACTTTCATCAACCCACTCGCCCTCCATTTGCCCATAAACAGCAGAGCTGGAAACGAAAATCAACAAACGTGGCTTAAGAGATTGCGCGCTCAAAGCATCAACAAGATTCGCGCAGGCCTGAACGTAAGCGCGCTCGTAACCAGCATCGCTGCGCTCGCTCGGCGTCATGGTGATAATGATGATGGAAAAATTCTCTTGTAGCACTGAAGCCAGCTGCGTTCTATCGCTGACATTGCACTGGCGGTATTGCAAATGAGATAAATCCGCCGGCGGGTGACGACGCAAGCCTGTCACAGCGTATAAATCCTGCGGTAAACACGCAGCTAAACGCTGGCCTATGTCGCCGCAGCCAACTATTAAAACTCGTTCTTTTGATAGAGACTGACTATTCATTGCCATCTAAATGGTTTACCTTTTGATTCACTTTTCTCACCCAATATGACAGGTGCTGGTTTTTGCTCAGAAAACAGCACCCTTGGAGCTATCCCATGACCCTTACCGAACTCCGCTACATTGTGACCCTCGCTCAAGAGCAGCATTTTGGCCGCGCGGCAGACCGCTGCTACGTCAGCCAGCCTACGCTGAGCATCGCGGTTAAAAAGTTGGAAGATGAGCTGGGTGTAGCACTGTTTGAACGCACCAAATCCCGCGTTCACCCAACGCCGCTGGGCGAGCAAATTGTCAAGCAAGCCAATCTGGTTCTTGAGCAAACCGCCACCATTAAAGACATGGCGGATGCTGGCAAAGACCAGCTCAGCAGCCCGCTCGCTGTAGGTGCGATTTTTACCATTGGCCCCTATTTGCTGCCGCAGTTTATCCCCCATTTGCAAACCCTGGCCAGCAAAATGCCTCTCTACGTGGAAGACGGTTACACCCATACCCTGCGCAAAAAACTGCGCAATGGCGAGTTGGACGTAATTATTGTGGCCCTGCCATTTAACGAGCCAGATGTGGTGACTCAGGCGCTTTACGATGAGCCTTTCGTAGTGCTCATGCCGCATGATCACCCGCTTGCCGCCAAAACTGAAATCGACCCCAGTGAAATTGGCAGCCAGCAGCTTTTGCTCTTGGGTGAAGGTCATTGCTTCCGCGATCAGGTACTAACGACTTGCCCGAACATCCACCAAACCGAAGATAACAACTCCAATGTGCGTACCGCCGCCGAAGGCAGCAGCTTGGAGACCTTGCGCCATATGGTTGCCTCGGGATTGGGCATTACCATACTGCCGCAATCGGCGGCGAGCAGCAGTATTTACAGCTCCAACTTGTTAGTCACTCGTCCCTTTATGGCGCCCGCGCCCATGCGAACCGTGGCCTTGGCGTGGCGAGCGAGCTTCCCGCGCCATAAGGCGATCGATGCACTGAGAAAATCCATTCAAATGGCGCGAAGCAACTAAACTAACATTCGTCCATAAAGAAATTCACGCGTCCATGATGGCGCGTGATCTAGATAAGCAAACGGGTTTGAAAACTACAATAACGAGGCTCAACCATGTTGAAACGAGTGTTAGTCGCTCTCGCGCTTTCCGCAGCCGCCAACGCGTTTGCCGACATGCAACAAGCGCAAGAGGATTTCAAAAAGGGTAACCACGAGGCAGCCATTAAGGAATTTACCGCCCTCGCCAACGCTGGAAACATGGGCGCACAGCTTATTCTCGGCGCGCTTTACAACAAAGGCGGCGCCATGGAGCGCGACGACCAAGCCGCCGCCATGTGGTTCCAAAAAGCAGCTCAACAGGGCAACGCAGAAGCGCAATTTCAGCTCGGCAACCTCTACGAAGACAGCCAACTCACACAAAACTATACCCAAGCTGCTCACTGGTACGAAAAGGCCGCGCAGAAAGACTTGGCCAAAGCGCAGGTTCGCCTTGGGCATATTTACAGCCGTGGCTTGGGCATTACTCAGAACTACAACGAAGCCGTGCTCTGGTACGGCAAAGCCGCGCTGCAAAACAACGCGGAGGCTCAATATTCATTGGGCTTGATGTACGCCTTCGGCAAAGGCCTTACCAAAAATGACCAACTCGCCATTGGCTGGCTCACTAAAGCGGCTTCGCAAGCCTATGCAGATGCTGAATTGCTCTTGGGCGATATCTACCTCACAGGCGCAGGCACTCACAAACGCCCAGTCTTGGCCCATGCGCTTTACGATTTGGCCATTAGCCACAAAACCACCATCCTCAATGACGCAATCAAAAAGCGCGACCGCGTAGCACGCGAGCTCACAGCAGAACAAATGGACTACAGCAAACAACTTATCACCGAGCTCAAAAAACCGGACAACTTCTCCAAAGCCCTCAACCGCTACTTGGAAAAATCGGATCAAATGTTCAGGTTTTTTCCTGCCAAATAAACATTTTCAGGGCGCGCAAACTTTTCAGCATGGCGTCGCCCTTTTTGCTATGTTGCTCCCACCATTTTGCGCTCCCGCATAAAACGCACACAGCTACCGCATTCCATGAATAAAGCTATAGGCCAACACCAAACTCTCGACCAAATTTCCGTTACCGCTCTAAAAGGTGTGGGCGCGAATTTATCCGAGAAATTGGCGAAGATTGGCATTTTTTCGCTACAAGATATGCTGTTTCATTTGCCGCTGCGGTATATGGATCGCACGCGGGTTACGCCCATGGGTGCACTGCAACCCAACATCAACGCCGTGGTGGAAGGCGAAGTGCGAGCTTGCGACATTGTGTTTGGGAAACGCCGCAGTTTGGTGGTACGTATGCAGGATGGCACCGGCGGCATAACCCTACGCTTCTATCACTTTAACGCCGCCCAGAAAAACCAATTTACCAGCGGCGCGCGCCTGCGGGTGTTTGGCGAGACCCGGCGCGGCGCGGCAGGCTTGGAGATGTACCACCCCGAATATGACCGTTTGGATGAGGCCGCTCCGCTCCCACTTGAGCAACACCTCACCCCCATTTACCCCGCCACCGAAGGTCTTACCCAACCCCGCTTGCGCGCCCTAGCAAGCCAGGCGCTAACTTGGCTCAACACCCATAATTTGCGTGAGCTCTTGCCCGACGAGGTTCGGCGTCAGCTCAACCAATGTTCGCTCGCGGACGCACTGAGGTACCTGCACCAGCCACCCACTAACGCAAACGTGCAGCAGTTAATGGATGGCGAACACCCTTTTCAACAGCGGCTCGCGTTTGAAGAGTTGCTCGCTCATCACCTGAGCTTGCTGTTACTGCGCAGGCAAATGCAAACCAACGGTGCGCCGCGCCTAAAAGCCAACCCACAACTGCAAACCCGGTTTTTAGATCAATTGCCTTTTGCACTCACGCGCGCGCAGGCGAGGGTGTTTGAGGAAATTGCTGCCGACTTAGCCAAGCCCGTGCCCATGCTGCGGCTGGTTCAGGGTGATGTAGGCTCGGGCAAAACCGTGGTGGCTGCGCTCGCTGCGCTGGTCGCCGTCGCCAACGGCAAGCAAGCGGCCATCATGGCGCCTACGGAAATTTTGGCAGAGCAACACAAAATCAACTTCGGCAGATGGTTGGAGCCGCTGGGTATTAAGGTCGGTTGGCTCACCGGCAAACTCAAGGTTGGCGAGCGCCGAACCCAGCTGGAGGCCATAGCCACAGGGGAGGCCCAAGTAGTCGTGGGCACCCATGCGCTCTTTCAGGAATCTGTCGAGTTTGCGAATTTGGGGCTGATTGTGATTGATGAGCAACACCGATTTGGCGTGCAACAGCGCCTATCCTTATCAAATAAGGGGACATCTTCGCCGAATACTCATGAAATGCGCCCGCACCAACTTATTATGACGGCAACACCCATACCCCGCACCTTGGCCATGAGTGCCTACGCCGATTTGGACTGCTCCATCATCGACGAACTGCCACCAGGTCGCACACCCATCACCACCGTGGTTATTAGCGATCAACGTCGCCCAGAAATTATCGAGCGGGTACGCGTGAGTTGCGAAGAAGGTAAGCAAGCCTACTGGGTGTGCACGCTGATTGAGGAATCTGAAGCGCTGGAAGCCCAAGCAGCCCAAGCCACGGCGGAGAATCTGGCCGCCGCTTTGCCGCATATCCGCGTCGGGCTCATTCACGGTCGCTTGAAACCCGCCGAGAAAGAAGCGGTAATGAGCGCCTTTAAAGCGAATGAACTGGATCTACTGGTTGCCACCACGGTAATTGAAGTAGGTGTGGACGTACCCAACGCGAGCCTGATGATTATCGAAAACCCCGAGCGCCTTGGTCTTGCGCAACTTCACCAGCTTCGCGGCCGAGTAGGGCGGGGTTCAACTGCTAGCCATTGCGTGCTTTTGTACGGCTCCCCCTTATCCCATCACAGCAAAGAGCGCTTGCGCGTAATGCGAGAGAGCAGCGATGGTTTTTACATCGCCGAGCAAGACTTGCAGCTGCGCGGCCCCGGCGAAGTGTTAGGCACCCGCCAAACCGGCGATATGCAATTTAAAATTGCCGATTTACAACGCGACGCCCATTTACTGCCCAGCGTGAAAGAGGGCGCAGATTATTTAATGGCGCATCATTTCACGCTTTGCCAAGAAATCATTACCCGCTGGCTCGGAAAGAGCCATGTTTATCTGCAAGTTTAAAATACTGGTCTATGCTCACAAGAGAGCTGTCTTCGCGTAACAGACATTACATCTTCGACCTAATGATTCACTCACAAAGGAGTAGGCCGTGCCAGTTCCCGCTAGCGTTCAGTCGTTATTACAAACACGTAATGTTGCTTATGATTTAGCAAACACCCCGGTGAGTGACGACGACCAACGCCTGATTTGGCACGACCAACATTTACGTAATATGAGCGCCGCTAAATCCCTTATTTTACAAGATGGCCAAGGCAGGGTTCAGGTCATCATTTCCGCTGATCGCCTGCTGGACCTCAAGGCCGTTAATCGCCAGCTGGGCCGCGAACTGCAAGCCACTAGCCTGGAAGATATCCGAAAGTTCTGCGACACCCACCATTTGGATTCTATTCCCGCCCTGCCCAAACTGGCCGGACTGCAAACGCTGGTAGATAGAAGCCTGCTAGATCGCAACGAACTTTTGCTGGATTCTGGCAGCGAAGAACAACTCGTGCGCATTGGCCGCAGTGAGTTTGAACAAATTTTGGAAGGTGCAACCCTGTGCGACATTTCTGTACCACTCGCACCTCTGGAAGCAGAGGATCTCAACAGCAGCGACCAAGACCAGATCTTGGGCGCGGTACGGAATTTTACGCAACTACGCGTTAAACAACGCCTTGAAGAAACACTTGAGCTACCACCACTTTCAGATACCGCCCAGCGCATCATTAAATTGCGCGTTAACCCCAATGCGGATATCAGCGATCTTGCCCAAATCGTCGAAACCGACCCAAGCTTGGCCGCACAAGTGGTGAGCTGGGCTGCATCACCTTATTACTCTGCCCCCGGCAAAATTAAATCCATTCACGATGCCATCGTCCGCGTACTCGGCTTTGACATGGTGCTTAACCTGTCGCTTGGCCTGTCGCTCGGCAAAACCATGACCATCCCCAAAGAAGGCCCGCACGGCAGCCTGCCCTACTGGCAACAAGCGGTGTTTATGGCAGCGACGATTGAAGGTTTAGTAACGGCAATTCCACGCGACCACCGCCCAAGCTTTGGAATGGCCTACCTGTGCGGATTACTCCACAATTTTGGCTACCTGATATTGGCAGAAGTATTCCCACCCTACTTCCACGCCTACTGCGAAATGGCAGACGCCAACCCACACGTGACTCATCAAGCTATTGAGCGACATCTGATTGGCGTAACCCGCGAGCAATTAGCTGCAACACTGATGTCATTGTGGTCTATGCCGGAAGAAGTCGTTACCGGCCTGCGTCACCAAAACAACCCCAATTTCCAAGGTGAGAACAGCCAGTACGCCAAGCTGATTTTTGTAGCGCAACGCTTGTTGCATCAACACAACATTGGCCACGGCCCGAAACTGGAAATTCCACAATCTGTATTTGATGATTTGCACCTAGACCCAGAAAAAGCCCAACAAACCGTGCAAAACATCCTTGAATCCAGCGAAGACTTGAAACATATTGCACACGAGCTAAACCCCAAACATTGAAGGGGTCAGCCGAACACAAGCCACAAGGCTTCTGCGGTGAATAAAATACAACGACGATAAACCCCTGTTCTACAGGGGTTTTCTTTATAAACGATTTGGATTTAAATGATGCAAAAATCTCAAGAAGCTGCGGCGATATTAGTTGAACGTCGCCAAAAAGGCGCGCAAGGTGATCGCCTCCCAGAAAGTTGTCGCCCAACAGACCTGAACCAAGCGTTGGCGATTCAGGCCGCCGTAACCGAACGCTGGTGCGATCTAGAAGATGACAGTATCGGTGGCTGGAAATGCCTGGTAGCCACTGCTGACAAAACCATCATCGGCCCCATTTACACCCGCACTATAGATTCAGTCGCACCTGTAACCCTCTGGCCAAAACCCGGTACAACTGACGTCGCCCGCATAGAACCCGAGTTCGCGTTTTTCTTTGGCAAAGATTTACCTCCACGTGATGAACCTTATTCCCCAGCCGATGTTGACGCCGCCATCAGCCGCACTCACCTCGCACTGGAGCTCATGAACAGCCGCTACACCACCCCCAGCGAATGCACATTTCCGGAAATGCTGGCCGATGGTTTGGTCAATCAAGGTTTGTTTATCGGCCCACAAATCGACAGCGAACTCGCGCGAAATGCCAGCGAATTTACGATAAACCTTCGCCAAAATGGTGAATTAAGCGTCCATCATGCAAAACACCCCAATACTCATCCACGCGCGCCGCTTTATTGGCTCGCCGAATATTTACGCAGCCAAGGGCAGGGGATAGTAGCCGGCCAAGCGGTAATTACCGGCTCATTTGCGGGTGTGTTGGAAGTGCCGATGAATACTGACATTAGTTTGGAATATGTTGGGCTGGGTACGCTGGAAGTGAGTTTTAGGGCGAAGACCTAAAAATCCCTCGGTAACTGCTCCCTGCGTTACTCTACCTCCAGCATCCAGGCAGTCGTCCCCCAAGCCTCCGGCTGCGCACCCCGCTTAAAGGAGTCATAACCCACTTTGAAAAAGGGGGTCGCCGTAGGCGGGGGGATTTAACCGGTTAACCAAAAAGGAAAAGGTATGAATAAAATCGTCGCCGCTATAGCCCTCGCTTTTGCTTTTTGTACCGTTTCGGCCTTCGCCGCCGATGCAGGCACCCCCTTCAACTTATCCAAACGCGAACAAAGCTTTTTGGAGCAGAAGGTGTGCGGCCCCTACGACCTCAAAGCCAGCAAAATCAAGGCTTACGCTTTTGACGCCCGCGCAAAAACCGACAGCAAAATCGCCTTAGCTGCACGCACCTCCGCCTATGTGGAATGCGAAAGCCACGGCGACTTTATGGGTAAACCCATGCGTTACATTGATGATTGCGACTTGGTCGAAGGCGAGTGGGATTGCTCACCCCCACAGCTCGAAACACTCGTTCCCATCAACGGCCGCGAAGTCAAAATGCGCCCCTGGGGCGGGCTAACGCCGGAAAAATCCTACGCCTTGCTCAAAGACATCAGCGCCCGTGGCCGCTTTCAGGGCGAATCACTCGATAAAGCCATAGGCAACAGCTGCGACATCGCCAAAAACAAAGACCCCGACATAGTCGAACTCGGCTGCGAAGCCACCATGAGCATCTCCTACTGGTGCCCCCAAACCAAAATCACCGGCTGCCCCCGAGTGCTATTCTTAAGCTTCGACGAGCCAGCGTTTATGCGGAGACAATAATGTCAGAACAAATCTCAGAAAAGCCCTTTTTCAGCTGCGAAATCCCCGTGCGCTGGGGCGATATGGATGCCTTTGGTCACGTGAACAACACGATTTACTTTAGATACTTTGAAGAAACGCGTTTCCAATGGATGCTGCAAAAAGGTATTCCGATTGGGGGCGATTCTTACCCCGTTGTAGTCACTATCGGCTGCACTTTTTTCCGCCCGGTTTTCCACCCGGATACCTTGCGCGTGGATGTATTTATCTCCGAACCCGGCCGCTCCAGCTTTATGGCCACCTACAAGGTTTACACCACCGCCGACCAAGAAAATCCCTGCAGTGAAGGCTACTCCAAAATCGTGTGGGTTGATAAAGCGACAGGGAAATCTGTGGCGCTGCCAGATGCGGTTAGGGCGTGGTTTTGATTCAAGGGGGAGTCTTGGCAACTACTCCTGTGTGCGCTACCACCTACATCCGTGTAGTCGTCATCCTCGCGTAAGCGGGGATGACGACTCCCATCAAATGCTGAAATTGCTAGGCGCCCAACCTACAACTGCGGCGTAAAAATAAAATGGAAAGCTCTGCCATCCAGCCCCTCAATACTCACCGCCGCTGGTTGCTTATTCGCGACTAACAACTTGGGATTGGCTTTGAGCTCAAAGCTTTTACCGTTATAGAAATAGACTTCAGCATCAACAAAAACATTGTCATCCATTTTGGTTGATGTCAGCTTTACCTTAATCTTTTCGTCTACCCGGGTTTCACTCGGCTCGCCCACATTGCTGCGGAGGTGGAGATTGGCAATAGGTTTTTCACCTTCAGAAATAGCGAGATCAACCCTGATCTGATTGGCGTAAGCTTGAGACAACCAAGCTAATCCCGCGAGACCAACCACAACCGCTGCGACCAATGTCGATAGGCGCTTGCTGATAGATTTCTTTTTAGCTTCCAAATTTTCCGCAACAGGCGCAAGCAAGGCTTCAACATGGGTATCAAACGCGGCGGCTATAGCCTTAGCGGATTCAAGTGAGGCCGAACCGCTCGTTTCGATACGCTGAACGGTACGCATACTAAGCCCGGCAACTTCCGCCAAATGACTTTGGCTCCATGCACGCACCTCGCGTTCGCGGCGCAGTTGATCTTTGTTTAATTGCATATCCATGTTTCGTATCTCTGGCTATGGAAAGAAGCCCGTAGACTCGCCGAAATACGCCTTTTTGTATACGACACCTGTATGACACACCAACCAAACCCTGTACAAATTGCGTCGGCATCCCCTCTAAAAACAAAAAGGGGCGCTTTTCAGCACCCCTCTTCTCGAAATTCGATTTTTAGAATGAATATACCGCACCAACCGTTAGGGAAGATGTTGTCAGAAAACCATACTTTCCGTATTGATTGTACTCAGTCCGCAAACTCACGTGATCGTTCAACTTGTAATCCAATCCCACACCGAACAAGCCTTTATTTTGCTCATCAGAATGGGAGTAATGATTGCTTGCGTCGTTAAGGTTTTGAAAGGAGTAATCGTAAGTTAACCAGGCAAAACCCAAGCGACCAAACACATTTACCCGATCACTGAGTGGATATTTAGCTAAGGCTGAAATTTGTATGGCTGTACCATCGCCATCAGCGCGAGACCATTGGTCGTGGTAATAATTCGTCTTACCAATATCGCGATAGCCCAACTCAGCAGAGAACGTCTGATTGAACTCATAGCCCAAGCCGAATGAATAGGTAGTATCCGTTTCACTTCCGTTCGCTATGGTGCTGTCGTAACCATCCTTCGACATTTTGCTTTGGCCCACATCGCCAAACATATAAAGTCCGTCTGCACATGCAGGTAAGGCAACAGCCACAAGCAGCCCTGCAATTGTTAAATGCTTTTTCATAAATACATCCTGAGTGATTTTCTTGCTGCCACCTTGGCAGCGCCAATCAGAGAGGAGAAAATTTAAAAAGTTCCTGAGCGGATGTTGTGCGATAGTTTTTTCGGTTTGTGATTTACGCATACAAAAAAGGGCGATATCAATCGCCCTCCATGTTCAACAAAAATCAATTCTTCGCCAAAGCTTCCTGCTGCAAACGATGCAACTCACCAATTCCCTGCTTAGCCAATTTCAACATGGCTGCGAATTCTTCTTCGGTGAATGGTTCGGCTTCGGCGGTGCCTTGAATTTCAATAATCCCACCATCATTGCCCATCACCACATTCATATCGGTATCAGCCGCTGAATCTTCGGGGTAATCCAAATCCAATACGGGAACGCCTTGGTAAATGCCCACTGATACAGACGCAATGGCGCGCTTGAGCGGTTCACCCGTGACTTTTCCATTTGCCTTTAAATGTGCGACGGCGTCAGCCAGCGCAACCCAAGCACCAGTAATAGAAGCGGTGCGAGTACCGCCGTCAGCTTGAATAACATCGCAATCGATATTGATGGTGTTTTCACCCAAGAGTGACAAATCTACCGCAGCGCGTAGCGAGCGCCCAATTAAGCGCTGGATTTCAACAGTGCGACCCTGCTGCTTTCCACGTGCCGCTTCGCGATCCATACGGGTGCCCGTCGAACGCGGCAACATGCCATATTCGGCGGTGAGCCAACCTTGCCCTTGTCCTCGCAAAAAGCCCGGTACACTGTTCACCACGCTCGCCGTGCAAATAACTTTGGTATCGCCAAACTCCACTAACACCGAACCTTCAGCGTGCTTGGTGTAGCGGCGGGTAATACGAATATCGCGGAGTTGGTTGGGGTTGCGACCACTGGGACGTTGCATGCTTTAATTCCTTACTTCTGAATGTGATGCGGGGGTGATACCATCCGCCTGAATTTGATTGTGGCTAAAATGCGCCGAACTGTACCAGTTATGGCAACCCTAAGTCACCAAGCTACTGAAATTTAAGGAATACTTTATGCCACGCAGTATGACCGGGTTCGCCCGCCGCGAAGCAAAACTCCCATGGGGAACGGCCGTATGGGAAATCCGCAGTGTAAACCATCGCTACCTTGAACCCAGCTTCCGCCTACCCGAAGATTTCCGCGAAATCGAACCCCATTTGCGCGATGCCATGCGCAAATCCTTACAGCGCGGCAAAGTTGAAGCCAGCCTGAGTATTCATTGGGAGCAAGAGGGTGAGGCCGAATTAGGGATTAACATTGGCCGAGTCACCCAGCTGACCAAAGCCGCGCAGCAAATCAACGGTCTTCTTGGCGCCGCGGCCGCTCCCATCAACGCATTGGATATTCTCAAATACCCTGGCGTGATCCAAAAACAAGAACTCGACCGCGAAGTCATGCAGGCCGAGGTATTGACCTTGTTTCAATCCGCACTTGAAGGCTTGATTGAACACCGCACCCGCGAAGGCAATGAGCTTGAGCAATTAATTCTGCACCGTTTAGATGCGGTTTCTGCCCAAGTTCTCGCCGTACGAGCACGCCTGCCGGAAATTTTGGCAACCCAGCGCGAAAAACTGCAAACCAAACTCGCTGCGCTGCAAGTTGAGCTCGACCCAGAACGTTTGGAGCAAGAAATTGTTTTGCTTGCCCAAAAAGCCGATGTAGATGAAGAGCTGGATCGTTTGGATACCCACGTCATCGAAGTCAAACGCAGCCTAAAACAAACCGATTCCCTTGGTCGCCGCTTAGATTTTTTAATGCAAGAACTCAACCGCGAAGCCAATACACTTTCATCAAAAAGTATCGTGAGCGATACCACGCAGGCCGCTGTTGAGTTGAAGGTGTTGATCGAGCAAATGCGTGAGCAGGTGCAGAACATTGAATAAACTTCCCGCAAAACCCTTCTACACCGCTGACTGCGCTATCGAGGACATAGGCGTAGACCCACTGCCCAAAGGCAAGGTTGAATCCTGGGCCTTGGGGCGAGCGGTGTTGGTATCGGGTGAGGTGGAGTTGCAGTTTAATTGGGTGGCGCAAGGTGGGGATTCGCCGCAAACCGCGTTTGATTTTGAAGTCTATCTCGATGAAGACGAGCCGGATTTTGTGCTGGAAGGCATGGGCAACTTATCTAAAGCAGACCAAGCGCATGTGATTCAGCAAATTCTGGATTCCAGCCCGTGGCAGTCAGAAGTCCTTGAATGCTTGCCAAAAAATCCGCAGGAGCTGGCCGCGCTGCAGTAACCCACCGCCGTCACACCGTTAAATTAATTTGCTGGATAACCCCCGCACTCCCCTGTTCAGTCAAATAAATACTGGAACTGGCCACTTCTCCCAAGGAATTATTGGCGTCATCTTTGAGTTGGAAGGGTGATGTCACGTGGCCCAAGAATATCGCGCCTATGTTTTTATCGCCCAGCGCGACCAGTTGTTGTGAGCCGTCTTCGTTAAAACTCCAAATGCGCAACTTGTGGTAAATACTGTCTGCTTCGTCGATGAAGTGGTTGCCATCTTCATCGAACATGGCGAGTTCTTCAAAGCCTTGGCCGGTGGCAGGGCCGAAAAGTTCACTGCCGTTGTTGATGGTTCCATCACCGCTGCGGTCGAGCGCCAAAAAGCCACTGCCGGGGCGCAGGCTGGCGAGCTGTTCCTCAGTGCCGTTGTTGTCTAGGTCGAACTTGAAGCGGGTTTGGCTCAGTTGGGCGCCTTTACCGTCAAAGTTGATTACCAGTGGGTCAATTTTTTTGGCATCGCCCGCGCGAATGGTCAGGTTAGATTCCTCCACGTAGTTACGGCTCATGGCTAGCGCGACGGAGAAATTAATTTCACGGCCATCCTCCGTGCGAATCACGCCCTCGGCGTTAAATTCCATTTTCTCTTGTTCTTGGTAACGCTCGTGATGTTGGTAGATGAGGCCGTAACCCTCGGAGGTATCGGGCGGAGCTTCGGAGGTTGGTGTTGTGGTGTCGTCGAGGTTAAGCGTGCCGCCGTCCAGTTCAAGCGGATCGGCAAGGCTCATTTTGCGGCCTGTGATGGCTTCATAAAGTTTTTGCAGAATGACCAAGTTGATGCGCGAGCGGGCATCCAAAGGGCTGTTCAAATCCAGTTTGGGTTTACTGCGCTGAAGCTCCAAGAGTGAAAGGCCGCGTTGCGAAATAACCACTTGCTCACCCCAGCGTGTTTCAGTTTCTTCTGTCTTGGTTTCTTTGGGCTTTTCAGTTAGCCAGAAATCAAGCTTTTCGCTAATTTGGTGTTCCTCACGGTAATCGTGGCGAGTGCTCATAGCGATTTGGGCGTTGGCAATAATCATTTTTTCCCCTCTTGTTTTAGATGCTGGCTAAGAGGGTTAGCGGCCAACCTGGATAAACTTTGAGCTTTTTTTGCCGCTTTCAAAGATCCATTGCTTATAAAAATAACAATTTAGCTGCCATTTCGGGCGACATGATATTTGTAATTTCATAGGCGCAATGCCTTGAAGTTTTGTTTAGGTGCCTCATTGAGTTATCAGGGCAACGCTGGTCGTTGTGAAAATCGTCTTATGGAATTCCAAGGTGGTAGTTTTATGTCTGTTTTATTTGAGCCCGTGAAAATCGGCGATTTGGAATTAGCCAATCGCGTTGTAATGGCTCCCCTAACCCGCGCGCGCGGAACCGGTGCTGATAATCGTGTCCCCAACAGTTTGATGGCCACTTACTACTCGCAACGCGCCGATGCGGGCCTCATTATCTCCGAAGCTACCGCTGTGACCCCCATGGGCGTGGGTTATGCCCGCACGCCGGGCATTTGGTCCGATGAGCAAGTGGAAGGCTGGAAGAAAATCACCAGTGCCGTTCACGCCAAAGGCGGGAAAATTATCCTGCAGCTGTGGCATGTGGGCCGTATTTCCGACCCTATATTCTTGAACGGCGAACTCCCCGTTGCACCGAGCGCCATTGCCGCGCAAGGCCACGTAAGTTTGGTGCGCCCAGAGAAAGCCTACGTAACGCCCCGCGCGTTAGAGACGAGCGAAATTCCGGGTATTGTTGAAGCCTTCCGCAAAGGTGCCCAGAATGCCAAAGCCGCTGGTTTTGACGGTGTAGAGATTCATGGCGCAAACGGCTATTTGATTGACCAATTCTTACAAGACAGCACCAACAAACGCACCGATCAATACGGTGGCAGTATTGAAAACCGCACGCGTTTTGCCTTGGAAATTGCTGACGCGGTGATTTCGGTTTGGGGTGCAAGTCGGGTTGGCTTCCATATCGCACCGCGCGGTGATGGTCACACCATGGGGGACTCAAACCCTGTAGCGCTTTTTACTCATTTGGCTAAAGAGCTGAGCAAGCGCAAGATCGCGTTCATTTGCGCGCGCGAATACCAGGCCGATGATTCCATTGGCGACAAAATTAAAGAAGCTTTTGGCGGTGCTTATATCGCTAACGAAAAGTTCACCCAAGAATCTGCCGAGGCACTGATTCAGAAAGGTGGCGCGACAGCGGTAGCCTTCGGCTCTCGCTACATTGCCAACCCGGATTTGTTGACTCGCTTCAAGCAAAACCTTCCGCTTGCCGATGTGAATTGGGAAACCGTCTACGGCCAATCGGCGGTTGGGTATACCGACTATCCTGCTGCGAGTTAGCCCAACAAAAAACCCGGCCTTGGCCGGGTTTTTTTATGCGTCGCGCTTGCAGATTTAGTTGTCTAATTCGCCTTTCTCATCCACGATTTGAACCAGCGTTGCAATGCCGTTGTGGCGCAGTTTATCCATAAGCTTAGCGAGCTTTTCCACTTGGGCGGCGTCTAGTTGTTCGCCGTGAATAAAGGTCAGCCGCTTTTTTCGCACCAATTCGCGCACGTAATCCGGGCGAACGCGCAGGCGTTCAGCGGTTTGGGTGATGGATAAAAGTTGTTGTAGCATGGTAAAACATCTGGCGGGGACGTGACGGCTACTATGCCACAAACTTTTTGCCTGCAAAGCCTTAAATTACTCGCACTCGTCGAAGCCGTCCGTTAAAACCAAAGCTGTAAAACCAAAGCTGTGCCATAATTTGCACCTCAACTTTCAAGCGGAGGTTTCTCACATGGCTCACTTGGGTACGCTCTATACCGTTTCCGCTCCCTCTGGTGCGGGTAAAACCAGTTTGGTATCGGCCTTGGTGCAGTCTAATCCAGAGGTTTGCGTCTCTGTCTCCCACACAACTCGCCCCATGCGCCCCGGCGAGGTTAACGGCGTAAATTACCATTTCGTTGATCACGCTACCTTTGAAGCGATGATCGAATCCTCGGCCTTTCTTGAACACGCCCGCGTATTTAAGAACCTCTACGGCACCTCGCAAAAGTGGGTTGAAGAAACCTTGCAGCAAGGGATTGATGTGATTCTGGAGATTGATTGGCAAGGAGCCAAGCAAGTGCGCAACCTTATGCCTAATACCGTTAGCCTGTTTATTCTGCCTCCTTCGCTCGCCTGCTTACGCCAGCGTTTAACGGGCCGCGGAACTGATGCCGAAGAAGTGATTGATGCACGTATGGCGGAGGCTATCAGTGAGATGTCTCACTATGTGGAAGCGGATTACCTGATTATTAACGACGATTTCACCACAGCTCTGGCGCAATTTCAGGCGTTAATTACCAGCCAGCATCTTCGCTTGGCGCGCCAAGTAGAAACACACACTGCACTAATTAACGAATTATTGGCTTAAACAGCGCTGCTGCGGTTATTTTATAGGCAGTGCTTGGCAGTTTTGCCTGATCTAGCGCATAATGCGCCCACTTTTTTAAGGCGGCAGCCGCCGCGTTTTTACTGAGTACAAAGTTATGGCACGTATTACCGTTGAAGATTGTTTAGCTCATGTTGATAACCGTTTTGAGTTGGTTATGGTTAGCAGCCGTCGCGCTCGTCAGTTGGCGATTGGCGGTAAAGAGCCTCACGTAGCGCCAGAGAACGATAAGCCAACGGTTATCGCCCTGCGCGAAATCGAAGAAGGCTTTATTGATTCCAGCATCCTTTTGGAAAAAGAAACTCTGCCACAACCAAAACCAGAGCGCGTTTACGACAACGAGATCTAATCTCGGTCTAAAACCCGCAAAAACCCGCTAAATCAGTGATTCAGCGGGTTTTTTGTTGCCTGAAATTCACCTTTTATTCAGTGTTTGGCGCTACACTTCGAGTTCGTTGAGCCTAATTTTATTTAATTAGGGAGTCGTCATCCTCGCGCAGCGGGGATCCATCGCTTTTAGGGTGGATGTTAAAGAGCTGGATCCCCGCTGTGCGAGGATGACGTAGAAAACCAAATTACCCACGTTCGGAGCACGCTACCTTCTTCCAGACAGGTCCATTTAGACCACGTAACATGGCAGCTGTCTTTGAAAATGTTGTCTTTG
>CAZOPE010000013.1:0-81016 GCA_964581625.1 uncultured Cellvibrionaceae bacterium
ATCCAAGTCGTCACGACGATCAGTGCGTGGTGGACGTGCTTTACGCTCACGGCCTTCTTTCTCAGCCTTGAGGATGAACGATTCTTCAGTGATAGCCGCATCTTCGCGGATTACCAAGCTGCGCAGGATCGCATCGTTGTAACGGAAGTTAGTAGTCAACTCTTCCAACACAGTTTCGCTAGCTTCGATATTCATCAAAACATAGTGAGCTTTGTGGATTTTGTTGATGGAGTAAGCCAATTGGCGACGGCCCCAGTCTTCTAAACGGTGAACTTGACCACCGCTAGATTTAACAGCAGAGGTGTAACGCTCTACCATTGCTGGAACTTGTTCGCTTTGGTCTGGATGAACCAAAAAAACGATTTCGTAATGACGCATGTATAGCTCCTTACGGGTTAAGTCTCCCACCCATTCTTAACAACAGCGCGGTGAGACAAGGAGTAGCCCGATATATTTGAAAACACTTCGGGCCGGTTGGGGGTGCGTATACTAGGGATTTTGCCACCTAAAGGCAAGTAAAAAGCTCAAAAACCGCACCATTCACCGGCACGGCTATTAGCGAAGAAGGAAGCGCGGAGAAAGCGCGCGAAATGGGCATGGAGGCAGGCGTATCCCATTGATAATCATAAACATTCCGCTTGCGGAAAATAATAGCCTTTTAAAGCACCTGACTTTATCAATGTTTCAAGAGTAGAAACATCAGCATTTACCAGACCGGGCAACATGATTGATGGCGGCAAAACATACACCGACTCCAGACACCCGCTTTCTTCAATCATCACCAGATGATTCGGTAAACCATTTTCGCCATCCAAAGCCCACAGGCTTAACTTTCGGTTGCCGTTAACCGCCTGAGACAGAGGTTTATGACTCCAATGCTGAGCCCAATAATCACTTGCGTTCATTTTGGGTAGTTCCGATAAACCTAAAATTCTTGCCGGCAAAATTTTTAGAGATCTTGCAATGTATTCATCACTTACGAGATCACCTTTTTTGCCCCCTGCATTAAACATTCGCCATTGCGACGGTGTGGTTTGGATTACAGAAGATACTGAGCCTTTACAGCGGACAACGCCGTGGTAAAGGAAATCCTGCGCGCCTAAATCCACCATTTGCCCCGCAACCGGTGTGCGAACAGTTCGCCAAAAGGTTTCTGTCATTTCAGATTCAATACTGATCTCACTACCGCAGAGTTGTTGTGCCGCTGTATGCCAGTTGGTTTTACTTGCAATGGGATTATTTGAGTAGTACTCAATACGAAATTGGTTTTCTGCAAGCGGAATAACCAAGTACCCCTGCCGGTGTTTATAAGGACGGTAAGCTGCTGTGCAACTCACGACTAATAAACAGCTTACGAGTAGAAGTATTTTTTTCACGAGATTTATATTCTTTAGTTAGTGGATAAAAATATGAATTTGAAAAAAGGGGGAGGTTCACTCCGTCCCCTTTATCTCGCCGTCCCCTTTATCGCCTCGTCCCTTTATCCGCCTTCTGACTCTAGATTTAATGCTTTTTTTGATGAATGCAACCATTTTGGTGTTCTTTTATTGATTGTAAAAAATAGCTCTCCCTCTACTCTTACTGCATAAATTTTTTCATATTGATAAGTCAAAACAAATGCAGATTCAGAATAATCCATAATTTTTTCTATAAATTTTATTACATCGTTATAGTCAGAAACGCTTCTGTCATCAATGAATGCAACAACCCCAACACGCCATTTAGCACCAAAATAACACTCTGCATATACTTCACGATCATTAACTTCCACCAGCAATATGGATGCCTTAGTCTCAGGAAAGTGAATAACAAAACGGTTCGGATCTTCAGGATCATTTATTACTGTGGCAAATTCAATCTCATTCGAGATTCGTCGAATGAGATTGAATTTCATAGTATTTGAGATTTGTAAATTAAGTTCATAAGACATTTAGTAGCTCTTCATATAAACAACACCATTTTTTATAACGTATAAAGCCTTTAAATTTGGCACAGGCTTTTCATAAATAATTTTATAAACATCATTAGCGGTAAAATCGCCTTTAGCCCTACTTAAATTAACTACAATTACCTGCGCTTGCTTTGAAACATTAACTTTGTCGTTAATTGACATTTGTACACTTGTGATCGAATCAGTGTTTGGTGAATATACATCTGCAAATTCCCCGTTGAATTTCAGGTCAGGATCCGGCATGCCCTTAGGAACTTGCCCTTCTGGCAATTGCTCCACATCAAAACCATGTTTAGATAAAATATCTGCAGATTCGTTTTCAAGCCTAAACCCTTCACTTTTTTGAGGATCTTTTTCTTTTAAATAGTCTTTAGGCTGTCCTTTCAAAGCTCCCGGCTTAGGATCTACACGCTTTTCTCCCCAAGAACCCAAATCAAGTATTTTATCTCCATCAAATTTATCCTTTCCTACATCAAGATATTTATAAATAGAGTAACCCGATGCAACAACACCCACGACCGTAACAACTATCCAAGTTATACCCTTTGAGCTATGTGCCTCTAAGTCATTTTTATAGCGAGGATCTTTATTGGTCTCGTCTGTAGTCTCAAACGAATTACCATATAAATATGCAACAGCTCCCGTTCCAATACCCTCTTCTAGCTTTTCTTTCGCATCTAGCGCTTCCGAAGCGCCCGGTATTGCATCTATTGCAGCCTTAGCTAGCTCAGCGCCTTTTTTACCCGTATAAGCAATAGTACTCTTTAACGGAGCCAATATAGGTTCGTCTAAAAGAACCTTGACGGAATCCCTCGCTATATCACCTACCTGCTCAATTCTTATATTGGCTTTACCTGTGTATTCAACTACTTTCGAGCTAAGCCCCGCCATTCTTTCCTTATTGGCAATATATTCCTCATTATTCCAACCTCCTGTGACCTCTCGACCCGACATGTTATTTAAAACTTTATCGTTTAAATAAAGCTTATTGAATTCACCAATACTTGCGAATATACCTAAGTTTCGTTGAGCAGTAACTTCCGCCTCTATCGCCGAATCAGAATACCCTAAAGCTTTCAAACCAGTTCTTAACTCAATCTCTGCTGCGTTGGCACCACATAGAACAACATCATTGCTCTTGCAGCCAACCAATCCCATACCATGCATGACAGAACCAACATGAGCAATTTTTTCTAATGATTCCTTATAACTCTGTGCCGTCATACCTGCACTTGCGGCCGCTGCATTGACATCGCCACCTGCCGCAAAAGCAATAATCCCTGCTAAAAACTTCGATAGATCGACGCCATTTGCACCAAGATAACCAAGTGTGGAGCCTATGTTAGTAGGGGTTATTTTATTAGGCTCACTAAGGATCTGGCCGCCAGTTCCAGTTGCCTTTGATTCCAAGATATCGACTGCCACTTGAGCAACTACCGCTCCACCAGCACCAGAAGGACAAGCATCTTTAAAATCAGCATCACTTAACTTGGCTGTTAGCCCTTGAGTCAAACAACCCATTGCCGCATGAGCAATATATTTACTTGCTTCATTTAAAGTTGTGGAGTTTGAAATTTTGTCTGTAAGTTTTTGCCCAATCGTATTTACCGCATAAGTCGCGAGCGTTTGTTTAAAGGCGTTGCGATAATCTTCAGAATTCCCACCATTAATGGTGACCGAAACTCCCGCAGTAACTACAGAATGAGTAACGGCCTGATAAGCCTGATTAACAAAGGCAAGCTGCGGCGTCTCTTTAACTTGGGCTTTATCAAAAAACTCAAGATCAACATACTCGTCAAGCGCACTCAACGCTCCCGCCGTTGCCATAGAGATAGCCAGATTTTTAAGGCTTTCACTGCTCGACATATTTTTCAATGTTTGCTCAATCGAGTTGCCAGCCAATAAGCTGCTAGCCGCTTGCACCTCAAGCGTTGTAAATCCGGCGCTCATAGCGGATGACAAAAAGCTTTGACCAGATAGACTCGCTCCACCACTTGCAACAGCAATTACTATGGTTAGTAACGCCATGGCCGCTGGGCTTAAGCTTCTGTCCACATTGCGAATATGCGTATAGGCTTCGGTGACCTTAGAAAAATCGACTATTTGATTAAGAGGAACGAGATTTCCTTGCGCATTCTTAAATAGCGTTCGCCCTTCGTAGATGTCTGCCATCCACATTGTATCGGGCATTTTTTTGTATTCATCAATTTGGTCTTTGAGGTTGGCGCCCTCTCTACCTGCATATTCAATATCTACACCCAGCAAAGCTTCTACCGCTAAACCGCCCACAATGGCATTTGGAATACCTGTTTCTTTTACGTACTCCTCATGTACCGTTTTAATGGTCCAATTGCCTTTTCTAACGGTATCTAAATAGTGCTGACTGTTTTCCTTGGTAATGAGCAAGCGCACTTTGCCGTTGGTAGCTTTAATTTGTGTACCTTCGCTGCTGGTAATTTTTGCGCCTTTTAGCTCAACTGCACCGGTGTTTGTTTCTAATAAAATCCCTTTACCTGCACTGAGTACGCTGCGAATGGCAAAGCTTTCAAAATCGCTACCTGTGCCCGTTGTTCTGCCAATTTTGTCTACGCGATTGGATTGGAAGTGGCCTTGTTCATCGGCAATATAAATACCGTGCTTGGCGAGCAACTCTATACCGCCCTCGGTACTGTGCAGTTCCGAGGCAGTCATGGTGATGCTGCCGCCCGCTATAAGCGTGAGCATTTGTTTGGCAGTAAGCTTTGATTGCATTAACTCAAAGCTGCTTTTATTAATAACCCAATTACCTTCTGTGGTGGTGCTTTGGCTATTGGTTGCTACTGGCGCTAATACAAGGTCGCCATAGGCATCAAGCGTAAGCGCCCCGAACAATGCATTTGAAGTACCTCCTTCGTAGGTAATGCCTTTACCACTGGTAATTTTGATATTTCCGGTTGCACTATCAAGAGTGGCAACTGCAGCTAAACGTGTGCCGGAACCATCTTTGGATTGATAAGGAAGCACCAAGGTTTTGTTGATAACATCGCCGCGCGTTGTACGAATATCCAAATTATTGGTGGCTTTTATTTGACCCGACACATTGAGAAACATATTGCCGGCAATGAGTTCAAGGTTGCCAGAGCCATTGATAGTGCCGGCATTTTTTATATTGTTTATTGAATTAATAACTGTTTGGTAATTTTCGTTTCCTAAGGCGCTTATGACGACACCTTTGTGAATTTCCAGATCGTTAAATGCAGTACTTAATCCAAATTGGATATAGTGGCCTTCTGGTTTGGTGGCCAATGTTGCAGAATTTAAATAGACAACAGGAATAATGACTTCTGTACCATTGATGGTACGTTTCTCGGGCCAAATCATGTTGTTGGTGATGGTGTCTTGCGGGGTTAAAGGCGTTCCAAATTTTTTGGATGTATTCAGCCCAAACTTAATACCCGCTGCGAAGAGTTCATCGTTTTGGTTCTGCTCAAACGCTTTTTTAGTGGTCGCGTTAAGCAGTAACCCTGCTTTGTCAATAAGTGAGCGGGCTAGCAGAAGATTTAACTGCGCGCGAATCAAACGCTGTTGTACAAACTCATCACCAATAACTAGCGTTGTATCCGGTAATGATTCTTGCGTGGGGGATAATTGTGTATAGGCATTGGCAATCGTAACGCCTGATTGGGTGTCTACTTGTAAATATCCTGGCCGCGCATACATTGCCCCGCCCGGTTTGCCTGTTGCCCTATATAACGGGCTTTTAAGTACTTGCGAGAAATCATCGTTGCTAAGCATGGTGGCAGCAATTGCCACCGAGGGTAAGCATATTTGCAAAATGAGGAAATACGCCATAAAGGCTGCGATAAAACGCTTCCATGCTCGCACAGGGTTTCCCTTAAATTTTTTAACCTTGCGCACAGGCACAGCAAAAGTGTTTTTAGAGTTATTGAATTTCATTTTAAATTCCTTTTTCAAATGCAGCTAACAGATCTAAAAACTTGGCTTTAAGTTCAGCAAAACCGTCAACAACAATATCCCATACGGATTTTGTTTCTGTTGTTTCTGGAAATTCATACCGCGCCGTGTTCGCCTCAGGTACATGCCCAGGATTTAAGTACTGGTATTTAGCCGTCGTAGTTACCCATAAGCCATCATCACTTGGAAACTGCGCAATACTGATCAACTTTTTCTCAGCATAAGATCCCTTGGATAAATCATTTGATAGCCTCGCAAGAGTTTCTTTTTTGTAGGCGGCCACAAAGCTTTCTTTAGCTTGATCTAGTGGGTTTTGGTTGAATGCAATGAAGTTGGCGGGCGATCCGTCCAATTTCCCTGATACCGCGAAAATAGTGCGCTCAATGGTCTCTGCTACAGTCTCGCCCAAGGGGTTGGTATTGATGGTATTAATTTCAGCACAGACCGGAATTACCGCTGAGTTTTGTTGACCCGGGGTATTTGATCGGCACCGTTCATTGGTAATCACTAAGGTTTTTTTCAAGTAGTAATTTTCTCGCTCTAGAATTACTCCTTTACTTCTGACCAGAGCGCCCTCACCTTTGAACTGAACATCGTTATCAACAATAAAATAACTCGTATTGTTTTCGAACCCTTTTTGGGTGGCGATGCTATCTCCATTAAAAATAGTGGCGAGATTATTTAGATCATCGAACTTAAAAAAAGTGCTCGCAGCTGAATGCATGACTGCTGCCGGAGAATATACGTATAAGCGCGCTTCAAGATTTTTGCTTTGGGTTAGGGTTGTGTTTCCCGCCCCGTCAGATGTTTGTGTAACAACACCTTGCTCATTAACAACATCACCCAGCGCATACATAAAATAACGTTCGTTGTGTACTTGAGGCGCAATCAAAACCATTGCGCTATTTACGCCATTATTTTCTACTGACATGCTCGCTGACGAGTTAAGGATGTAACCACCCGCATTCACTTCCAACCGATTTAATGCTGAGATTGATACTGTTGTTGCACTGGCACTATCTTCTTTAGGCGTTAAGGTGCCAAATTTATAAACATCAAAACTCGCATTGATATTTTCAACATGACGTTTGGCTTTTAAGATGACTTTATCGCCAAAAACATAAGCTTCTTTGGTGCGTGCTTTTTTAGCGGGCGTTTGAGAGCCGTCAATCTTCGGCAATATAAATTTATCGAAGGTGCTCAGTTGTTGTGTGTATGCCGACGGTTTTAGTATCCAATAGTTTTCTGGAAGGTTCTCATAGGGTGTTGCCCATCCGTTGCGAATGCTACCGTTTTTACTGTTGAGGTATACATTTACACCGGCGATGCTGCCTCCGAAGCGGTTATTAAGATCGCTTGCAGCCGTTAGTGTGACATTCGTAAAACCTTGAATAATATTTTGGTTGTCGACAATGCCTTCTGCAGCCAAATACAAATTGGTTTCTAATGGTTGTGCGGATTGCACACACACTGCATCAGCACAATTCATTACACCAAGGTTAATAATATCTTTTGCCGCTATAGCCTCTATATGCCCTGCTACAATGGAGGACGTAACATTGCTTTGTATGTTGCCCGTAGAAACAATTTTAATTTTATGATCGGACTCTACTGTTCCATTGATAATGAGATGCCCATTCGTATTATCCAGTGTTGCCAGCTCAATACGCTCGCTAGCAAGTTTGAACTCGCCTTTGTCTATGAAGCTGGCTTGTAGATCTGAATGAGTGGAAAGCTGGCTATTGATTGTGAGTGGCGATGCAGCAACAATTTTAATGGCTCCCGACCTGATGTTTCCATCAACGGTGGCCATAGGTGCATTTGTAATTGCATTAAAAGAAAGTACATTAAAGTTGCTGTAGGCTACTTTGGTTTCACCGGCAACTATGTTTACACTTCCGGTTCCCACCTGCTTATCGCCATTGTCATCTAATACATATCCATTGCTAAACAAGTGCGCTTTTTGTTGCGTGTTAATTGCTATGAATGCATCGTTTTTTACAGTGCTGACAGTTTTACCTAATAACTGAACCTGCGCTGTAGGGGCATTTAATTTAGTAATGCTTATGCTACCGGATGCAGTCAAATCTCCCACTTGCGTACTGCTTGCATTCAATGGGCTAACTGGCTGCGCAGCAGCCAAGGTTACGCGGCCAACATTTGCAAAATCACAATAGAGACATTTAATTTGTGCGTTGGGTGTACGGTTGATTAGCAGTACATCTGCAGCCGCGCCAACAATCTCCAAGGTGCTATTAAGCGTTAATGCCTGAGCATCTATTACAATGAGTTTGGCCGCAGGAGAACCTGTAGCGCTTTTATCGACATTCAGGATTTTTAAGGGTTGCCCCACCGTAAAACTTGTAAAAGCGTTGTAGCTTATGCCAGCAGCATTCGGTGGAGCCAATACCACCAGATCATTCAATTCATCTGCCGCGCGCAGCACTTTTGTCTGGGTGCCTAGCGGGCTATAGTCTGGCGATAAAGACTCCGTTGGCGCTTTTGCGTTAAATAGCGATTCCACAATCAAGGGTTGGCTAGCAGCAAATTGTTGCAATCCACCCCGGTCTACAGCTCGTGCACTTAAATTGAATATTCCCGGTTTTGGAGGCGTCCATTGCATTTCATAAGGTGGCGCTGTGATTAGCTGACCAATAGGTACTCCATTCGCAAGGAACACAACCTGTGCCGCGTTATTTTCGTTGTCAGTTACTTTTGCAATCAACTTAATAGACCTACCTTCCTGAACACGTTCATGCGCCAGAGGAGAGGTTAAACTAATCGCTGGTGCACTATTGTTATTAACCTGAATTGTGGCTACGCGCGATGTGATTTTTTTCCCTCCACTAACAACAGCACTCGCGGTGATAAGGTAGGTTCCCACTTGCGATGGCCGCCAAAACTTCAAAGCGCCTGTACTGTCTGTTGCAAGACCCGAGAGCAAAACATTATTCGCATAAAATTCCACGGGTGGTGTACTGCCATCAGCGGTGCGCCAGATATCTCCTATTGAAGTCTCAACATCGGCGTAAAGTGCAAATTGCTGTCCAAGGGTGCCCGTCTGTTGGCGATCAGGAGACGGTATCTTCAGGTCTACCACATTATCTGCAGTGCCCAAACTAACTTTGATTGTTTTTACGGTTTCATAAGAACATGTAGCAGGTTGAATTTGGCATGCTTTTATTGAGTATTTATAGGTTCCTGCTTTTAGGTTAAATGTTTTGGCAAGCTCCAGACCTCTGTAGATTTCTTTATCTCCCTCCATAAGTACAAAATAACCTGCAGGTGTAGCACTGCTCCAACGCAACGTAAATTTTCCATCTGAATCTATACCAGCCGGTAAATTTTCTACGTCTTCGGCACTCAATCGCACTGAACCTAAAACACTAACGTTTACCGGAACTGAACTGGTTTGAACGCCGCTTGTGTTCATCACTACTGCTTTAACGACATACTCTCCGCCCTCTGACGGCCTCCAGGTTAAAACGTAGGGCCCGGTGTTAAATGACTTTCCATTAATTAATTCACCATTCGCATAAAACTTTACCCATAAAACATTGTTAATATTCCCAACCACATTTGCGATCAGCGAGAGATTTTCTCCCAGCTGAATAGATGTTTGGCTTTGAACCGGCGACACAAGATTTATGGATAATTTATCGGAGGGTGCAAACACTATAGGTGCGGCAGTAGTCCAACCGGAGCACAGCGTGTCGAAAATACAAGCTTTCACGCGATAGGTATAACTTTTTCCTGCAGTAACCGATGTGTCGCTATAGGCGTTTAACACGAGTTTGTCTGAGACGCGTTTGCCATTCACTTCTAAAATTTCGCCATTACGTTCCAGTGTGTAAGTAGCAGAGCCCAATGTCACAGGCCAGTTAATGCTGATTGAATTGCCGCTTACCGCTGTTGTAATTTCGCTAGGGGCGAAGGGTGCGTATTTCAATTCAATGGTGGTTTCTGCCACCACGCTAGTCTTTCCACTACCGTCCAAAAGCTTTAGTTCCAACTTGTGAATGCCTGGAGCAGCTAGATAATCTGAAACATAATTATGGCGATTGATATTGCAATAGCCTTCCGCTTTTATTCCGTTATCGTAAAGACATACATTGCCAGGATAGTTGTTGAACATTTGTAGGGAGAGCTTGCAGCCTGAACCACTGCATCCTTGTAGCATTGCTTTAATATCCGCTACGGTTTGTTCCTTACCCAACACACCAACTTGCGCAACCAACGCACCAGTGGGCAATGTACCTTTGCGCAATTGATAAATACGACTGCCTGATAAATCTAAAGTCCCAGAACTTGACCCGTTTAAAATAGTTGAGTCAGGACAGAAAATAATTTTGTTGTCTTGAAATATACAAGCATCCGCTTGCGGTAAAGACCATGTAAGGGTCGGTCTACAACCTGCCTGCGTTACGGGATTATAAGTACACTCACTAGGCTTAGCTGTCAGTGAATAACCCTGACTTGTATAAGTCGTTGTATACAATGTAAGAGTTGAAATTTCATATAATTGTCCTTCCACTTTTGCACGAAGAGAATAAGTTGTTCCACCTGCATTTACTGGTAAGGATTTCGTAAAAGTATTGGGCGTAGCTTCCCCAGAAGTTCCTAAAAATGCCCATTCTTGACCATCTTTATAAAGACTAACGCCCATGTACCCACCAGTATGCGAGTAGGTGACATTCACCGTACATGTATTGGTGTTGTTGGGAATACAGGGGTTTTGAGAACCACTGGCGACAATGAGAGAGCCGGTTGGAGGTTTTACAGTTTTTACTGTAGCGGATGCCAGTAATTTATCTGAGGTACTGGGTCCGTTGATAAGTTTGAATTGCGTACCCGGCGGGCTATTAACAGGGATTTCTAATTGACTTTCGTTGGAACAAATTAATTTTGAATTATTTTTATAGAGGCACGGAGTGTAATCGGCAGACACTTTCCAGCTTACTCGAGTTAAACACGTTGTTGCAGGGTGAATGATGTCGCAACGCTCAGGAGTAACGCTGAATGTAACATCTTTAAAGCTACCCTTTAAATTACTCGTAGCAATTGTTCGTATTCCAGACGGCTCTTTAGCGCGAATTTCAAAAACAGATGGATTTGCAGTTAAGGGAACAGAAACGTTACCCTGATAAGGACCTGCAGGCGCGCAAGCAAGCTCAGTTGTAGTAGCTCCATCTATTTTATATATACAAGCAGGAAAATCGCCGGTAAATTCCCATGCGACTTGGCCGCTGCAAGTTGTGTTATTTGGATCAATAGAACAGACAGATGAAGACTGTGTAATTTTTCCTTCGCTGGGCACAAAAACATAAAAGCGTTTGCGAATATTAGCTTCACCTAGAAGAATGTAGGTGTAAGTTCCAACAGATAAATCTTTAATATCTTTAGATACACTCCCATTGTTAGATGATTTATTTTGTGACGCGATTAATGTCGTGCCTTGATAGAGACTAAGAGACCCTGGTACATTTAACGAACCGGAAACCCTTAAAAAAATCTCCTTTGCATTTTTTTGTAATAGGGTCGGCAAAACAGTAATTCTCGCGTTTAATTTTAGAAGCGGCCATATCGAAAGCGTCAAAACCCAATACAGTAGATGTGATTGCAGTATTAAGCTCTGGATAATCAAGAAGTATGGGCTTAGAGAGAGATTTCGCAGAGTTACAACCGTAGGGATTGCACGCTCTAACCGCAAATTCGTAAGTTTCCAAATCATTTAATCCAATTCCCTGCATCCCCTGTTCAAAAGCCGTCCACTGAAACGTGTTTGTTGTCCATCCATTTACTTTGGATATCTTCCAAGTATCACTACCAACCTTGCGCGACATAAATTCATAGTACAAATCTGACGCATACGGATCATCATTTACTATATACGACCACGTAAAAAGAATAGAAGCATCATCTTTATGAAAAATGTACCTGCTCGATGTCTCTTCGAGCACCTTTGCAGGTATGTACCCCCAAACATCATATATTTGGAAATAACTAAATGCAGCAGTAGGTGCTTTTCGTGGGTCACGAATCGTAACAACATCACTTTCTACAGGTGTACTCCATGTATAGTAAGATTTATTTACTGAGATTTTATATTTATACGTTCCGGCTTTAACTGGTTTTGGACGTCGCGTGAACCAATCCCATACTTGTCGCTCTCCCTGAAAAGTCCCCACAAATTGCCAGCTACCATTATTGTATTGTTCCCATAACTGAAACTTGAACTGGCTGGTGTCATTTCCAGCAGCTTCAACAACAAAGCTGACCCATACATCACTCCCCCCGTAACTGACTTTCGCTCCATTTTCTAATGGAGAACTTACTTGAACAGTAGCAGAGACGATGTAGGGAAGTTGAGCATAAGAACTAACACTTACAAAAAGCGTTAATAAAAAAAAGAAGCACGAAAAGTGACGAAGCGATAGATATTGAAGCGGAGGCATTTTTTCATCCCTAAAAATAATCAATTGTTAGAACAATTCTATTCGGATTTTGCTTTGCTGATTCAGTAAATTTTTTAATCTACACATACTTTGATTAACATTCAGAATGCAGCACGAAACTTCGATGCATCTCAACATCATCTGATACGGGATTCTGAATTTGCGAACCTTATGCAAACGTCCATCTGCAATCCAGTCGTTTAAAAGAACCAAACAATAATTCGTGACATGCGTCACACTTTTTGAGCCTCACGCCAATTAATACAACATTAATAATGTCAAATTAAATTGCAACAGGATTAGCTTGAGAAAGGTAACTTCTTACAAAAAGCAAACCCCATTTTCCAAGACGTATTAGGTTGCTCCGTTAAACATAGGCGCAAATAAAAATCCGGCACAAGGCCGGACTTTTATTTTCTCACTTATTTCTTCTGCTTTTATTCTGCTGGCTTTTTGGGAAACCAGCGCTGCGCAAACTGAAACACCACGACAAAGAAAACAGGCACGAAGAAGATAGCAAGTACAGTTGCCGACAACATTCCCCCGAACACACCGGTGCCAATGGCGTTTTGGCTGCCTGACCCCGCGCCGGTGCTAATTACCAGCGGCGTTACGCCCAGCATAAAGGCGAGCGAGGTCATAATGATGGGGCGCAAGCGCATGCGCACGGCATCCATAGTCGCATCAAACAAACTCATGCCTTGTTCATGCAATGATTTGGCAAACTCTACAATTAAAATTGCGTTTTTGGATGCAAGGCCAATGGTCGTTAACAGCCCCACTTGGAAATAAACATCGTTGGAGAGGCCGCGGCCTATTGCAAAAAGTACGGCGCCGAGCACGCCGAGCGGAACAACCAACATTACGGCAAAGGGTACTGACCAACTTTCATAAAGCGCTGCTAAACATAAGAACACCACCAACATCGACACTGCATAAAGCAGCGGCGCTTGGTTGCCGGACTGGCGCTCTTGAAACGACATGCCCGTCCACTGGTAGCCTACGCCTGCCGGTAATTTCTTAATGATTTCCTCAGCAGCCTGCATTGCATCTCCCGAGCTGACACCGGGTGCGCCTTGGCCGTTGATATTGATGGAAGCAACGCCGTTGTAACGCTCTAACCGGGGCGACCCGAAAATCCAGCGGCCTGTAGTAAAAGCGGAGAACGGCACCATCTCGCCTTTATTGTTACGCGCGTACCAGTTGCTAACATCTTCCGGCAGCATGCGAAATTGAGCATCGCCTTGCACGAACACCTTTTTCACTCGCCCCCGGTCAATAAAATCATTCACATAAGATGCCGCCCAAGCCGTATTGAAAAGACTATTGATGTCGCTGAGCGAAACGCCTAAAGCGGCTGCCTTTTCTTGATTCACATCCAGCTTGAATTGCGGCGTATCGTCTTGGCCGTTAGGGCGAACATTAACAAGACGCGAATCTTTCGAGGCCATACCTATGAATTGGTTGCGCGCTTCAATCATTGCTTCGTGACCAAGGCCACCGAGATCTTGTAATTGCAAATTGAAACCCGTTGATGTTCCTAATTGAGTAATTGCAGGGGGCACAAAGGGGAACACCATGGCTTCTTTGATTTTGGAGAAGGTGCCCATGGCGCGCTTAGCAACACTTTGAACATCTTGCCCAGAATGCGTACGCTCACTCCAATCTTTTAAGCTGACAAACGCAATGCCATTATTTTGGCCGCGGCCACTAAAGCTAAAACCTATGACTGAGAACACAGAACGAATGTTGTCTTTTTCTGTTTCCAAATAATGTTTTTCAATTTGATTCATCACTTCAATAGAACGCTCTTTAGTAGCGCCAACTGGCAGTGACATTTGTGTATACATGTAGCCTTGGTCTTCGTCCGGTAAAAACGATGAGGGCAAGCGCGTAAACAGCAACCCCAGTACAACCACAATCGCAACGTAAATCATCATAAAGCGGCTGGTGCGACCAAGCATGGTGCGCACGCTGGATTGGTAACGCGTTGTGGCTTTATTGAAATTGCGATTAAACCAACCGAAGAAACCTTTTTTCTCATAGTGATCGTGATCAACAGGCTTTAGCAACGTGGCACAAAGTGCAGGTGTGAGCGTTAAAGCCACGATAACGGACAACAACATGGCTGACACAATAGTGATTGAGAATTGACGATAGATAACACCGGTTGAACCACCAAAAAATGCCATGGGCACAAACACAGCAGCTAACACTAACGCAATGCCAATTAATGCACTGGTAATTTGCCCCATGGATTTTCGCGTGGCTTCACGCGGAGACAACCCCTCCTCCGCCATTACCCGCTCGACGTTTTCAACCACCACAATGGCATCGTCCACTAGCAAGCCAATGGCCAACACCATGGCAAACATGGTAAGCGTATTAATGGAAAATCCACACACCGATAGCACACCAAAAGTACCTAACAACACAATCGGTACAGCAATTGTTGGAATTAAGGTTGCGCGGAAATTTTGCAGGAATAAATACATTACCAAAAATACAAGGATGATCGCTTCAATCAGTGTTTCAACCACAGCTTTAATGGAAAGGCGAACAAAAGGCGTGGTGTCCATGGGATAAACCACTTCCATTCCCTGCGGAAAAAATTGCGAGAGTTCCGTGATACGCGCGCGTACTGCATCGGCAGTTTCCAAGGCGTTTGCACCAGCAGCGAGGGTAATTGCCATACCGGTTGCCGGGCGATTGTTGTACTCGGTTTCGAATTGATAATTCTCACCACCTAGCTCCACCCGCGCGACATCGCCCAACCGAATTTGCGAGCCATCGTTATTCACGCGCAACAAAATATTTTTAAATTGCTCAGGCGTGGACAAGCGCGTTTGCACCACAATACTCGCGTTTACTTGCTGACCGGGAAGCGATGGTGTGCCGCCTAATTCGCCCGCGGCAATTTGCGCGTTTTGTGCTTTGATCGCGGCGGTAACATCGGTTGCGGTTAAATTAAAGGTGGCGAGTTTGTTTGCATCCAACCACACGCGCATGGCGTATTGCGAACCAAACAAGGTGATTTGCCCAACCCCATTTACGCGGCTGAGTTGGTCTTGCACGTTGGCGGCAACGTAATCGGCAATGTCGTATTTATCCATACGTCCATCGGCAGATACAAAACCAATAATCAACAAAAAGCCCGCTGACGATTTAGTCACGCGAATACCTTGCTGCTGGACTTCTTGTGGCAACAACGGCATTACGGTTTGTAATTTATTTTGCACTTGAACTTGTGCAATGTCGGGGTTGGTTCCCGCCAAAAAAGTTAGCGTCACACTACCCGACCCGCTGGATTCACTGGCAGACGACATGTATTGAACATTGTCGATTCCCGTTAAACCCTGCTCGATAATTTGAATAACCGTATCTTGCACGGTTTGCGCCGATGCACCGGGGTAGTTGGCATTAATACTCACCGAGGGTGGCGCAACTTCTGGGTATTGAGCGATGGGCAACTTAAAAATAGAAAGCGCACCCGCCAGCATAATTAAAATTGCAATTACCCATGCAAACACCGGGCGATCAATAAAGAACTTCGCCATGCTAGTTACTCCCCGGTTTTAGTTGCAATTTTTGCGGGAACTGCTTTTACAGTTGCACCCGGTTTTGCCTTTTGCAAGCCTTCTACAATCACTTTCTCACCAACTGCCAAGCCTTCATCCACCAACCATTTGTCACCAACGGCGGTAGTCGTTTTAATGGAGCGCAGTTCAACTTTATTTTCTTTATTCACCACCAGCGTGGTTGCGCCCCCAGAGCGATCACGCGTGACACCTTGTTGCGGAACCAGAATCGCTTTTGAATGAACACCATCTTGCAATTCGGTGCGCACGAACATACCGGGCAGCAATAATTTATCGGGATTGGGAAAGAGCGCGCGTAACACCACTGTGCCCGTTGATTCGCTAACACCCACTTCAGAGAACTGCAAACGGCCCTCTTGCGCATAACGGGAACCATCACTTAACACCAGCTTGACCTTTGCCTCCCCCGGCGCAGAAAGCTTGCCGTTCATCATTTGACGGCGCAGCTTGAGCATTTCATCTACTGATTGGGAAACATCAACATAGATTGGGTCGAGCTGCTGAATCGTCGCCAACACCTGTGACTGCCCAGCACTGACGAGTGCTCCTTCCGTCACACTGGATTTACCGATAACACCGCTGATTGGCGCAAGCACCTTGGTGTACTTGAGATTAATGCGCGCGTTTTCGACAGCCGCTTTACTAATTTCCAGATTCGCCTGCGCTTGGGAGAAGGCTGCCTGTACATCATCGAAATCTTGTTGGCTAATAGCTTTAGAGACAATCAAACTTTGGAAACGGGCGTTGCGGGCTTTTGCCGCCGAAAAGTTAGCGTCCGCTCGGGACTGTTCCGCTTGGGCGCTATTTAATGCAGATTCGAATGGCGCGGGGTCAATTTGGTACAAGGGAGTACCCGCTTTAACCTCGGCGCCCTCGGTAAATAAGCGCTTCTGGATAATGCCACTCACCTGCGGGCGAACTTCTGCTTTGCGGTAGGCAGAGGTACGGCCAGGTAACTCAGACGTAATGGTTGCCGCCGATTCGCTCACCACCACGACCCCCACTTCAACGGGCGGAGCATCGCCCCCCGCAGGAGCCTTGGGGCCGCACGCCGATAAGAGCCCGATGGATACTGCCACTGAAAGGGTTAAATATTTGCTGCGCGACATGGGTACACCTCTTCCAAAAACGCGATCCCTATAAAAATGCCGGTCAAAAAAACCAGCATCAACTATTGAGACAAGAACTATAAAATCAGGTAAACATACACCTATGAATGTATTATCTATTACAGCCAATAAGTACGTCAGTTTCAACACAAATGATGAATATATTCACAAACTTAACAATCTTTGCACATATTAACGCTGTTTAAATGGGCGACAGATTGTCTGGAGCATTGACGAAAGAATAGTCTATCACTATAAAATACATACATAATTGAATGTTTAGATTTGTTATAAACCTAAGGAAACTTTGTGGCACGTAAAACCAAAGAAGATGCACTTGAAACCCGCAACCAGCTGTTAGACGCGGCCGAGAGAGTATTTTTTGACAAAGGCTTTAGCCAAACCAGCCTCATGGATATTGCAGAGGCGGCTGGGCTCTCCCGTGGGGCTATTTATTGGCACTTTAAAAACAAAAGCGATTTATTCGAAGCCATGGCAGACCGTATTCGCCTACCGCTCGAAAACCTAACCGACGCCTGCGCCGACGAAAAAGAACCCAATCCATTAGGTAAGCTGCGTGACTTTTGGATTCAGGTTCTTAAAGAAACCACCCGCAACCCGCGCCGCAAACGTGTCCTCAGCATTCTGTTCTTTAAATGCGAGCTAAACAGCGAAGCCAAACAGTTGGAAATCCGCCGCCAAACCGCGACCTTGGAATATATTCAGGGAATTGAGCAATGCTTGAAAAACGCTATAGACAAAGGACAACTCCCAACCAACCTCAACGTGCACCAGGCTGCCATTGCAAACCACGCATTGATCACGGGTTTAATCAGCAATTGGTTATTCCTTCCTGGCAGTTTTGATTTGGATAAATACGCGGAAGCCATGGTGGATAGTTACTTGTTTATGCTGAAGAATAATGTGGGCTTACAGGAGGGCGAGATCTAGTGGCAGCAGTTACTGCTGGAATTCAAGGTTAATTGTCTTCAAAAAATATATATGCACTCTTAAGCCCAAGCGAGCAAACAAATAATAAAAATCCGCTGTAAAACCAGCGGCTACTCACACTAAAAATACTCATTCTTTGCGCGTACATCTCGCTTATTTTTCTAAAACCAACAGAAAAATTCTGGAGCGAACTTGAAACCTACAGATTCCATTTCGTAATTTTTAAGCACCTTTAGGCCGAACGGTTGTTGTCATAAATTTAACATCTTGCTGGTATTAAATAGAGGAACTGACACGTAAGCCTAGACTTACACTTCCCTATTTCAGCAAGAGTGTTCGCCATGCGTGCGCTACGGGTTATACATTTTGTTACCGGCGGTTTTTCTGGATCTACCTCTGTTGCCATACAACTGGTAAAAAGCCAAAACCCAAATATTGAAAACCTGTTAGTGCTGCGGCGAAAGAAAGCCAAACACGATTCCAAAATTCAACAGCTGCGCGAACAAGGCATAGCGGTTGAATGCGTAACGAGCTGGTCAAGTATTGCCACCATTTTCTGCCTAATAAAGATATGCCGCCAATTCAAGCCAGACATTATTGTTTGCCATGGCTTTAGCGAACATCTTTGGGGAAGGTACGCAGGGCTGCTTGCGGGTGTTCCGCATTTAATTCACGTTGAGCACAATTCAAAAGAACGCTACACGCCTTGGCGATTGCTTCAAGCGCGATGGCTTGCAAAATACACGGACAAAATTATTGGCTGCTCTGAAGGCGTACGCCAAAAACTCGTTAAACTAAAATTTCCGGAAGAAAAAACATTAACCATTAATAATGGAATTGATTTGCGGGCTTACGAACAAAGCCTAAGCTTACCCTTCAAAGATCGTGAAAACGCCATTGTGATGGCCGCGCGATTTGCCAAACAAAAAGATCACTTAACGCTGATAAAAGCGGTTGCTTTACTACGGGATAAACATATTTTTCCGCCGGTATATCTTGCTGGTTCAGGCAGCAAGAAACATATGAAGCGAGCAAAGAAATTGGTGAAGGAGTTGAACCTAAAAGACCAAATTAAATTTTTAGGGTTTTGCAACAATGTGCCTGAGTTATTAGCAAAGAATAAAGTGTGCGTGCTCGCAACACGCTATGAAGGAATGCCCTTATCAATATGCGAAGGCATGGCCTCAGGCTGTGTCGTTATAGGATCTGAAGTTGTTGGCGTTAAAGAATTAATCAGCCACAGTATTGATGGCCTACTCGCAACACCTGAGTCTCCCGAATCGCTGGCCAATTGCTTACACATCGCTTTAGTCAATAGCTATTTTACTGATCAGCTCGCCAAAAACGCCCAAGCTCGCGCCATGCAGTATTTTGGTGTCAGCCGCATGGTTACGAGCTATGAAGAGTTATTCTTGTCGCTAATACAACAACCTGAAACCATGCTGCGCGAATCGCTTTTTTATTGAGGTTACAATATGGAGCCTCAATATTGGTTAAGCTTACTCATTCCAATTTACAACGTAGAAACCTATTTGCGGGAATGTTTGGAATCCGTTCTTGCCCAAATTGATGGTGGGGTAGAAATAATCGCACTTGATGACTGCTCCACAGATAACTCTCTTTCGCTGCTACAAGATATAGCACAGCACTCACTCCACCCAATCAACATACTCAGGCACACCCATAACCAAGGGCTCAGCGCAGCACGCAATTCCCTGCTGGAAATTGCAAAGGGAGATTACATTTGGTTTTTAGACTCTGATGACCTTATGGAGCCCGGCGCTATGCGCCAATTAAAAAAAATTACCGAAGAACATAAGCCCGATTTGATCATGTGTGACTTTCGCGTGCTACGTCATCAGCAAACACTAAAGCACAGGTTGCGCGGAGAAAATCATCGTAACTCTTTTGTGGGGCCGCCCAATATACTTTTGCAAAATTCTGCCGCGCTATTTTACGGGCTTTATAAAAAAGGAGAATTGCATGCGTGGTCGAAGATATCGAAACGACATCTATGGGGTAATGATTTACGCTTTCCAGTAAACCGCTATATGGAAGATATGACAACCACACCGAGGTTAGCATTGCGCGCCTCTACTTATTTTTACTGCCCCCAAGTGTGGATTGCCTATCGCCAACGGCAAGGTAGTATTCTCTCTACGCCCAGCGTTAAAAAAATTGAAGACGCCGCTTGCGGTAATGCGGGAGTTCTTGATTTGTGGCTACAAAAATACCCCAACCTTTCTAACGAAATTCGCTTGGCATTTAGTCATTACTGTGCACGAACACACTATGTTGTTATGCGCGACTTAAAGCGCTCAAAACATCTTATTCGTGCTTATGTTCAAACAAAAAATAATTATCGCGCGCAGCTGTTCCACAACATTGGCTGGACAAAGCCCCAACTTTGTTGGCAATACGGAAAACGCGGATTAATTTCGCGCCTGATTCGGTTCCTCATAAAATATTGAGACGTTAATGAATATTCAGAAAATTATTATTTGCATTAAATGGGGTGAAAAATTTGGCCCTGAATATGTGAACCGACTTTACGCCATGGCCAGACGCAATATTACCGGTGAATTTCGCTTAGTGTGTTTCACAGAAAATACTCAAGGTTTAAGGCCTGAAGTTGAGACCAGGCCACTCCCAGAACTAGGTTGCGCTCACCCAGAACGAACCATTGGCAAATGGCCGAAGGTTGCACTTTGGGGCGATGAGTTAGGCGGGCTTTCTGGACCTGTTTTATTCGTGGATTTAGATTCAGTCATCATCAATAACATTGATGATTATTTTCGTTACGGCTCCCCCGAAGATGTCATACTCGCGCGCAATTGGGCAAAACCCTTTTCGGGCATGGGTCAAACATCTGTGTTTCGGTTCCCTGTTGGAAAAAATAGTCACATATTAAAAAATTTTAGAACATCCGCTCAAACGATTGCAGACAAGTACAAATTTGAACAACACTACATTACATCATCAGTAACTGGCGGAATAAAATTTTGGCCCGAAAGTTGGACGAGGCACTTTCGGCTGCATTGCCTCCCTATTTTTCCGCTACGTTATTTCGTTTCAGCTAAATTTCCCAGCAACGCGAAAATTGTTACCTTCCCTGGGGGCCCCAACCCAAGTGATGTTATTTTGGGAAGATGGGATGAAGAAATGAAGCCCTTCCCATCAACCAGAGAACATATCTCCAATGCAGTTGAACACTCTACATCCCTCAAAGAGCGTTGGCGTTATATCAAACGTTATGTTTTGCCGTGTGAATGGATAGGAGAGCACTGGCGCGAATAAAACATTCAAACCGCAAATAAAACATTTAAACAAAGGCAGTGTGATTTAAATGGTTTTTGCAAAAATTAATCCACCCCACACAACATTTCTGTCGCCATCACCCTCTCTTATCTCAGAGGATTGCGCGCGCAATACGTAGCTTACGCGGTAACCTTGGCGAAACGCATAGGTGTAACCCGCCCAACCTTCAAGAATGACGGGGCGCAAATCAGAATAGTTATACGAAAAATCGGTCTCTCTAAATTGCCCTTGCAAAAAAGCGTTATAAAAGCGGGCTTTTACACTAAAGCCTGCCCAAAAATAATGTTCGTTTGTGCTGGCGGTATTGTTGCTGTATGTAGATTTTTCGCCGTAACTGATTAAATCTGGATTAAAGCTCGCCCAGGGGCTAATAATTTTTCCCGTGCGCAAACTTAAGCCCCAGCTAGTTTCCGTGAGATAACCTACCGATGCCTGTACCGTACTTTTTAATTCAACCGAATGAGAGCCTGTTGCGAGGTATGCCTGCCGCGCAATGACATAGCGGCCCGTTATTTCACCGCCATCACTGATTTGATGATCCCAACCATGTGCGTCGCTACTTTGCGTTTCGCGGTGAGCTGCATTTTGCAAATCGCCCACAATACCTAAACCTAAAACACCCAGGGTTAAACTAGTATTCCATGCAACATTTTTGTCGGTATCTATTTGCTCGTGCGCGCTTGAGAAATAAACCAGGCTTGCATAAGGGCGATCTGTTTCGTTGATGGTGGTGCGCTCCAACTCTTTCGGCGTAAAGCCGTACAAACCAATTTCAACACTGTAGTTATCTATTGCGTGAGGGCTAGAAAGTTTTTGTACACCCAAGAACGAATCAATTGCGGCAAGCGGCGTTTTCAGCGATATAGGCGCATAAGTTGCACTTTCACCAGAATAGGTAAGATTTGTACCGTAGGTGTAATCACGATCGCGGTGGCCGGGAGCCAGCAAGTCATTATCAAAAGACAATGCCCAACTGGTTTTGGATTTCTTGGCGTCTGCAGTGAACATCGGACGCTTTTCATCATCAACCAAAGCCGCCAACTGCAGCCATTGGGTTTGCGGCTTAGTCGCCAAATAATCACTCGCATCTGCTTTGGAATAATGCGCGGTTGAAATAAGCAAAACAGCCGCAAACACCTGAACCAGGACTGCGCGCAAGTAAAACAGACCATCTGATATCAAGCCCAGCCGCGTTTTTTTCAGAGCTGACGCTTTCGCAGATGCTTCGGGCAAGCGAGTGCTAAATTCGGGTAGCGGCTGGGTATGCGCCACGGAGAATCCAGCTGGTGCAAGCTTGTATTCCTTGGAGTCAATCAAACCATTCATAAAATCACCATTAAATGACCAGTCGTCTTCTTTTTGAACCAAAACGAACGCGGCTTTTGGCCACGATGTTTAGGGAACATCCATTAGGACGAAGGATATAGGTCTTAAACAAATAATTAAGTACGCTTAATTACTTAGTTGTTACCCAAAATGCTGGGCAGGGCTACTAAAAACGCATCAAGAGGTTCACGGCACTTGGTGGCTTTCATGCGCATCAAGGTGCCTTCCCACGCGTTGAACAGGAATTCTGCAAGCAAGCTGGCAGAAATTGAGTTTTTAAGGCTTCCATCAAGCCGAGCTTCTTCAAGCAAGTCTTCCACTATTTGAGTCTTGTTGCGCATCATTTGGCGCACCTTGATCCGAATAGCTTCGTTGGAATCCGACATCTCCTGGCACATGTTGCCGATAAAGCAGCCGCCATTAAGGTTGGATTCGCAGCCGGGAACACTGTTTTCAAAGAAGTTCTTCAAACGCTCAAGTGGCGGAACCTTGCGGTCGCCTACCAGCTTCTTGGTTGCCGTCATGCGTTCTTCCGCAACCATCTCTATAGCTGCGAGGGCAAAATCCTCTTTGCTTTTGAAATAGGTGTAGAAAGAGCCCTTAGGCACCGAAGCGGCATCGACTATGTCCTGAATACTGGTGCCGTTGTAGCCACGGGTGGCCATAACCTTAATGCCAGCCTCAAGAAGATAGTCTTTTTTAAGTTCGCGTTTGCTCATGGGGCAATAATATGACCAGTCGTCTGTGTTTTCAAGTGCAAGATTAAAATTTTATTATGGCTATGGGAGAGCGTGAATCAATTTATGTGCTGCGTTGCCTTACCGCTTCAAATAACACAACCCCGGTAGCAACGGATACGTTGAGGCTACTCACAGTACCAGCCATGGGGATATTGATTAAGTGATCACAAGTTTCCTGCGTTAACCGCCGCAAGCCATCGCCTTCGGCACCCATAAGAATTCCTATGTTGCCAGTAAGGTTTGCTTGATATACCGATGCTTGTGCTTCACCCGCAGCACCAAATAACCACACACCTTTTTCTTGCAACTTCTTTAGTGTGCGAGCGAGATTAGTGACGGGTACAAGCGGCAGCACTTCGGCGGCACCGCAGGCAACTTTGCGAGCAACCGGGGTAAGCCCAACAGATTTATCTTTAGGGACGATAACCACATGAACACCCGCTGCTTCTGCCGTGCGCATACAGGCGCCTAGGTTATGAGGATCTGTAACGCCATCCAAAATCAATACGAATGCGGGTTCATTTAGATTTTCAAGCAAATCGAATAGGAACTTTTCATCGTGAATTTCACCTGGCGTACAAACGGCAACAACACCTTGGTGGTTTTCATCACCAACCAGTTCATCCAATTTTTTGCGCTCAACAACTTTGCAGCTAATGTCGTTACTTTGAGCAAGATTGAGAATTTTAGTGAGACGCTGGTCATTTCTGCCTTGCACCATAAAAACTTCAAGCACACGCTGCGGCGCACTTTTTAAAAGTGCCTGCACCGAATGCAGGCCGAAAATGTGTTCGTTTTTCAAAAATAGTTACTCTGTCGCTTGTTTAAAATAAATCTTGCTGTGTTTTCATATCAGAATCGGTTTTAAGCCAACGATTAAGCCTTGTCGTTAGATTTACCCAGCGCTTTTTTAACAGCAGCTTTCGCCTTAGCAACGAGTGACGAAGCCGAGTTTGGCGAAGATTGCTGAACTGGTGATACCGCCTTCTTGCGCGAAGCCTTTTCTGTTTGCTCGCCATTATTTACCTCGCTGGATTTTTTCGCCTTAACCGATGCAGGTTTTGTAGTATCGGTTTTATCCAATGATTTATTAGCCGCCTTGGCAGCTGCTCTTGGCTTTGCTGGCGGAGAAATTATTTCAGCTGCTTTCTTAGCGGCAGCTATTTTTTCTGCCTTAGTCTGCGCGGGCGTTTTAGCAGGGGTTGATTTTACCCGTTTGCTTTCAGGGGATTTACCCAAGGACGTTTTAGGGGAGGAACTTTTGCCAGCAGATTTCTGCGCAGGTTTTGCAGATTTTTCAGCTTTGCTTTTTGAGGCTTTTTTTGTCGCTGTAGATTTCGCACCTTCGGTGGCACGCACTTTTTTCTTTTCCGCTTTTTTAACCACAATCGGCACTATAGATTTTTTAGGGCGGCGAATGGCGTTATCCGATTCCAACTCAAAATCAATTTTACGATTTTCCAAATCGACCCGAACAACACGCACAACAAGTTCATCGCCCAAACCAAATACACGACGAGTGCGATCCCCAACCAACCTGTGTTGTGCCGCTTCAAAACGGTAGTAATCGTGTGGCAAGGCGGTGATATGAACCAAGCCATCCACATACAAATCTTTTAATTCAACAAACAAACCAAAACCTGTTACTGCACTTACGTGGCCAGCGAATACCGCCCCCACTTGATCGCGCAAGTATTCACATTTCAACCAGCTCACTACATCGCGCGTTGCTTCATCTGCACGGCGCTCAGTTAATGAGCACTGTTCACCAAAAACCACCATATCGTTAGCGGTATAAGGATAAATTTGGCGAGTAGGGATAGGCATAGCGCCGACGGCGCGTCGCACATGTGTTGTTGGTGTTTCACTACGAATAACAGAGCGAATTGCGCGGTGAACTAAAAGATCTGGGTAGCGGCGAATAGGCGACGTGAAGTGTGTGTAAGCATCGTAACCCAAACCGAAATGGCCGCGATTTTCCACTTGATACATGGCTTGGCGCAAACTGCGCAACATGACGGTTTGTATCATGTTGGAGTCGCTACGGCCTTCAATATGTTGCATCAACTGTTGGTAGTCGCCTGATGTTGGCTCAGCGCCACCCGCTAACCCTAAACCCAATTCAGCAAGGAATTCACGCAAGTTAGTGAGCTTTTGTTCTGTTGGCCCTTCGTGTACGCGGTACAGACCTACAAGATTATGTTTTTCTAAAAACTTCGCCGAACACACGTTGGCGCACAGCATACATTCTTCAATTAATTTATGCGCATCGTTACGTTTAACTGGCACTATGCGTTCAATTTTACGGTCTTCATTAAATTGAATTCGCGTTTCCACTGTATCGAAATCAATTGCACCACGTTCATCACGCGCCACACGTAAACATTGATAAAGTTTGTGCAACAACTCCAACTGCGGTACAACCTGTTTGTATTCTTCGCGCAGCGCTTTCGCTTCGTCATCAGATTCGGTGAGGATTTTTCCTACCTTGGTATAAGTTAAGCGCGCGTGCGAATACATCACGCCTTCATAAAACTCATAACCCGTAATTTTTCCTGCATCAGTGATCGTCATTTCGCACACCATGCACAAACGATCTACCTGCGGGTTCAACGAACACAATCCGTTCGATAGCGCTTCCGGCAGCATGGGTACAACGTAATCAGGGAAATAAACCGAATTGCCACGGCTGCGCGCTTCCATATCCAACGCGCTATTTACTTTCACGTAGTGGGATACATCTGCAATCGCAACAAACAAACGCCAGCCACCGCGACGGCGCTCGCACAAAACAGCATCGTCAAAATCACGTGCATCTTCACCATCAATTGTCACGAAAGGTAAATGGCGAACGTCTACGCGATGTAATTTATCTTGCTCAGCAACTTCTGCGGGTAACACCGCCGCTTCCGTCACTACATCCTGCGGCCAAACGTGCGGAATACCGTGCGCCTGAATAGCCAATTCGATTTCCATTCCTGGCGCCATGTGATCGCCCAGCACCTGAATAACACGCCCCATCGGCAGGCGATTTTTATCGGGCTGCTGAGTAATTTCAGCAACAACAATTTGACCGTGGGTAGCACCACCGTAGGCACCAAAAGGAATCATAATGTCTTGGGTGATGCGCGCATTTTCTGGCCGCACAAATTGCACACCGTCTTCATTAAAAAAACGACCTGCCAATTGCGTAGTGTTGCGCGCTAGCACTTCAACAATGGCGCCTTCTTCTTTGCCACGATATTGCTCGCCAGACAAACGCACCAGCACCTCGTCGCCATCGAACACACGGCGCATTTGACGGTTATGTAAATAAATGTCTTCGCCGCCGTTGGCCGGAATCACAAACCCATAACCATCTTTATGGCCCTGAACTCGTCCACGGATAACATCAATTTTATCGAGACGAAGGTAAGCATCTTTGCGGTTGCTGATCAGCTGGCCATCGCGCGCCATGGCGATGAGCCTGCGTCGTAGGGCTTCAACTTGGTCTTCATCGGTAAGATTGAGGATCTCGCACATTTGCGGATGGGTAATGGGCTCTGAGGCGTTATCGAGCAAGTCCAAAATGTACTCGCGGCTGGGAATGGGATTTTCGTATTTCTCAGCTTCGCGAGCGGCAAAAGCGTCTTGATGCGGCGTTTTACGTTTGGTCAAAGGAAGTGTCCTGTAGTGTTAAAGCAGCCTCTTGGCTGCCCTATTTGGCTGAATGCCATCTTCGTTTAATTATAGGGTAGTCATTATGACAAACCCACAAATATAATCAGTTTGCGCGTTGACAAGCCTTGAGCTGCTATTTATAGTTCGCCGCCTTGGCCAACGGCCAAAATGCCCAGGTGGTGAAATTGGTAGACACGCCAGCTTCAGGTGTTGGTGGCGCAAGCTGTGCCGGTTCGAGTCCGGCCCTGGGCACCAAATTCAAATGGCCTACTCTGGCCTCGAAAAAAGCCTCGATGTGAAAACATCGGGGCTTTTTTTGTTTCCGCCTGTGCACGTTCGCCCACCGCAACACACGATTTGAAAGTGGCCGCCGGTGAACTTCCCACTCTAAAATTCGTCACACACGTATACCCAACGCTTAGAGGTAAATACCATGTCGCAATTTCGCATAGAACACGACACCATGGGCGAGGTGCAAGTTCCCGTGACAGCACTTTACGGCGCACAAACGCAACGTGCCCTCAATAATTTTCAACTAAGCCATTTGCAACTACCCAGTGCATTTATTCACGCCGTTGCGCACATTAAAAAAGCTGCTGCACAAACAAACCTTCAATTGGATTTATTAGATGCAGATGTCGCCAAGGCAATTGCAGATGCCTCGGACGCCATTATTGCCAATAAATATGCGGATCAATTTCCGGTTGACGTTTTTCAAACCGGATCTGGCACTAGCACCAATATGAACGTGAATGAAGTTATTGCACACTTGGCGAGTGCTGCACTGGGGGAAAAAGTGCATGCGAATGATCACGTCAACATGTGCCAAAGTAGCAATGACACGATTCCGAGCGCCATTCATATGAGCGCCGCCATTGCATTTGAACGCTATTTATTTCCTGCACTCGAAAATTTACACACACATTTGCTGGGTAAATCAGAACACTTACATCATTTGGTGAAAACTGGCCGCACACATTTAATGGACGCAATGCCGCTCACATTCGGCCAAGAGATTGGTGGCTGGGCAAGCCAGATTGAAAGCAACTATGTGCGTTTGAAAACACTCTTTCCACAGCTATTGCAGCTTGCTCAAGGTGGTACTGCCGTTGGCACTGGCGTTAATGCTGATTCGAAGTTTGCGGCCCTGTTCGCACAACATTTAGGTGATAACACAGGCTTATCTTTTGTTCCTGCGAGTAACTTCTTCGCGTTAATGAGCTCACAAGACACTGCTGTAGCGGCTTCCGGGCAACTTAAAACATTGGCGGTTAGTCTTATGAAAATTGCGAATGATTTGCGCTGGATGAATTCAGGCCCCTTAGCGGGGCTTTCCGAAATTAGTTTGCCAGCACTACAACCAGGGTCATCGATTATGCCGGGCAAGGTGAACCCAGTCATTCCCGAAGCAGTGTGCATGGCCTGCGCGCAGGTTGTAGGCAACGACGCCAGTATCACAATTGCAGGGCAATCTGGAAATTTTCAACTAAATGTTATGCTACCGTTAATTGCTTACAATTTATTGCAATCCATTCAGCTCTTGAGCAATGCAAGCAATCAGCTCGCCGACATGATCGCAGGCTTCACGGTAAACCAACCTAATATTGAACATGCTCTTGTGCGAAATCCCATATTAATCACTGCGCTAAACTCAATAATTGGATACGAAAAAGCCGCTGCAATCGCGAAAAAAGCGTACGCAGAAGGCAAACCCATCATTGATGTGGCCGAAGCAGAAACCCATATTAGCCGCACGGAGCTTGAGCACCTGTTAAACCCACAATTCCTTACAAACAACCTTGGGAAATAGCATTCACGGGAGATGAAATAAAGCGTATACGTATAAGCCAATAAAAAATAAACAAAAGGTCCCTAGCGCCATTCCGGATAATTTACGTGCGGTCATATAAGCCTCACCTACGGTTCAATTAAAACGCTTTAATCAGAACCCATTAAACCGCGCTCAAATATGAGCGATGAATTAAGCGCGGTTGTTGTTCAATTCAGATTGGGATAATTAATGATGATATTGACACGTCGATTCTGCTGACGACCTTCCTCAGTAGCGTTGTACGCGTAACGACGCGAATATCCAAAGCCTTCCGGAGTTAAGCGTGACCGGCTTACACCCGCTTTTTCCACGAGATAATCCACAACTTTTTGCGCACGCGCTAGAGAGATTTTCTGAGCAGTATTGGGAGAGGTATTATCGGTATGCCCTTCCACTGTTGCAGTAACGTCGGGGTTGTCGTTCAGAAATTTTCCCACACGATTCAGTTCGGAATAATATTCCTCTGCAACATTGGATTGGTTGCGCTCGTATTCCATACGCAAAGCCATGGTCACGCGCGCGCTTAAAGGTTGTAAACCCGCTATATCATTTGCACAAGAGATAACCGATTTAATACGGCGATTGTGGCGTTTGCCATCTTCCGTACTGTTGTCTGCAACGGGTTGACTCTCACCATAACCTGCAGCCTTCAACCGATTTTTAGCAATATTATAATTAGCAACTAAATAATCAACCACGCTCTCAGCCCTGCGTTGAGATAGTTTTACATTTCTGTCGGCATCTCCAACATCGTCCGTATGACCTTCAATTACGGCGGTAGTTGCAGGGTATTTGTTCAAGAAATTTGCAACAACAGCGATTTTTTCTTTTTCAGCCCGCTGAACTTGTGCGTTATCAATCTCGAATTCTATGTCGAGCGTGGTGCAATATTCCTGTAGGCGGACGGCAGGAACTGGAGCAGATGTAAATGCAGCAACAGGCGCTGCTTTACGGCCAAACTTATAAACCACTCCCATATTCACTGAATCAGCGTAACCTTTTTCGTTGATTGCATCATTTACACGATAGCGCTCTACCCCAAAACGCGCAGCCCAAGATGAGGTAAAACCGTACTGAATCCCTAACCCAATTTTTGGATTGAGATTTTTATCAACTCTAGAGGTATCGCTTACAAAAATAGCTTCGCTCGGATTGAAATGATCTTTTCGCTCCACATGGGTGATGCCCACCAAGCCAAAGCCTGACAACTTTTCAGTGAAAGGGATGCTTCCAATTAAATCAAGATGTATACCTCTAAACCGGCTTTTTCCGTAAAGTGATCCTTCAGGAGTAACTCGTGCAGTGAAATCAGTTTCGCCCAAATCAAAGTAACCCGCTTCCAAACTCACATGAGAATTAAATTGAAATCCCGCAAAAACTTTAAAACCATCATCCGTTTTATTGCCGTCTATAGAATTAACCGTAAATTGATTAGTAGCGATTTGCGCTGCAATATCTCTATTGTCTAAGTCGTAATACGTTTTCCCGATCGCCCCGCCTAAGTACCAACCGCGGTTCTCATCAGCACGTACTATGCCCGCATTTAAAATACACAAAATAAAGAGCAGCATAAGCAGGTAAGGCTTAAGCGTGACAAAAGAGATATTGAACTTCTCGTTTAACTTCATGGTCTTCTCCTTAGGGTTAGCTCCTTGATGACAGCGATACAAATCAAGGCTCATCGATCTCAGCTACTGCATGCTCATTTTTAACAGTGCAGTTGAAGAACTCGGTGCGCTAACCAACGCTATTGTTTGTATTAAACAAGCGCCTAGGCGACACACTTTATTAAATACCGAAATAAAAAAGCTCCGCCATTGCAGAGCTTTTTTATTATAGAATTTGTGTATTTTATTTTTTTCTCACATGTCTTTATCGCACATACATAGCGTTAGTAACTGACTTAACGCCTTCTACAGACTTAGCTACTTTGATCGCTTCGTGCTGGGTATCCATTGAACTAACAACACCGCTCAGTTGAACAATGCCTCTATAGGTATCTACGTTGACCTCCGTCGCTTTTAGTAAGTCATCAGCAACCAGAGCAGCCTTAACTTTTGCGGTAAGCATAGAATCATCAATATATTCGCCCGTGCTCTCGTGCTTTAGATTGGAGGTGCATGACACTAAAAAAATCAGACATAAAGTCACCAAAAAAAGAGGAATATTTTTTAACAATGCTTTAACAACAATTTTACTAATCGGCACTTCTTCAGGCGCTGGATATATGGATGACATATCCAACTCATTATTTACGTGCAGTTGTTCGGAATGGTCGTGGACACGAGTATTCATAAGCCAACTCCTACTGTACCTATCCCTACATTAAAGATGCTTGATTGGGCAGTGTTTTAAGCTGCCCCTCAAAGACTACAATCGCCCTGTTAACAACAGTATCAACAGTATGATAATTACTAAACCTAAGCCTCCACTCGGGCCATAGCCCCAGCTACGGCTGTGCGGCCAACTGGGAATTGCACCTATAAGCGCAAGAATTAAGATCACTAAAAGTATTGTTCCTAACGTCATAATTTTTTACCTCGCTTATTGAACGGCAGTTTTGGTATCCGAAATAATAACTTCTACGCGGCGGTTCATCTGGCGGCCAGATGATGTTTCGTTACTAGCAACCGGAAAGTTTTCACCCTTGCCTGCAGCAGTTAAACGATTAGATGCAATGCCCTGTGACATTAAATATTGCTGTACTGCGTTTGCGCGGCGCTGTGATAAGCCGAGGTTGTATTCTTCGTCGCCAACACTGTCTGTATGACCTTCAATGGTAACAGTGCGATCTGGATACTGATTTAAAAACGCAGCTAATTTAGACACATTTGCAATGGCGCTCGCCTTCAAATCCGACTTGGCGGTTTCAAAAAGTACATCACCTAAAGTCACCACCAAACCACGCTCAGTTGATTTTGCGTTCAGCTCAGCAATTTGGCGCTGAAGTTCTTCAGCTTGACGACGCGCTTGGTCAGCATCTGCTTTTGCCGCATCAGCTTCGCGAGTGCGAGAATCAAGGCGCGCTTTTTCGCGTGCATCTGCTAGCTCTTTACGTTGATCTTCCAAATAACGCGCTTGCGCTTGCGCTGCCGCTATATCGATTTTGTGATCAGCCATCCATACCAAATGTTCCAAATAAGAGTCATCCTTGGGCACTTTTTCCGCAGCTTGCACTGCCGCTTCTGCATCTTTAAATGCGACCGGCGCGCGGTTTGCCAATTGGGAATTGGCCTGCAAGGTACTCAGCTTGCTGCGTACAGCAGCAACTTCGGGTGGAATTTTTGATGACGTCGCGCAACCAGAAAATATAATTGCACTCAAAGAAATAGCACTTACGATTTTTGCTGTGTAAATTAATGTGTTCATTATTTCGCTCCCTCATTACGTTGCAATTCTTGTTTCACGGCCGATGTACCTTTTTGCAACTCGTCATTGATTTCTTTCGCTTTAACGGCTGCCGTTTTGGCTGTCGCCAATTCTGCATTCACTTGAGCGCGTTGCGCAAAGCGTGCTGCTCTAGTCATATTTTTTGCGTTAACTTCAGTTTTGGCGTCTGCTAAATATTTACGCGCATCAACCAATTCCGGTGATGCATAATCCGTGACTTGGGCTTGTTCCGCGAGTTTAATCGCAGTCTCCGCTGCAGTGATTTGACTATTAGGAGGTGGTGTTGATGCGCAGGATGCCAACATGACAGTGGCAATGATTGCCAAACCTGAAACGTAAAATGTAGACACGATGGATCTAGTGCAGCTACTTGAGTTTTTGCTTTTGATATTCCGAATCATGGTAATGTTCCTCGCTTAATTTACTTTTTGCTGAATGCTTCTGAATGCAACCCTATAGGTACAGAAATTTTGATGAGGCAAGCATATATTGACGCAGCAATATGCATTTATCGGTGCGTTATCGCACCATTTCAGCGCCATGATCCTTACCAAAGCAATTCGCAATTGCAAAAGCAATTTGACAAACTCGAGTTATAAAAAGCATGAAGTTTTGTGTGTGTTGACGTACAGATACCTGCTAAAAATATGGTGATGATCTGCTCAACTCGGTAGGCCTAAGGTTTGACGCCACCGTGCAATCCAACTCAAACAGGAACTTAATTATGAAAAGTGATATTCAGCCAGCAGAAATTTTTGAACCTACAGAAAAAACCAACAGTATTTCTGTAGAGTTCCAGCGCTTTCTCACTGATATTGAAGATCTAGTATCGCAAGCGACCTCTTTAACAGGTGAAGATTTGGCGAAGCTAAAAAACTCCATGAACGAGCGCATTACTGTTGCCAAAGAATCGTTAAATGAACTGAGTAATAACCTTGTTCAAAAAGCACGTAAGGGTGCCACTGCTACTAACAATTATGTTCACGAACAACCTTGGACAGCAGTGGGCGCTGGTGCGGCGATTGGTTTATTAGTTGGCCTGCTTGTTTCGCGTCGCGATTAAGCCATGTGGAAGCTTATAATGGAAGTTGCAAGCAACTTATTGACCGGTAAGGACGCCGGTTCGATAAACCCATTGCAATTAGTGGGTATGTTGCGCTCAGCAGGCAGCGCTCTCGTTGCCCAGGTTTCATTGCACGCACAACTGGCACATATTGAATGGCAACAGGAAAAGCAGCGCCTTTGTAAAATGGCCGTTTTCGGAATATTAGGTTTTGTATTTTTTCTTTGCTTTGCAATAGCGGCAAGCGCGTTCGCTATATTGTTAAGTTGGAATACTCCTTACTTAATTCATACTTTTACTGCGGTATTAATTGTTCATATTGTTGGATTTGTATGGGCAGCGCTAAGCCTTAAAAAACTTGCCGCGCAAAGCAACCATAGTTTTGCGGCAACACGCGCAGAAATTGCATCAGACATAGCCTTGCTGAAGAGCGCATTATGAATGAACTAGCAAACGAAAAACGCGAAGCGTTGCAGAGCATGGATGCACATTCTCAAGTTTGTGCGGTCAAATCTCTCGATGACCAAAGACAAGAGTTGTGCATGCGCCTTCAAGCTAACAGAAGACAAATAGCCATAAAATTGGCTGGCCCAGAACGAAACAATCAGTTCCCTCGCAGCGCAGCCATGCGGTTTATGTCAAACCCTCATACACATGAAATACTCCACAAAGCTGCCAATGCTGCTTTAGGCCTTCAAACATTCAGGGTTTTACGTTGGGGTGTGAGCGCCATGAAATTTTTTCGCAAAGGTTTTAGGTAAATTTAATTTTTATAACCTCTGCATTTATGACCTCTTTATTTATAACCAGCCCGATTTTTTAAATCGGTAATAAAGATAACTACATATGGTACCCACCACGACTATGGCTACGGGATAACCAAACTTCCACTTTAACTCGGGCATATATTCAAAGTTCATTCCCCACACCCCCACAAAAGCAGTCGCTACGCCAAAAATAGCGGCCCACGCAGCGAGTTTTTTATTTACTTCGCCCTCATCAATTGCAACCATCGATAAGTTCACTTGAATCGCAGTTCCTATGGTTTCGCGTATTGAATCTACAGAAATATTGATGCGATAAAGATGATCGTGAACATCGCGAAAATAATCTTTGGTGTCTGCAACAATCGCAGGAACACGGCCACCATCCAATTTACCAACGGCTTCTAATAGCGGCGCTACCGCGTGTTTGAGAATAGTGACTTTGCGTTTAAGCTGGTACAGTTTTTCTATGTTGCTACGCTGAGAGCCTTTTGTGAAAATCTGTTCTTCAATAGATTCTAATTCAGATTCAATAGCATCCATCACTGGAAAATAGCGATCCACCACTGCATCCATCAGCGCATACAACACAAAACCAGCACCCAGTTTGAGATGCTGCGGCTCTCGTTCGCAACGGTCTCGTACGCCTAAAAAATTTTGGCTGCTGCGATTGCGAACAGACAAGATATAATTCTTGCCCACGAACACATCAACTTCACCTACACACAGCTGTCCATCGCGTATTTCAAGTGCGTGCATTACTGCAAAAAGCGAATCACCATATTCTTCAATTTTGGGCCGCTGATGACCACACATTGCATCCTCAACCGCAAGCTCGTGCAAGCTAAATTCTTCCTGCATTTTGGTTACTTCGGCTGGTTCAGCATCTTTTAGAGCAACCCATACAAAGCAGTCTTCGCGCTTCACATATTCGCTGATATCCTCGATATCAATGTCACACAGCTTTTTTCCTTCTTCGTAAGCTACACAGTTAATTAGCATTATCGCCTCGCAACATTTTTATACCCGCCTTTAACGTATTGAACTATTGTGAAGAATCCTATTTTACATACTTATCTTAAGCTAACTAACGCACAGAATCTGCAAGGGTACAACTTTATCCTGCAAATTCATCTTGCTCTCAAGGAGTGCTTTTATGAAAATTTTAACAGTGGTAGTTTGCCTATTCAGTATGATTTCTATGGTCGCGTGTAATAGTTATTCATCACGCGACGAGCACGTTCGCAGTGTTCACTCATCGCCACGTATTTCATCTGACAAGTATGGCCGTGTGACCGATATTGAAGTCTTGTCCCGTGAAGCGCGGACTTCGGGTGGCGGCGCAGTGTTAGGTGCGGTTATTGGGGGCGTTTTAGGTCATCAAGTCGGTAAAGGTACAGGGCGCGACTTGGCAACAGGAGCAGGCGCCGTTGGTGGTGCTATTGCCGGTAACAGCGTAGAGCGCCGAAATGGTCGGGATCAAGAGATTTATCGTATTTCCGTACGCTTTGAAAATGGCAGTAGACAGCAATTTGACTACGAACACATTGATGACCTACGTGTAGGTGATAGAGTTAAGGTAGAAGGCGGTCAGCTGGAACGATTGTAATAATTGATTTTTAATCGCAGCAGGTTAGAACGCAACATTTAGAACGCAAAAGGTATTTGCGATCAGCGCGCGCAAGGTTAACCATTTTAAGGAGTTGGAAGTTGGCCTTGCACGCAACGCATTTGAGGAAATACTTTATGCAAATCAACACGACCGATGCACGCATTTTGATTGTTGATGATCAAGCCGTTAACGTTCAATTACTGGAACAAGTATTGAGCGAGGCTGGTTATACGAATTTAAGTATGACCATGAACCCTCTGGACGTTTGCGCTTTGCATGAAGAACACTCCTACGATTTAATTCTGCTCGACATACAAATGCCTCACATGGACGGGTTTGAAGTGATGGAGCAGCTAAAAGCATTACAAATAAATTCTTACCTGCCGGTCATTGTTCTGACTGCACAGCCAACACACAAACTCAAAGCACTTCAGCTTGGCGCAAAGGATTTTATTAGCAAACCTTTCGATTTGCTGGAAGTAAAAACGCGCATTCACAATATGCTTGAAGTTCGTTTACTCCATAAAAAGTTGGAGGAATGTAATCGTCATTTGGAAGATACCGTTCGCCAACGCAGTGATGAACTACGTGAAAGCGAAGCGCGTTTTCGCCGCCTCACTGAGCTCGCGTCTGATTGGAATTGGGAGCAGGACGCGCAAGGCCATTTTATTAATATGCCTGACTCTTTACGTCACAGATTGGGTATAAAACTCTCTTCAGATCCGCATGAACCAGACCATTTGAATGACTGGAATGAAAATGACCGCGCCACTTTTTGTGCAATGTTGGCGAGCAGACAATCCTTTATTGACTTTACTTTTTGCCGCACCAACGAGGTAGGACAAGCCCTACATTTTCGAATCAGCGGAGAGCCCATTTGGGGGGATCATGGTGAGTTTGCAGGCTACGTAGGTTTGGGGATGGATTACGAAGTGCTTATAAGTGTTGCAAGCTAAACCTTAATATCAATTCGCGAACGACTCGACTGATAGTTCGCTACGGACAAAAAAGCACGGCTTACAGGATCATTATTTTGCGGGGTTCTTTTCCCTCCTGATTTCGCCTCCGTTGTCGGCTCTGCCGGCGGAATGACTAACGGTGCTACGGCAACCCGGTATTGATGAGGACTTTGCGGATCGCGCTCTGCCTCCAAGGTAACGGCTGGTCGAGCTTGCACTTGTGACCGCTGTGAGTAAGCGGCTCCAGGGCCATAAGCCGAATAACCTAAAAAGTCACCTATTACCATCTACGGAACCAAATACGCTTTTCAGTTGAAAAATGGGTTAATAAGTGAGCAGTATAGCCAATTAATCCCCAATGCCCGAGTTCTTTCCCTATTTATTTGTGTTCACACTCTACCCGACGAACAAGTAAGAATGGGTGCCCAAGTTCAGCCGCCCCTTCGTAAAACTCCTGCCCAACCAGTGATGGAGCGACATTTTTCCACCCATATGACTCCTGCCCGCACATTGACCGAATTTTGCCCAATGCAAGGTCGCCTTCTTTGATAATATCGCCATCGCTAACGCGACTGTAGCCTTCGGGACAGGGGTGCATTTAAGCCTCGCAGGCGGCACTTGATATTTATTTTTCAAACTCGTCGATTCAGATCACTTCGGCTCGACTAAATAGCGTAATTTAACATTGCACGGTGCAACCCGCGCGCGCCGTTAACGCCTAATAATCGCTTATTGCGACCCGACTGGATTTCACAATGACTTCAGACTCCTCCCAATTATCCCGTATTTCAAGTGGGGAATTCACCCTGCTGGTGGCGCTGCTCATGTCGATTGTCGCCATTTCCATTGACGCCCTGCTGCCCGCACTCGGTGTTATCCCTCAGGACATTCCACTCGCTTACCCTAATCAGGCGCAGCTCATTATTAGCGCGCTTTTTTTGGGTATGGCCATAGGCCAATTGGTTTGCGGCCCCATGTCAGATGCAACTGGCCGTAAGAAAGTCTTGTACAGCGGCATTTTGCTCTTTTTGATCGGCAGCGCTTTATGTTTTTTTGCGCAAGACATTAATACTTTGCTGATCGGTCGCTTTATTCAAGGGCTCGGGGTATCAGGCCCCTATGTATCCGCTATTTCCATTGTGCGCGACAAATACGCTGGCCGCGAGATGGCAAAGGTAATGTCACTCGTGATGATGATTTTTATTTTGGTACCTGCGATTGCGCCCAGCCTAGGCCAATCAATTTTGTTGATTGCATCTTGGCGCTACGTGTTTGTACTTTACATTGCCTACGCTGTAACTATTGGCCTTTGGATTTTTCTACGATTAGAGGAAACACTGCCGGTGGAGAACCGCATTCCGTTAAGCGCAAGGGGTTTTTACGACGGTTTTAAGGAAGTGATCTGCAACCGCGTCACCATGGGCTACACCCTGTGCATGGGCCTGTTTTTTGGCAGTTTTATCGGCTACTTGAATTCATCGCAACAAATTTTCCAAGGGCTGTTCCACACGGGCAAACTGTTTACCGTGTACTTTGGGGTATTGGCACTGGTGTTTGGTATTTCATCACTCGTCAACTCGCGCTTCGTTGAAAAATGGGGAATGCACTTTATTAGTTTGCGCGCTGTGCTAGGGGTTGTTATTAGCTCCGCCTGCTTTTTAGCGCTGCATGCGGTGTGTGAGATTCAGCTGTGGATGTTCATGACCTATATTGCTTTGTTGTTTTTCGCTTTCGGGCTTATCTTCGGCAATGTGAATGCAATGGCCATGGAGCCTATGGGCCATGTCGCTGGCATCGCATCCGCGGTTATAGGTTCAGTGTCATCGATTCTTTCCATGGTGATAGGCACTTTTATTGGCCAGATGTACAACAACACCCTCATCCCTATGACAGTCGGCTTCCTCACCATGACGAGTTTGGCCTTAGTAACCATGAAAATAGCAGACAACAATAAGCCAACAAGTTGACCCCCCCCCCATCGCCAACCTGACTGGCTCGACTGCAAGTCAGGTTGGCGCGGTAACACTCCCCCCTCTTGTTTCCCTGTATGTGGGAACTTCCGAAACTCTAAACTGGTCTTAAGAGCTTGTTTACACAAACACAGTCACACAGCTGGAAAAGATACAGACACCAAACTCAACTCACCTATACAATGCCGGCATAAACTGCGCTGGCAAAATTGATGTTTGAGCCAAGCGCCCCATAATAAATTCGACCCAAATGCCGATTTACCCGGCATTGCTTTTCCGCGATAACAAGGTGATTTCATGAGAAACATTATTGTTCCTCAGCTTTTCAAATGCCTTTCCTGGTTACCTCTAAATGGCGCACGTGCGTTGGGCGTGATGATCGGCCACTGTATGTGGTTTACCCGTAGCCGTAGCCGCCGGATTACACTTAAAAATATCCGCGCCTGCTTCCCGCAACTTTCGGTGGAAGAAGTCAACAAACTAGCACACCAAAGTCTTATTGAAACCGCAAAAACGGCTGCTGAAGTGAGCCTGATTTGGCGCCGCTCTTGGTCTTGGCTTGATTCCAAGATCGTCGCAGTGGAAGGTGAGGATCTCCTTCGCGCCGAGCTCGCGAAAGGCCAAGGGCTGATTGTATTAGCGCCTCATCTGGGCAATTGGGAGGTCGTCGCGCCCTACCTTGCGAGCATCGCCCCGCTTACCGCTATGTATCAACCGCTTGCAATACCCGCCATGGACAAAATCATTTTGGCGGGCCGCAGTAAAACTAACATCAATATGGCACCCACCAATCGCAAAGGTGTGGCGATGCTCTTAAAAACCTTACAGCAAGGCAATATTGTCGGCATCCTACCTGATCAATTACCCAAAAAAGATGCCGGCGCCGAAATGGCCCCATTTTTTGGGCAAGAAACACTGACCATGAGCCTTGTACATTCGCTCATAAGCCGAACCCAAGCACGCGCTGTAGCCGTTTTTGCCATGCGAGTACCTCGCGGCTTTAAAATGATTGTGTTACCTGCTGATGAAGCCATCTATGGTGACGATCCGGTCATATCTGTTCGCGGCCTAAACGCCAGCGTGGAGAGCTGCGTTCGTTTGGCGCCCTCGCAGTACCAATGGGAATACAACCGCTTTCGCCTCCCTAAATCCCACCAAATCGCTCTTGAACAAAAGCGCAATTTATTTGCGTGTAAATCCTGTGACACCAAACCATAAAGTCGGGTCAACCGCTACAATCGGATCACCGAATCGCTTGCCAATTCCAAAAGTTTATTAGCGCTTAATTTTTAATCGATTTAAGGCTTAAGTTATGGCCCTTTTCAAGGCAGCGTGTTACCTTATGTGACACAATTCACACTTAATGCGTGACGGATCACTTTTACGGTAAGGCTCCAGATAATGCTAAACGTTGTTCCCACTGCAGCGTCACAGGATTCAGCAGACGCAACCACGGAAAAAAAATACCAAGATACTTACGCCGATTTGATTGTCGATTATCTTGCCCAAATGGGTATTGATCTGGTTTTTGGCGTTCCCGGTGGCGCCATTGAACCGCTATTGAATTCTCTCGCGCGTAGCGAGCGCAAAGGCGGCCCTCGTTTGATCGTGGCTCGCCATGAATGCGGCGCAGCATTTATGGCCGACGGCTATTATCGCGAAACCGGTAAAATGGGTGTGGTTTGCAGTACTACGGGCCCTGGAGCCACCAACTTGCTCACCGGCGTAGCCTCTGCCGTGGCAGACGAAATCCCCATGCTGGTAATTACTGCGCAAACGCCACTTCCAAAATTCGGCAAACGTGCGCTACAAGAATCTAGCTGTACAGCAATAGATACCGTTGGCATCTTTCGCTACGTTACCCAGTTCAACACATTGGTGTCACACCACGAACAGCTGGAAAGTAAGCTTGTTTCGGCAATCATGGCCGCACATCGCAAACCGCACGGGCCGGCTCACATCAGCATTCCATCTGATATCTTGCGCGCGCCAGCAAATATAAATGCTCATATTCACAGCGATCTGTTAATTCACGATTTTTCAATGTCTGATGCGCAATCCATCGCACGACTTTGCGAAAAATTGGCTCGCGTAGATAACATCGTTCTTTATATAGGGAATGGTGTTGGCAAGGCGAGCATGCAAATCATGGAGTTTATAAACCTAACCGGCGCCAATTTCGTTACCAGCCCAACGGGCAAAGGTTGGGTGGACGAGAATCACCCCCTCTACCGCGGTGTTTACGGCTTTGCTGGCCACGAGAGCGCGACCGCCCTATTGCAAGACCCAAACTTGGATTTAATTTTGGCCGTGGGGACAGACCTAGGTGAATTGGGCACCAGCGGCTGGAAGGGTGACTTGTTAAATACCAAATTAGTTCATATAGATTCCTCTATCGAACACTTTACGCGCTCACCTATGGCCAACCTCCATGTGTTCGGAAATATTGACGTGATCTTCGAACAATTGCTTATCAACGTTCGCGATTCGCGCAAATGGGGCAAGACCTGGGAAACCTTGCATCCCGTATCCGAACGCAACATAAATGGCGGCTATGCCACGCTGCTTGAAACGGGCAAATGCTTTTCCAATGACAGCCCTGTCAAACCACAGCGTTTAATGAACCATTTGTCACAACAACTCCCGGAAGAAACACGCATCTTCATCGACGCAGGCAACAGCTGGTCTTGGGCTACCCACTACCTTACACGTGCCAATAACGAAGGGCTTTACCGAATCGCCATGGGATACGGTTCTATGGCTTGGGCTATTGGGGCGTCCATAGGCTCCGCTATGGGAAATCGTGAAGCACCAACCTTATGCATTGTGGGGGATGGCTCTTACCTCATGAGCGCTCAAGAAATTACGGTTGCAGCACAACATCAACTTCCCGTTGTATTCCTTGTCCTCAACGACTCCGTCATGGGCATGGTGATGCATGGGCAACGCTTGGGTAATCAAGAATCCATCGGCTGGGAACTCAATACCATCAACTACGCTGCGCTTGCGCAGGCGATGGGAATTGACGGGATTGTGATAGAAACACCGGAGGCGCTAGATAAGCTAGATATAGAAAGCCTTTTTTACAAAAACGGCCCCACGCTTATTGATGTAAGAATCGACCGCGAAGAAGTGCCCCCCATGAGTGATCGAATTAAAGGATTGGCAATCAATGGCTCGGCAACACCCGGCGGTTAACGGATACCGTTGAGGCTTGTGGTCGTTCAATAATCATATAGTTCATTAAAAGCAATCTGATATTCACTTTTTACACTTCAAAAATGGCGTCAGTGTGCTTATTAAGCTAGCATGAACTCTAACTTGGAGAGCCATGCGTGTTATCAAATACTAACAAGACTATTCCATCCGCCGCGTCCACCCGTATTCTGGTTGTAAACAGCGACTCGGCGGCACAACAAAAAATCAGGGGTTGTCTGGTATCGTCTGGCTATGGTCAATTCACCATTGTTGATGACGCGCAAAATGCTCTGCGCTTTTTACGTAGTCATCCCGTCGATTTAATCATTGTTGATATTGATATTCCCGATCTCGATGGCTGGCGGCTGTCACGACTTATCCGTAGCGGCATTCTCAAATGCCGATCTGACCTTCCGATTATTATTCTCGCTAAAACCTGGTGTGAACGTATTGCCGAGGTCACAGCGCGTGAATACGGCATCAACTATTTGCTTCCGCTCAACCACCTGAGCAATTTGACAGAGATTATTCAGAACCTTACCCAGCAAACCAGCCAAGAACCGCCGAAACCACGTTTATTGGTGGTTGAAGATTCACCGGACACCTCTGATTTAATTCAACGTGTACTCACCACACATTTCGACATAGAAGTCGCTGCCGATGGCGCATTGGGTTTAGCCATTTGGCAGGAAAAACGCCACGATTTGGTGTTGCTAGATGTTGCCTTACCCACCATGAACGGCCACGATATCTTGCTTGAAATCACCCGTATTGATCCCAGCCAACCCGTGGTGATCATGACAGCTCACGCGTCTATTGAGCATGCAGAAGAATTAATGCTTTCTGGTGCGGTAGATTTTCTACCCAAACCTTTCCGCGCCGAACAACTGCGCAAAGTATGCGACATTGCAATTCATCGCGAAGATTACCTCGTCAGTAACGCACAATTTGCTGAACGCGTAAAAACACTCGAAGCGCGTGAGCGGGAGTTTCGTCACCTCTACGAAAGTCATCATCAATTGTTGGATGATCTTCAATCGGTTGTGATGGAGCTAGATGAAGATTTAAACATTGCATTTTTGAACCGCACATGGGAAACCTTAATGGGGTTCCCCATCGAAGACTCTATTGGTCGTCCGTTCGAGGACTTCATCTCACCGGAAGATGCAAGTCAATTTGCCAACCTCAAAGAACACATTACGGCGGCAATTCACGAAAAGAAAACCAGTACCGAAATTGAACTTTGCTTGCGCGACGTAAATCACCAAAAGATTTGGACGCAGCTGAAAATTAGCCACTCCACCCGCAGCGAAGAGTTTTCAACACTCACCGTATGCATGGATAACATTACCGAACGGCGCAAATCGCAAGAACAATTGCAGTATCTAGCGATGCACGATTCTTTAACGGGTTTATATAATCGCCACCATTTCGAATTAACGCTAGAGCAACTTTCAAAAGATGCTGCACGCACCAAGCGGCACCATGGCTTGGTGTATTTGGATCTCGATCACTTTAAAGTGATTAACGATACTTTCGGCCACCAAAAAGGCGACGAAGTTCTGCGCGAAATGTCCGCTATGTTAGCGCGCCGTGTACGCAAGCCAGACATTTTGTGTCGCCTTGGCGGAGATGAATTTGCTGTGCTGTTGCGTAATGTAACTGCACAAAGCGCGCAAGATTTTGCGCGCGAGATTCAAAAGACAATTGGCGAATTCAGTTTTCAGTTACAAGAACAGCGAATCAACTTAGGTTGCAGTATTGGCGTAACGGTTATTGACGGCAGTGCGCATACCGCTGAAGAACATTTTATGCGCGCCGACATTGCACTCTATGTCGCCAAAGGCCGCGGCCGCAACCTCATTCATATGTACGATGCAAAAGACAACGAAAGTGATGAGTTACGCTTGCGTATTAACGTCTCACAAAAAATTCGTAAAGCAATTTCAGAAGATAGGATGGTGCTTTACTTCCAACCGATTTATGACGTTAACAAAGATAAAATTTCTTACTACGAGTCACTTATTCGCTTACGCGAACCTGACGGCACTATTGTAGGCCCTGCCGAATTTATTCCTGCACTGGAAGCCGCTGGTGAAATGCATTTGTTGGACCGTTGGATCATTAAATTAGCGACGCGCACGCTCAAAGATCATCCAGAACTTAACCACATTGCCATCAACCTATCCGCTCAAGCGTTTAAAGATGAAACCTTGGTTCCGACTATTTTGGAGAGTTTAAAAAATACCGGTGTAAATGCTAAAAGACTCACGTTCGAACTCACCGAGAGTGCAAGTCTGTTTAACTTAGCTATTACGCAGCGTGTAATTGCAGAATTGCACCTTCTAGGTTGCAGCTTCTCTGTAGATGACTTTGGCTCTGGCTTTAGCAGCTTCGCTTACCTAAAAGATTTACCCGCCGACTACATCAAACTCGATGGCTCATTTATCCAAAACCTTCACAAAGACAGCATTGACCAAGCACTGGTAAAAGCGATGATCCAAGTGATTCAGGCGCTCGGCAAAAAAGCGGTTGCTGAATATGTGGAGAACGAACAGATATTGGATATTTTGAAAAAAATGGGGATAGATTTTGTTCAAGGCTACCACATAGGCCGCCCTATTCCTGTGGAAAAAATCCTCGCTAAAAAAACAATGGCCTAACAGGAAACACCCATTAGGCCATTGTAATCAACGCTAAAAATAAACATTCCAAATTAATCTGGCACAGCGCGCAGCGCAGGGCCTTGGTAATCTATATCTTCACAGCGAAGGGGTAAGAACGTATTGGGTGGTTGGGCGAATGTGTCCAAATAACAGGCTGTCACACCGCTCGCCACAGCCATGGAAAACATTTGATATACCTCCTGCCCACAAAAGTCATAGTCCGAGAGAAATGCAGCGACATATCCATTTATGTTCATTCGTTCGTCGTACTTTTCAAGCAGTACTTTTTCTATCTCATATGCCAAAGCCAAATGCCTTCCAGCAGATAAATTTAATGACTTGCTAACTCGCTCCATGGCTTCAATTCGCTCATCACCTTTAGCAATTGGACGGATGTAACCAACAATCATAGGCTTTCCTCCGCGAGAGGATACACTTTTTAAAACATCTTCTACAGACATCCCACTATCAATTTGCTTTAACGCAGCTTGAATAAATCGCATTCCTTCAACGATAGGAAATATCCCGTAGAAACGAGAGTCGGCGGCGAGCGCTCCCAATGCTGTTGCCGCCATGGCAGATGCACGGGCAGTTCCCGCCAAAGCTCCTATTTGATTACACCAGATTCGAGAATCTGGCCAACTAAGACAACCGTATATACCTTCAACCCAAGCGGCCAAATTTTTATCTATCAATTTTCCCGTCGCGTTTAGGACGACGATCTGCATATAGGTTTTTTCTCCGACCAACTCTTCCAACATGGAATAGCCATGACTGTACACAGCTTTACCAGGAAACCAGCCACCGGTGTTGCTAATAATCTTCCCTCTGCGTTGGTCCAACTTGGCGACAGAATCCATGTCGCTAAAAGTATTTTTATCGTTCGATAACATAGTTTTCATCACTCACAAAGGGCATAGCCGTAATAGGTTTATTGGCAACTTCCAAACCGTGAGCCACTAACCCTGGGGCACCAAGCAATTGAAATACAGATGCACCCATACGCGCATGAAAACCCAAGTCGGACAATACCGCCGCCACTACTCCCGTCAACAACCACCCGCTACCAGTCTGTTGCAGCTGCTTACTAAGTTGACACCCCCAACGTAAGGCTTTACCGGCACCCTCATGTTTTACCAAACGATTTGCAAGCTCAATGGCCATCAATTCTAAGCCACCATTACGGCAACCGAAGCCCGGGGTAAGAGTACTCTCTTGAGTCAAGTTTTGTGCCTCAGGGGAGTGCCGCAATATTTGCGCAACTTTAGCGGCATCGGAATCTTGATGCTTCCGCAGAAAACGCATGGCATCTTCAATTTCACCAGCGCCCATGAAACTTCCACCTAAGACGGCAGATGCTATCGGCAAAATATGCACAGATTCCGTTTTACCAATCCCCGCATTCATTGCAGCCCGAGTTGCCGGATGTCGAGGCCCTGGATTAATCATCGCAACCATTAATTGTTGCAATAATCCAGATTCCGCCGCGTTAGGTAACTCGCCACGAAACAGTAAATAAAACATGTCCGAGTAGCTACGTTTTTCCATTAGCTCAAATAGTTCATAGCCATGGCATAGTGCGGAAGCAGTTATGTAGGGGTTTTCATCGCTAGGTAACTCTCGCCAAATACGTGTTGCTGTTCGCGTTACAAAAGGTTCGTTGCGACTACGCACTTTACCCGGCTTGGTTTCTTCACTCATGGTAGGAACTCGATTACTTGAAGGCGTAGGTTAAACCCAGCCAAAAACTACGTGATTCTAGAGGATAATCATCAGGAATAGTGCCGCTGCTTGGTTCACGCGCGTCGGCATTTGCTGCGTTACGGACAGCTAATTGCAAATCCAAATCCGGTAATAAATTTTTCCGGTTTAACGTCAAATTAACTAAGGAGTAATCGCTTATCGGCGGACGCAAATCAGTCACGGGGCGCTCGCGATCGCTTATCCAGCCAAACTGACTATTGAGCGACCAATCAGGCGTAATCTGCCAATTAATATTTGCTTTTGCTTGACGCCCTGGAGCGTCAGCAATTCGCGCATTAGTTTTACTATCAACCGCGTTCTGAAGAGAGTAACTAAACCCAACTTGTAAATATTGAGCAGGCCTCCAGTTCAGCTCCCACTCAAAACCCTCACCATTTTGAGCGTTAGCATTTTGGGCCACCTTAATCTGCGCATTTGAATCGGGGATAAAATCGATCATTTTTTTGGCTTGGTAAGTAAAAAATGTCAAAGTTGTCTGCAGCTTATCTGTAGGGCGGTAATTAAAAGATAACTCCTCACTATTAATTTGCTCCGGTTGTATATCGGGGTTACCTAAGGATACCGGATTATTTTTAAAATGAAGCTCAGAGAATGAGGGGGCCCTAAACGCACTGCCTAAAAGTATCTTGGTTGTCAGCTTTTCAGTAACACCCCATACGAGCGCAATTCGCGGATTTGTAGTGTCTCCAAAATCAGAATATTTGTCGTAGCGCAGACCAGCAGTTAAATCAAGATCGTTTCGAATACTCCATTCGTCCTGCAAAGATAAATAGTTAACGGCTCGGGATTTATCAACCAGAAAAACGTATGCCGTGCCAGTAACGTCTGTCATATACCCGTTTACTACGTTCGGTAGAGGCACCCCATCTAAAACACCAGGACCAAAATTTTTACTTTCTCGGGGATTCGCACTCTGTAAACGCTTACCAAAATTAAATCGAATACGATGAGACTCAAACCCGCTGTAAATTGAAACGAAATCAAATTTGGTGTCTTTTGTTATCCCTCCGGGGCGCCCTTTTAGTCCGTCAGTAAAAAGAACAGCTCCAACAGGAGTAACAAAATCTACATTACCATCAGCACCAATAGGTACAATCGATCCCGGAGGTGCCAAGGTAAATTGCGCGATTTCATTATAATACATATGGCTTAGGCGGATGCTATTATCCCAATCAGCATCATTTTTTTGAAAATGGTACGTCATGTCCGCCATCAAAAGATCGCTATCATCTCTGCCGTTCGGGTCCAGCGCTTGAGCGGCCCCAGCGCCCACCCCGGCATCAGTAGACAACCAGTTCCACAGATTAAACTGAAGACGATCAGTACTAAGCGCCAAATGAGAATCCAAAATTTGGTAGCGTGTTGACAAAGCTCCGGGAGCAAGCGACACTTTTGTGCCGAATGCCGTATCTAAACTGGATTGGAGATCGGTGTATATTTTGCGGGAAGAATCTCCTACGGAATCTTGATAACTCGCGTCGAAAGCAAAAGCAATTCCATTCCATTCCGCTGAAGTTTGTAACCACAATTCACGACTATTAAATGAGCCAGTGCGGGCACCAATTTTCGTGTGCTTGATTGATCCCGCATCCTTTGTGATGACGTTAACTACACCTGCATAAGCATCGGCGCCATACACTGCAGAACCTGGTCCACGTATGACCTCAACGCGATCAATATTGGCAACGGGTAATCTAAATAAAGCGGGGCGTCCACCAGAGGAGCTAAATTGCACAGGAACGCCATTCAACATCATCAATACTTGCGAATTAAAACCTGTATGAATCCCACGGATGGATTCTACCGAGTCTAATCGGCTGAGCGCCGATAGAGAAATATGCATCCCCGGTACCGTCTCCAAAACATCATCAAGCGTACGCGCACCCATAGCTTCAATTTGAGCGGCATAAATAACAGATGCAGTCGCAGGGGCTTTATCGAGAGGGGTGCTATTACCCGTGGCGATTGAAATTTGTACTTGGCCTAGTTCGGCGAGGGATAGGTTGTAAACATCTAATGGCGCGGCGGATTTATTCTCCGCTTGGGTTGCAGCAGAAATAGCGCAGATAAATGCTGAGAGTAGTGCTCGGGCATATGGTGCTTGCATAACGACAATCCATAATTTTAGTAAAAATCTTACTCCTGTTTATATTTTTACTAAGGTGGTAATTATCTATTGCATCGATATTTACGAATGACCACTGAACGGTGCTGCATCAACAGATTTTTTATGTAAACTTTCTTCGCTAATTCTGCGCGAAACGCCCCTAAAGATAGCCTACCTTTCGTTGAAAGCAAACAAGTACTTGCTGTAAAACCAAAAAAAATTTATTGAATACAAATAATTACAGTGTGATGCGGATTTCGATGTACACAAGGGGACGAATTGGCATGCACCTTAAGCAAGGTGCCATACCAATCCTGGGTTCGAAAGGGCCGCAAAGCCCTTAAGAAGGTTGATATTGAAATGTTAATTATTTGGTCGGAACCAAACGCTGCACGGTTTGCTTTAAAGTCTCACGTTTGATCGGTTTGGTTAAATATTCTTCTGCTTTTAGGCGGTTTTCAAGTTTGCTATCATCCGTCATCGAAATAATAATAACCGGAATATCTTTTAACACTGGGTCTTCTTTTATTTGTTCAAATAATTGCCATCCCTTTTTATCCTGCAACAGCAAGTCCAAGGTGATAAGTTGCGGTTTTATTTTCTTCAGCAAACTCAGACCAGATTCCGCGTCATAGGCGGTATGCACTAAATAACCGTCACCACGCATAGTACGCGCCATAACATCTAAAAAAGCGGGGTCATCATCAATCATTACGATATGCTTGCCGTTCAATTCCGACGTTTTTTCGACTTCTTGCGCTTCCTGTTCATTTTCCGCATCGTTTTGACCGAAGCTTGCGTCGGGATCTATAGGCAAAGGAATATCCACAATAAAAGTAGAGCCTTTACCTAATTGGCTTTCTACTTCAATAGTGCCGCCCATTAACTCGCAAAGCTGGCGCGTAATAGATAACCCCAAACCGCTACCCTGAAATTTCCGCGTGGTGCTGCTGTCAGCTTGCCGGAAAGGATCGAAGATGTGTTGTTGTTGCTCTGGAGAAATACCGATTCCCGTATCGCTCACGGTAATGTAGATACGATTCGGCTCGTGATGCGCCTGTAAAGTTACAATCCCACCCGGAGAAAACTTACTCGCATTCCCGAGAAGGTTAATCATCATGTGCAATAATTTTTCAGGATCTGCTACCGGCAAAGTGGCACCGTCGTTTACATCAAGCTTTAACTGGGTAGAGTTTTTCTCGAGTAGAGGCTTCACGGTGCCAACAGCGTCGTCCACCAAACTGGAGAGTTTTACGTCGGTTAGATCCAAACGCATGCGACCAGATTCAATTTTTGCCAAATCCAATACACCGTTAATGAGTTTTAACAAACGCTCGGAATTATTGATGACCCGAGAAAGATCTTTTATATGAACTTGATCGTCGCTCAACTTTAAATCTTCAATCACCACTTCGGTATAGCCAATAATCGCTTGTAAAGGTGTACGTAATTCATGGCTCATAAGGGACAAAAATTCGCCCTTGGCTTGACTTGCATCCTCAGCTTTGCGTTTTGCAATGGCGAGACGATCACGAGCAAACTGCAAATCCTGCGCGTGAGCAGCCAGCCGCTGGTTATCGCGTTTTTTGGTGTTGTATGCAAACCATACAGTGATTACTAACGCCAAACCAAGAATTACAAGACCCCACGCATACATGAGCGCCTTTTTCTGGATGCCGACCGTTTCATCCAAGCTGGCAATGGCATCTTTTTGTTTTTTGAGCTCAACTTCCTGATTCTTAATGGTCCAATCCAATTCAAGTACACGTTTTTCGCGCGCATCAATTTCACGAACAATTTTGGTCAATTCTTGCTGCTGAGTGTTCAGTTCTTTTGTTCGCTGCTCCACTTCATTTACCAAGGTCAAGCGCTCCTGCTTGCCTTTTTCCAGCTGTTCATTTTGTGCAGCGATCAAAGCGTCACTTTTCTGAATATCCTTATTTAAATCGGACATTTGCTTTTCTAGGCGCGCCGTTAAGGCTTCTTGGTTTTGAATATTTGCTGTCAAATCGGCAAGGGTCTTTTCACGTATTTGCATTTGTTTTTGCAAATTCACTAATGATGTTTGCCCTTCACGGAATAATTTAGCCACATCAATTTCTGTACCACCGTTTAATATCAATTCTGGGAGCGGCTTCAAACCCTGATTAATGAGATTTGATTTATTCACTTCAAACCGCAGGCGATCATTTGCTGCAGATAACAGATTAATCATCACAAGTTGTTTGTTGGAAAAATCATAAGTCACCAAGAGTACTGGCTTACCCTCAACAGCGCTGTATATATCTGTGAGGGTTTGATTGCTAGCATCTTCAACGTATACCAACTGATATTTCCCTAGGGCTTTTAGTGTGCTCACGTTCGAGACGGTAATGGGTAAATTTCTGACGGTTACTTTTTCAGCTAGTAATTGCAACTCTGAATAGATGGGCGTTTTTTCGGCACCGTATACCGCAATATCAAAAGAGTTGATGCCCGATTCATTCGGCCACTCGATATTTTTGGCAAAGTTGTAAATATAAGATGCGGTAATGCGTTGCTTATTGGCTTGCTGCGCTTGGGCAGAGCTTTCAATGCTCAAGAAAAATAATGCTAGGAGCCAAGCTAGGTAGCGAGAAATGTATGGAGAAGAAAGAATAAAACCCGAGCAGCGCGAATAATAATTATGCATGTGGCTTTTATACATCTTAAGTGGGCCCTATTGATTGCCATCCCTGACATAATTAGCATCAAAAGCGTATGGCCTAGCATAACCGTTAAAATTGAATCTTGATAGCGGGCTATAAAATTGGCTCAACGGGATCAACGTGTGTCATAACATCCAGCACAGGCATACTTTCCATAACACGCTCACGAGCTTTAACAGCAATGTCGTGACCTTCAGCGACCGTCATATCGCCCAATATTTCCAAATGAACATCCACAATAATCAAATCACCGGTTTTGCGGGTACGCAAGTCGTGCAAACCCTGAACACCAGGAGTAGCCAATATAATTGCGCGAATTTTTTCAATTTCCTCCAAGTCGGCTGCGCGATCCATCAAATCATTAAGTGAATTCCAGGCGAACCCCCACCCCATTTTTATAACCATCAAGCCCACTACTAAGGCTGCGATAGGATCAAGCAAGGTAAAACCTAACAAGTTACCACCAATGCCTAAAGCTACAACAAATGAAGAGGCAGCATCGGAACGTGCGTGCCATGCGTTGGCAATCAATAAAGTGGAACGAAGGCGCTGCCCAACCGCAAACATGTAGCGGAATAACAATTCTTTAACAACTAACGCAACCAAAGCCACCCACAAAGCAATCATATGAACTGGAGCAATTACCGAGGGATCTGCCAATTTGTGCACCGCAGCCCACAACATGCTCACACCTACGGCGAGCAACAACATGCCCAGCACCAAAGACGCTGCATTTTCGTAGCGATAATGGCCATAGTGATGGTCTTCATCCGGACCTGCTTTGCTGTGGTGGCCCGCAAACAACACCACAAAATCTGAGACCAAATCTGATAACGAATGAATGCCATCTGCAATAAGCGCTTGTGAGCTTGCAAAAATACCCACAACAATTTGCAAAGCACTTAGCACAATATTGATCACCACACTTATCCAAGTGCAGCGCTGAGCTGCGCGGTGGTTTTCCACCGCACCGTTTTCTGATGTAGGGTTTAAATTAACAGGTTTCATTAAATTTATTCACGCGCCCGCATCGGAATTTTATATCTCTGCTCACGGTACAACAAAGACGGCAATATTACGTGTGCCATCGCTTTATCAACTTGCGCTTGCGAAGGACTTTCATTTTTCATAGTAAGCTCACCTTTTGCGGCATCGTAACGGCCAAGTAACGGGCTTTTGTTAGGCCTTAAAATGGTAGCCGCATCGCCTTCCAACCACGCAAAATAATTATCAAATTGCATGAGCGCCCGCCCTGGTGTTTCGTTATCTTTGGCGAAATCACGGCCAATCATTGGGTGCTCACTGGTTATGCCCATTAACGACAAGAGTGTCGGCGCCAAATCAATTTGGCTTGCCAAGTGCGCAATACGTTTTGGCTGAACATCCGCCCCCATAATCAAGCCTGGAATGTGGAATTTTTTTATGGGTACTAAACTATCCCCGTAAACGCGGTTATCGTGATCTGCAACAATCAGGAAAATAGTATCTTTCCAATAGGCTTGTTTTTTCGCTTCATTAATAAACTTACCTAACGCGTAATCGGCGTACTTAACAGCGTTATTAACGGTTTGTTTAGTGGAGTCGTGCAACTCGATACGGCCATCGGGGAATTCAAAAGGCTCATGGTTGGACGAACTAAAAATCAAACTGAAAAAAGGCTTATTTTCTGAATGCAACTGCTGCAATCGCTCAAGTGACTTGTTAAATAAATCTTCATCGCTTGCGCCCCAACTACCAACGAACACGGGGTTTGGTATATCACCACGATCAACCACCTGTTGAAAACCGTTACCGGTAAAAAAGCCGCGCATATTATCGAAATGGGCTTCACCGCCATACACAAACTCTGTGTGATAACCTTGCTCACCCAAACCTAAGGCCAAGGTGTAAAAATTGTGTTGTGCTAGCGAAAGTTTAACCACGCTACGTGCAGGTGTTGGAGCGTAACCTGAAACAACGGCTTCAATTCCCCGCACAGAACGCGTACCTGTTGCGTAAAGCTGCTCAAACCACCAGCCTTCATTTTTTAGCTTTTCTAACTCTGGCGTAACGGGTAATCCGCCAAGGGATTCCACAAATGTTGCACCTAAACTTTCTTCCAAAACAATAACCAAGTTGAGTGGCTTTTCCCGGGCTACAGCCGGAACTTGGCGATGCAATGTTGGATAGTCCGTTGATGCAAATTCATATCCACTCAACCAAGGAGCAGCCTTAACCTGCTGAAATACTTTTTCACGGGGGAAAGCGCCGTAAATTTCCGACGAATTAGCCTCACGGCGCATTCCGTTCAAAGCATCAAAAACAGACCAGCCGGAATTAATAATTAGCGAGTTCACTAGCGCATCGCCAGACAAAGCAAACAAGGCAGGGTTCGCAGGGCGATGATCTGTAGTAGACCTCACCTGAAGAAAAACCAAAATAAAAATAAGGGGCCAGGATAATAAGAGCTTTTTTGTAGACCAGAGTTGTATATTCGCAGAGGCCTCATCAAGGATTTTATAAATTCCCAAACCCAACAGAATTGTAAAACCAACACCTAAAATAAGTGCCAAACGAAAACCGTTCCATAAGGTGGATAAAACTTCTTTTGGATAAGAGAGATATTCAATAAATAATCGATTAGGACGTAAGTCAAACTGCATCATAAATGGCGGCGTCGATAACTCCATAAATATTACGAACACCAACGCAAACGTCGCCCAACTCAAATTGAATAACCGCCACGCGCGTACGGATACTCTGTGCGCTAACAAAGGCGCCAATAAAACAGCTATAGCGAAAAAGTACCCCAAGAGAATCAAATCCGCGCGTATGCCTTGCAAGATCATATCGCTCACAATACCGGCAGCGCTAACGCGATCCCATTGCCATGCCATTAACCCCCATCTCGATAGGGATAACACAACTAAACCGAGCAACAACATTTGAACCATTGTTGCGTAGGGGCCGGCCCAAGCGGTGAGAGAAGTCATACCTGTTGCGAATTTGGCGAGCCGCTGCTTTATCGCACCAATTATCTTTATCATTTTTCAAATTCCTGAAGGCTTTACTAAAAATTTGGAGGAAGGCCGCAAACTAGGCTAGCGAATGATTAATCGTTATAATTCCAAAGCTTTTTGCCTTTCACAGCGATTATAACCGAAGCCCACCATTCCAGCACCAAGGGTCCCAGCTTGACGCATTTATCTTACAGCACGCTTAACATTGGCCCCTATCAGGGAAATATTGCACCTGAATTTGACAATGACACATTGCGAACAAATTTGGCTTGCATTACCAACTTTTTAAAAAGCCCCAAGGCAGTTCGCTTGTCGAATGGCGTGGATTATGTTGTGCGGGTGCCCATTAATACCCTGAATGGGGAAATAGTTGTTGCACTCAAAGTTTTCAAGCGTCAAAGCTTGCTTAAGGATCGCTTCGATCAAAAGAACAAGTCGAAAGCTGAGCGTTCATTTAACGCAGCGGCCTATTTAAAAGCCCATGAGATAGGAACCCCAGCGCCTGTTGCTTGGCTTGATCGCTGGGAAAACAATCGCTTGATTGAAAGCTACTTTCTAAGCATTTTTCAACCGGCAATTTGTTTCAGAGACGCGCTTACCGATCTATACAATGGCGAACGTGACAACGCGCTCTTGATGGAATTATTACATTTAGTCGCTCCCGCTATAAAGCAAATGCATGATCATCAATTTATGCACGGCGATTTGGGCAACCAAAATATATTGCTCCCCAAAAACGCAGATGGATCTTGGGGGCAACCGCAATTTATTGATTTGAACCGCTGTGCAATTCCTGGGCGGCCACTAACAGATAAAGAGCGAGCATTTGATTTGTCTCGCCCCATATTGCCAGGCAATTACCTCAATTTTTTTAAATATATTTACTGTAATCATGATATGCCGTCCAAGGCGCTTGAGCGGCACGAAAAAACTTATCGCGAGCGCTTTGCATTCCATCGAAAATCCAAACACTTTCGCCACCCTATTCGCTTTTTGAAAAACCGCCACAAAAAGCCGGCACATGCTTATCCAGATCCAAAAGATTATTGGTTATGGGATGAAAAAACAGCTCAACCCATGATTGCACTTTCAAAGAAGGAGAAAAGCCAGCAGCGATTTTTTATGAATTCGCTAAAAATTATTGGTGGCACGCTCAGCGCACTACCCGGCATTTTTACGCGCTACCGTTCATTAAAAAAGCAGAGTTTTAAGCAACCAGTAGTATTAAAAAACCGTATTGGCGTAGCCCTTCATCCGCATGATGATTACATTGAACATGAATTAAGGCTGCTTGGTGAATTAGGGAATCCACCTATACTCATTCGTTTTTGCCGCCACGAAACTGACGCCATTTGGGATAAAACAATTGCGCTTGTTCAGCGCCTTCATACCCAAGGCGTGGAAGTTATGGTTGCGCTCTTGCAGGATCGCCAAGCAGTTCTACAACCAGAGCTTTGGTCTGTGTTTTTGCATAAAATAATTCCTGCCATTGCTCAGCACACACAACACATTGAAATCACGCATGCTTTCAATCGAATTAAATGGGGAATTTGGACCTTAAATGAATGGCAACAATTGATTAACCCTGCTTTTGAATTACAAAAGCAATTTCCTCACATTCAACTTACTGGGCCAGCCTGTATTGATTTCGAATATATGCCGGTGATTGGTGCGTTAAAATCGTTGAAACCTGGGCAAAAGTTTTCCGCTCTTTCGCATCTCTTATATGTGGATAGACGCGGAGCGCCTGAAAATCCGCAAGGCCCTTTCGCAACACTGGAAAAGTGCGCTTTATTAAAAGCGTTGACACACGTAACACCCAACTGCGATGACAAGGTTATTATCTCTGAAGTTAACTGGCCAATTGAAAATACCGACATCTGGTCACCTATCGTATGCCCTTATGTGACGCCAAAGTGGAAAGAAAAACCTTCTGGCGAATCTGAAGCGGCTTATGCCAATTACATGTTGCGTTACATTGTTATTGCAATTTGCTCCGGGCATGTCGACCAATTGTTTTGGTGGCGCTTATCCGCAAAAGGTTACGGATTAATTGATGATCAAAATCAATTTAAACCACGCCTTGCTTATTCAGCACTGCAATACTTTTTTGTGCGCTTAGGCGATTCAACTTTTATCAAACGCTGGCCATCCGTAAAAAATATTTATGTGATGGAGTTTCAGAATGATACCCAGCAAATACTTATGTTGTGGTGTATCAATGGTGAGTCTACGGATTTGCCCAAGTTTGATGCGCAGAAAACCTATGACCGGGACGGAAACTCGCTGAAAAAAGCAGTTATATCCGAGTCACCCATTTATTTAGTTCGTGGGCTGCTTTAAGAAGTTGAACGAGGCTAATTGGTTTCCCGGAATAAGTTCGGCAACCCACAGAATTACACCTAGTGTGAGCGCATGATAATTTTTAAACGGCGCAAAGGGAGAACCCCATGAAACGCATCGGCCTATTTATTTTGGCTTTAATCACTCTATCTCTGACCAGTTGCTTAGGAAAGCCCGAGAAAATTGTACCTGTTACTCATTTTCAATCTGACCATTACTTAGGTACTTGGTACGAAATTGCGCGTCTGGATTTTTACCACGAAAAAGGAATGACCCACGTTACTGCCCATTACAGTTTGCGTGAAGACGGTGGAATTAAAGTGCTAAATCGAGGTTATCTTGCAGAGAAAGGACGCTGGCGTGAAGCTGAAGGAAAAGCCTATTTTGTAGAAGATAAAAATACAGCGTATTTAAAAGTGTCCTTCTGGGGCCCTTTTTATAGTTCCTACATCGTTTTTGATCTCGATGAAAATTATCAATACGCCTTGGTGACGAGCTCCAGCAAATCCAATTTGTGGTTACTGGCTAGAACGCCTACCATTTCTGGTGAGGTTAAAGCCAGTATGCTCGCGAAAGCGGCTGCGCTAGGCTTTGATACCAACAAGCTGGTTTATGTAGAGCAATCGGAAAAGCCTCCACAATAAACGCTAATCAGTGGCTTATCATCCATGGGCGCATTGAGGGAAACATTTTGTTGCCCTCAGCTGTAAACATTAGCGCCGATTTGCGAATTGGCTTATCGCCACAACCACAGCCCTTTCCATGCTTATGTTGATGCCGGGCTTTTTGCTCCGCACGATAATCGGGTGTGGAAAAAACAGGTTCGTTCATTGCTTTTTCATTGCGCGAATGTGCGGCACGGTTTTCTTTTTTCATATCCAGAAATTCTGGCGCAACCATAATGACACGCGCAGATAAATTTCCGCAGGTTGGGCAAGCGCAGGGCTGGCTCGAGTTTTCCATGGTGTTTAACTCGTGAAATAAGCCATGTTCTGTGCATTTGTAATCGTAGACGGGCATGATTATTCTCCTAATGCAGTTAAGTATAATTTCATATCTTTTTCGCCTGTTGGCGAGTCACTTTTCGTTGCTTGTCCAACGAAAAGTAACCAAAAGAAAAGACACCCCTCTCGTTCCATCTCCTCCGCGTTTCAGAAAATAGCCGTCGTTCCGGTGCGACATCCCTGTCGCATCGTCACTAAAACAAACTTCCTGTTTGTTTTACGACTATTTTCTTCCAATGCTCAGGGAACTCGCAGGGGCCCGTGGCGACAATAGTTAGCTTTTTGAGCGCATGAACTATTTATCTTTCGATAAAGGTATATCCATTCCTGGTGTTACCTTCTTCGTTGGCCCTTCCGCACTTGGGTTCACATCGAAATCGAAAATATCCGTTGGCAGCCATAAGGTTGCGCAGGCATTGGGAATATCAACAACACCACTGATATGACCTTGCACCGGAGCACAACCCAAAATGGCGTAAGCTTGCGCTTTGCTGTAACCAAACTTGGTTAGATAATTAATCGCATTCAAACAAGCCTGACGATAAGCAACGTGAACATCGAGGTAATGTTGCTCGCCATATTCATCTACCGATATACCTTCAAAGATTAAATAATCGTCGTATTTTGGGGCAATTGGGCTTGGTTTGAAAATGGGGTTTTTGATGGCGTATTTCGCCATACCGTCTTTGATTAAATTCACACGCAGATGAATCCAGCCAGCCATTTCAATCGCGCCGCAAAATGTAATCTCACCGTCACCTTGGCTAAAGTGCAAATCACCTACGGATAAACCGCCGCCCTTTACATAGACAGGGAAATAAATTTTGGAACCGCGCGACAGATCTTTAATATCGCAGTTACCGCCGTGCTCACGCGGTGGTACAGTGCGCGCACCTTCAGCGGCTGCTACTTTCGCCTCATCAGGCTTCATGCGACCCATATGTGCGGTATCCGCATAGGGAAGTGTTGCAAGTGCAGGAACGCGGTCTGGTTCTGTTTCGTACAATTCTTTTTCGCGTTTGTTCCACTCCAGTAACATTTCTTTGGATGGCAAGCAACCAATCAATCCGGGGTGTACCAAGCCTGCGAATTCCACATTAGGCACGTGACGGGATTTGGTGAACATGCCGTTAATATCCCAAATGGATTTTTGCGCTTCCGGAAAGTGCTCTGTTAGAAAGCCACCACCATTTTGTTTGGAGAAAAATCCATTAAAGCCCCATAAGCTTTCTTGAAAAGCGCCTATGTCTAGAATATCAACAACCAGCAAATCACCCGGCTCAGCACCTTCAACACCTACAGGCCCGGAGAGAAAATGCACTTGAGATAAATCTACATCGCGTACGTCATCTGCGCTGTCATTGTTAGCAATTTGCCCGCCTGTCCAGTCGTAACATTCAATAATAAAATCATCGCCCGGCTTTACTGTCTTAACCATTGGTATATCGGGATGCCAGCGGTTATGGATCATGTCGTTTTCGTAAGGCGATTTTTTTAAATCTACTTTAATAATCGTTTCTGTCATAACTGACTCCTGCTATTAGTGGCTAAGTGCTAACAAACGCTTAAGCTTTTTCTAAAAAAACCTAAGCTAGCGGTCAGGATCAGTATCTATTTAGCACCCACGTCAAACCATACGATAAATAGCCAAGACAACTGCGTTATTTGACGTATAGACGAACCCAAGCTCAAAGGTGCGCAAGCGCACTGACAAGACGGACATGGCAATTTATGCTGCCTAGTCGACAAACTTTTCGTAAAAAATTCATTTCAAAACCCAGTTCTCAAATAGTTACATCAACCTATTTTGTTAAGGTTTTGTTAATACGGAAATTGTTTACACTAACTTGCGAAAACACGTAAGAGGAAAAACGTATGAACAAATTAATAGTTATTGGCATGGTGTTGGGGGTAGGAGTTGCTACCGCGGGTGGCGCTATTGCTGGATATAAAATTTTTAAGGAGCCAGATTCTGCGGATGTAATCAAAGTCCAACCCATTACTAAACAAGTTAAGGTTCCCCACAAAGAGTGCGAAGATAAAACTGTTGTGCATCAACGTCCCGTTAAAGACGATAACCGCGTTGCAGGTAAAGCAATAGGCGCTGTGCTGGGCGGTGTGTTAGGTAACCAAGTGGGCGGAGGCAACGGTAAAAAAGTTGCGACTGTAGCGGGGGCCGTTGCGGGTGGTTATGCGGGCGACCGAGTACAAAATGATATGCAAAAGAAAGATACTTACACCACCGTGGAAAATGTATGCACGACCAGATACACAACACGTGAAGATATAGAAGGCTACAATGTTACCTATCGTTTGAAAGGAAAAGAATCTGTCACCCGAATGTCTTATGACCCAGGTGAAAAAATTCCTGTAAAGAATGGTCAATTGGTTTTAAGCCAAGCAGATATGCAATAACAGTTTAATTAGCCCTCAATAATGAGGGCTTTTTTTGGGGATAAAAAACCAACCATTAACCGGAGTGTTAAAGGTTGGAAGAGCAATACCTATGTTTACACAACAGCACTAAACAGAAAGATATGAGGCAACCTTGGCTTCATCCACCGAAGAGCGCAACTCCTCGTGCACTATTTCTCCTTTTTCGATCACCAAAATTCTATCCGCAATATCTAACGCAAAACTCAGCACTTTTTCGGAAACAATAATGGATAGACCGCGCTTGTCGCGAATAGCTTTTAAAGTGCGACCCATTTCGCGAATGATAGACGGTTGTATACCCTCAGTAGGCTCATCAAGTAACAATAATTTTGGATCACTCGCCAATGCGCGGGCAATAGCCAATTGTTGTTGCTGGCCGCCCGATAAATTACCTCCTCGTCTACTGCGCATTTCGTGCAATACTGGGAACATATCGTAGAGTTCTTGCGGAACAGATTTTTTGTTAGTTGAGGTTAAACCCGTCTCTATATTTTCTTTAACCGTCATACTCGAAAAAATCATTCTGCCTTGAGGCACAAATCCAAAACCATTAGCCACACGCTGATAACTCTTTAAGTTACTGACTTCTTTCTCATTAATTTTAACGCTGCCAGACGCACTGGGTATCACGCCCATTAAGGATTTCATAAGCGTGGTTTTACCCATACCGTTGCGGCCCATAATGGCGACAATTTCATTGGGTTGTATTTTAAAATTTAAGCTGTGTAAGACTTCACTTTGCCCGTAGCAAACGCGGTAATCGGAAACTGCTAGCATGATAATACCCTCTGTATAATTGCTTAATGGCCCAGGTAAACTTCTATCACGTGGGGATCAGCTTTCACCTTGTCAATGGAGCCTTCAGCTAAAATTTTCCCTTGGTGAAGTACCGTTACACGGTCAGCAATTTGCGCAACAAACTGCATATCGTGTTCGATGACAATTACCGATCTATCCTTAGTGATACGCCGCAAAAGTTCAGCGGTTTGTTGCCGCTCCGCTACGGACATACCTGCCACGGGTTCATCCAACATTAATAGCTCAGGGTCTTGAATAAGTAACATACCGATTTCTAACCACTGCTTTTGCCCATGACTTAACAACTCCGCTTGCTTATCCAAAAATTCTGTGAGAAAAATCATATCCGCAATTTCATGCACCTTACCGATAACTTCAGCATCGCGCTTGAACGCAAGAGCACCAAACACAGATCGCCCACGTGGAAATGAAATTTCGAGGTTTTCAAACACGGTAAGATCACCATAAATAGACGGTGTTTGAAACTTACGGCCAACGCCCGCTTTTACAATGTCATGCTCTTTCTTTTTGGTGAGTTCCTGATTGCGAAATTTAATCGAGCCTTGAGTGGCTTTTGTTCTTCCGCATATCAAATCCAATACCGTGGTTTTTCCCGCACCGTTAGGGCCTATGATTACGCGAATTTCATTTTCATCCACGTAAAATGTTAAGTCATTGACCGCTTTAAAACCGTCGAAGGAAACAGTAAGGCCTTCCACCGCTAACAAAAAATCTGTGTTGTTACTCATGGATAACTCCTTGGGTCAAAGGTGAGACGCCAACATTGCTAGCATTTTCGGATTTGCTTACCGGTTTAGCCTCCGTTTTCTTTTGCGGCTCAGTTACAACAGCCTCAGATTTTTTAGGCGCTTTTATATCGGCAATCCATTTTGAAATTTTGGGCGCAATATAGGTTGCGTAAAGCCCTGCCAAACCATTTGGGAACGCCATAACCACCGCGATAAATAATCCACCCAATGCAAACAACCAAAGCTCAGGGAAACTTTCTGACAAGCTTGATTTCGCCCAGTTAACCAAGACGGCACCGTATACTGCACCGATAATTGACATGCGCCCGCCTACAGCACAGAAAATTACCATCTCAATTGAGGGCACAATGCCCACCAACGTTGGTGACATAAAACCCACTTGCAACGTAAATAGCGCCCCGCCAATTGATGAAAATACAGCACCCAAACAGAACACAAAAATTTTGAAGTTAGAAACGTCGTAACCTGAAAAACGCACGCGGTCTTCTTTGTCACGCATTGCCACCAGTAAGCGTCCAAATTTACTTTTGCGAACAAACTGCGCTGCAAATAAACACAGAAACAATACGCCTACACACACGAAATAAAGAATATATTTCGCTTGGTCAGTACGAATATCCCAACCCAACAAAGTGCGTAGATCCGTCATACCATTAACACCACCGGTATAGCCTTGTTGACCAATAATGAGAATAGTGAGAATCGCTGCAATGGCTTGCGTGATAATGGCGAAGTACACACCACCAACACGACGCTTGAACATTGCCGCACCAATAATGTAGGCAAGCAATGCGGGCAAAATAAGAATTGCAGCAATAGTGAATGGAAGGCTATAGAAAGGTTTCCAAAAAAATGGCAGTGCCGTAATTTGGTTCCAATCCATAAAATCGGGAATACCAGGTGTCGATTGAATTTTTGTGGTAATGGGATCAGATGCTTCGAGTTTTAAAAACATCGCCATCACATAACCGCCCAACCCAAAAAAAACGCCTTGCCCCAAACTTAAAATACCCCCATAGCCCCAACACAAAACCAACCCTATGGCGACAAATGCGTAAGTTAAATACTTACCCATGAGATTCAAACGAAAAATATCCAGCGATAAAGGCAGCACCAGGATTAATAAAACTGCCAGTACCACATAACCGGAAATTTCTTTTTTGGGAAACAGTGATGCCAAGCCTTGATAAGACATGATGAACTCCTCAACGGCGAACTTTCAGCGTGAACAAACCTTGTGGGCGCAACATTAAGATGAACACCACAAACAAGAGCGTTAAAACCTTGGCCATGGAACCACTCATAAAAAATTCCATGGTCGATTGCGCTTGCGAAATACTGAATGCAGATGCAATGGTGCCAAGCAAGCTCGTTGCTCCACCGAATACCACTACAAGAAAAGTATCCACAATATAAAGTTGGCCGGATGTTGGGCCAGTAGAACCGATCATGGTGAACGCGCTACCTGCAACACCCGCAATACCGCAACCTAAAGCAAAGGTGACGCGATCTACTTTCGCCGTGTTAATCCCTACAGCACCTGCCATTGGGCGATTTTGCACAACAGCGCGAACACGAGTACCCCAGCGCGAGCGATACATTAAAATTCCCACTGCAGTGGAAATACCTAGCGCGAGACACATAACAAACAATCCGTTAATTGGCAGCTCAATAGTTTCGCTAACTTTTACTGAACCCATTAGCCAATCCGGCAAAGTCACACCCACTTCTCGCGCACCAAACACGCTTCGATAAGTTTGTTGCAAAATTAAACTTAAACCCCAAGTTGCTAACAAGGTATCCAAGGGGCGGTTGTAGAGATGTCGTATCATTGCCCATTCCACCAGCGCCCCTAGTGCGCCCGCAGCAATAAAGGCGAGAATCATCGCGAGAATAAAATAAATACTGAACAGACTCGGTAGGTAAGTTTCAAACACGTGAGATGTTAAATAAGTAACGTAGGCACCGAGAATCATAAACTCACCGTGCGCCATATTAATCACGCCCATTTGACCGAAAATAATTGCAAGGCCAAGCGCCATTAACACAAATACGGAAAACAGAATTAAACCGGCAACGCCTTGCATGGCGAAGATGGAGAGTAAATCTGAGGTGCTATATTCTGCGAACATTGCGTAATCCTCTTAGGTGACAAACGTTTTTACGAGACAACTGTCGTTGGTGAAGAAGAGAAGAGCCGCGCAGCGGCCCTTCTCGCTCACTTTATTGATAACCCGCAGGGAACGGATTAGGCTCAATCAAGTCTTTGGTTTCGTAGATCACATCGTATTGACCATCAGGACGTGCATGACCTATGCGAGTTTTTGACCAGAGGTGATGGTTGGGGTGAACTTTCACATAACCTTCTGGTGCAGTTTTCAATTCAATACCAGGCGAAGCTGCTTTCACTTTGTCGATATCAAATGAACCTGCTTTTTCTACCGCTGCTTTCCACAACCATGGACCGAGATAAGCTGCTTGAGTTACGTCGCCGATCACCACGTCTTTGCCCCAACGCGCTTTAAATGCTTCAACAAATTTCTTGTTGTTGTCGTTGGTTAAACTTTGGAAGTATTTCATTGACGCATAAGCACCTTGCATGTTCTCACCGCCAATACCGAGGATTTCGTCTTCAGTTACAGAGATGGTTAATACCAAGGGTTTCTCTTTGGTCATATCAATACCAGCCGCTTTTAATTGTTTGTAGAAGGCAACGTTTGAACCACCTACTACAATTGCGTAAATTACATCGGGCTTGGTTAATTTGATTTTGTTAATCACAGAGTTAAATTGCGTGTGACCAAGTGGATAATATTCTTCACCCACTACTTTTAAGCCCAATTTTTCAATGTGCTTACGTGCAATTTTGTTGGAGGTACGTGGCCAAATATAATCTGAGCCCAGCAAGTAAAATGATTTGGCTCCCTTAGCTTTTGTTACCCAATCAATACCCGCAATGATTTGTTGGGTCGCTTCCTGACCGGTATAAATAACGTTGGGCGATTGTTCCAAACCTTCGTAGAACGTTGGGTAGTACAACATACCGTTGTATTGTTCAAAAATGGGCAATACGGCTTTACGCGATGCCGATGTCCAGCAACCAAACACGGCCGCCGTTTTATCGTTTACTAATAATTTTTTGGATTTTTCAGCAAAGGTTGGCCAATCACTGGCACCATCTTCTTGAATAAATTCTATTTTGCGTCCAAGCACGCCACCCATTGCGTTAATTTGCTCAATCGCAAGTTTCTCAGCTTGAACCGAGCCTGTTTCACTGATTGCCATGGTGCCTGTCACCGAGTGCAGAATCCCCACCTTCACGGTTTTATCCGTGACTGCAAGGCCAGTGGTGTTCACTGCATCAGCGGCGTGTACACTGCTGAACGCAAATGAGGCAGCCAAGGTGAATAAACAAGCTTTCCAGCCAGATGCACCGGCTTTTGTCGCGTGCGATTGCTCGCCCTTAAAAAATAATGTCTTCATGGTCTATCCTCAAATTAATTTTTCAGGCTTGTTGAAGTGCTCGAATTACCACTGGGCAAAAAATTCACGAAAATAGGTTTTGCCCACAGCTTGCAATCTACGCACATCGCCCCTCTTAACCCATTCGATAAATGGCGCAGACCAATACGTCATTTAACGCATAGCATCCGCACCATACCCACCGTATTTTCAATCTTGAATAGAGAAAGAAGAGCCGCGAATGTAAAAAAGCAGGAGTGCCCAATTAACTGGCACAAGAGTTGAAGGGATTAGTAATGAGTAACCGCTGCTAAACAAGACGCTAAATTCTCTGACAAATACACGGCTCTCAAGAGCAAAAATCAGAGAATCAACGTTTTAAAAAGTAGCAGCGCACCAAATAACAACAGGCGTTTTCCGTGAAGCACCATAAACAGACCTTGATATTTTTTAGCACGAAACCAGCATGACCGCGAAACAGCACATATTCAGAGTTAGGCGTAATTACAACCAATGGGTTGCAAACCAAACATTGGAGGATTACGCCTTACGCTTTACTGCGAAGAGCGCGCGCCGCTGGAGCTATGCGCGCGTTGCTACAACAGCTTTAGGTGCGATTTCATTTCTTGCATTAGAAGCCATTGGCGGCGCCATTACGCTGCATTACGGTTTTAACAACGCTATTGCGGCAATTTGTGTAGTAAGCCTAATTATTTTTTTGAGCGCCATTCCCATCAGTTACTACGCTGCAAAATACGGCGTAGACATTGATTTGCTAACACGCGGAGCAGGCTTCGGTTACATCGGCTCCACAATTACATCGCTTATTTATGCTTCCTTCACCTTTATTTTCTTTGCGCTTGAAGCAGCCATTATGGCCATGGCCTTGGAATTACTTTTTCATATTCCGTTAGCGCTAGGTTATCTATTGAGTTCCGTAGCGATTATTCCGCTGGTAACACACGGTATTACGGTTATCAGCCGTTTCCAATTATGGAGCCAACCACTGTGGGTTATATTACAACTCATCCCATTTATTTTTATTATCTACACCGATGCCAGTGCGGTAGAAAATTGGACGAGCTTTGCAGGTCATTCAATTGCAACAGGCACTCAGCAAGCAACCAATATTTTATTTTTTGGGGCGGCATCCGCAGTTGTTTTCTCGCTAATTGCACAAATTGGTGAACAAGTGGATTTTTTGCGCTTTTTACCGCCGGCTAAAAAAGGAAAAGAATGGCGATGGTGGGCTGCACTTATTGCGGGTGGGCCCGGCTGGATCGTAATAGGCTCCATTAAAATTATGGCGGGTTCTTTTTTAGCCGTACTAGCATTAAATCATAACGTTCCGGCAAGCGAAGCTGCAGATCCAACACGCATGTATATGGTTGCCTTCGGCTACTTAACTCATTCGCCCGAAATTGCATTAGCCTTCGCCGGTATTTTTGTCATATTGAGTCAATTAAAAATTAATGTGACCAACGCTTATGCAGGCTCAATTGCTTGGTCAAATTTCTTTTCACGCTTAACCCATAGCCACCCAGGCCGCGTGGTATGGTTGGTTTTCAATGTTGCTATCGCCTTATTGCTTATGGAATTAGGTGTTTATCATGCGCTGGAACAAACACTGGGATTTTATGGAATTGTAGCCGTTGCATGGTTGGGGGCTTTGGTTGCTGATCTAGTGATTAACAAACCGCTTGGATTAAGCCCAAGGCACATAGAATTTAAACGCGCGCATCTTTACGATATAAACCCCGTCGGCTTCGGCGCAATGCTCATCGCCTCACTCGTTGGAATTCTGTGTCACTCTGGCGTATTGGGTAATGTAGCCCAAGCGCTATCACATTTTATTGCATTGGCTTGTGCACTTATCATTGCGCCACTCATTGCTTTCATCACTCGCGGGCGATTTTATATTGCTCGGCCCAGTTTGGATGCGCAGGTTTTACGCTTCGAGCACCCCGTGCATGACCATTCAAATAGCACATTAACATGCTGCATTTGCGAACATAAATTTGAGCATGAAGATATTACTTATTGCCCCGCTTATGCGGGAGATATTTGCTCGCTATGCTGCTCGCTCGATGCCCGCTGCCATGACTATTGCAAGCCCGGCGCAAATTACCGCGAACAATTACAAAAAGTTTTTATTCGCATATTGCCGGATTTTGTAACCTCAAAAATCAGTTCTCAAGTTGGGCAATTTATTGGTTTAGTTGTTGTTATTAACGGATTATCCGCATTATTGTTATCTCTAATTTATTTTCAAACACCTATCAAGGATAGCGAGACCGCTTTGCTACTGGAAAATACATTGTGGAAAGTATTTTTCTTGCTTGTGATTATTACCGGAGTGGTGAGCTGGCTATTTGTTCTTGCCCATGAAAGCAGGCATGTCGCGCAAGAGGAATCACAACGTCAAACACGCTTGCTAATGGAAGAGATTGAAGCGCACGAGCGCACCGATAAAGCCTTGCAACTCGCTAAAGAACAAGCAGAAGCCGCTAACCAAGCCAAGAGCCGTTATCTAACAGGTATTAGCCACGAGCTGCGTTCACCGCTCAATGCTGTTTTAGGTTACGCACAATTACTTGAAAAAGACCCCGATATGCCCGCACACCGCAGAGATGCCTTGGGCGTAATTCGCCGTAGCAGTGAACATCTCGCTGATTTAATAGAGGGGCTGCTCGATATTTCCAAAATTGAAGCCGGTAAATTTGATTTACACAAAGATCAAGTTCGGCTACCGGCGCTCATGGACCAATTGGTTAATATGTTTCGCTTACAAGCAGAAGCCAAAGGTTTGAATTTTGTGTATGAATGCAAAGATCGCTTACCAGAATTTATTCGAACCGATGAAAAACGCTTGCGCCAAATTTTAATTAATGTGCTATCAAACGCTATTAAATACACGGATAAAGGGAGTGTTGTATTTAAACTCAGGTATCGCAGCCAAGTCGCAGAATTTATTGTTAAAGATACCGGTGAAGGCATAGCGCCGGAGAATTTTGAAAAAATATTTCGCCCTTTTGAACGCGTTCGTCGCCCGGGCTCTACAGCAACCGGTACGGGACTCGGTCTCACCATCACGCGATTACTGACCGAAATTATGGGTGGCGATATAGCCGTAACAAGCTCACCCGGTGAAGGCAGTACATTTAAAGTGAGTTTAATGTTGCCAAGCCTCACCAGCGCTTTAGTTGAACCAGTGCATCAACCAGCCCAGACAATTTACGGTTATGAAGGTGAAAGTAAAACGGTAATGTTGGTAGATGATGAACAAACCCATCGCCAACTTATGAGCACACTCTTAACCCCACTTGGATTCAAGATCATTGAAGTAAGTAATCCGTTGTTGGCTTTAGAAACACTTCGAGTTCAAACGAGCCATAACAATCGCCCACATTTGGTTATGTTGGATGTTTCCATGCCCGCATTAAATGGTTGGGAGCTCGCTAAGCAATTGCGTGATATTGGTTTTAATTCTCCCATTGTGATGATTTCTGCCGACGCAAGCGAAGGCCGCAATGAGCCACAATCACAAGAGGCACCAAAAGTTCATGATGCCTACATTACAAAACCGATTCAGCTCCAAGCCGTATTAGATAAGGTTCAAGAGCTACTAAATTTGCAGTGGCGTTACCAACAATCACCTACCCCCATAACCGACGAAGTAAACGTCATTGAATTCCCGACCGACGATTACTTGGATGAAATAGTTGAGCTTGCGCGCATAGGCCACAAAAAAGGGTTACAGGAAAAAATCATTGCTATGCAAACTGCTGGCGTTGCGTCGGCAGAATTTTTGGCGAAACTTAACAAGCTCACCAATAACTTCCAATTCGACAAAATCATTCAATGGATTGATGGAGACTTCGTTGAAGAAAGCGGTGAATTACTACCTACAGGTTAAGAACCTTGTTTCAACCCATAAATCAAATGACTAGAGCACATTAAGATGAACACTAAAGCACAGCGTAACGTTGTACTTGTTGTAGACGACAGTATTGCCAGCATCCATATGCTGAATGATGTGCTTGAGGAAGCGGGGTTCACGGTGTTGGTAGCGCTTGAGGGATCGCAAGCACTCACAATCACCAAAAATATTACGCCCGATATTATTTTGCTAGACGCCATAATGCCGAATATGGACGGCTTTGAAACCTGCAAACAATTAAAGCAAAACCCGCAACTTATTGATGTGCCCATTATTTTTATGACGGGTTTAAGCGATACCGAACACGTAGTGATGGGCTTAACGGCGGGCGGCGTAGATTATGTAACTAAACCAATTAATGCCGACGAGCTTATTGCTCGTATGCGTGTTCACCTTACCAACGCACGCATGACCCAAAGCGCTCGCATGGCGTTAGATACTGCCGGGCAATATTTATTTACGGTTGATTTAAGTGGGCAGTTGCTGTGGGCTACCCCGCAGGTCAATCAATTACTCGGTTCTGCGCACAGTGAGCCAGAAGCCGAACCTTTAAATTTAAGGCTTCCCGACATGTTGGCAGAATGGCTAAAGCACAAGCCCGAAACAGGTCACCAACTAAAACTTCCAAAACTCACACAACCACTCACGATTGAAATGCTCAACTTTATAGACAATCGCGAATATCTTTTACGCCTTTCAAATCCGCATAAGCCGGCAGACGACACTACCGCATTTAGGGATCAGTTTGGTGTAACAAGCCGCGAAGCAGACGTGCTTTTGTGGATTGCCAACGGGAAAACGAATCGTGAAATCGGTCAGATTCTGGATATGAGCCCACGAACAGTTAATAAGCACTTGGAACAGGTTTTCAGGAAATTAGGTGTTGAAAATAGAACCTCAGCGGCAGCAATTGCCATTAAATGCTTGGCCAAAAATTAGATAAAAAAAGAGCAGCCTAGGCTGCTCTTTTTGCTTAACACTCACACCCTATTTCTTCTGATGCGCTTTCACGTATTTCATTTCATTGAGGAAGGTATCTACCCAATAAATATTTTTGTTTTGTGCAAGATATTTGATGAGCTCCTCGTGCGCTTCCGTTGAGACACTTAGGTGATCACCACCCACGCCGTGAAATGTGAAATTAGCCATAGTACCTTTTGCTGCAGCCTCTTTAACAATATCGATTAGCTGTTGGCCGGTAACATTGCTCGGAAACGCAACGCCTACCGCATAAGGATCAAGTTTATTCATATCTGGTGTGACGCCACCACTTTCCAACTTGATTGCAACAAATTCAGATTTAACGGCATCAATATAATTTTGACCGCCGGCCTCTTTGTCAACACATGGCGCAGTGAAGGTTCGCTCACGTTTACCATCTATTGCGTGAAGTACTGTATTTGCCAACACAACCTGCTCTTTCATTTGTGCAACTGTCAATTTATCAAGATCGTGCCCTGACTCTACCCAATCGCGGCCGGCTTTTGATTTTGAGCACTGGTGAAACAAACTGTGATTACCCAACTCATGGCCTTTTTTGGCAGCGGCTCGCCACTCCGGCAAACGCTTATCAATAGCAGGGCTATTTAATTGCAAATAAAAAGTCCCTTTCAAACCATATTTATTAAGCGTTGGAATGGCGTGATCCAATTGTGAATCAAGCGCATCATCATAAGACAAGCTAACGGCTGCTTTCTGGCCTTTTGGCCATTTGAACTCTGAGCCTGCATCCGCTGCGTATGTCATGGACGACATGATCGCACCACCCAATAAAACACTTAACACGATTTTATTTTTATTCATCATATTTACCTATCGTTTGTGTTTGGCCATTTATTGATTGCTAATTTTTTAGCTAACTTCATTAATTTTTTACAGCAACTTATTTTAGTACGCGGCTCGCACCAGCAGGGTGCCATGGATCTGGAACGTAAGTCGTGCGCGCCAACATTTTGTAGTACTCCAAATCATGCGCTGGTTTTTCGTAAGCATCTGGAATGGGCAACTTGGAAATACTTTGGAAATAGACCACACAGGAATCTCTCCAACGCACAGCATCGCGCTCTTGAACAGCTAACAAGGCTTTGACATGTTCAAAACGCTCTGTATCAATTTGACCCTCCATTTTATTCCATTCGGATTGCATAGTACGCACCTGGGTAACACCGGAATAATATTTATCGACCAGCTCCTCCCAAAGCGTTTTGCCCGATTTCATTTTGTAATCCCATCCAACGTGATGGAACCACAACATCAAATCTTCTGGCACTGTATTTATATCCGCATATTGTTTGGCAAGTTCAGCCGGATATTGCGCAACAGCATTTGACCCAGTAGCAGTTCGGTTAAAGCCAATGCCATCTTGTGCGGCGCGATGATAATAAACCGCATTCCAATCAGCACGCCCCATATCAGCAGTCCATGGTGCTGGGCCATAATGATCACCCTGTGAATACAAATGTGTTAAACCCAATGGCGAACGATAATTAACACCCGCTTCGCGCGAAGCCATCATGATTTTTTTAATAGGCGCAATAAATTTTTCTTGATTAGAAAAAGTCATACGCAACCATTCATCGGCAACCGCTTCTGATGTCAAAGAATAATCCCACGCCATACGACCAAATGCATACCAGCTAGATTGTACAAACGGATGGCCCGTCCAGTTGCGATCTGTGCCGGGGTTAATTACGGCTGCCATACCGGTACGTGGGTTTTTATGCGTCGTCTTATTCAATTCGCCGCTCAAAATATTGGCTAGCGTTGAACCTTTACCTTTTACAAGCAAATCTGTTTTTAACGCCTCTTCAAACAAAGGGCCTTGGTAAGCAAGATGCGTCGCAAATCCAAAATATTCTTGCGTTACCTGAACCTCCATCATCATGTTGGTTTTTTTCAATGAAGTGAACAACGGCGATATTGGCTCACGCGGTTGGAAATCTATAGGCCCATTTTTAATTTGCAGAATAACGTTGTCTCTGAATTTTCCATCGAGCGGGGTAAATTCATCGTAAGCTCCGCGAAAGCGATCGCCTATATCTGGGTGGTAAACAAACGCACGCCAAAACACCATCCCCTTATACGGCTTCAGAGTATCAGCGAGCATGTTAGCGCCATCGGCGTGATTGCGGCCGTAACCTTGCGGGCCTGGTTGGCCTTCGGAATCTGCTTTAACTAAATAGCCACCAAAATCAGGGATGTACGAATAGATTTTTTCTGCACGCGCCTTCCACCAAGCTTGCACACGCGGATCAAGTGGATCTGCAGTATCTAAATCCCCGTAAGCACGAGGAGCGTTGTAATTGATCGACAAATATAATTTGATGCCATAAGGGCGGAAAACCTCTGCGAGCGCCGCAATTTTTTTCAAAAACTGATCACTCATCATGCGAGGATCGGCGTTCACGTTATTGATTACGGTACCGTTAATTCCCAAGGATGCATTGATACGTGCATAGTCGGTATAACGCGTACTTTTCAACTCTGGCAAAGTACCCCAATCCCACAGCGACAAGCCTGCGTACCCACGCTCAACCAAACGGTTTACGTTGTCCCAATGATTAACCACTCTGTATTGAAGCTTTGGTGAACTAGTAATTGAGATGTTGCTTAAGGATTGCTCTGTTTGCAGCAAACGCAGCAAATGAAAACTACCGTAAAGCACACCTACATCTGTATTGGCCGCAATCACGATTTGATCGGTATTTCCAATGCGAGCTTTTTCAATCAAGTAACCTTCATCACCGACAGACGCCAAGCGTATTTTAAGATTCAGAGATGCTATCAGCTTTGAATTTGCAGGAGTGCCTATAACCACTCCCGCAGAGTTAGATGCTGACGCAGAAGCCTGTGTAATAGGGCTTGATAGCAACCCCGATAAACCACGCTGCAATTCACTTGCAGCAATCTTGATGGTTTGGGAACCCCCTTCTGCAATAACTTGGTGGAGCTGCGATTGATATTCTTGTCGCACGTTCTCGTTAGCGACTGGCTGGTAGCGTAGCCACATGTCGTAACCGTCTTCGGCATAAGACAAGGACGTTAGAAAGCAACCCAAAAGGATGAGCAGACTGAATTTGCGCATATTGAATCTCACTGCATTATTCAACGGCTAGCGCTATGGCTCGCCATGGTTAGTTGATTTTATTACTGATCTTTTTACGTCAGACACTAACTATAGCACTTGCATACAAGTTGTCGTTATTAAGAAATGTTTTTTAACACAGCGCTTACTTTGCAGGCTTTACCACCCGACAAGGGTTCCCCACGGCAACCATACCCGCGGGTATATCCCTCGTCACCACACTACCCGCTCCAATTACCGTGCCGGCCCCTATGGTTACACCCGCAAGGATGATTGCTCCCCCACCAATCCAGCAATCATCGCCAATGACAACCGGTGCATGAAACTCCTTGCCGCTCGCACGCTCAATTGGATCGAGCGGATGTGTAGTGCCGTAAATTTGTACATTGGGGCCAAAAAGTACCCTGTCGCCAATGTGGACTTCGCCAACATCCAGAATGACGCAATTGTGATTAGCGTAAAAACTTTCACCGAGAAAAATATTAGTGCCGTAGTCACAAAAGAAATTGGGCTCAATGTAAGCCGTAGAGACCTTGCCAAATAACGCTTTGTAGATTGGCTTTCGTGCTTTGTGCTGATCCGCACGCAGCGCATTCAACTGCTGACATAAGAGTTTGGCGCGCTTTCGTGCGGCAACCAGCTCAGGATCGAAAGGATTTACTTCAGTGAATTGTTTCATAGACTAACCTGCTGTGAGCTAGACCTTATTGAATTAGACCAAACTCTTCTTTTAATAAATTAGGAATGTCCTCAGGAGGATACTCTTTAACGGTTGTAAGCCCCTTTTCGATTGTCTTTAAGCTATTACCCAACAGTATTTTACGGCCACGGGGATTGTGCTTAACAACCAACAACTTTTGCACAAATACTGTCTCTGGATTTTTTGAATTGAAAAAATTAGCGGGAATAAAATCCAGTAAATCGTGCGGATACAAATCAAACTCAAACTGGCTAACCCATTTGCCGTCGATTAATGCCTGCAAGATGTAATTTTTCCCATCTTCCGATAACAGCTGAAAGAAATCGTCATCCTGCTGAATAATCTGATTAGTCTTGCTTAGTGGAAATGGTGCACGCAAGCCAAAACTGCCGAAACCAACATCACACAAATATTGTTCATCGCCTAATTTCGCAAGCACTACCATATGAGTTTTTGGCCAACGCGTTGGATAAAACATAGGGCGGGCGCCAATTAATTTGTATTCGATATGCAATGCTGTTAATGCCATAGCGAACAAGCTATTCACTTCGTAACAATATCCGCCGCGAGGATGATAAATAATTTTATTGACGATATCCCGCGGCTCAATAGAAACAAGTTTGCCAGCCTGAACATCTACGTTTTCAAAAGGCACACTAAACAATTGGGCACGCATTAAAGCGAACAAGGTTTGTTCATTTGCCTTAGCATCACCCGTAAATCCAACGCGTTTACAATAGTCTGCAAAATTAAAGCTTTCGACCTTCATGTTTTGATCCTGAAATGGATGTTGAATTGTCTACAAACGTCACTACATCTCGCTACGGGGCTTACCCTATAATGGCAGCCCACTCGTATTTATATCAAATTTGAATTTACACCAGCAGAGCTCGCCAATGAAGTCAAACGTCAGCAGTATTTGGTTAATGGTTATTGCCAGCACTTTTTTTTGGGGCAGTAATTTCAATGCAGGCCACGCAGTAGCAGGCGATGTCACGCCTTTATCGGCTGCGGCAGAACGCTTCGCAATAGCACTGGTGTTGTTTTGGTTGATACGTTTTTGCTTCGGTAAAGCTGAATCACAACTCACCGTCCGCGATTTTGGCGTTTTAATTCCCTTAGGCCTTATAGGTGTATTCGGATTTAACTACGCTTTTTTTACCGCACTGCATACAACATCAGCACTGAATGCGGCGCTTATTATGGCACTGTCGCCAATGGTATCGACTCTGCTGTCTATCATTTTACTCAATGTAAAAATTCGCCTTTATCAATATATAGGCATGTTTATCGCGTTTGTCGGCGTCACCTTCGTGATTACTGGCGGGCACTTTAGCGTATTACATGCCGCCATTGGTGATTTGTGGATGCTGGCCGCTTGTGGTGTGTGGAGTCTTTACAGTGTTGGCTCGAAGAAATTTGCGCCAAATATACCGTCTTTGCAATTTGCACGCTGGACTGTGAGTGTAGGCTCAATCGCTTTGATTATTGCGGCGCTGACAATTGAACAACCACTTTCAACCATAACGCATTTATCAGTGACGACTCATGTAATTCTTATGTACATGGGTATTTGCGGTTCAGTCTTAGCTTATATTTATTGGTTAAAAGGCGTGTATTTTTTGGGGCCAGAAAAATCTGCCATCGCTTTTAATTTAGTTCCGGTATTTACGCTACTCGTAAGCTTGGCGTTTGGCTCAATTCCAAACACAGCGCAAATTATGGGGCTTGTATTGGTTCTTGGTGGAGTCTTAATTTCTAGTGGATGGAGGCCAAAGAAATTAGCGGTAAACAATTAATGCTAGTTTTTGACTCAGCCCGAACCACCGCATGCTATCAAAGCAAGTACGGTGGCATGGGAAAATAGAGCCCTACTCGATTTCTAGCGACAGATTAGTTTATTAAAGTAGAAGCAATGTTCATTCCGACAGTACGTAGCAACTGGGTAGCCTGAGGAAAGCTACTATTTGAAACCACAGAAATGGCTAAATCATGCATTGGAAAAATGATCATCCAATTTTGTGTGCTCTCAACGCCGCCATGATGAATGATATAAGTACCGAGTTTTTCATCCTTCGCAACTATCCAGAAAAACGCTAAATATTCAGCGTCAGCCGCATCAAATAATCGTTTGTGTGACAACGCAATTACAGGCAAGCCTCCCTGCAATTGCAATTTCATATAATTAGTCAAATCAGGCATAGTTGACTTTACGAAGCCTCTACCGCCCCAAAGTTTGTTAGGAGCCACATGAGATTTTGCGACTTCATTCTTTTCATCATATCCATACGCCAAAAAAGGCATTTGTGTTTTTGATAAATTAACCTGTGTATTAAACATGCCCGCCTTTTCTTTCAAGGTTTGTTTCAGGAGCGCATCGAATGGCTTGCGATAGACCTGCGTTAAAATATAACTTAAAAGCTCTGCACCGATACTTGAGTAATGGAACTGCCCCTTTAAGGTAGACGTATCAAGCTTATTTATTGCTTTTATGAATAACTGCTTGCTCACGGTCTTCTCTGTAAAACCTAACTGCTCGATATCTTTTGGCAACCCCGAAGTGTGAGTTAAAAGCTCTTGGATGGTAATGGGTTGGGAATTGGTGCTGACTTTGTCTAACTGATTATCAATATAATGGTTAACGTTTTCATTCAGCGATAACTTACCTTCCTCTATAGCATAGGCTGTTAATAACCCCACCATGGTTTTGCTGACAGAGCCAATTTCATAAATGGTGTGATCGTTCGGTTTATTGCCTTGTTTTTTTGTTAGCTCTCCATAATGCGCTGTGAAGTTTTTCCCATCACTGACAACACCAATGGAAACTGAAGTAAATCGATTATCTTGCAACAATTGTTCAGCTTGTTTTTTGATCGCAGATTCAATGTCCTTTTGAGTGCCTGCCGCATAGGCCTTGCAAGACAAACCAATTAAAATGCATGTAATACTGAAAAATTTACTCATTATATATTCACCTTTATGTTGGCACTTTAGGCCATACGTTTGTTTTGAAGGTGATGATAGTAGTGAGTTTTTGGGGTGTACTCGACCGAGTAAAAAAGTCGGTCGCCTTATAGATCAATAACTTAGGGCTTATTGAAAAGTTTTTGGTAATTTTTTATGTAGTTGGCGATATTCAGACGGCGTTATCTGCATTTGCTTTTTGAAGGCAGTATTAAATGATGATTTTGAATTGAAACCTGAGTCCAACGATATGTCCAAAACGGTTTTCTCACTGTAGTCCGACGAGACCAGCATTTCACAAGCGGCCTTGATTCGATAGCCATTTATAAAGTCAAAGAAGTGCCGGCCCAAATGATGGTTGAGCGCCAAAGAGATGTCCTGAGCAGCAATCCCTACCTCCTCTGCCAAGGTATCAATATTAAGTGTGGGATTTAAAAATGATTTCTGTGATTGCATGTGCAGCTCAAGCTTAGCCAGTATTGCCACGGCCTGATTAGTTGATATTTTTTGAGTAACGGACGGAAATCTAACCGCTTCTAGCCGCGAGCTAATGCCCTTGAACAACTCCGGCTTATTTAGCGCTTGCCACAATATCCAACAGGAAAACCCCAGCCCTGCCAACATCATCGCGGGCGTTATGACATCAAGTGCCCTCTGGAACTCGGTAAATTTCACCACGTTCCGAATTAAGGCCAACACAAAGCTCACCATGAAAAAAGTCATAAAATGGCTCAGCCATTGTTTATTGAGCTTCAATTCATCTGAATAACTATTAAGGAGAGTGAGCCTATTGCGTCTGATAGTGATATAAATTAATGCAATATATGTAGCCATTTGAATGTATAACGATATCTGGACGAACAGTAACTCGAATGAAGGGTGCAAATTATCGTTAACCAGATGTTTTAAAGCATCGTCGACTAAATAGAAGCGTGGTGTAAACGTAATAATGACGACTATAAATGGCAGAGTATGCACCCAATCTCTTATCCTAAACCTGAAGTCAGTATACAAAACAGAACGCACATAAAAGTAAAGTGTTGGCGCGAGTAATGCTGATACATTATTTCGAAGCATCTCAAGATTGCGATGCTCGCTATAAAAATGGATGAAAACGAAGTTGCTGATATCAAGATTAAAAATAAAAAAATAAAAGGCTAGGATGCGGTTACTGATCAGATTACCGGAGCGGATACTCAGCAAAAATATCGCCACTAAGGAATTAACGAAGAGTTGGAGTAATGCAAGATCGTGGGACATGGGTCGTTAGCACGTCATGATGAATTGGAGCCGAATGATACTCCCAAATATAAAAACTTAGAATAAGTGGGGTTTTAACAAAGCTGAAACAAAAATACACAAAAAAACCGCAGCTCAACTGCGGTTTTTTTATTTCTGGAAATACCGCTCAATTATTTCTTCGTTACTTTTACATCACTGAAGAAGACTTTTTGCTTACTAATGTCGGTGACCTCACCCGCCACATTAAATTCGCCCTTAGCTTGAATATCTCGTGAAGATGAACCCACCATCACTTCAATTTTTCCAGGCTCCACTACGTAGTTCATATCAGTGTTGTAGAAACCCAGCTGATTGACGGCAAGACCAAAGGTAACAACGGCAGATTCTTTTGGTTTTAATGTAATACGCTTAAAGCCTTTCAACTCTTGAACTGGGCGAGTCAAACTTGCAACCGCATCGTGCGTATAAAGCTGAACAACTTCGTCACCTGTGCGCGCTCCGGTGTTAGTCACCTTAACGCTAACCTCAACAGTGTCACCCACTTTTGCATCTGACTTTTTAATAGCGAAATCAGAATAGCTGAACGTGGTGTAACTCAAACCATAACCAAACGGATAAAGTGAAGTAGTTTCGGTGAAAGCATATCCGCGTTTTGCTGCTGGCTTGTAATTGTAATAAACCGGCAAATGACCCACCGAACGAGCGATACTTACTGGCAATTTACCACCTGGGTTAACATCTCCAAACACAACACGCGCAACAGCATGACCAGTTTCTTGACCAAGGTACCAACCTTCCAAAATTGCTGGAGCAGTTTCAGCAATTTTTGTAATAGAGAGCGGGCGACCATTAATCAGTAAAACGATTGTCGGCTTACCGGTTGCGAGTACAGCATCAACCAATTCTTGTTGTTGGCCCATTAAATTTAAATCGGTGCGATCACCCAAGTGGCCATCTGACCAAGCTTCGCGTGAAGTTGCTTCGTTATCACCAACCACGACCAAAGCAACATCACTTTTTTGCGCAGCAGCAACGGCTTCTTCAATCATGCCTTTGGTATCCGCAGGCGTTGCCAAGCTTACCTTGTCATTGTTCCAACGCTCTTTGGAAAGACTATTCGCCGCAATGGAATCAGCGCTAGGAGTCCAATTATCTATAGTAAGCAACGTACCCTTTGCGTAGTTAACTTGAACTTTGCTGCCCACGTATTCTTTAATGCCTTGCAAAATCGTAACGGTTTGTTTGGGAATATCACTGTAGCCACCCAACAAGGTTTCGTTAACATGGGGGCCAATAACCGCGATGGATTTTAATTTTTTAACGTCCAATGGCAGAATATTTTTATCGTTCTTCAACAGAATAACAGTTTTTTCTGCAGCTTCCTGCGCGAGTGCGCGATGTTTGGCGTTACCTACAAACTCGTTTACGCCTTTAGTTTTTACGTAGGGATTTTCAAACAAACCTAAACTAAATTTCTCGCGCAATACACGTGCAACAGCAACATCGAGTTGTGCGTTGGTAATTTTTCCTTCTTTCACCCAATCAATCAGGAAGGGATAAGTTTCGCGATCAGGTGTTTCAACATCCACGCCTGCGTTAAAGGCGAGCAACGCAGCATCTTTATGGTTTGCAGCCAAATGATGACGATTCATTAACTCGCCGATTGCAAAATAATCGCTAACCAATAAACCATCGAAGCCCCACTCGCCGCGCAAAATTCCGTTGAGCATTTTTCCGTTTGCATGCGAAGGAACTCCATCAACCTCATTGTAAGAAGCCATTACGCTTCGAGGATGAGACAATTTTACCGCTGCTTCGAAAGGAAATAAAAACGTCTCGCGCAGTCCACGTTCACCCACGGGAGCCGGTGCGGTATTTAAACCACCTGTGGGCTCGCCGTGACCCGCCAAGTGCTTTAAGGTTGTTCCAACATGGGTTTTAGCAACGCCACTTTCGCCGCCTTGGAAGCCTTTAATCACAGAAACACCGAGTGCTGCAATTAAGTAGGGGTCTTCACCCATGGTTTCCTCAATCCGCCCCCAACGTGGATCACGGGCAACATCAAGGACAGGTGCTAAGGCTTGCTGAGCGCCGCGAACACGCACTTCTTGCCCAACAACTGAAAACACATTGCGAAGTAATTCCGGGTCCCAGGTACTTGCTAGACCGATGGCCTGTGGAAAGCTGGTGGAGTAACGGCCTGCGTGACCATGCAAGGCTTCTTCGTGGAAGATCACTGGAATACCCAAACGGGTACTTTCAACCATCCATTTTTGAATTGCGTTAGTAAATGCTGCGGTTTGTGCAGGCGACTTACTGGGTGCTGTTTTATTCTCTGCGGGACGGGCAACTTCACCTATACCCTGACTCAATAATTCTTTGGCATGCTCAGTGGTGAATTCACCAGCATCCGTCTCCAGCAATTTTCTTTTTTCCCATACGGTTGTTAGCTGGGCAACTTTTTCTTCAAGCGTCATGCGCGCTAAAAGATCTTTCACGCGAGCGTCGGTGGGTTGTTTTGCATCTTTATAGATAGCGTCTTTGCCCACGGCGTCTTCGGCCAACGCAAAGACACTAAGACCTGCGCTCAAAAGACCTATAGCAACGGAAAGTACTAGCTTGGAGGGATTGTTTTTCATATTGAGTCTCTACTGAAAGTTAGTAGCTGGAATTCGCAGCTGCAGCTCTCGAACATTTCCCGCAACTACTGATTATTATTAAAACGGAACCCACAAATAAAAACTGCCGATCATTTGAGCATATCGCTCTCCTGATCAGCAGCTTTTAAACGCTATGCACTAGCGCTAATTGCTTAGGGTAAATCTAGCAAGCATCGGCCAATAAGCCAGCCGCTTGCTACATTTAATCCAAGTTCAATTAACGAATGTAACGGTTGATGGTGTTTTCGTACAACTCTTGACGACCGCTTTGCAGAGTAACTTCGCCACCTGCATTACCAATGTCAGCCAATTGTTGCAGAGTCAACTTACCTTGTTCGTAAGCAGAACCATTACCTGCATCGAATGATGAGTAACGGTCTTTACGCATTTTCTCCAATGGAGATTTTTGCAACAAGTCATCAGCAATCAACAATGCGCGGGCAAATGTATCCATACCGCCAATGTGGCCGTAGAACAAGTCAATGAAGTCTGGAGAGTTACGACGAGCTTTAGCATCGAAGTTAACACCACCACCTTGCA
>CAZOPE010000014.1:0-80917 GCA_964581625.1 uncultured Cellvibrionaceae bacterium
AAGGGTCTTGTAAACTATGCCCTTTTGACATGTTTATTCTCCTAGGGAAGATAAAGTTTAACCCACCTTGTTTCCGTCTTTTTTAATCATAAGGAAGGGTGGAGGAATTATAGAAAACAAAAAACCGTTTTCAGCTCGTATTATATGGCTGCGAACCTTATAAAATTCAAGGCGCAACGCACAATTTCTTCTTTCGGCAGCAAATTTCCGGCCTCATCATCAGTATAGAGCCAATCCAACTGCGTATTGGGATAATTTTGCCAACCTCGAAGCCAGGTAAACTGCCGCTTAGCCAATTGGCGAGTCGCAATAATACCTCGCTCTACCATGTCGTCTTGCGATAAGCGCCCTTCAATAAAATCCCAAACTTGGCGATAACCCACTGCGCGAATTGCAGGCAAATCCACATGTAAATCGCCACGCTCGTAAAGCGCTTTCACTTCATCCAGCAGGCCTGCGTCCAGCATTTTACTAAAGCGCAATTTAATTCGTTCGTGCAATAACGCACGTTCGCGTGGTGCAATAGCAATTTGAACAAGGTGAAAGCGCTCGCTAAATGCCTCTTGAGCTCGCTGCGATTGCAACTGGCGCAACTCACTCATGGTTTTTCCACTTATACGGTAAACCTCTAAGGCTCGGCTCACTCGTTGGGAATGATTTGGGTGAATTTCTTTCGCCATATCGGGATCGACTTGTGCCAATTGTTGGTGCACGTAAGGCCAACCAAACTGTTCCGCATCCTTCTCGATTTGCGCGCGCACGTCCGGATCAGACTCCGGCATATCCGCCAAACCATCCAGTAGAGCTTTGAAATACAGCATGGTTCCACCAACCAACAGCGGAATTTTCCCTTGGGAATGAATATCAGCAATTTCCCGCTCAGCATCTGCCACAAAATCGGCCGCAGAATAAGGTTGGGACGGATCGCGAATATCAATCAAACGATGAGGAACTGCAGCAAGTTCTTCGGCGGATGGCTTCGCACTGCCTATATCCATACCGCGATAGACCAACGCTGAATCAACGCTGATTATTTCCACCGGCAAATGTCGACGTAAAGCGATCGCTAGATCCGTTTTACCGGATGCGGTTGGGCCCATTAAAAAAATAACCAGTGGCCGCTTCACACATCCCCCTTCCAACTTAACGAAAATTCAATAGAGCGCATGATAACATTTGCTTTAAACTCGCACCCAAGATAATAAAACACCTAGTAACGGCAAAAGGTACGTATTTGTTCGCGCATTCTACATCATTGCTTTTTTTTGCTGCTGCTATGCAAGGTTTTTTCCTTGCCGTAGTGTTGGGCCTGCAACGCCGTAATACCCAAGCTAACCATGTACTCGCACTTTTTATTGCGCTGCTATCAATCGATCTTTTGCAACAAATTTATTACATCGAATCCTTCTATAAAACTTATCCTCAACTGATCTGTTTTATCAATTTGCTTCCTTTAAGCTATGGTGGCTTTTTATTTCTCTATGTCCGCAGTCTCACGCAAACCATGCCCCTGCGCTTACGCGATATTTTTCACTTTGCATTTTTCATTCTGGGAGTGATTGTCAGCATCCCCCTTTTGAGCCTACCGGGTGCCGAAAAATTGCTTTTAATGGCGCAGATGAATAACGACAATGCGCCCATTAGCGTTCGCATCTTTTCATTAATTATGCCACTCACCGCCAGCATTTATGGTGTTGCTGCTTATTTTCTGCTACAGCGCCACAATAAAAAAAGCGTACAAACGCTATTCTGGCTACGCATTATTCTCGTGCTCAACATGCTAATTTGGGTTGTAGTTTGGGCTTCGATTATAGCGCCGCGTTATTTGCATCAACTCAATATGACCGTGATTTATTTATTGGTCAGCTTGGTGATTTATATGATCGGCTACTTCAGCCTGCGCCAACCCGATCTCTTTATGCGCGATAACCCGTCTGCGGAATCGGCCCCAAAAGACAGCATCAAAGATGTCACGCCTAAATATGGTGACAATCGCCTTCCCGATGAATTACGTGAACACATTTGGTCGGCGCTGGAAAACTACAGCCGTGAGCAGCAGCCCTGGCGCGAGAGCAATCTTACACTCGCGCAATTAGCCGATCGTATTGGCATCGCTAGCCATCACCTCTCGCAAGTGTTGAACGATCACCATGGCCTATCGTTTAATGACTACCTCAATCAATACCGAGTCAGTGCGGTGTGCCATCAGTTGCAGCAATCAACCAACCACACATTATTGGATATAGCCCTCAGTTGTGGCTTCTCGTCCAAATCAAGCTTCAATGCGATTTTTAAAAAGCAAACGGGCAAAACACCATCGGAATACCGTAAAGACATCCAAACAGTCTAAAAACAAGCCAACCCGCTAAAAAGCACTTCCAAACTTACTAGATTGCACGTCCAACTTTAAAAGATCAGACGATTTTCGCTTGTTGATTCCAGAAAATAGCCAGCGCCTACCAAGGCAACGGTTATTTTTTGAGAGCAAGGAACATGTCACCACTGAAACAACTACCAAAACTTATCTTCGTGTTGTTGGCGGTTCTTATCGCCATTTACGCATTAAGTTTCTACTGGCACCCAACTACGCCGTTCAGTGCTCGCTATCAAGCACTCAACCCCATTGGCGTTTATAGCCACTTTATAGGCGCCGGTTTCGCACTCTTATTAGGCGCCTTGCAAGTTTTTGCCAAAGTCGGTTCAAGGAGCCATAAATTGTTGGGTTATGGATATTGCTGCGCGGTGACGGTTGGCGCGATTGGCGGTTGCTATCTAGCACTCAACGCCTATTTGGGGTGGATGACCGGATTGGGATTTTTTATCGCCGATGTGCTCTGGGTTAGCGCTACCTTCATGGCTGTGCAACAAGCACGCGCAGGCCGCATTCGCAGACATCGACACTGGATTTGGCGCAGTATGGCACTGACCAGCGCGGGGATTAGCTTACGTATTCTGTTTCCGCTGCTAAGCCTGTTTCTAGCTTTTAACACGAGCTACATGATCGTCGCTTGGCTCTCGTGGATCGGCAATCTTATCTTCGTCGAGCTTTATTTTTATGCGTCTACCCCCCGCCCCAGCTATAAACCACATTTACTGAGAAGAGCCTAATACGATGAAATTTTTCCCCCTCGCTTGCATCTTACTCAGCGTAAGCCTGATGCTCATCGGCTGCGCCAGCGGCAAACCGCAAACTCCTACAAAACAAATTTATGTTTGCTCCGGCAGCAAATGCGAACGAGCGGAACAGCGATATTCTGCCGATCAATTGCTTCAAGGATTTAAAGAGCTATTGCAAGCGAACGCGAATGCGCAAGTGCCTATGTGCAACGCCGATCCTAAAACCCGCGCCTGCAAATCACCAAAGGTTTGCCATTTTGTTCTGGGCGGATTGCTGCCCGGTAATGGTTGCTCTAATACTTTGGAGTTTAGCGAAATCAATAAAGAAGAACTGGGCGCACAACTCACCATGAAAACCAAAATGCCGCTGACGTTTATAGGCACGCCAGTACAATGCGCTACCGCCTCCAGCACGCTAACCGTCAATTCTGTTAAGGATATTAATGTGAATATAAAGCCGCATTTTTGCAGCTGGATGGTAGTGGGTGCTATGACAGTTCAACTTAATTTTGACGTGGAGTCGATTAACCTCGACAGGGGTGAGATTGGCGGATATTGGAAACACACAGTGAGAGGAACCGGTAATGGCAGCGGATCTGGCTATATGGTGTTGAAATTTCCTAAAAATATCAGCTGGCCAATGGCAAGCAAATAATTGGCAAATGTGGCGCTTTAAAATAGACAACATCGCTCCCAAGCATGAGCTGGGAACGATAAAGGAAGGTTTCTATTTGGAGACAAAATGAGATCAACTCAGAATCTCGATTTATTGATGAGCGTACTACCGGCTTTTATGCTGATGATCAATTGCGCGTGTTACTACACTGCAACTGATCATCAGCTTCTCTCACCACAAGTTGATAAGCATGCGCACACCCATCAGTTCGAATGCGAAGTTTCCAATTGGGTACGCAATTTATTAAGCCATATTTCGTAAGCGCGCTGCCATCCAATCATTTGGCTAGCGGTAGATGAATTTTTTGCCAACAAATCACCAGCACCCAACACAATTCCGTCGCTGGCTACACCGATGGTATCGCCAGTAACCGAATCGATCAGCATGATAATTATCAACAAATCGCCGTAATTTCGCGATTCCTGATAGCCGATAGTCGCTTGCCCAAGCTCTCCTTTACGGCTCACCCGAGGCGTATATTCTGACAAACGGAATTGAACGCCAAGCACATCTGCACCCACCTTGTCGGTTAGAGAAAAGGGTTTGTCGGCTGGGAAATATTTGGGGAACATCTCATCGAAGACCGACGTAAAACCATACCAATCTTCGGGCTTCATGCGCTTCCAACTGCGATCAATATCACTATCGCCTGATTTTTTGAGCACCAGATTTTTAGATGACATGGGCACATAGAGAATTTTCGAGTACTTCTGCAACACATCCTTGGACTTCAAAGCAAAAAAATTAAACTGTGAATCTTTAATTTTTATAAGCTTAAAGTTTACGGTTTCACCACTTAGCGCTTCTTGCGCAACAGCCTGAACGCTTGGCAAAGACAATGCAAAAGCGGCGAACAGCGTGTAAAAAATAGCTTTACCTTTCAATAAGGTTTTGCTTTTCATGTTCACGATCTCCTAAAAATCCATTAATAAAACTAATAACACACAAAAAATCCTACTGGCCACGCATAAACATCTTATCCAAATCATCCAAAGACTGAAGCAACCAAGTCGGGCGACCATGATTACATTGGCCGCTGCGTTCTGTAGCTTCCATATCGCGCAAGAGTGCATTCATTTCCGGAATGGTTAATTTGCGATTGGCACGTACCGATGCATGGCAGGCCATAGTGCCAAGAATTTCGTTAATGTGATGTTGAATGCGCTCGCTGGTTCCGTGTTCAATTAAATCTGACAACACATCGCGTACTAGCTGTTCTACTTTGGCTCGGTTTAATACAACGGGAATTTGGCGAATCAATAAAGTCTCTGGCCCGGCACGCTGTAATTCGAAACCGAGATTTTTGAAAATATCGTAAAACTGCTCCGCGCAATCAGCCTCTTTTTGGCTGATTGCAATTGATTCTGGAACGAGCAAAGGCTGCGTTTGAATTCCACCACAAACAAAAGACTCTTTCATGCGTTCATATGTAATGCGTTCGTGCGCCGCATGCATATCTACCACAATCAAACCCTGCGCATTTTCAGCAAGAATATAAATACCTTTTAGCTGGGCGATGGCGTAACCGAGTGGCGGAATAGTTTCGTCACCACTCTCTGGTAGCGCGTTGAACGATGGAAAACTTGAAACAGGATTGTGTAAGTCACCGTAGGTTTTTAGCTGCTCGCTAACACCGGATGCTTGTGTATATTGATGTGGCGACAAAAAACTATACGCCTGCGAGCTCGAAAAAGAGGGTGATGGTGATGCTCGCAGCCCAAGAGTTTCCTGTCCGCGAAACTCACCCACTGCAACACCTTGTGGCGCAGGAGATGATTGTAGAAGCGCATCACCGCCACCTTGCACATTTTTAGCTAAGGAGTTTTCTGGCGTTACATTGGCAAGCGCGCGGTGCAAACTCGAATAAATAAAATCATGCACACTGCGATTATCGCGGAAGCGCACTTCGTGCTTGGTTGGGTGCACGTTTACATCTACCGTGGCGGGGTCAAGCTCCAAATACAAAACAAATGCCGGATGGCGACCGTGATATAAAACATCTTGATAAGCTTGGCGAACCGCATGCGACACTAACTTATCGCGAATGCAGCGCCCATTAACATAAAAATGTTGCAGATCCGCTTGGCTGCGCGAAAAAGTGGGCAAAGCAACCCAACCCCACAAGCGATAGCCGTTACGTTCCATATCAATATGCACAGCGTTTTCCATAAATGCCGGGCCACACACTTGCGCAACGCGACGCTCTTGCTCCAACTGCGAATCACCCGCACGCCAAGAATAAATAGCGCGACCATTGTGACGCAGGTTAAACGCAACATCGAAACGCGAAAGCGCCATTCGCTTTACCACATCTTCTAAATGGGTGTATTCAGTTTTTTCTGTGCGCAAAAATTTACGGCGCGCAGGCGTGTTGAAAAATAAATCACGCACCTCTACTGTGGTACCGCGCGGATGCGGTGCAGGCGACAGCTCGGTTTCCATATCGCGACCTTCCGCCACAACTTGCCAGCCTGCGCTGTCATCGTTGGTACTGCTTAATAACGCCAGGCGCGCGACTGAACTTATAGACGCCAAAGCTTCGCCGCGAAATCCTAAGGTTGCCACCGCTTCAAGGTCATCCAACTCATAAATTTTACTGGTTGCGTGGCGGCTAAGCGCGAGCGGCAAATCGTCTTTCGCAATACCACCGCCGTTATCGCGCACGCGCATTAATTTTATGCCGCCATCTTCCACGTCAATCTCTAAACGGGTTGCGCCCGCATCCAACGAATTTTCTAACAATTCTTTGATAACCGAAGACGGGCGCTCAACCACCTCACCGGCGGCGATTTGGTTAGCTAAACGTGGGCTGAGTAACTTAATGCGTTTCATAGATTTTTCTTGCACAGCTTACTGCGCTGGAATTTTTAAAGTTTGCCCAAGCTTTACAACATCGGTTTTCATGTTGTTAGCTTTGCGAATTTTAGCCGCGCTTATTTTATATTGCGCTGCGATGCTGCTAAGTGTGTCACCGCTGATCACGACATGCTTACGCTCAAGCGCCGGGTGCGGCTCTGTCGCTGCCACTCTTTTAGCGGGCCGTTCACCTACACTTTTTACCGTCGGCCCTTTTTCTGATCCACGCTCTGCAACCGCTGGTGTAGACGCAGGGCTCGACACAGGATGCTGCGCAAAATATTGGCGCACACCTTTAAACACTGCTTGCGCCATTTTTTCGCGGTAATCTTGCGTGGCCAATTTTTTAGCTTCGGCCGTGTTGGAGATAAAACCCGTCTCCACCAAAATGGAAGGAACATCCGGAGATTTGAGCACCACGAAACCTGCTTGCTCAACATGTTTTGCATGTAGTGGTGCAATTGCGGATATCGCATTTAACACATTGCTACCAACTTGCAGGCTGGAATTTACCGTCGCCGTCATAGATAAATCCACGAGCACACCAGCAAGCTGCGGATCTTTATCTTCCAAGCTCACACCGCCTACGCGGCCAATTAAGTCCGAATCATTTTCGCGTTGGGCAAGGAAGCGCGCCATTTCACTGGTTGCACCTTTACGTGAGAGCGCAAACACCGAAGCACCATAGGCGCTGGAATCAGTAAATGAATCGGCGTGAATAGAGATAAACAAATCCGCTTTCATATCGCGCGCAAGATCGCGGCGCTTTTGCAGTTCTACAAAATAATCACCGCTGCGCGTAAGCCGCGCGCTATAACCCGGTTGCGCATTAATCACACTGACCAATTCTTTGGCGATGGCGAGCGTCACATCTTTCTCGCGCATATTTTTAGGGCCGAGTGCACCAGAGTCAGCGCCGCCATGGCCGGCATCTACTGCAATTAAAATACTTCGCCCACTGGTTGGCTTGCTCTCCACGGGAATGGAATCTGAACCGGGTTTTGGGCCAGACGGTATATCACTTTCCATCACAGATTCAATATTGACCGGCTCTTTATCGGGCGAGGCGGCTTTAGTGTCTTCAGCCGAAGCATCAAACAAATCAATAACTAAACGATCGTCATTGCCATCACTTTTCTTCAACACAAAGCTTTTGGGAGAGACTTTACGTTTTAAATCGAATACCAAACGTAAATCGGCGTCATTGACCATTGAGCTACGCACAACCTCAATTGGCGTATCGGCCAAAGGAAGTTTGCCCAAGCGAGATTTAAGACGACTATCTGTAACATCCAGAATGATTCGTGCGGGATTACTGGCCAGCACGAGGTTGTAGCGCACGGGGGCGTCTAAATCGAGAACTACGCGGGTGTAGTTATCTGCACGCCAAACCCGCACCGATTTAACGGATGCAGCCTGTGCTACATCAGCACAGAAAAGCGCCAATGCACACACCAACAGGCGCATGGGTTTAGAACGTAGAGGGAGTAAAAATCTCAGTAACACCAAAAAACCTATTTTTATGAAATCACCAAACAAAGGCAAAAGCCTGCTTTGCCAAACCCGCACTCTACCGCAGCAGCAGCGCGTGAACCAGCAAATTTGCCAACAGTTTCTCCTTTCAAGCGCATGGTCTTCTATGGCCACTGCCAAGCCTCTAACGATGGTTTAAGCTCAACCCATTGGCCGTTAACACTTGGAATACTTATGCGCACAATTACCGGTAAATTATTCGCCCCCACAGCCGTGTGTGGCGCCCTCATCGCCATTAGCTTGGCGCAAAATGCGTTCGCTATTGATTACGGGATTTACGATGCCCGCGCGCTTGCCATGGGCGGCACTACGCTGGCAGTAGGCAACACGGCGCAAGGCCAGTATTACAACCCGGCGCTCTTGGCTTTTCACACAGGCGATGAGGATAAAACCCGCGATGGTCGCACTTACTTCCCCACTATGGTGGTGCAAGCAACTGATACTGTAGATTCGGCAGTAAATGCGGTGGACGACGAACTAGATACCAAGCTCAGCAATGCGGTGAACGCCTATAACGCGCTGAAGACAGCGGCAAGCGCCGGTGCAGTAGCTACCAGCGCCCAGGATTTACGCAAAGTGCTGGATGACATTGCCAACAAAGATGTCACCATCAACGGATTTTTCGGCTTATCGGTAAGCGAACCTAGCGATCATGAAGGCGGCGCATTTTATCTAGGCGCTCGCGTAATAGGAGCAGGCACATCCAAAGTCACTGATTCTGATTTATCACTATTGGATGAATACATCACCGCTATGAATGAACTAGCGGGTGGGGCAAATCCGCTCACTGTTGCAACGCAACACCCCAAACTCGTTAATACGGATGGCACACTGAAAGATCCCACTGCAACACTAAGCTCATCTGCAGATGTAAGCGCACTGGCCATTAGCGAATGGGGCATGGCGATGGGTAAAGAATTTACCTTTTGGGGGCAGACTGTATCGCTCGGTGTTACACCTAAACTCATGCGAGTAGACGCTTACCGCGACGACGCTAACTTCAATACCTCAACCGCAACCAGCGTTAGCGAAACCATCAACCAATTTTCCGACACCAAAAGTACACACATCACACTCAACGGTGACCTAGGCATAGCGGCAATCATTGCAGAGCATTACCGTGTGGGAATTGCGGTGAAGGATGTCATTGCAAAAAATTTTACAACGCATCAGGAAGTAGACCCGGTGACAGGTTTAGCGCGACCCGATCTCGTGGTAAAACTTCGCCCGCGCTCACGAATGGGCTTGGGTTACGTCACCGAAAATTTCAGTATCGGTTTGGATTACGATTTACAGGAATCTACACCCATCGCTAACGAAGCCCCCAATCAAGATGTAACCTTGGGTGCGGAATACAACCTGTTTGATGCCTTCGCTCTACGCGTAGGTTACCGCCAAGACCAAACTGGCTTTCACGAAAACGCCACCTCTGCGGGTATAGGATTTCATTGGGCGCGCTTTGTAATGGATATTGCTTATTCACAAAGTTCAGAGATGAAAGCGGGTGGATTGCAGATGGGGTGGACGTTTTAGCGGGTGAATCAGGAGCGCGAATTGGGCTCAGCGTAAAAAAAAGATGGGAAATATCTGAAATTAACGAAGTTCTCATTTCAATTTTACGCTGACCCCAATATTTCAAAAATCAAATAAGTCTGACAGAAAACTTTCCCGCTTTTTCTTGTAATAGCCGCCTTGATGATGCGAACCGTGTCCTTGCCCACGGTTGTCATAGTGAGGAGCGGGCTGTTGATCATGTCGTGGCGGCGCAGAGGCGGTGGCCACCGCAGATCGCTCGATAATTTTATCCAGCTCTCCACGATCCAACCAAACCCCTCTACACTGTGGACAATAATCGATTTCAATACCGTGGCGTTCAGACATCACCAAGCTTACCGTTTTGCAGACAGGACAATTCATGCTGGATTCTCCATTGAGTTTAAGAAACTGATAACAAGGGAGAAGTTAAAGCATGGCATCCGAGCATTCATCGGTGAAGTCTAGGGTAAATTACCGCTGAGCCAAGGCCGGGCTTTAACCGTATACGAGAGATGCGGCGCAGCAATGGTTAGCGCTCAATTTTATAAATCACATCCAAACTTTGGTTTTTGCCAGACTCCGCCTCCAAACGTAATTTTTCACTGAGTTGATAACGCACACCCAACGAGAAGGTCTGATCAAATAAACCCACTATGTAGCGAATAAATAATTTGGGCGTAACGTATTTGCCCATCCACAAGGCGCTTTGATCTAAACCTTTATCAGCTTTAACGGTGATTTCGTCGATGTGAAAAAAGTGGGCGATATCGGATGTCATGCCCTCGCCGTTATCCATCCCCAAACTACTAATGGCACCAATTAAGGAGTAGGCATCTGCTTGTGAAGATTCGGAAAGTTTTTTGCCGGTTAGCAACATAGCCATCGCCTGACTATCGGTAGCAGCAGGGATCGCAAAAACGCTGCTTTTAGGGTGCTGCAAGGTTCCACCAATTTCCAAACCGGCCATACCTTCATCAAGTACTCTTGTTGCGCGAATATCCAAACCTGGGTTGTCGTAGGGGCCTTGGAAAATTAAACGGCCGCGTTCAATGACCAAATCCTGACCGTAAGCCTTGTAATTACCTTTACCGACGGCAGCAAAGCCCGTTACAAATGTTTGGCGATTTTCTTCTTTTAAAATATTTACTTTACCTAAAAGCTGCGTATCCAAACCGAAGCCCTTGAAGCGCACATCGTCACCAAGATACAAGATTACATTGGTATAAAACGGAATGGATTTTTTAGCTGTATTTGATGCGAGTTGTTGTTCATTTTGAATGACAACTACATCGCTACTGACGCGCGTGGCAGATGAAGGTAGGGTTTTCAATGCTGCGCGAGCCCAAGGAATTTCTGTACTGCCGGTGAGATTAATTGCATTGGCATTAGCAGATAATTTTAAGTTGGGGCTTAGCGTTGCTGTCATTTGCGGCTGTTCTATAAAGCGAATATTTGCACCGTAAATATTGCTCTGCCAAGCCCATTGTGGAGTTCCTAGGTTTTCCAAATCGCCCCTCACCATAAGTGTTCCATCACCGGAGGTAACCTGTGCTTCCACATGAACTTGACCTGTGCGCTGCGCATTTACTTGCAGAGACGCATCGCGCAAAACAACACCTAACTTAGGTAAATTAGCACTGCCGTTATTGATACTGATGTTGCCAGATACTTCAGGCTTCTCCACAGTACCCGCAATATTGATGTTGGCAGATGCGGAGCCTTGCACATCATTTAAAAACGGCAGCATACTTTCCAGTGGAGCCAAATCATTAAGCGCTGCGGAAAACTTAGCCTGGACTTTTTTATCTTTAAGCGAATATTTTCCATCGGCATTAATAAGACCGTAAGGCGTCCAATCCATTTGCAAGCTTGTTGTTAATTGATCATTTTTTATAACAGCGTCCAAAGTTCCTTTTTTCAGCGCGTAGGTTTCGGCTTTGCCACCTTGAAATTGATATAGAAGCTGAGCGTCGCGCGTACGCAAATGCGCATCCATAGCTATAGATTTGCCGGCGGGCACGCTTAAATTGATATCACCATCAATTGCACCGCTTAAAACCGCTTCAGATTTAAGCCATGATTGCAATTGATTGATAGGTACGGAGGCCAAGGTACTTTCAATTTTCAACCCGGATGTAGGATTCCACTGCCCCTGTGCGCACAACAAAGGAATATCAGGCGCACCTGCTTTTGTTGTGAGACATAATTTTCCAAAATCCGCCGATTTTTTTGCAGGCTGAGAGTTGTACTGCATTTGCGTTGCAGACGATAAATTCCATTGCGACATTTTTCTAAGGCTTAGGCTCAACGATTTTATATTGCCTCGCCAAATTTCATTTTCCCAGCCACTATCCAATTTAAGATTGGCATTTCCCAAGTCGGGGCTTTCAATTTGTGCCTCAAGGTTATGCTGCGCTAAAACGCCTTGCCCTTTTATTGTGACAGCCGAAATATATTGGCCAGCTGCTTGCACATGCGCTGCGTTGAGCAGCATATCGTATGTTTGCCCATCGGCCCTTGGGTTCAAAATCACCGATAAATTATTTACGGCATAATCCCGCCAAGAAAAATCGCTGACCTGCCCTTTAATATTTATACGTGGCTCAGCTTTTTTTCCAGTAATACTTCCACTCGAATTAATACTACCGCGAAGACCCGGATCAATTTGGCCCAACAAGGGAGCATCAATCTTCCATTCAATATTAAGCTCGTCACTGGTTTTTCCTTTTAACGACAATTGATTCGCACCTATAGCCAGGTTCGCATCGGATGAACTCCAATAAACGCCATCGTAATCAACTTGTCCGCGTGCAGATACCGCGAGGCCTCGCAGTTCGCCCTGTGCGTTAATATTCTTTAGGCTTAGATTCAATCCATTGAATGTTTGATCTGTTTTCACAGACTGATAACTGCCCTGTACATTTACGGATGCTGTTAAATCACTAGGCCAGTCTTCAACAAGCTGATCAAGATTGAAGTGCTCAGTACTAACATTAAGGTTCCATTGCCAATCTTTAAGGCCTTGCACATCTCCATTAAATAAAACCGCATTGCTCGTTTCGAAGATATTGGCTACTGAGTGACCAGTAGAGTGCGATGGATCTGCTTTGGTTTGAAGGAGCAGGCTTAGATTTTCAAAATGCGCGTTGATCATGCTTTCTTTTGCGCTGTACCCCGCTTGCGATGTGCCTGCGATCACAACACGATGCATATCCGTGTTAGCTTGCAAATTTGTGCTCACCCTAAATTTATCTAACCAGCCGGTAAGATTAACTTGGCCTTTGGTTGTTACTTTAGCTGCGCCTTTAATTGTATTTTTATTCGCCTGACTTTTTTGCTGCTGATTTTCCTGCATTTTAAACGCAAGATATGCTGCCCATTCGGGTGGCATATCTTGTTCAGGCCAAGCAAGGCTTAGGTTCGCAAGCGGCAATGATTTGGGGTCACGCAGTGCTGGTGAAATGTTTGCTGTTAATTTCATGCTTAGTGGCTGCAAAAAAGATTGCTCCAATTTAAGCGTTTTTACATTGCCACCAATATTTAGCATACCCGTAAAATTTATAGTCTTTGCCGCATTTTCATTTGCTTCAGCTTTATAGTTGAATTGCCAATCTGCTTTAGCATCCAAACCGTAGGGATAGCGCAGCCCCATGGAGCCATTCAGTTTAATCTTGCCTTGGTTATTCGCCACCAAAAAATCGTAGGCGCGCAAATGCAATGTACCCAAACCCAAGCTGCCTGATACCAAAGCAAACGGAATGAGAGTTTCATTCTGCCGAATTTCGATATCGCGTAAATTGATGTTCTCCAACTTAACGCGGACAGGTTGGGCTAGGCTCGGCCATTGATAATTTTCTGGCTCTGGTTCATTTTTTGAAGGAGGCAAACTAATACGAATTTTTTCCGCAGAAAGAGATTCAATATTGACCGATGTGTATAACAAACCACTGGGTTGCCAACGAAAAGATAGCTTTTCACCTTGAACCGACACACCTTGTCGCTGATAACTAAAACTGGATACATCTAGCCCCGACAATAAATTTCCGTGCAAATCACCTAATTTAAGATCGAGATTGTTTGCAATTTTTCGCACCACCCAATGACTACCCATTTCGGTAGACATAAGGCTGCTTATAAACGCAATCAAAATGCTCAGGAATAAGACAATTCCAATGAGATACTTTTTGAAGCGCGAGAATGAGTTAAGGCGTGGGAGCTTCATGATTATAAATCTGGCCCCATGCTAATGTGTAAATTCCATGCTTTACCGTCATCCAAGGCACGCGCCACATCAATTCGCACTGGGCCGATAGGCGAAATCCAACGCACACCCAAACCAGCGCCACGTTTTAAATCAAAATTAAAATCGTCTGATGCATTGCCAACATCATAAAAAGCAGCAAGCGCCCAATTGGGGCGAACGCGATAATCATATTCGATACTGTTGGCCAAAACATTTTTACCGCCAATCACTTCCTGAATTACATCGCCAGTTTTCTCGTCTCGCTTTACTGCCCCCGTTTTGTTATCTACAGCATCTACTTTACGCCCCAGCGACTTGTAATCGTATCCGCGGACGCTAGCACCACCACCGGCAAAAAAACGGACTGATACCGGTAATTCATCAAAATCATTTACTTTGGTAACACCAACTTCACTACGTAATAAAAAGCGGCCGCCACCAAATTCGTAAATATATTTCCCACGCAAATAGAGTTGCTCATAGCTCACGTAAGAGCCAAGAGATTTGGGTGAACCAGAGAGGCGGGCCAGCATGCTCCACCCCTGCAAAGGATAAGGCGTTGCATCTGTTTGCGTGCGCGAAAAAGTAACAGAAGGAATTAACAAGTGCGTGTATTTTTCCTTACCTGCTAAAATTGAATCTTCATTTTCTACATTAATAGCGTAGGTATGAAGCCATTTGTTGCGCTCATAATTGGTGTAGCTCACACCATAGGTATCTTTATTACTGTAGGTATCGTCAGTGACTTCTTTTTCATAGCCGGTGTAAATTTTCAAAAATTCGTAGGAAGGATTGTCGAGTGGAATTGTATAAGCAACTTGAGCGTTTTTCTTGATATCAGACGCACTCAGATCAGCATTCACACTATGGCCGGCGCTGTTCACATACCTGTTTTCAAACCCCAACAAAACACGTGGCCCAGTATCAGTACTAAACCCTCCACCCATTGTATACTCGGTTCGCTTACGCTCTTCCAACTGAATATTGATATCAACACTGTTGTCGTGAAGGTTTTGTAAATCTGGCGATGCAGTTGCAACCGAAAAATAGTTGCTGGAATTGTAATAACTTTTTAACTCCAGCAATTTGTCAGTATCGTAGTAATCACCTTTATGAATATTTAAAAAACCTTCAATGAAGTCTTTACTTAAGATGTTATGAGTGATGTGTATATCACCAATACGATAGCGATTACCCGTATTGTAAATCAGCTCAACCTTGGCACTATTTTCTGATTTATTGACAGTTACTCCAACCACATCGAAATGCCCATCAAAATAACCATGGCTTGCAGCCAAACTGGAGATACGATTTTTAAAATTTTCATAGGTTCGATGATTTAAACTATCGCCAATACGAATATCAGGCTTGTCGTACAGTGCTTTAAAAATATCGCCTTGCGCGCCGTCATCACGAATGATCAGCGTAAATTCCGTCACTTTGGTTTGCTCACGGGGCGTTAGCAAAATACTCAGCCGCCAACAATCATTAGTACGAATGAGATTGGTTGCAAAGTTGAGTTGGTAATAACCCAAGGCTTGGGCGGCATGCTGGATTTCACTTTCCGCTTCAACTAATAAGGATTGAAGACGCCAATCAGGAGCGGCACAGGATTCTTCTGCAAGGGTTAAATATTGGCGGATGTTTTCGCGAAGTTCGCTTGTACCACCATCGATACGAATTTCTGGAGCAGGCGCAGCCTGTAGCGGAGAATAAAAAACAAACAAGCTCAATAGAATGAAAATGCGAACCGATTCTTTTGGGGAGGCCAAGCGCTTGCGTGACGCCAACGCTTTGAGGAAAAATCGGCAATACAATTGACTAATTGCGGCAATCAACAGTAAATCCTTATGGGACGGGGCGCTCATAGGCCAGTTTCAACACTTTACCTTAGCTTGAGAAACACTCAAGGGATTATTGTCAGATTCCGTTATAATCTGCACAACCGTTTTGGGGGATTCAATACCCGGCATCAGGCGTAAGCCTTTAGGAAATCACACATGCTCAGTTACCGTCACGCCTTTCATGCTGGCAATTTTGCCGATGTGCTCAAGCACAGTCTGTTACTGCACACACTTAACTACATGACTCAGAAAGAAAAGCCTTTGCGGATTATCGATACTCACGCGGGAGCAGGCGCTTACACATTCACGGGCAATCAGCCGATTAAAAATCGCGAATACGATAATGGCATAGGGCGACTCTGGCAGCGCAATGACCTACCCCCAGCGCTGCGCGATTACATAAACTTTGTAAAAGCATTTAATGAAGGCGACAACTTACAGCATTACCCTGGCTCACCGCTGTTTATGCAATCCGCACTGCGGCCAAAAGACAATTTGTTTTTGCACGAGCTGCATAGCACCGATTGGCGATTACTGACCGAGGTGATTGGAGACGACAAGCAAGTCAAAATCATTGACGATGATGGCCTTGCTGCCATGCAAGGCTTACTGCCTCCCCCCGACAGACGCGGCCTTATTTTTATTGACCCATCTTACGAACTGAAAAACGATTACCACGAAGTTATCAAGCAAGTTATCAGTGCTCACAAACGTTTTGCAACCGGGACATTTGTGATTTGGTACCCTGTTGTTTTGCGCCAGCGTATAGATGACATGCAAAAAGCCTTGATCAAAAGCGGCATTAAAAACATTCAGGTTTTTGAATTGGGTATTGCACCAGATAGCCCGGAATACGGCATGAATTCCAGTGGTTTGTTTGTTATTAATCCACCCTGGACTTTGTGGAAAGCTATGGAAGAAACCCTGCCCTACCTTGCTGATGTGTTAGGTGAAAATGGCGACGGGTTTTATCGCCTTGAACAACTTGTTGCGGAATAAATAAAATGTCCATGAAAAAAGCAACCAAAGCTGCACTATACTCAGCGATTATTTTTCCTGGCGCGGGTTTGTTATGGCTAAAGCACTACACACGCGCTGCGGTGTTTATAACACCTACTTTGATTGCACTTTGGTACCTGTGCTCGACCCTATACAATTCCGTTGCACCTGTGTACGCAAAAATGTTGAACGATGCTCAAGAGGGCATTTTAGTCGTCGACCCGTCTAACCTAGATTCACTTTACCTCAAGCTTTCACAAGAAATTTATCAGAGTATTGCTAGCCACCAAGATCAACTCTATGTTGCAAAGGCCGTTTTGGTTGCCGCTTGGTTATGCAGCATTGTTTCATCTTATTTTTTAGGCAAGAAACAAGACTTGTTGGGTGAAACTGAAATCACGACGTTCAAACCTTAACGCATTTGAGTCTCGCAAACGGAAAATTAAATGAACCCCACCATCATTTCTATTTTGCTGTTAATTTGCAGTAACGTGTTTATGACCTTCGCGTGGTACGCGCATTTAAAAGAACTTAACAACAAACCCTGGATTATTGCTGCGCTGGTGAGTTGGGGAATAGCGCTGTTTGAATACTTGTTGCAAGTACCTGCCAACCGCATAGGTCACACGGTAATGAGTGTGGGTCAACTCAAAATTTTGCAAGAAGTCATTACGATAAGTGTGTTTGTACCCTTCGCAATTTTTTATTTGAAGGAGCCACTTAAACTAGATTATTTGTGGGCCGGGTTATGTATGTTGGGTGCAGTATTTTTTATGTTTAGAGATAAACTACATTAAATAAGCTTAAATAAAAAAGCCGGATTAGCATTCACCAATCCGGCTTTTTAGTTTTGGAAAAATCTAACATTACTTTATTTGCATGGACGCATCTTTTTTGTCGATTTCATCCAGAGTACTGAAGAATTTTTCTACTTCAGGAGGCACTGAGTTATCAAAGTCATCTAAACCAAGCTTACGGCGCTCTTGCTGCAAGTCAGCAATGATCTGATTTGCACGAGCAGTTACTAACTTTTGCTCAGCATCAGACAAAGTGATGTTTTGCACCTTTTTAAAGGTTGCAGCGCCATCTCGATTAAACCACTTCTCCCCCCTCAATTCGCCAGCACCATACAACGCCAATACTTCCAACGAAATAGACCTTTTTTCCTCCTCTGTTTTTGCCCAGAGCAAACCAGATTCGTGCCCTATAGCTAGCCTTACAAATGCAACCGTTGACCCCCAAACAGCAGCATTCCAGAATTGCTGCCTTGAGGGAGCAAGACCGTTATTGCGCACAAACTCTTCTGTCCTGTATAACTCAGCTAAGGCATCAATTGCACGCAGGTCACCTTTAGCACCTAAGGTTTCAAGCGTCGCCTGATCGTAAGAACGGTAGGATTGATTTTTATCATCAAATTCATAATAACCTTGTTCAACATACCATTTGTGCACTTTCTCTCGTTCAGCAGCATTACCCATTAAGAATATTTCTTCCTGAGGTTTTTTCTCAGGCTTAACAACATCCGCTTCTTTATTAAGGCTCTTACTATTTGCCATGAGCGTTGACCCAGATGACTCATCACCACGCTCAACAACGCCCCTCCCATCCGACGCATTCGTGAAGTAGATTTTTTGGCCAACATAAGCGCCTGCCAACCCTATCAAGATAAGGGCAAATAAAATTTTACGATTGTTACTTTTCATACTTTTAATCCACTTATTAACCATCGCAATTAGGGGCATTGTTTAGCTAAAGCAGCCACGTCTTCAGCAGCTGAAGATTACATTGCTGCACTTGCCTATCCTTCTCACCGGCCCAATAGAATCTGCAGCTTGGGCTATAATTAAAACCGGCAATCCAAGATAGCCCCCAAGTAAAATTAGAACAATTGTTAGACTGAGTGTTAGTGAGACTTACAGCATCATAGATACATTTTTCTTTCTTTAAATTTATCTCTGCCGGTTGCGATTTGCAGTATTTATCTTGCAATTCCTTTTTCTTAGCTTCTGTATCTTTTTTAGCTTGATCTTCCAAACCACCTCCACCACCCGCACCACCGGGGCCACCTTGGCCTGGGCCAGGACCTCCAGGAATAGGTCCAACATCAGGCACCTCAAAACACACTTCTTTTTTTACAATCGTGCCAGACGAACACATGTTGACGCTGCTGCAACCTCCCGTTGTAGGGATTTCTATTATTCGGCATTCCAGACGGGCATGAGCACTTACCCCAAAAAATAAAAATACCAAAAAGACGATGAGGTTAGGTATATAAAATTTAGTCGCATTATATTTCATACTTGCAAATCCTTATTTACATTATTACATGATCGAATATTGCCGCACTAAAAATTAATTGCATGCTGGCGAAGCACATGCTACCCCCCCACCCGAATCTTGAAGTCAATTTGCACTTCCTGCTTTATGCATTAAAACTTACAAAATGAGAAACAGTTTTGTTGCATAAAAAAAGGCGCTGATATTCACCAGCGCCTTTTTTATTTCAATACAACCAATTACTTAATAGTTAACACCTCACGCAAGCGAACATCCGCACTGGATGCACCCACTTGCAATTCATACTTACCTTTATCCACAAGATACTGCTTTGATGCCACGTCATAGCGCGTTAAGGCTTTTTCAGGCTTAACCACAAAATGCACAATTTTCGTTTCACCTGCTTTTAAGCTTACGCGCTCAAATCCACGCAGCTCTTTTATCGCGTGCTCTTTTTTGGGTGATACGGCTTGCGCATAAAGCTGAACAACTTCTTCACCATCACGGTTACTGGTATTGGTCACTTTAAGCGATACCTGTACTTCATCTTTTTTATGCAGCGTTTTCTTATTCAACTTCAAATCGCTGTATTTAAAATCTGAATAAGATAAACCGTATCCGAAGGGATAAAGCGGTTCGCCCGTGAAGTACCTATAGGTACGGTTATGCATTGAGTAATCATCAAACGCCGGAAGTTTTTCGTCAGCCTTATAAAAGGTTACAGGCAAACGACCAGCTGGGTTTGTATTACCCCAGAGTACATCTGCAACGGCATTACCACCGCTTTGGCCGGAGTACCACGCCACTAACATGGCATCTGCATTTTTCTTGGCCCAGTCAACCCCTAATGCAGCACCGGTTGTTAACACCACAATGACTGGCTTGCCTGTGGCTTTCAATGACTCAAGCAATTGCTGTTGAATTTTTGGCAAACGAATGTCGGTACGGTCGCCACCGGCAAAGCCGGGGTAATTTACCGTCATTTCTTCGCCTTCAACGTCGCCCGTTAAACCGCCGACAAACACAATCGCATCTGCAGCTTTTGCAGCATCCAACGCCTCTTCAACGCCGGGCTTCGCATTAGGCAAACGCCATGATAAGCGCACTTCAGCATCACGGATGTCTTCAAAATATTCCAATTTAATGGCGTAAGATTTTCCTGCCTCTAAATTTATTTTGGCTGACTTGCTTTGAAGCCGCGCTGATAACTCCCACGAATCAATGACCAATGCGCCATTAATATACAAACGCATACCATCGTTTGCAGACACACTCATTTCATAAGAGCCCGTTGAGGGCGCAATTAATTGCCCTGTCCAACGCACAGAGAAATTATCAGAAGGCACTGCATCAGCTGTTTTGATTTCACCACGAGCTACCGCATCATCTGTTGGTGAACCGCGATCCCAACGGAATGAAATGCGTGAATCGATACGCGTAAATATAGGCGCACCCGAAAAATCGCGACCACGGAAATATTCGCCTTTCAAACCCTGCTGCTTAGAATTTGCATCGGGGCGCAAATAACTCGCGTCAATAATGGGTGCAGCGCGCGGATCTTCGCGGCCTTCAACTAAATCTACGCCACGCGCATAAGTAATTTGTGTGCCAGCAGGTGCCGCTGCACGTATGCCTTGCAGAATAGTTACAGGCGCAGCCGGTGTGCCGTAGTAGTTGCCTAACAAGGACATAATTTCATCTGCTGTAGGCCCAATAACTGCAATACTTTTTTGTTTGCTAGAGAGCGGAAGAATGCCGTTGTTCTTTAACAACACAATGGATTTTTGTGCAGCAACTCGCGCTAAGTGCTCGTGGCTTGGCGCTTGATTGACGGAGTAAGGGATGCGAGCCCAGATAACTCGTTTAGCATCGTCAAACATACCCAACTCAAGGCGCGTCATTAACAAACGCTTAAGCGATACGTTAATTTCTTGCTCCGTAATTAATTTTTTCTCAACCGCTTCTTTCAAGGCTGCGTAGGTTTTTCCGCAATTTAAATCATCCCCAGTTTTAACAGCGAGTGCAGCGGCTTCAGCGGCTGTTGAAACAATTTTATGAAAGAGGAAAATATCCTCAACAGAATCACAATCAGAAACCACGTAGCCTTTAAAGCCCCATTCCTTGCGCAAAATATCTTGCAATAAACGTTGGCTCGCCGAGGCAGATTCGCCGTTAACGCGGTTATAAGCCCCCATTACCGATTTCACATTGGCGTCTTGTACCAACGCACGGAATGCGGGCAAATAGGTTTCATGTAAATCGCGCTCACTGGGTTTGGCATCAAATTCGTGACGGTTTGCTTCGGGGCCCGAGTGAACCGCAAAATGTTTTGCAGTGGCATCTAGCTTGCGATATTTGCCATCGGTTTGTTGAAGCGCTTTTACAAACTCAACACCCATTGCCGCCGTTAAGAAAGGATCTTCACCGTAGGTTTCTTGGCCGCGACCCCAACGCGGATCGCGAAAAATATTGACGTTTGGTGACCAGAAGGTGAGGCCTTGATAACGCAAACGTGATTCACGACTGATAAAATCATGATGTTTTGCTCGCGCCTCATCACTAATGACACTCGCAACATCACGCATCAAATTTGTATCAAAGCTAGCAGCCAAACCAATCGCTTGCGGGAATACTGTAGCGGCACCCGCTCGCGCAACACCGTGTAGCGCCTCGTTCCACCACTCATAGGCGGGAATTTGCAAGCGCGGAATTGCCGGTGCTGCGTTCATCATTTGGCCGATCTTTTCATCTAAAGTCATGCGCGCAATCAAGTCATCGGCACGCAAATCAAAACTGCAATCAGGATTTTTGTAGATGTCTGGTTGATCGACTGATGACGTGCAAGCAAACGCTGGAACACACAGCAAAGAAAACGTTGAAATAAGAATACTGCGACAAAGAAGACTTGGTGATTTCATTGATCACTCCCCACTGTTTCGTTATTTGTAATGCTTATAAATTGGTTGAAAAGGAAGGACTCTCACTTCGCAAAACCTCTCAACCAAGTTCGCAGACCACTTAAAAAGCAAATAGTTTCTCTGCGATCTTTAGGCCGCAGAGCATACCCCATTTGGAAGGGCGCGAGTACACCTGTCTATACATTCACAAGCAGGAATCAGTTGAGGAATTGGAATATGCTCAGGACATAAGGGTTAAATTTTTAACCCATTTACGTTTTTGGATGCGGAAGTAAACCGGCAGGAATTTCAAAGCATCTTCCAAAAACATAAGTGCATATAAAAAGGTAAAAGACCAACCGCCCAAGAATATCGCGGTAGCGTAAATGGGCAATCCAAACATCCACATCACAATAGTATCTGTCACCAGGCAAAACTTATTGTCTCCACCTGCGCGCAAAACGCCGATGATGCGGATCATGTTGAAAACCTTTAACCATACCAATCCGCAAAAAACACCCAGTGTTTGTAAAAGTAATTGTGCCGTTTGGCTTGCCATGGGATTGAATATTTCCAATATGAGCGGTCGCGCAAACCACAAAACGCACGAGAACACGATGATCAACACCAATGTAATGCGGTTAAAGAATTTTTGCAGGCGCCAAGCTTCATCTAAATTATTTCCGCCGAGTGATCTTCCAATCAATACAGCTGCCGCGTTGGCAATACCAACAAACAAAGCGAAGAAAGTACTCTCAACCGGAACCACCATTCCCATTACCGCCAGAGCGTCGGTTCCGGCGAAACCGGTGAGTACGTGGTAGGTCGCGTTCCCCACCGCCCAAATACCGTAGTTAGCTACCAGCGGCAGGGCGAAAGCGAGATAACGCTTAACCTGAACTGGGTCTATACCTTGTGTCAGCTGTTTTAACTTAAGCGCAAAGCCGTGTTTGGTTCCGTAGACATAACCTAGAATAAAAAGCAGTTGCACCGTGCGCGCGGTCAAGGTAGCCCATGCAGCACCAGCCACACCCAAAGCAGGAAAGCCCCAATTCCCCGTGATGAGCGCATAGTTCAAAACCACATTAATCACGGCAGCGATAAGTCCTGCAAAAAGCGGCATGGTTGTTTGCCCAAGTGCCCGCAAAGATGCCTCTATAATCACAATAATTTGGGTGAGTAAGAGCACAGGCGCTGTGATTACGAGAAATTGTGCGGCTAATCGCGAGACATCTGGATCTGGATTAATCCAGCGAATCCAAATCGGCGCCGCAAAACCGCACAGCAACATAATGGGGATAATGATAGAAACCCCCACCACCAAGGTTACGGCGAGCATACACTGGCAACTTCCAAAATCCTTAGCACCAAAGTACTGAGCGATGAGCACGCTGCCGCCCGTGGCAAAACCACTCATCAATACCAGCAACAGAAAATGGATTTTTGCAGCCAAGCCCACAGCTGCAATGGCTTGTTCACCTAGCGGAGCAACCATCATGACATCGATCATGGCCAAACAGGATTGCAGCAACATTTGCCCTGCCACGGGCAGCGCTAGCATGAGCAAGGTCACCAGAAAAGCTTTAGAAGTAACGGCTGCTTTTACGGGTGGTATTTCGTGGGGAACGGATGGCACAGCTTGCTCCAGAAATCCAAAAGTTCGCATTATAGGGATGCCACCACTAAAATGATTGTTGAAACGCTTGTGCATCTAGCCGCTTAACAATTCTTGAAAGACAGCTGCACGAGGTTTACTCAAAATAAAGTCTTGCTCCAACCCAACTACGACCCTTAACAAATAAAGACAATAATTATGAACACATACCCCCTACAACATCCTGAAGCGCCCCAGCGTGTTTTATTGGTTGATGCACTGCGTGGTTTCGCACTTATGGGCTTGTTTCTGGTGCACTCCATTGAACTCTTTGAACTCTACTGGCAAAACCCGGTTGATAGCAAAGTACACGATGTAATTTTCTTTTTGTTCGCGGGCAAGGCCTACGCAATTTTCGCTATGCTGTTTGGCATTAGCTTTTTTATCATCATGGATAAACAGGCGCAAAAAGGTGTGGATTTCCGCGGGCGCTTCGCGTGGCGCTTGTTGATTTTATTCGGCATAGGCACGCTTAACAGTATGGTTTACTCGGGCGAGGTGCTTCAGGTATTAGCCTTCTACGGATTTTTCTTAATTCTCGTTTATCGCATGCCAACCAAGTGGTTAATTGCCATTGCGATTTTCTTTTTGCTAACCCCCAACCTTATCTACCAATATTGGGCATCGATGAATAACTTGCCGGGCGCAAATGATAAGTTGCTCAGCTCAGTTTTCTACGAACATACCGGCGAAACCTGGATTAATGGCTCACTACCAGAAGTTCTGGCTTTTAACGTCACTACCGGCTCATTAGCAAAATGGTTTTTCTTTATTGATGGCGCGCGCGGCGCACAATTGTTTGGTTTATTTTTTATAGGCTTGGTGTTGGGGCGCGCAGGCTTTTTGGTTCACCCCATTAAATTTACCCACATTCGTAAAACCGTTTTTGTATTTGCGGTTTTGGCAGCGATTGGTTTGTTTTCGTTGCAAAAATACCTGAGCGTGCCCGAGGTAAAATCACTCTGGCCAAGCACCGGTAACGCCAAATGGTTTTTAGACGAATTGGTAAACGGCTACTTCTGCGTAGCCTTTATGGCAATTCTGGTGCTTTCGTTTATTGCGATTTATTTGAAACCTATCGGCCAAAAAATCTTGGGCATTCTTGCGCCCGTTGGCCGCATGAGCCTAACCATTTATGTCAGCCAAAGTTTGTGCGGCGTGCCTTTCTTCTACGGTTACGGATTGGGTATGTATGACAAGCTCTCTCAAGCACAGGCGTTGATGATTGGCATTGCGTTTTTCACTGTACAAGTACTATTTGCACACTGGTGGTTAAAACGCTTCCACTATGGCCCGCTGGAATGGGTGTGGCGTGCCACAACCTATTTAACAACCAATGTCCCCTTTAAAAAGAATTAAGTGAATTTTAAAATGAAAAAAGGGCAGCCGTAACAGGCTGCCCTTTTTTGTGGCTAGCTGTAGGCTCTCATAATCTACACATTCAATTGCGGTTCATTTTTGGTGACATACCGTTGCACAATCAAACTACCAATCATATCTCCTTGCACGTTTACGGTAGTACGGAAGGTATCAAGCAGGCGATCTATTGGCAGCAATATGGCAATGGCTTCAACAGGTAGCCCAACGGACTGCAACACCAGCACCATAGTAACCATACCGGCACTTGGCATTCCGGGCGCACCCATCGCCGCAATCATCGCTGTACAAAACACAATAAGTTGCTGCGTAAGACTTAAATCAATACCCGCCAGATTTGCAATAAAAAGTGCAGCGGCTGCTTCGTATAAGGCTGTACCGTCCATGTTTAAAGTTGCACCCAGCGGCACAACAAAGCCAGCGATATCTTTACGGACTTTTAATTTTTCCTCAGTACAGCGCAAGGTGACTGGCAGGGTTGCACTACTGGAGCTGGTCGCAAAGGCTGTCACCAGAGCTTCACGCGCTCCACGCCAAAACCACAAGGGCGTTTTGCGCGTTATTGCATACAGCAATAAAGGCAACACAACTACACCGTGAAATAGTGTTGCCCCAATAATGGTTATAATAAACTTCGCAAGTGTGGTTAGGATTTCTATATCTTGCGTTGCTGCAAGTTTGAGCAAGAGCGCGAAAATTCCGAGCGGTGCAATCAGCATTACCCAACCAATAATGCGCATCATTAGATCTAGAAACTCCTGAAATATGTTCAGAATATTGCGGTATCTCTCTCCACCCACAACCAAAGCAACGCCTAAAAATAAAGCAAATACCACAACAGCAAGAATGTCACCTTTTGCCAAGGCATTAATAGGGTTTTGAAAAAGGCTGTGGAGGAAGTTCGTAAAAAATTCCGCCGGGTTCATTTTGCTATATTCAAAGCTATTCATTGAATCTTGGAACATCGCTAAATGAATTCCTTCACCGGGGCGAATCCAATTCATTACAAATAACCCTAGCAATACCGCCAAGCTCATAGAAGAGGCGAAAAAAATAAGCGTAACTTTCCATACTTGGTGAATATTTTTATTCGCTTGCAAGTTAGCAACGCCAACCACGATGGTTGAAAACACAAGAGGAATTAGCACCATCTTTAGCAAATCAACAAATACATTGGCCATCAAATTGGCGGCGTATAACGTCCATTCATAGGGGGCAGAGGCGTTATCCACTTGGTGCAACACACTACCAATCGCCAACCCTAAAGCGGCAGCTATAAATATTTGTTTATTTAAACTCGGCATAGTTTTCTCTATTAAAGGCGCATTCAGTTACAGATAGCCCATGCGGCGATGCTTAGCTTCTACAATACGATAATCGTTTTGGAATAACTCAAGTTCGCGTGCCGCACTATCCGCACTGAAACCCAGGTTACGAATGTCGCGCTCTAAATCATCAATGCGACGCATTTTGTAACGGCGCTCCTGCTCATCATGGCTGTTCACAATCTCAAACTTCAATTGGGAAATTTCGTTGTAATTACTATCAATGTGCGATTGGCTGGAATTGATTTCAGATATCATGCGATCAATATTGCGCTGAATTCGGTACAACTCCTGCCCATCGCCATAAGCACGCAAAAACGCGGGCTCCAATTCTGCAGAGCAAATGCCATTGTAAGCCGCACCATTTCGCCCTTCGCTGTAGCCCTTTTCCGGAACACAATACAAACGCGCGCCTTTGGCGTGCCCCTCCCGGTATTCTTTCATGTTGGGCACTATATTTACTCTTGCACAAGCCTTGCCATGTTCAATCACGCGATCTAAGGCATAACCTTGGGTGGCATCCTCAACGCCCTTTAAATGCCAATCAGCTTGTTTACATTCTTCCTTGCTCATGGTCGCGCACCCAGAGAGGCATAACAGCAAGCTCAAAACACTAAGATACTTATTATTCATTTCATGTCACCCGTACAAAAAAGGCTTTAGACGCGCATAGTACCAGCAATGCAAAAGATGGATCTAATCCAAGCCAAAAATTTGAGCGCAAGATTCCGGATGTTGTTGTTTGCAAAACCGGTTAAAGTAAATACACAAAGAGACTTAAGGCATTGAGATTATGGCGATAGCACTATCAGAAAATGCCACGCAATTGGACCCGCGCTGGCAATCGATAATGACACGAGATCGCACGGCAGATGGGCATTTTGTGTACGGGGTAAAAACAACCGGAATTTTCTGCTTACCAAGCTGCCCGTCGCGTCGCGCGAAACCTGAAAATGTTTTATTTTTTTTAAACTGCGGGGATGCTATCAATGCTGGATTTCGCCCATGCCAGCGCTGCAAGCCCAACCAGCTGTTGCCTAATCAACAGCATGAAGAGCTCATTGTGTCACTGTGCCGGTTTATCGCCGAATCCGAACAAGAACCAAGCCTCGCAGAATTGAGCGCACGCGTAGGGATGAGCACGTATTATTTACAGCGCACGTTTAAGCAAGCAACGGGCGTCACACCTAAGGAATACGCGCGGGCAAATCGAGTAGACAGACTGCAAAAGTCTCTGAAGCAAAATAACACCGTTACTCACGCAGCATTCAGTGCGGGCTATAATTCGAATAGCCAATTTTATGCTGATTCACAAAAAATTCTCGGCATGAAACCTAAGAAATATAAAGCGGGAGGTAAAGATATGGATATTTATTTTGCAATAGGAGAGACCACTCTAGGATCTATTTTAGTAGCACAAAGCGAACGCGGGATTTGCGCAATTACGTTGGGTGATGACCCACAGCAACTTTTAAACGAACTTCAAGAAAAATTTCCCAATGCGAATTTAATTGGTGGTGATAAAATTTATGAAGACACCGTAGCGCAAGTAATAGGGTTTATCGAAAGCCCCACACCAACGTTTAATTTACCTCTGGATATTCGCGGCACTGTTTTTCAACAAAAAGTGTGGCTGGCGCTTCAAGCGATTAAACCCGGCGAGACCCTAAGTTATAGCCAACTAGCAGAACGTATAGGTGCCCCTAAAGCTGTTCGCGCTGTGGCGAGCGCTTGCGCGCGCAATATTATTGCAGTTGCAATTCCCTGCCACCGAATCGTGCGAAACAACGGTGACCTTTCAGGTTACCGCTGGGGAGTGGAGCGAAAACGTGCGTTGTTGGCAATTGAAAGTTCGCTCTTATGAATGATTAGCCGCTGCAAAAAAGCCACACTTAAAACCCGTGTGGCTTTTTGTTTAATTAGGCAACTTGCGCTTCGGTTTTAGCCGATAAGCGTTTTAACCGTTCTAACGCCGTTTCACCGGCCATGCTAGGCTCAGCAACCGATTTACGGATTGCATCCAATTCTGCCTGTTGCTCAAGTGGTTTCTGGTTAATATCTGCAATAATTTTTAGCCCTTCGGCTTCATTTGCGACTTTTTGAGCGCGACGCGTCAAAGCATCTAACGCAGATGATTTACTTTTCAACCCGCCCAAATCCGACAATTGCTGTTGACGTTCCGCACGTAATTCCTGCAAATCGCGCTGCGCATTGGCGGCAGCCAACGTTTTCAAGGCTTTTTTCGCTTGCGCGTCAAACTCGGCTAACTGCTGAGACAATGCATCCACAATTTTTTGTAATTCATTCATATAGTCTTGTGCGTCAGCAGCTTCTTGCTGTTCTATAGGCAAGCGCGCTTTATTGGCCTCTAGCTCATCGCAAAACAGATTCACAGTCGCTTCAGTAATAGCACCACTCTGCAAACGAGCCGCTAATAAATCAAAGGCTTTTTCGTCGTTTTCAATGAGTGTACGCAATTTTGTCACGTCTTCGCGCTCTTTCTCGAATGCGCTGCGTGCAGCTGCAAGTTTTTGCGCAGTTTGGCGCAAGGTTGCAGCAAGATTATCGCGGTCAGCCTCAGTCGCTGTCTCTGGGTCAAAATTTGCGATAGCCTCTGAAATTTTATCACCTAACACACCAAAATGTTTTGATATTAAACGTGCAGTTAAATTCCAACCTTTTAAATTACTCATGATCAATTCCTCGAAATAAATTATTACCTAAATTAAAAATCCACTATTGAATGACTAAACGCTCAAGATCAACCGGCATGCCAATCATAAAATCCACATGAATTTCACGCTTGCTAGCGTCTCCGTTTTTACTTTTTACCAACTCAGTCGTAATAAATAAGTACTCTGTATTTCCCTTAACCTCCCGCTTGTATGGCATAAAGTAAATTTCCTGTTGCAATCCCTGCTGCCCGATCGAATCATCCAAACGAACCTCGGAGCCCGTAAAGGGCGCCATAAAATCCTGGGTTTGATCACCAGCATCACGAAGGTAATCAATTGTTTCGTCTTCCCCAAAAATCACCTGCAAATCAGATTCGGCATAGTTGAGTTCTTCTAATTGAAACCGCCACAAGCTGTAACGCTTATCGCCCAAGCCATAACCGGCTAGCCCCATAAATATTTTTTGATCTTCATCTGTTTCTGGAATGATGCGAGTCAATTGCGTGCAAAAAATCGCTTCACTCACTTGCCCAAGCTCATCAACATAGACCTGTAAAAATATTTCTTTTTCACTAGCATCGCCCTTTTGCAAGTAGTACCTATACAAACAGCCAGACATATTTAGCTTCACACGACTAATTGCCTTAATTACACTTTGAGCATCTGTGGGCATGTCAATCAGCGACCCTTCTGATATTGCGCGAATAAAGGGCGACTTTTGCAAACGAATAAAACCGCCTATCTTTGCCCCCAACGGAAGATCATCGTCCTGCTCCCTCACGCCACCAAAGCCGTGCTTGTCTGCAATGTCTTTTGCGTAATTCAATGCATTTTTCCAACTCATTTTTAACTCCTTAAGCTATAGTGCGATGACTTGTGCAAATTCCGGTTACGGAAACTCATTACTTTTCTAATCAACCATACACAACCGCTGATGACTACTATCCACAAAATGAAACGCAGAACTTTCATTGCAAAAGATTCACTTTCTACCACCGCTGTGTCCTGCGCCGGATGATCTGTATTTTCATTTACCGCATTTAAGTCGCTTGCATTTTGATTCGGTTGTTGTACATAAACTGTATTTGTGTGATGTTGCGCCAACGAGTTTCCAACCATGAATCCCATTAACGCAGGAAGAAATCCGCTGCTGTGCTGATTACTACCCTGCGAAGGAAATGATTGGTTGTGCGCTGGTTGTGAATGAACACCTCCTGTGTTGCCCGCACCAGAAGTTTGTGTGCTTGCAGTTTGATTACCACTCCTAAACCAACCACTTTCACTTTGCGCATCGCTAGGTTTTTCATTTACTTTCGTGCGCGCATCAACTGCTTTTAAGGCACCCGTTTGCGCAGCTGTTTCATTGAGATCTTTACTCATTTTTGACTGTGGGGTCTTCGCAAGCTTTTGATCTATAGCGGGATCTGAACGCCCAAATGAACCAAAGGCAGAATTTTTTACTTGCTCTTTTGGCGGCGGCACTCGGTGATCTGCAGGTGCAGCTTTTGGTGCAGCTCGCTTTTGAGACGAAAACCCAGATTTAAAAGAACCACTGCGGCCTTTGGCCTCGGCGACACTTACGAAACTCATACACAGCACTAAGGCATACACGATCATTTTGATTGTTTTCACTTCAACCTCCTCACGTTAAAAAATTCCATTCAATCCCTGATACAAATCCCGATCAGATTCGCTACAATTCCCAACTCGCAATCTGTTAACGCAGCATAAGTTGCAGCTGTTTCTGTCGCATCGGTAAAAAATAGGAATAATCACCATGACGCGCCGCTATTCGGATATGAACCAACACGATGCTTTATACAAAGTGGCCCGCGCTTATCCGGGCGGAATTGAAGCGCTTGCACAAAACCTGAATATGTCGGCAAACGTGTTGCGCAATAAATTAGCGCCGGGAATTGCATCGCATTACCCTTCTTTTGAAGAGGTATCAAATATCATCAGCCTGTGTCAGGCGGCGGGAGTGAAGGAAGCGACATTACCTTTACATGCGCTTATGGCTCGTCACGGCATGGCTGCATTTCTGGTTCCTGAGCCATCCAAGATCAGTAATGACGATTTATCCCAAACCGTGTGCAAGGTGATGAGTCAGGTTGGCGATGTTGCGGAAGCGGTTTCGGAAGCCTTGCTCGATAGTGTAATCACCGAACGAGAAGCCGATTTAATTGAGCGCGAGTTTCAAGGCGCGTTAGAAGCATTGGGTGAATGGCGAGCACGCATTCGCCAACATAGAGAGCAATCTTAATCATGGGATCTGCTGCTGTGCAGATCCCACTTGGTCATGTAAAGCCCACCACTCATTTAAAAATTCGCAAACTTTTTGCATCGGCGGGATGTTTTTCAGCGTCCTCCGCAATAGTTTTTAGAGCTTGTGGCATATGCATATCAACTTGTGCCTGCTCGCCCGGCGTTAAGATTTTATAACCCCGCGGCTTGCCCAACTCCAAATAGCTCCACCCGTACCCCCAACGATAAGGCGTTAGCCATATTGGGCTACCGCCAGTTGTCACGAAGAAATACATGTAATTTGCCATTGCCGGCCCGGCCAGATCAGCAATACAGGCTTGCAAATCTTTATCCGCTTTTACCCTCGCAGGTTCAGCACCTCCCTGCCAATAGGCAAAATCATGTGCAACACAGCAATGGCGCCACAAATAGGGCGACTTAGGTGGGCCATCAATCCACACCGAACACCCATCGGTAGCGAAAGGTTTTAAGGTATTGACCACTGGCTGCGCGAAGCTGGATTGAGCCCAAATCAGCGCGCCAGCAAAGCCAACTGACGCGAGCACCGACAAAACACGCATTAAATCATCTCTCCTGAGCTTTTTTATTAGGCCCCAAGCTTTTTTATTGGGTGTAGTAGCTCGGCATTGTACAATAGCCGCTAAATTTCTCTGGCGACATTTTCAGGCAAACGAGCATTCTATGACAAACGAGCAGCAACCTCTGAACGACCAAAAAACAACACATTTTGGATTTGAACAGGTGGCAGTTGAAAAGAAGGCAGAGCGTGTCGCCGATGTATTCCATTCGGTTGCCGCAAAATACGATTTGATGAACGATTTAATGTCGGGAGGCATCCACCGCTTGTGGAAGCGCTTTACCATCGAAGCCTCTGGCGTTCGCCCTGGCCATAAAGTGTTGGATATCGCTGGCGGAACAGGCGACCTCAGTTTTCAATTTGCAAAATTAGTCGGAAAAGATGGACAAGTTGTGTTGGCAGACATCAATGCTTCCATGCTAAACGTAGGCCGCGACCGATTGATTGACCGAGGTGTTGCGGGTAATTTGCAATTCGCACAAGCCGATGCCCAATATCTACCCTTCCCTGATAATACGTTTGATTGCATCACCATCGCATTTGGATTGCGCAACGTTACTGATAAAGATATGGCTTTGCGTTCAATGCTGCGCGTGCTTAAGCCAGGCGGCCGCTTATTGGTACTGGAGTTTTCCAAACCGCAACACTCAGCACTGGAAAAGATTTACGACACCTATTCGTTTAAATTACTGCCATTAATGGGCAAGCTCATTACTAACGACGCTGACAGCTATCGCTATTTAGCAGAGTCGATCCGCATGCATCCCGATCAAGAAACGTTAAAAGGCATGATGCAAGAAGCTGGTTTCGTAAACACCGAATTCAGCAATATGACCGGCGGCATAGTGGCGCTTCATAAAGGCATAAAACCCTGAGGAGTTTTTCAATGGACCCAATGCTTCGAACAGCTGCATTAGCAAGTGCAGAAAAAATAATTAATGCGGCACTTGCATACGACCCCGCATCGCGCATCGCATTGGAACAACTTACTTCGCAAGTGTTAGCGGTAGAGATCACTGCTCCCCAAATTAAAATATTCGTTGTACCCACACCTGCAGGGGTTAACTTACGAGGCCACTATGAAGGAGACATTACCACTCATATTCAAGGGACATTACCGGCGCTGATAAGCTTGGCAAAAAGTGATCAATTAAATTTAAAAGATACAGGTGTGCATATTTTCGGTAGCACACATTTTTTGGCCGAGCTGCAAAGAATTTTAAAAAATCTTGATATTGATTGGGAGGAAATACTCAGCCAGCTTTTCGGCGATATTCTTGGCCACCAGGGCGCACAGTTTATTCGCGCAAAAATGACATGGGCGAAAGATCGTGCTGCGAATATTCAACGCCTTACGAGTGAGTTCCTTACTGAAGAACTTCGCGTTTTACCCAATCAAGCTGAGTTGGCATTTTTTAATAATCAAGTTGATGAATTACGTTTGGGTGCTGATCGTGTAGCAGCGCGCATTGACCGTATCCTCGCCCGCATTGCGCATCATAGCGCTCCATAGGATTTTATTTGTGACTGTTTTTTTTCGCTTCCTCACCATTCTCCGCGTGTTTTTGCGTTATCGCTTGGATGAACTCCTCCCCAAACAGCATTTACCTTTGCGCGCAAGATTGTTGCTGCTGCCCTGTTCGCTGTTTCCGGCGTCGACCTTAAATCGTGGTGAGCGTTTGCGCCGCGCTTGTGAGGAGCTAGGCCCGATCTTTGTAAAATTTGGACAATTACTTTCCACGCGACCAGATTTAGTTCCCATCGACATAGTGTTGGAATTAAATTTTTTACAAGACCGCGTAATGCCTTTTAACAGCCAAGAATTTCGCAGTATTGTGGAAACTGCTTTAGGCGCATCGGTAGATGATATTTTTAGCCAATACGACCAAGAGCCCTTGGCTTCTGCATCTGTAGCCCAAGTCCATGCAGCCACCTTAAAAAATGGTAAAGCTGTAGTCATCAAAGCAGTGCGACCCAATATAGAACACATTATTTCGCAAGATGTAGCCCTCCTTCTAAAGCTTGCACATTTGCTGCAAGAATACAGCGACGATGGCCGACGCTTACGCCCGGTTGAAATTGTTGAGGATTACCGCAACACCATTTTTGACGAGCTTAATCTTCAAAAGGAAGCGGCAAACGCTTCTCAGTTACGCCGAAATTTTACCAACTCCTCACTTTTATACGTGCCTGAAGTTTATTGGGAATACACGCGCAGCAATGTCATGGTCATGGAGCGCATTTACGGAATTCCGGTTACGGATGTAGAAGCACTTAAAGCGCAAAACACCAACATGAAAAAATTAGCTGAGCGCGGTGTTGAAATATTTTTTACACAAGTGTTTGATCACAATTTTTTTCATGCCGATATGCACCCTGGTAACATTTTTGTTTCCAAAAATAATCCTGAACTACCGCAATACATGGCCGTCGATATGGCGATTGTGGGCTCATTAACGCGCGAAGATCAGTATTACCTTGCGCGCAACTTGCTCGCCATGTTTCGCCGTGATTATCGCCAAGTTGCAGAGCTACATGTTCAAAGCGGCTGGGTTCCTCCGCATGTTCGCGTTGATGAATTTGAGTCAGCCATACGCACTGTCTGCGAACCCATTTTTGAAAAGCCTCTAAAAGATATTTCATTTGGCCATGTGTTATTGAATCTGTTCCGCACCGCACGACGTTTTGATATGGAAGTACAACCACAATTGGTGCTACTGCAAAAGACCCTTCTCAATATTGAAGGCTTGGGTCGTCAGCTTTACCCAGAGCTTGATTTGTGGACCACTGCTCACCCCTTCCTCGAGCGCTGGCTAAAGAAACGCTTTCATCCCAAAACGCTGTGGGGCGAGCTTAAACGTTATGGCCCGGAGTGGATGGAGAAATTTCCACTCATTCCGCAACTTATTTTTAATGGGCTACAACAACTTCAAAACATGGGCCAGCTCGCTCCTGAATTACACAAAACTGCTCAGCAACTCCAAAAAAGAAGCAATCGCTCTACCGGTCAGTATTGGCTTGCGGGCACCGTGGTTGCGGGTGCATTGTTACTCGCTCATCCCACTGTATTAAATGCAGCAAAGGCTTATGTTTGCACTCTCAACGCTGACAGCATCCTTATCATCGTAATTGGACTTTGCTTAGCTGTATTACTAATAAAAAAGTCATAAGAAACCAGTTTTTATTAGCCAGGATTACTCTTACAAAAGAGCGATCCTGATACAATCATCAACTCTTATGTCATTACACAGCTTCACATGTCGCGATAGTGCAAATTTGCGAGCCTCTGTTATTATCAATCAAGGTTCTTAGGCTAGGTTTCTGGACTTAGCCAACACAGAATAACGATGGAATGAGGTTGGTTATGCTTGCGAGTTCACGGATACTGCTTGTCGATGACACCCCCGAAAATCTGGATGTGCTTAGCGCAATTCTGGAAGATCTAGACTGCCAACTGATCGTAGCAACCAATGGCGAACGCGCCATCGAGCTTGCGCGCAAACAGTCCCCCGATTTAATTTTGCTTGATGTAATGATGCCCGGCATGAACGGCTTTGAAGTGTGCAACTTACTCAAAGCAAATTCTTCTACGTCAGAAATTCCTATTATTTTTGTCACTGCGCGCACCGACGATATCAGCATTGGATTTTCTGTTGGAGGTAGTGATTATATTTCAAAACCTATCAATGCTGATGAAGTACGAGCTCGTGTTCGCCATCAGCTTGAACGCAAAGCCCTACTCGGCGAATTACAAACACTTAATAAAGAACTGGAACAAAAAGTTCGGGAGCGCACGTCGGAGTTGACGATTGCTAACCGACAGTTGCGCGAAGAGATTAATGAACGACGCTACATGCAGGACCGTTTGAATTACTTGGCAACACACGATTTTGTAACAAGGCTATACAATCGCAGCGCGCTAGACGCGCATGTATGCTCCTTGCTTGCGCAAGTGCAGACTTCCGCCGTTAAAGCGTCATTTTTATTAATTGACATAGACCGCTTCCGCGTTATTAACGAAAGTTGTGGATGTATTGCGGGCGACGAACTTTTAAGACAATTTGGCGATTCTATTACCGGACTTCTATCGCGCGATGATTTCTTTGCTCGTATAGGTAGCGATAAATTCGCGATAGCTACTCAAAGTACGACTATCGATAATAGTGCAAATCTAGCTGAACTTATTTTACAACACATCAAAAACTTCACTTTCTTTTGGCAAGAGCGCGAATTCAATCTGATCGCGTCCATCGCACTCGTACCACTAAATCGCGACATTGTTAGCTTTGATCAAGTGATGCTCATGGCTGACGAAGTTCTCTTTCTTGCCAAACGCGAAGGGCGTGGCTTGATACGCACTTATAACGAAGCCACTAAACGTTCTAGCGACGACAAAGAAAATATTAATTGGGCCCAGCGTTTGGTTGATGCAAACCACAAAAAGCTTTTTCGTGCTCACTTTCAAATCATTCAAGACTTTTTCCCAGACAGCACACAACCCAAAAAAATTCGCATAGAAACTCTCATACGCATGTATGACACGATTCAAAATCGGTTAATTCCTCCCTCTGAATTTATTGGGCCTGCGGAGCGCCTACATTTAATTCCTGAACTGGATAAATGGATGATTGCGGAAGTACTACAGCTTCTCTCTAAACATCCAGATCTCTTACAAAGAATAAAATCTGTTTCAATGAACCTATCCGCACTCTCATTGCGCGAACCACATTTTGCCGACCACATTGCTGATTTAATTAAACACCACAAAATTCCACCGGCAATGATTAATTTCGAAATAACGGAAACCGAAGTAATCACAAATCTGGATGTTGCCAATGAATTTATGATGCGACTGCACGAATTAGGATGCTTTTTTTCATTGGATGATTTCGGTAGCGGATTTGCATCCTATGCGTATTTGCACACGCTCGCTTTCGACACCTTAAAAATCGACGGTGTTTTTGTGCGCGACATGGATCGCGAGCCGCATCACTACGCCATGGTTAAGGCAATTGTTGAAATGGCGAAATCGCTCAACAAAGAGGTTGTTGCCGAGTTTGTGGAATCCGCTGAAGTTGCGAATATACTCAAGTCGCTAAATGTTAAGTGGGGGCAAGGCTTTTTATTCCACAAGCCAGAAGAACTTAGCTACGAAGCGCTGTTAAATCATTTAGCAGACTAATGAATCTCTGAAAAATTTCAGAGATTCATTAAGCAAGCCCATGCGTTCGCCAAAAAAGAATAATTAAACATAGGATTAAGTTTTGAGAAACTTTTTTAGCAAAAGCATTCCGCTTAATGTTACGTTTTGTATGAGCTACCTTTTGTTAGCCATACTTGGCTTTCAATGGGGAGCATTAACCGCCAATGCGACTCTGTTGTGGCCTCCTTCGGGCCTTGCAGTGTTTGCATGCTTAGTATTTGGCTCCCGCGTGTTGCCCGGCTTACTGCTGGGTGCAATCCTGTCTAGCCAAAGCATTTCCTTGGCAAACCCTCTGGAAAATAGTGCACTCAGTTTTTTGATCGGGCTAGTAAATGGTTGCTCAAGTATCTTGCAGGCTTACGTTATTGCTAGATTATCGCAAGTTTATTATCACCGAGACTTTCGCGTACCCACGCGATCCGCTTTTTATTTCACCCTGACAGTTCTAATGTGCTGCACGATTGCGGCAACGATTAGCAATCTTATGTTGTGGCAAGCCGAGGTTGTACGCGCTGCAAGTGCAATCCAAAATTGGGTGGTATGGTGGACGGGTGACGCAATAGGCGTTCTCATCATCACGCCGCTGTTGCTATGGATTCATCACCGCAAAACATTTTTTCAACAGTCACAGGAAAACACATTTTTTATTTTTAGCGTAGGTGCCGGAATCGTTTTGCTAGTCACGGCAACTGTAGGGCACAAAGAGCGAGAAACATTCAAAACCAACTTGGTACACACAGCCGACCTTATACAGCTTCAACTACAATCTAATGTCGATTTGGCAATTCGCGATTTTATTAACTTGCGAAATCTGGATTTACAAAATGAAATTCAATTTCGTCAACACACAGAACCTTATCTAAATAGAAATTTAATGATCAGTTCGGTGAGTTTGATGAAGTTTGCGGTGCACGATGTGTCAGCAGTAACCGACAAAAACCGTTTTTCACTCAAAAGATCAAAGAGCAACGGATTTGAATGGGAAGAAGACAGTACCTCTATCTCTCATCACATTATCCCTACTATCACCGCAAAGTCAGATGGTGCGATTGTTTACTGGCTTAGCTCCCTTAATCAGGAAGATTCGACAATCAATCTGGAAACACCGATTTATCTATGTTTGCCTGACAACAAAAGCTGCACATTGCACCACCTTATAACCGCTACTTTAAATTTAAATGCGTTAATGCAGAACAGTATTGGCAGTGCTGCCTTGACGGGAATAAATGTACAGCTTGCCATTTCCGACAAAAATCTAAACAAAATCTTTCTTCAATGGACTGGGAATGAATGGACAAAAATTTCCAAAAACAATGATGTTATTCAGAACCCTGCAACAAACTCGTCCAAAAATCCTACCTTTATAAAAATAGCTGATAGCGAGTGGCAATTGCTAATTGGCACCCAAAATGTTCCCAGCCAATTAGCGCCCACACTCCTACAATGCGGAATACTATTAATTGGTTTTAGTCTAGTCGCACTCTTAAGTGCCTACTTACAAGCACTATTCAGACAAGACCAGCTCATTATTGAGAATCAGGAAAAACTTAAAGAAGAAATTAATAGCCAGACTGAAGCGCTACGTGCTGCGAACGATTGGCTATTGAAGGAAATGGAAGCTAAACGAATCACTCAGGAACAACTTAAGGCCAGCGAATCTCACTTGCGAACCCTATTGGACAATATTCCTGACCCAGTATGGCTTAAGTCGCCAGAGGGCTCCTATATAAGCTTTAACAAAGCTGTGACTGAAATGTTTTATCGTAAACAACAAGACGTCATCGGGAAAAACGCGAGCGATTATGTTGATAAGGAATTCGCCGACGCAATTATGGCTTTTGAAGCCGCTGCGCTGGAAAGTAACGAAGCGGTGCGGCGTGACTTATGGATGCACATCCCCTCAAAGAACGAACACCGCTTAATGGATACCATCAAGATTGCGATGCGCGATCAAGACAATGCTCCTATCGGAATTTTAAGCATTGCGCGAGACATCACAGAGCAACATAAATTAATTAATGAATTGGAAAAATTTAAGCGCTTCGCCGAATTTGCGAGCGAAGGCTTTTCAATTATGTCGCTAACAGCAGACACCTTGTACATGAACCGTAGCATGCAACGCATGCTGTTAAGCAATCAAAATCCTTCGCACAACAAATTTGAAAAATATTTTCCCGAAGATCTGCAGGAACAATGGCGCGAAAACATTTTCCCTTACGTTTTACTCAAAGGCTTTTGGCAGGGAGAACTCGCGGCATTACGGTCAGACCAGTCACGGTTCCCCACCAAAGCCACTTTTTTTGCGATTCGCGACGATAAAGGGCAACCTCTTTATATCGGCGAAATTATGAGTGATATTTCAGAACAAAAACTCATTGAAGAGTCATTGCAATTAGCCAAAAAGACCGCGGAGGAAGCAACGCGCGCAAAAAGTCGATTCCTTGCCAATATGAGCCATGAAATTAGAACTCCATTAAACGCAGTGCTTGGTTACTCTCAGTTGTTCATGACTGACCCACATCTTTCAGCGCAACAACAGGAGCGCATGCAATCAATTTTGAGCGCAGGCCAACGACTTTTGCATCTTATTAACGACATTTTAGATCTCTCTAAAATAGAAGCTGGGGTTTTACACCTGCGACAGGACTATTTTGATTTGCACCAAGAGCTCAATGACATAGTTTCAATTATGAACGCCAAAGCAACGGCAAAAGGCTTAGCGTTGAACAGCAGCATTCAATTGCCAACCCCAGCTATTGTAAAAAGCGACAGACAAAAAATAGGTCAGGTCGTTTTAAATCTTATCGGAAACGCCATTAAATTCACGCAATCCGGCGCAATCAATCTACATGTACATATCGATAAAGAAGAGATTTACATAAATATTACCGACACCGGACCCGGCATTTCCGCTCAAGAATTACAGTCGCTTTTTTCGGCGTTTAAACAAGGCAAGGCTGGCGAAGACTCCGGTGGCACCGGTTTAGGCTTGGTGATATCAAAACATATCGCAGAAAGCTTGGGTGGTGACATCACCTTGGCAAGCGAATCCGGAAAAGGCACCACCGCTATTTTTCGATTACCCCTTGCCATTGAATACGCGGCCACAATTGAATATTCACCCTTAGTTGCAAACGCAAAGCTTGCTGAAAATGAATCCTGTAGCGTTTTGGTTGTTGAAGATGACCCAGCAAGCCGCGACTTACTTGTGAATTTATTGCGCGACATGGGTTGCGAAGTGAGCGAGGCACCTACGGGTAAAGCGGGCCTAGCGGCAGCTATTTCGCACAAACCAAATATCATTTTTACCGATATTCGCATGCCAGAATTAACGGGAACAGACATGTTGAAAGAGTTACGTAAAACCTTTTCAAAAAATGAGTTGCCCGTCGTTGCAGTGTCGGCCTCTAGCTTGGAGCATGAGCGCAACTTTTATTTAGCGGAAGGTTTCCATGAATTTATTGGAAAGCCTTATCAATTCAGTGACATTTACAACACACTTCAAAAGCTAACAAATGTGAAGTTCGCCAATACTGAACAGAGTGAACAACCTGCGGAGCTTACGGAAATTGAACGCACTGCATGGAGCAATCCAACAGAACTCAACGAGCTTCACATGCAACTGATTCAGTTAAAAGCAAGCTTAAGTAGTGGCGACATGAGTAGCAGCAAAAAGCTTTTCAATTTACAAACGCCGCAAGCAATTGGAAGAAATAGTTACCAGAGAATTCATAACGCTATTAAGCAATATGATTTAGTGTTGGCTGAGCGGTTTTTAGACGAGCTACTTACTGAGATTGACGCAGCATTGACTTAAGAGCCTCTACAAAATCTTAGTTTTTTTTAGACCCCCTATTCCATCCTCAACATAAACGTAACGGGGCCGTCATTTACTAGGCTTACTTGCATATCAGCACCAAATATTCCGGTTTCAACAATCTTATGTTTATTGCGCAATTGCAATACAAAATATTCATAAAGCTGCTCCGCCTCTACGGGCGGCATTGCGGATGAAAAACTCGGCCTTAATCCTTTTTGCGTGTCGGCCGCCAAGGTAAATTGCGATACAACCAAGACTCCGCCGCCAATTTGCTGGACATTGCAGTTCATTTTGTTTTGCTCATCCGCAAATACACGGTAGGCCAAGATTTTATCAACTAGTTTATCTGCTACTGATTGCGTATCAGCTTTTTCGATGCCGAGTAGCAGCAACAAACCTTGATCTATTTTGCCAACACATTCGTCATTCACATCTACTTGCGCTTTTTTAACGCGCTGAATAAGCCCTAACATCTTATAACCCTGCGTCATGCCTATGCTGTTGCAACTTGAGTGCTTGCTTCCGAAACTCAGTGGGTGTCATACCTACCTTTTTCTTGAATAAAGTATTGAATGTTGCCTTACTGTTAAAACCAACATCATACATGATGTCTAGCATATTTCTTCCTTCATTTGAGGGATCTGTTAATAGCCGTTTTGATTCATCAACGCGGTAAGAATTAATAAATTCGAAGAAATTGCACTCGAAATGTCGATTGATAAGGTGAGACAATATACGTGGCTGCATTTTCAATTGTGTGGCCAGTTTTTCCAAGGTCAACGCAGGAATGAGATAAGGCTTTTGTTGCTCCATAAAATCCGTTAGGTTTTTTATTTGTTCATCCTTTAATTTATCTTTTGGAATATCGCCTTTCGCTACAATATTACTTTTAGCCTCCATGCCTTCAAATACCGAAGAGTGACCCAACCCAAAAAAGATAAGGATACTCACCATAATGAAGGTGGTGTAATTTCCCAAAAGCCCCATAATCTCAAAATTCGTGCTTATACCGAAACTAACAGATAGCAAAATTAATAAGCCCACCAGAACAGCCCATGCTCTAATTGCCAAAAATCCTATCGCCAACATTTTTAGCCACGTAAGATCAAGCCGCTCAATGTCAGAAAAATTTGTTTTTATGTGTTGGCTATAGCGCCTGATTTCAATAATGCACATAACACCTAACAATGCCCTGAATAGTTCTCTAAACAGAGTTACATAATTCATATAGTGCGGTGCCGAAAATAAGTTGTAAGCCTCCTGTAAATGGAGTTTATCGCTCCACTCTAAGCGGTAGTAAAAAAGAATTTGATAAATGAGATAGCAGAAAAATGGAATCAAATAAATCACATCCTTCTGAGTAAGATGATAATCCTTATAAATAAGTGACCGGGTATACCACAGTAAAAATGGAGCCTCCAACCAGTAACCAAAACCAAACACATAGAATAAGTTGGGCGACCAGCCAAGCGCTATTTGGCGAAACTCTGCGCCAAAACTAATAAGGATATCCAATGGAATTGCGGCTTGTTGTAAAAGAAAGAACGCAAGGAAAATATTACTTATACGTTTTTCACGTTTAACTGTTAGCAGTAGTACGGCAAATAAAATGCATTGGTACGCCGTCATTAATAAGACGACATCGTGCGTATTGAAAATCACTTGATACATAGTCCCTCGCTATTCTTATTTTTGGGTTGCACATTGTTGATTATTTTCTGCTTATTGCAGTTTTTTATGTAGACGATTCTAGCCGGATGGGCATACTCAATGTACTGCGCATAACATAACTTTTCGTTATTTTTTACCAAACCAATTCAAGCGTACAAAAAAATGGAGCCCGAAGGCCCCATTTGGATTTCAGCCTAACTAGGCTAGCTGATCTGGCCGTTCGCCCAATTCTTTTGCCATATCATTTGTTGCGCGAATTAACGCATCGACAATACCTGCTTCGCGCGAGGCATGACCCGCTTCGCGGATGATATTCAGCTCAGAACCTGGCCACGCCTTGTGCAGGAGATAAGCGTTGTCCAACGGGCAAATGACATCGTAACGGCCATGTACGATTACACCGGGAATATCGGCCAGCTTGTGCGCATCGCGCAGAATTTGGTTTTCTTCCAGAAAGGCATTGTTTACAAAATAGTGCGCTTCAATGCGAGCAAGAGACAGTGCGCGGTGTGGCTCGGTAAAAGAATCCACAACGTCCTGATTAGGGCGCAAGGTTGCAGTGCGCCCTTCCCACAAAGACCACGCTTTAGCGGCTGTCATTTGTTGAATTTGGTTATCACTAATGAGGTGACGGTAGTAAGCGTTCATCATATCGTGACGATCTTCTTCCGGAATGGGCTGAATAAAATCATCCCAGTAATCGGGGAAAAGGCGGCTTGCCCCTTCCTGATAAAACCATAGCAAGTCCACCGGACGACAAAGAAAAATACCTCGTAGGATCAAGCCCATAACACGTTCAGGATAGGTTTGCGCATAAACCAAGCTCAAGGTAGAACCCCATGAGCCGCCAAATAACACCCACTTTTCAATACCCAAGGTTGTGCGGATAAACTCAATATCTTCCACCAGCTTTTGCGTTGTATTGGTTTGCAGTTCGGCGTGAGGACGCGAGCGACCCGATCCTCGTTGGTCAAATAAGACTATGCGATAGACCTGGGGATCAAAGAAGCGGCGATCATATTTACCGCAGCCAGCACCGGGGCCGCCATGCACAAACAACACTGGGATTCCATCCGGGTTTCCCGATTCATCCACATAAATTTCATGAGGTGGTTCTACGGCAATGATGTGGCGCTGGTAGGGCTTTATCTCAGGGAAAAAAGTATGCATAGACTGACCTTGTTATGTGCATGAAGCCTGTGTGAACCAAGCAAAGCAATGAGTAACGCCTAGCCAAACAGGCCGGAATCATTGACTAAAGGTAGCACAGAGCGCACCGCTTTAGGCGCACTTTTTCGTGCAATCCCGATTCGAATCAAGAAATAAAATACGAAGCCAAGCGCTACTGACAGATATTGGCAGATGTTGGTGTAAACTCCCCAGAAATTCAATCTTATCCATGCAGGAAAACATGCAGCGCGCTGAACGACTCTTCCAATTGTTAACGCTGTTGCGCAACCGGCGCACGGTAATGACAGCCAAGCAGCTGAGCGAGCACCTGCGCGTTTCGGAACGCACCGTTTACCGGGATATCCAATCACTAAGTTTATCCGGTGTCCCTGTAGAAGGTGAAGCCGGTGTCGGTTACCGGCTTTCGCATCGTTATCAACTGCCGCCATTGATGTTTGATCGACACGAAGTGGACGCACTTTTGCTCGGCGCACGAATGGTAAGCAGTTGGGGTGACACCGATATGGCGGCCCATGCGAAGCAAGCGATCCAAAAAATCTTGGCCGTTTTACCTGACCATTTGCGCCACAGCGATGAAACGCTTCCGCTACTCGTCCCCAACATCGAAGAAATTCAAAAATTCTACACCGCGCACAGCCAGCAAATCCGAGAAGCCATTCGCACGCACCAACGCATTGATATTGAATACACGAGAGCAGATGCTCAAATATCTACACGCATTATCGAACCCTTGGGGCTGATTTTTTGGGGTAAAGTGTGGACGCTGGTTGCGTGGTGTCAGTTGCGTAATGAATACCGCACTTTTAGGCTAGACCGCATCAACCAATTAACCGTACTTGAAGAACAATTTGAAACTAACGACAACAAAAGCTTGAAACACTTTTTAGCCCAACGCGAAGAATCTTGTCAGGACGAAACCCTATGATTGAAAAAGTTCGCTGCCCTTGGTGTGGAACAGATCCACTTTATATGGAATACCATGATAAAGAATGGGGCACACCTTTGTACGACAACCAAAAGCTTTTTGAGTTTTTAATTCTGGAAGGTGCCCAAGCAGGACTTTCATGGATTACAGTATTGCGCAAACGCGAAAATTATCGCAAAGCCTTTGACAACTTTGATCCAGTAAAGATAGCCCGTTACAGCGATGCAAAAATAGAAAAGCTGATGCAAAACGAAGGCATTATTCGCAACCGATTAAAAATTGAAAGCGCAATTAAAAACGCGAAGGCTTATTTAGCCATGCAAAAAAATGGCGAAGACTTTAGCGAGTTTTTGTGGAGCTTTGTGGGTGGCAAACCAAAACAAAATAAACTGAAGCACATGGGCGAGGCACTTGCTTTCACACTCGAATCAGACGCCATGAGCAAAGCATTAAAAAAACGCGGATTTAATTTTGTAGGTAGCACCATTTGCTACGCGTTGATGCAAGCAACTGGCATGGTGAATGATCACATGACCAACTGTTACAGATACAAAGATTGCGGCCCGGGTAAATAAACTATGTATGACTCCAGTAATGAAGATTTACCCATGCATTATTTATTTGTGTACGGCACGCTGCGAAAGAAATGTGAAACAGGCGCACACAAGGAATTTTTAGGGCGTGCCGATTTTGTATCACCCGCAAAAATTCGTGGGCAACTGTACATGGTTGATTACTACCCCGGATTAATTTTGAGCAAAACTGAGCATTGGGCTTTAGGAGAGGTTTACTTACTTGAAGACCAATCGCAACTACACGATCTGGATGTTTACGAAGGCTGCGCAGAAAAATCGCCAAAACCTCATGAATACAAACGCTGCAAGACAGAGGTTGTATTAGCGAGCGGCGAGACAATGAGCGCTTGGGCCTATGTTTACCAACAAGATACTCGCCACTTGGAGCCTATAAAATCCGGGGATTTTCTCAATCGCTAGCAGACTCCTCCAAAGGTAGCTCCACGTAAAAACATGAGCCCACACCCACAGTCGACGAAAATCCTATTGTGCCATTCATTTGTTGAATAAGCTCTTTTGCGATAGCCAAGCCCAAACCTGTACCACCAACAGCCCGGGTATCAGAAGAGTCAGCCTGTGAGAATTTTTCAAAAATTTTATTGTGGAACTCTTCGGGAATACCGCTACCGTGATCAATCACTTCTATTCTTACGCCGTCTGCATTTATGTTGGCGGTAATAATAATTTCATCACCTTTTTTGGAAAACTTTGCCGCATTAGATAAAAAATTCACCAATACTTGGCGCAGTCTTCGCGCATCCACCTTAACCAAGGTATATTCAAAACGAGGACCAACGACAATATGCACACCATACTTTTGCACATAAGAGGTCATCGATAAGCAAGCTTCATCAATGATGGGCATGATGGGCTGAACAACTAAATCCAACTCAAGTTTACCCACGGATAACTTATCAATATCCAACAAATCGTTAATAAGCTCAGTCAAGCGCAAGGTATTTTTTTGTGCTATCTCCAGCAATTTCAACGCGGAGCCTGGCATAGTACCAAGCTGCCCCCCAACAGCTAACGAAAGCGCACCTCCTATGGCAGTTAAGGGTGTGCGCAGCTCATGGCTAACGGTAGATACAAATTCATTTTTCAAACGATCATTTTCTTTTAGCTTTTTTTGCATGATTTTCATTTTGTCCAACAGCGAATCTGGGTGTTCGGTTTGAACCTCACAATCAAGATCACCGTCGGTAATCGCCTGTACAACTTCAGTAGCGTAAAAGGGCTCACCGCCCAACTGGCGCAAAAGACGTCTCACAAACAAGGTGCAGACCAAAGCAACGAAAAAGGTCAAAGCAAAGACGTAAAACAACAAGGCAAGCATTTGACTTTTTAACGCAACAATCCGGCCATGCAGGATTGAATCTAATTGCTCTATCGCAAAGTGCGCATACCCATAATAGGAATTTACCCCCAGCGTAAAAGACGAGTAAAAATCTTCTGGATGTAAACTGAAAGTTTGCTTTGCAAGAATTTCTTGTTGAACAAGCTCTACTACCTTTTGGTATTGCTCTTTGGTGGACTGATAGTTCGCGTAAATATTTTCACGATCCACTTTTCGCGCTGCCACAGCCTTACTGATATTAATGCCCAATTGATCCGCTTTTGATTTACTGAGCAACACTAGAGATTTTAGCTGCGCGCGCTCTTCAAAATTTGCGTCTCCCTTGGTGAGCAACCCTGTTCCGTAACCGCGAATTTGGCCTAAAATTTCCGCGAGTTCTGGCAGCTCAACCAAGCTCGCGTCAATCAAGAAATAACCGTCAGCATCTGGATCTAAACTCAACTGATAATAATCAACAACGCTGCGTAAAAATTGCAACTGCATATTAATGAGGTGACTATGCTGCTCAAAACTTTGGATGTAAGTGATATTTTTATGAGCAACATCCCCGTGGAGGTTATGCCAATAATTTACCGTATCAGCAAATGCTTTTTTAAGATGTTCATTGGGATTCTTATCCAGATATTCCTCATAGGCAAATATGGCCGCCTCCAATTCCTGCGCCTTCGTGCTCTGCTCACGCGTTGGCATAGTTGCATCTTGTAAATAGCGCGCACAAAGACCTCTATGCTGTTGAGTACGCTGAATGACATTCAGAATGAGTTGTACCTGCGGCAGCCCCTGTTGCTCTTTAATGGCGAACTCAAGATCTTTTTGGACTTCTTTCCAGTATAAAAACGTAGGCAAGAAAATAACCGACAAGCAAAGTAGGCCTAAGCAGGTGAATTTTTTCCACAAAGCGACTCGCTTTAACCGCTGACTAATATCCATAATGCGCCTAAATAGCCGAAAGAAAGCTGCGCCACGGGTTAGAATGGTCAGCTGATGAAGGTAATGTTTTTAAAAGCTTAGCTCAAAATACCTTGCGCATCGGGTTCACCACCGAAAAAACCATTGAAATTGCACTAAAAATTCAACTTCGAGATTCTAGTTAGATGAAGAATAAATATTCCGCTGAAACCGCCAATGCCAATACTCTCTTTCATCAAGCCAAACCCGCACTTACGGGCGTGCTGCTGGTCAACTTAGGAACACCAGATGCCCCCACCGCTCCCGCATTGCGCCGTTACCTTGCAGAGTTTTTAGCAGACCCGCGTGTGATTGAAATCCCCAAAATCATTTGGAGCCTGATTTTGCACGGTATTATTCTGCGTGTGCGCCCAAAAAAATCAGCCGCTAAATATCAAACCGTGTGGACAGACGAAGGCTCGCCTTTGCTGGCGATTAGCAAGCGCCAAAGTAGTGCAATTCAAGCTCAGCTGGGAGATAGCGCCTCGGTGAAATTGGGCATGCGCTACGGCAACCCGTCCATCACCAAGGCTTTACGCGAATTCCAAGCGGAAGGCGTCCGCAAAATTATTGTTTTCCCGCTTTACCCGCAATACGCCGCAGCTACAACCGGTTCGACCTTTGATGCAGTGACACGCGAATTGCAAAAGTGGCGCTTTGTACCCGAGCTGCATTTCATTAACAGCTATTGTGATAACAGCTTGTTTATAGATGCACTGGCAAAGAGCATTCAGGAAGATTTTGATCAACATGGCAAACCAGAAAAATTATTGCTCTCGTACCACGGCATGCCCAAGCGCAATTTGGAATTGGGTGACCCTTACTATTGCTTGTGCCAAAAAACCACACGCTTGGTTGCTGAAAAGTTGGGGCTGCAAAAAGATGAATATCTCTCCACCTTTCAATCGCGTTTTGGTTACGCTGAGTGGTTGCAACCCTATACGGATGCAACCTTGGAAGAGCTCGCCAAAACCGGCACCAAAAATGTCGCCATAGTATCGCCAGCTTTTAGTGCAGATTGTTTGGAAACATTGGAAGAACTTGCGGTGGAAAACCGCGAGATTTTTTTGCACGCTGGCGGCACAAATTATCGTTATATACCCGCGCTTAACACGCGGGAGGATCATATTGCAGCGCTGACTGAAATAGTTCGCAAGCACCTATAACGTGCATTACAAACCGCTCAACCAAACGTGCACGTGATGATATAGGGGAATTCCCAAGAGCACGTTGAAGGGAAAGGTAATGCCAAGCGACGCGAATATAGCGATACCGACATCCGCATCTTTAATGGCTGCACGGATGGCCGCAGGCGCAGCAATATAAGAAGCACTGGCAACAAGGCAGCCCAAGATGAGCGTGCTACCACTCGGGAGACCGAGCGCCAAACCGATTAGCAGACCGACAATCGCCAAGCACACAGGTATCACGAGCGCGAACACCATTAACCGCCAATGGTGAACGGGTAGCGGGTAAAGATGCTTGGACGCGCACAAGCCCATATCCAGCAAAAACAAGGCGAGTAAGGCTTTAAAGGCGCCAAGGAACAAAGGCGCAATCGCGCTGCTACCATCCGGCCCGTAGCAATAACCAATCACCACACCGCCAACCAGCAAGAGCACGCCGCGGCTAGTTAAAGCCTCATGCCAAACCGCACCCGCGCCGCTTTTGCTACCCGTTACCTTGCGGTGCAGAAGTATGGCCGCGACTATCGCCGGAAGCTCGAGAAGCACTAAATAGAGCGTGGTTTGCGGGGCTATTGGAAGCTTTAACACCTCCGTAAAGGCTAGCGCCACCGCAAAGGTGCCCGCACTGGCAGACCCGTAGTGCGCGGCAACGCTGGCGGCGTTGGCTTGCGAGAGCTGTACGGCTTTGCGCAGCAAGGGGTAAAGTACGAAAGGAATGAGGCTACCAACAGCCAAAACCGCCATTACCTCCGGCAGCAACTGCCAGCTCACTTGCCCATGCAGCGACAAACCGCCCTTCAAGCCCAAGGTGAGCATGAGCAAAATGCTCAAGGTGTCGTATGCTGCTTTGGGCACTTCCAAATCTGACTTAGCCAAACCGGCCAAAGCTCCCAGTAAGAAAAACATAATCACGATATCAGGCATGGCAATCTCCTCAGTGGTCTATGGCGCCATTCTGATTGCTGTTTTTCATTTACGATAATTAATGTTTATACTTTTAAATATTGATAACTATCTATATTGCCGATCCATGAGTATCACTTATGAATATTCGCCACCTCACCTTCCGCTTACTTCAGGTGTATGTCGCCGTTGTTCGCACAGGGTCAATTTCCCAAGCTGCCAGCCAACTTCACCTCACCCAACCCACAGTTTCGCTGCAAATCAAACGTTTAACCGAAGCCGTTGGTGACCAGTTGTTGGAAATGCGGGAAGGCGGTTACCAGCCCACGTTTATCGGCAAGGAGCTATTCAACGCCGCGCAGGATGCACTAACCCGTTTTGAGGATTTTGATAGCTTTTTGGATGACGCCGCGCGAGGCCGCAAAGGCCATTTCAGCATCGGCATAGTCACCACCGCCAAATACATTTTGCCGCGTTTGCTGAGCCCCTACGCCAAACAATTTCCAGCGGTGGATGTGACGGTCAACATTGGTAACCGCGGCTCTGTGTTGCAGCGCTTCGCACATCAGCAGGATGATCTTTACGTGTTCAGCCATCCGCCCACGGGTGACCAGGTTATTAGCGGGAGATTCTTGCGAAACCCATTGGTGTTGATCGCCCCAAAAGATCACTGGGCTGCGCAGCGCGATAAAGTAAATTTTTCTGAGCTGACTAACGAGCGCTTTTTAATGCGCGAACCCGGCAGTGCAACGCGCATGGTGTTTGAGAATTTTCTGCGCGATAACAACTTGCAGTTGCGTAATACGTTTCAAATTGAAAGTAACGAAGCTATTCGCTTGAGTGTTGAAACTGGATTAGGCCTTGCGGTAATTTCCGAGCATACGCTCGCGCAAGTGAAAGCCAATATTGCGATCGTTAATATGGAAGGATTTCCACTCTTGAGTCACTGGTATTTAGTTCGCCCCGGCGACCGCCGCCTGCCGATTTCCGCACAACAATTTATTGAATTCTTGAACGCAAATTTAGACACATGCGTAGAAGAAAAATACGTACGCAATGAATTAGATATTTTACTGAAATAAAAAAGCCCCGCGAACGGGGCAGAAGGAACCAACGCCGACATTAAAATCTAAGCCGTCTTTCTCGTTACCCAAAGACTTGCCACTACACTCAAACCAATCACCGTGACCACCACGCCGAGCGATAAAGCCACAGGCATATGGAACCAAGGCATAATCAGCATTTTTACACCAATAAACGTGAGCACAATTGCCAAGCCGTATTTGAGCAAATGGAAACGCTCAGCAATATCCGCCAGTAAAAAATACAACGCGCGCAATCCCATGATGGCAAATATATTTGAGGTGGCGACAATAAATGGATCTGTTGTGATCGCAAAAATCGCCGGAATGGAATCCACCGCAAACACGAGATCTGACATCTCAATCAGGATGAGCACTAAAAACAGCGGTGTAAAATAACGCACACCGTTTTTTCGCACCGTGAATTTTTCGCCGTGATTTTCTGTTGTCACTCGCAAATATTTGCGCGCAACCTTTAACACCCAGTTGTTTTCCATATCGGGCTTTTTATCTGAAGGAATCATCATTTTGATACCTGTGACAAACAGGAAGAAACCGAACAGATAGAGCACCCATTTAAATTCCTGCACCACCCAACTGCCCAACATAATCATCACAATACGCATGGCAATAGCGCCCAGCACACCGTAAATCAACACGCGGCGTTGATATTCCGGGGGAACGTGGAACGCCGAAAAAATCATTAGAAATACAAAGACGTTATCGACTGATAGTGATTTTTCGATGAGATAACCCGTGAGGAACTCCAAGGCTTTTTGATCGGCGATTTCTGCCCCCACACTGCCTTGCAGGTGCCACCACAGGCCTGCGTTGAACCCAATAGCCAACAAAAACCACACCAGCGACCAGGTAGCAGCCTCTTTGATACTGACCTTGTGCGCTTTGCCTGCGCCGAATACGAATAAATCCAACGCAAGCATGATAAGCACGAAGGCCAAAAAGCCCGCCCATAAGGCGGGGCTTCCTACGCTTATCTCATTCATAGTTCATGTTCCTTTTATCCAAAACCGAATATTGATGGAGAAATTTTATTGGCTATCGCGCAACGCCTGGATACGTTCGCTCAAGGGCGGATGCGTTAAAAACAATCGCTTCAAACCGCTTGCGCCACCGCCAGATATACCAAATGCCGCCATACGATCTGGCAAGGGCGATGGATGCAAAGAGTTCAAACGCTCCAGTGCCGCAATCATGTTATGGCGACCGGCCAATCGCGCACCGCCGCTGTCCGCACGGAATTCGCGCTGGCGCGAAAACCACATAACAATGATGGACGCCAAAATACCCAGCACCAATTCCGCCACAATCATGGAGACGAAAAATGCAGGGCCCGTACCATTCTCAGTTTTGAAAATCACCTTATCCACAAAGTAACCAATCACGCGCGATAGGAACATCACGAAGGTGTTCACCACGCCTTGAATAAGCGCCAGCGTCACCATGTCGCCGTTGGCAATATGCGCCACTTCGTGGCCGATCACCGCCTCAGCTTCTTGGCGAGTCATCTGCTCCAACAAGCCGGAAGATACAGCCACTAGCGAACTGTTTTTGCTCATACCTGTGGCAAAGGCGTTGACCTCGGGGCTATCAAAAATTCCCACCTCCGGCATGCCGATTCCAGCCTCCTCCGAATAGCGGCGTACCGTATCCACCAACCACCGCTCGGTGGCGGTGTTGGGCGACTCAATCACTTGAACGCCCATGGATTTTTTCGCCATCCACTTGGAAATGGCGAGTGAAATAAAGGAGCCGCCAAAGCCCATCACGGCGGCAAATATCAGTAATGAATTAAGGTTAAGTCCATTCGCGCTGAGGTATGGTTCAACCCCCAAGACGCGCATGGTGACTGACAGCACCAACACTATCGCGACGTTGGTGGCTAGGAATAACAAGATACGTTTCATCGTTATGCTCCTCAGCAAAAAGAATGTTTAAACCAGTTGAATGCCATCACCCAACGCAGGCGAAAGGCGCTTGTGCCCGTGTTCGCGCTTGCGCGCCAACTTGCGGCTTAAAGCTCGCCCTGCTCGCTCCAGCGCACGGTCGATGGCGATGTATAAATCCGATTGGATCTCCTCAATCACCACGGGCTTACCACCCGCCACCGGAATCTGCACACGGCAAGATTTATCGGCTCCCCCCTTGGGGCCATTGATATCGTCCAACCGCAAAACCACCTTTTGCAGGCCGTGGTGCGCCCAACTCAAGGTGAACTGGATCCGGCGTTCAATGTGCTCCCGCAAACTCTCAGTCAACGAAAACTTACCGGTGTGTATTTCAATACGCATGGGAACTTTCCTCGTGTGATAGCCGTTGCGACTTGCAACACAACAGATACTAGATAAAGACAAAGCATCCAACAAATCGAATATAATTGAACAATAAATCGTTTTTTTCGATGAATGGAGCGCCCCATGAACAACCTCAACTACAAGCACCTACGTTACTTTTGGATGGTTGCTAAAACCGGGAGCATTGCCAAAGCAGCGGAGCAACTCTTCCTCACACCGCAATCCATTAGCGGCCAGCTCACGGAATTTGCCAGTGTGTTGGGCGTTGAATTATTCCGCCGCTCAGGGCGGAATTTGGAAGTGACCGATGCAGGCAGAAAAGTATTGAGTTACGCCGACGAGATTTTTTCCATCGGCGACGAATTGATAGAAGCAATCCACGATCAACGCGCAAAAAAATCCACGCCACTGAAAGTAGGCATTGCAGATTCAGTTTCAAAGTTGGTGGCCTACCGGTTGCTCGAACCTGCACTGGAATTAGTGGAGCCAATACGATTGATTTGCCGCGAAGGGCGATTGGTGCCTTTGCTAGCAGAATTGTCGGTCAATCGTTTGGATATGATCATCGCAGATCGCCCGATGCCCAATCATTTAAACGTGCGCGGATTTAATCATCTGCTCGGCGAAAGTCAGCTCACTGTATTTGGCGCGCCATCGCTCATTAAAAAGTTGGCGGACGATTTTCCCAGTTGTCTCGACCAAGCGCCGTTTTTAATGCCCGGTGAAGACGCCGCCATTCGCCCCAAATTGGAACATTGGCTCGACAATAATAATTTGCACCCCATCATCAACGGCGAATTTGACGATAGTGCTTTGATGAAATCTTTCGGCCAAGCAGGCGTTGGTTTATTCGCAGCGCCATCCACCAACGCGGCGCATATTTGCGAACAATATAAAGTTCAACCCATCGGAAAAATCGATGCTGTAGTGGAACAGGTCTATATGATTACCACCGAGCGACAAGTAAAACACCCGGCGATTATGGCGATTAGCGAAAAAGGGCGAGAAGATTTATTTGGTATATCGCCTGCTAAAACATAAAGGGTTAATCGTCGCGCGTTAAGACTTCCAGCAACTCGATTTCAAAGAGTAAATTGGAGTTCGGCTTGATAAGTGCGCCCATTTGTCGCTCGCCATAGGCTAAATGCGCAGGTACAAAAAGTTTGCGTTTACCACCGACCTTCATACCAATGATGCCCATATCCCAACCTTTAATAACACGACCGGTTCCAATCACACACTGGAAAGGTTTATCGCGTGAGTAAGAGGAATCGAACTCAGTGCCGTCATCCAAAAAGCCACGGTAATGCGTAGTGATCAACGCGCCCTTCACCGCGGTTTTTCCATCACCCAGCCTTATGTCTTCAATCATTAATTCATTTTGCATTCAGGTTTCTCCGTTATTGGACTGATATTACATCAGAAAGAAATTTTCAAAATTGAGAATCGCATCTTACCAAATAGCAAACTCCCGGAATTTGTTCATTCGCAATTCAGCCTGAACATCATAACCTGCAAGCAAGATAGTTCTGAAAAGATGACTCTGATAAGGAGCTTGCAGTGATGACCACCATTGAACAATCCAACGAATTAGCCTGTGCATTAAACGGTTACCGCGCGCTGATCATTCCTGATTTACACAACAGCAACCAACACCACTGGCTCAATGTTTGGGAAAAAAATATTCCGCGTAGCCGCCGGATTCTTATGCACGATTGGAGCTCTCCAGATTGGGTGAAATGGCGCAACAGCATCATTGCTTCGCTTATTTCAATTGACGAACCGGTTGTGCTGATCGCTGAAGGTTTTGGTGCTTTAGCCGCTGCAAGTGTTGCAGCCGAATATCCCGGAAAAATTATTGCGGCTTTTTTTGTGGACCCAGCTGACCCCGAAGAATTTGATTTGCGGAAAAAAATACCAAAACAACATTTGCCTGTGCCGACCAAAATTACGCTGCGCGCGCAAACTCATACAAAGTCAGCTTTGCTCGCCGCTTTGTGGAGCGCTGATTTATCCAATTCGCAAACACAGTCACAAGACGAATTTTGGCCGGAAGGCACTCACGCATTACAAAGGCTTATGAACAAAACCCAACATAAAGCAGAGGAACTGACACAAGCGCGCACTAAAAAAGTGTTAGCTTATTTACGCGGAATTCAAACGCATCAATCCCGGCAAATGCGCCTTCAACATTCTTAATGCCTCGCCAGACTCAATTCAAAGAAAACGGAATTGGGGCTGGCACTCACCTGAAGGCAGCAGCGCATTAAGATTTAAGCTATTTCTTATTCAGAACAGCAAGAATTAAAACCCAGAAACACAAGACCAGATTAAACAACGGAATTTGCAAATCTTGGGGCATGCTGTAAACAATCGAAACCGCTGGAATCCACACCAACCAATTTGAAAAAACTACCGTGGGTATTTTTACAACGAAAAATTGCTTATCCATAGCCGCAAGGCTTTTGCCAAAATCAAAATTATTTTCCACCCACAAGTAGCAAATCGTAATCATCGGCGCTGCCCATAGTGCGCTATAAAGGAATTGATCAATGAGTACTTTGGTTGCAATGGTTGTAAAATCGTTTTCATAACCAAACCACATGCCCTGCAACTGGTAGAAAAAATCCACCTCCATGCCTTTTACGCCCCAAAAAATAATGTAGAAAAACAAAAGCGCTAGCGCACTGCGCGATGAATCTAATTGCTTGCTGAAGAACAAATAAAGAAATGGAATTAATCCACCAAAAAATGCAGTAGCAATAAATGCGTACAAAAAACCATAGTCATGCTTTAAAACACCAAACCATGCGTACACAGGTTGGGAAGCTGGTACAAAAAAATAAACCAGTACCACCGCCAAAGCAAAAAATTGCAACACCAGCCCAGGTAATAAATTTTGTTTTAACGCAGACAAAATTGAAGTTTTAATCGACATACTTAACGACCAACCACGGTAAATAACATTTGCAAGGACAAGCCGGTAAGTAACACGGCAAAGCATTTTTTAAGCACAGGAATTGGCAAACTGTGCGCCAGCTTTGCGCCTAAGGGCGCAGTAAAAAAACTCGCCGCTGCCATAGCAACCACGGCTGGCCAATAGATAAAACCCAAGGTATGTTGCGGTAAATTTTCTACGGCCCAGCCGTTAATGGCATAGCCAACCGCACCTGAAAATGCGATGGGCAAACCAACCGCCGCCGAAGTTCCAATTGCCACTGGCAATACAACATTGCACCAAGTTAAAAACGGTACCGTAAGCGTTCCACCACCAATTGCCACTAGCGCTGAGATTCCACCAATCCCTGAACCCACCCCCATCAATGCAGCCGAACCGGGCAATTGACGTGACGGCTTTGGTTTACGATCTAACACCATTTGCAACGCAACAAATGCCATAAAGCACGAGAAAAAAATCGCGAGTGGTTTTGCGGATAAATAGCTTGCGAGGAATGTACCTGCAAAAGTACCTACCAAAATTCCCGGTGCAATTTTAATCACGACCGGCCAAATTACGGCATTGCGTTTGTGGTGAGCGCGTAAGCTGGCGATTGCAGTGGGTACGATGGCAGCCATGGATGTAGCGAGTGCCATGTGGACTAAATGTTCGGCGGGGAATGCTAGTTTGATAAATAAAAACGTGAGCACCGGCACCATGATGCCACCGCCGCCGATGCCGAATAAACCGGCAAAAAGGCCAGTAAAAGCGCCCAACATTAAAAAATAAATTAAGAATAATGTATCCATGCGGCACACTGAAATTTGAATAGGTTATTCGTTACCAAAAAAAATCCCCAATACTTTCATACTGGGGATTCAAATCTAACAACTAATCACTAAAAATCATTACTTGCTTGCGCGCTTGCGCTCATTTTCAGTCAATAATTTTTTACGGATACGAATGCTGAGCGGAGTTACTTCTACCAGTTCGTCGTCTTCAATAAACTCCAACGCTTGTTCAAGCGTGTGGCGAATGGGTGGAGACAAAGTCAATGCATCATCAGTACCGGACGCACGCACGTTGGTCAATTGCTTGGCTTTAGTTGGGTTTACTACCAAGTCATTGCTACGCGAGTGAATACCCACGATTTGACCTTCATAAATCTCAGCGCCAGCGCCATAGAACAAACGACCACGTTCTTGCAGTGGGTGCAAGCCGTACGCGAGAGTTTTACCTTTGATCATAGAGATCAACACGCCGTTTTGACGCTTGGCTACTTCGCCTTCTTTTACCGGGCCGTAGTGATCAAAAATACTGGTCATGATGCCTGAGCCAGAGGTCATGGTCAGGAAGTTACCACGGAAGCCAATTAAACCGCGAGAAGGAACAATAAATTCCAACTTGATGCGACCTTTGCCATCCGGCTCCATGTTAGTCAACTCGCCTTTACGCAGGCCGAGTTCTTCCATCACTTTACCTTGATGCTGTTCTTCTACGTCGATAACCACTTGCTCGTAGGGCTCGTGCACTTCGCCATCAACCACTTTTTGAATTACTTCAGGACGCGAAACGCCCAACTCGTAACCTTCACGACGCATGTTTTCAATCAGTACCGACAAATGCAATTCACCGCGACCAGATACTTTAAATTTGTCCGGAGTCTCACCTTGCTCAACGCGCAACGCAACGTTAGCAATCAACTCTTGTTCCAAACGGTCTTTGATATTGCGGCTAGTTACGAACTTACCTTCTTTACCCGCAAATGGAGAATCGTTTACTTGGAAAGTCATGCTTACGGTTGGTTCGTCGATAGAAAGCGCTGGCAATGCTTCAACAGCATCTGGCGCACACAAGGTGTCAGAAATACCGAGTTTATCTACACCGGTAATACACACGATGTCGCCCGCGTAAGCTTTATCAGTTTCGATACGTTGCAAGCCGTGGTAACCCATCACTTGCAATACTTTTGCTTTACGTTGGTTGCCTTGGTGATCAACCACAACCACTTGTTGGTTGGGCGACAAAGAACCGCGAGTAATACGGCCGATACCGATAACACCTACATAGCTGTTGTAGTCCAGTGCAGAAATTTGCATTTGAAATGGACCATCGATATCCACTTTTGGTGGCTGAACTTTATCAACGATCATTTGGAACAGCGGAGTCATGTCTTCCGCGATATTGTCTGGATCAAGACCCGCAACACCGTTCAACGCTGAAGCGTAAACGATTGGGAAGTCGAGCTGCTCTTCAGTAGCACCCAAACGGTCAAACAAATCAAATACTTGGTCGATAACCCACTCAGGACGCGCGCCTGGGCGGTCAATTTTGTTGATAACAACGATTGGGTTCAAACCTTGTTCAAAGGCTTTTGAAGTTACGAAACGGGTTTGTGGCATTGGGCCGCCCACAGCGTCCACGATCAACAACACAGAGTCAACCATCGACAGAACACGCTCTACCTCACCGCCGAAGTCGGCGTGTCCGGGGGTGTCTACGATGTTAATACGGTAATCATTCCACTTGATGGCCGTGTTTTTCGCCAAGATGGTAATACCGCGCTCGCGCTCCTGGTCATTGCTATCCATGATCAAATCGCCGCTATCTTCACGACGATCAAGGGTGCCAGATTGACGCAACAACTGGTCAACCATAGAGGTTTTACCGTGGTCAACGTGAGCGATAATGGCGATATTACGCAGCTTTTCGATTTGCGAATTGGTAGTCACTGTGGTGATTCTCTGTGAGGATAAAAAAAGGGGGTCAAAATTGAGGTCGCGCATTATACCCATGTAGAGGTGTCAGGGATATGGCTAAAACAGAGATTTGGCGATTTTTTAGGCAAAAGATCCTCGGCTGACGCCATGACCTAGACAGGTAGCGTGCCACCAACCCCTCCCTGTGTATCCACCCAAAGATGCTTCAAGCCCAAATCCACTAACAGCTCGGGCCCACGCTCTTGTTGCAACATCGCCATGGTAGATGCACTCCCCGCGACCACACACAAGTCGGCAACCACAGTGACCGCCGCCAAATGTTGTACTGGCCAGCCAGTTTTGGGGTTGAGGATGTGGCCGTAACGCATCCCATCGACAACTATGCACCTCTCGTAGTCACCACTGCTGGCAACACCACCGCTGTGTAATTCCAACTGATGCAACTCGCCTTTATTACGCGGATGTCGAACGCCGATTCGCCAAGGTTCGCCGCTGGGTTGGGGGCCAATAATTCGAATATCGCCCCCCAAATTCACAAAGCCATGATGAGCTCCCCCATTCCAACATAAAGTCGCCAAACGGTCAGCGGCGTACTCTTTAACGATACCGCCAAAATCCAACTCCATGCCCGCCTCAAAGGTAATCGTCGGTGCAGTCCAGACAACTTTGTGCCAGCCCACCTTTTCTAATAACGAATCAATTTTGGATTGCGCCGGAATTTGCCCCGACGAAAAATTCCACGCCTTGCGCAATAAGCCGGAGGTGATATCAAACAAGCCTTCACTTTGCTCGTAACAAGCTTGTGCGTAATTCAACAAACCAGCGGTTTCTTCATCCACAGCAAGGCTGCCGCCTGAATGGGCGATTCGGTTGATATTTGAGAGAAAACTGTCAGGGCGATAACGGGAATAGCGTTGCTCCAATCGCTCGGCATCGGCCATGGCCATTTGGGCGATTTGCGCTGCTTGCTTTTGGCTTTGCGCATACAACTGAATTTCGCAGGGCGAACCCATGGCGAAGAAAGGGAAGCGGAAGAGGGTAAGCGATTTAGCGGAAAGCATTTTTAATCCGTCTATTCTTGAGGCATTTACATGCGAAACCTAAAAGCCACCTAAAATAACCCTTTTGACGCTCAATTTGGCGGGTTCTGTCGTCACCGACAGTGATTCAGTGGATGTAGCCTTTGCTTGTCGCAACCGGAGATCAACATGCTAATGAGAAAACTGAGACTCGAAAAAGGCTTTTCCCAAGAACAGCTCGCGGAGGCAACTGGTCTTAGCCTGCGTACTGTTCAGCGCGTTGAAGCGGGGCATAGAATTAGCTATGCATCGCTTCGGGCTCTTGCGACGACACTTGATATTAACGTCGATTCACTGGAACGGGAGCTTTACGCTATGAACACGCCAAACGAAGAATTTGTTGAGAAACCACTGTGGGTGAGGCTGATGCTAAGCCTTCCCTCGCTAAGCGGCTTGAACCGCGCAAGCTTGATCAGGCATGAGGTGAGCTTGGTTGGCTACGCAATTTTTGCGTTTTTTGTATCCTTCTTTATACCAAGAGTGAGCTTTGGGTTTTGGAACCTAACCACTACTGACGCCTTACATTTCAGCGCTTTCTCGGCATTGTTTGTCGCCTATGTAGCCTCTGTTGTACTTCGGCTAAAGGAAAAATTTAACACTCAAACAGTGCCTTTACTTTAGCACTCAACACTGGGCTGTGAGCTACAAATGCACCGCCCAGTTAAAGACCAAACTCCCTTCGCGTTGCAATTGATAGCCTTCCGGCTTATCGCTCACCGGCTGTAGCCATTCAATACCCCAACGAGTACCCTCGAGAGAGCCGCTTTTGAAACTTCCGTTCAGACCAAAGCCCACATCCGCGAACTGGCCGCCATAGTTGCTGGTGTAATCGACAGCGGAGATAGGAACTTGTGTGCCGGTAAAGGCGCCTTTGATCTTGCCTTGCTGGGTATAGAGGCCGCGTAGCGATATGGCGATGGAGTCGTTGAACGCATAACTTGTCCACGCGGTGGATTGCACCACATCACCCAAGGTGTAACCGGAATCGTTTTTATCTTGCAGGCGTGCGGTACCGCTGACTTGTGCACCCCAACCTATGTTTCCTGCTGCGCCCGTGTAGGTAAGGCTGGGCTTGAAATCCCATGTGCCGCTGCCAAGTTGCATGCCGTAATCCATAAACGCGGCGGGGTTGCCCATCATGGGGCGCATTTTGAGGTCGGTTTTGCCTGTGGGGGCGCTCACGCCAAGGCCGAGATGAATTTCGCCCCGGGCAATAGTCGCCAACTTCACCAGCGCGTGAAGTTCGGTATCGCCCAAGCCGGAGGAAATATGTTCGTGTTCGGCATGGGTAATGGCCATGCCGATATCGTCCATACCGCCGGTGCGGGGCGATTCATCCAGCAAGCGCATGGACATGCTCATATCCACAAACTGCGGCATGAGCATTAAGGTCAGCCAATCGGTTGATGCGTACATAATGTCCAGCATATGCATGCGCATATTCATGGCGGTTGGCCGCATGTAGCAAGGTTTACCTTCGCAGGCTTTGTTGATGAGCGTGTAGTCGTCAATCGCCTTGCCATCGCGCTCAATATCGCCGCCTTGGCTGGTGTTCATTACGCGGTAGCCGAGCATAAAATCGCCCGCGCCGAGCAAATGATCAAACTGCACGCCTGCGGGTGCGGTTGGCGCATGCGCACCATGCATGGCGTGATGATCGTGACCTTCCATCGAATCCATCGAATGCATTGAATGCGTCGAATCCGTAGAGCCCATCCCACTCATGGCATCGGACTTTTGGCGGCTCCCACCCAACGGAAAATTCAGCCCCAAGCTTACGGAGTAAGCATCATAGTCAGCATAAGCACCCTCACCGCCCCCACCGAGTTTCAAGCTACCCGCGTGTTGACGATACTCCAAACTCAAATCCAAACTCGCGCCGTTTTGCAGCTGGCGAGATAGCATTAAGCCTTCGGTTAAAGTGCCGTAGGCAGACAAGCGCGAATCGCTAGAATAATGTGCCGGTAACTTGTTGCGATCAAACGGCAAGGTGTCTTTCGAACCGGCGACCGGCGTGTAAAGCCCTTGCTCCGTAATGAGATAAGGTACGTAAAAATCTGCTCGGCCTTGGGTGTAGTACCGCAGCGAGGGGGTCAGCGTCCATTTACCCAAAGGCTGCACCCATTCCACACTCAAGGTGTGGGCCTTTATGCCCCAGGAATCTTGAAAATAGTTGTAACCGGCGTGGAGTGCGGCATCGGCCGCAGCTACGTATTGGGTATAACGCAGGCCCAGCGTCACTTGCTCGCGTAAATCAGGCCGCTCCTCCAGCACCCCCACCACTTCGGCGTCGTAAAAATAGTTTGCAGAAGCATTGCCGCCCGCCTGACCTTTTTGTTTCAGCGGGTCGATAAAGGCCACTTCCACTGCTTTATAAGGGTTGGATTGATAGCCGTCGCTGTGGGTGTAACTCAGGCTTGCATCCAGCACCGCACCGCGGTTAATGATTTGGCTTATACCAAGGTTCAAACCCCAATCGTCCCGCGTACCTTTTAACGTTGGAGCCAAGTCGCCAAGCACCATATGACTGGAACTGTGGCTGTCGTTGTAGGCGGTATTGCCGCGTTTTTCGTAAATGAACATATAGGGTTCATAGACGTGCGGCACAACATCATGGTCGAGCAGCGCGTGGGTTTTGTTGTAGGCGTAGCTTAAGCCCGCGCTGAGCGTGGTTTGCTTGCGGTTGAGATCCCAACTTTGGGCTGCATGCACAAAATAGGAATCAAAATCCCGCTCTTGGGAGATGCCGCCACCAAACTCACGCTTGCCGTTTTCATAGACGTAAGCCAAGTTCGCATCAAACTGCTGGCGCACCTCGGGCGATGCACTGGAGAGTGTGTGCATCAATTTTTTATCTTCGCCGCCTACAACCGCGCCTTCCGCATTTGTCATCAGCGGGCGCTTTTGTGCATCCAACTTCAGGCTGCTATAGAGATAAGGCGACGCACCGGTTTGGGTGATGGGCGCTTCGGGATTGCCTTCTTCATCTTCACCGCCGCCGTGTTGATGGCCACCGTGGTAACCCTCCAAAGAAGCACCGGTCATGGCATGGCTGGTGACAATGCGATTACCGCGCGCCGACACAGGGGCGGTAGCGACGGGCGTTGCACCAGACCAGGTGTCTTGCTGCACTTTGACCGAGCCGCTCCAATCGTCGTTAAGCGAAAAATCCATTTCGGCCAGCAGGCTATCCACTTCAATCGGGCTGAACTTGCTGTCCATACCCTCGATAGAACGGGCACCTTCTTGATAGTGCTGGTACAGCAAACTCATGGATTCGGGGTTTTCGGCCGCGTGGGTTTTCATCACCAAGCCGGGCAAAGCCATGGCGGCTAGCGTGAGGGAAGTGAGCGAAACGGACGCTGGTTTTTTACGATCTGTGTTTTTAAGAACTATGTTTTTAAGAATTATATTTTTACGATCTAGGTTTTTACGATCAATAGCAGCCACAACCGCCTCCTGCTGCTACATCGCCACCGGTTGCGGCCTCGCGGCTGTTTTGCACATGGGTGCGCGCAGCGCGCTGAAGTGATTGGCGATCAGATTGCATTTGCGGCTTGGCCAACACACCGCGCTCCCACGGCTGAACCTCCGCGCAACCGGCCAATGCCAAAGCAAATCCAACCATCAATAAACACTGAATTAATCGGCGCAATTCAACCATCTCCGGCTCTAAAGGGGCTCACGCAAAAGCTGCTCAACCTGCTGGCGAAGCTGCGCAGACTGATCGCGGCGAAAGCCCAAATGTTGGTAACGAATATTGCCAATGCGGTCGATGAGGTACGCAGCGGGCATACCCTCAACGCCAAAAGCTTGCGGGCAGCTGTTGGCAGCATCAGTCACCACGGTAAAACCTACCGGATGCTTAGCCAGAAAATTGGCCGCCTCTGCACGATCCTCATCCAAATTCACTCCCACCACCGCCAAGCCCTGCTCGCGCAGGTCTTTCGCCATGGCATCCAAAAACGGGAAGGACTGAACGCAGCTGGTACACCAAGATGCCCAAAAATCCACGTACACCACCTTGCCGCGCAGAGCTTGCCAGTTCAGGGCTTGGCCGCTGCTCCAGTCCATTAATTGGCACGCGGGCGCAGGGCGAACTTGAACGTCTTTCGCCGCCACGGTTGCACTCAACCATACCAACACAAGGGTGAGCAAAAAGCGGTTGCCAAGACGAGATAGGGAGTGAGGCATAAACGACGCAAAGCCTGATTTAACAAGGTGCGCGCAGTATAACAGCCACGCTGCGCGCAGCCCCTGCGACATTTTGTCGCATTGTTTAGGCGCGACCCCAGCTAGATAATGCGCACCAATAGCGGCGACACTTTTGCGCAAAAGCATTTACGAAATAAAAAAGGGAGTCGTCATCTTCGCGCAGCGGAGATCCAGCTGTTAACAAAGCACGATCAAAAGCTGGATCTCCGCTGCGCGAAGATGACGATTCCCTTCTTAACGACATGCTCGTGTAAACACGAATTCATACAGATTTATTTTCTAAGACATTGGACAGGAGCACCCTCCATGAAAAAAACGACCCTCGCCCTGCTGTTTGCAGGCCTTACTCTTAGCGGCGCCAGCTTTGCACACGTTGGCGTTGCGAATAACACTTTGCCTATCGCTGCCGCTGGCCAAACCTCTTACGCCATTGCCAATAGCACCAGCGAAATCGTGTTTATTGTGGGCCACGGTTGCAATGGTGAAGCAGTGCCAACACCACCTGCCAATCTAGATACCACCAAGATTGAAATCACGGTTCCGGCTGCCATTGTGACTGCAACTGGCGCTGCCTCTGTTCGCCCTAGCAACCAAGGCGAGTTCGGCAACGTAACGCGTCAAACACTGAACGACGGCGCAATCAAATTTACGTGGACCAAGAAAGCTGCGCCTACAGCAGACGATGACCAGCTCTATAAAGTCAGCATCCGCTTAAAGACGCCAGCGCCAACATCTGCGAGCGATGTCGCCATCAAAAAATACCAATTCCTAGCCGTGCAAAGCTGCGCAATTCAAGGCCAAGCAGATTATGTATTGGATTGGGGTTCTGCCAACTCGCCAACGCTTTTGTCATTCCCCGACAAGCGTAAAGGTTTCAACAAATACACCTTGGATGCTTCAACCCTAAGCGATTTTTCTGTATCAGGTTCCGCGACCAAAGCAGCACGTTTGAAAGCTTACTTTGGCGATGCCGCGATTGTTTGGGTAGGGAAACGTGCTTACAGCGCTAACCCAAATACAGCAGCGAAAATCGATGCAATGGCCGTGAAGGATTTAACCTATAGCAACCTCGGCGCAGAGACAGGTGTATCGCTCGGCGCTGACGAAACCATTTGGGTGAAATACTAATGCGCAAACTACAACTCGCTTTTTTAGCAAGCCTTTTGGCGCTATCAGGTTGCGGTGGCGGCGGAGGTGGTTCAAGCAATAATGGCGGCGGTGTAAGCAGTGTTGCGTCTAGCGCGAGCAGTGCAACGTCAAGCAGCTTTGCTTCTAGTTCAGCCTCTTCCGTAAATGCTGCCGAAGTTGCTCTGGGTGCTGGAAATTTACCACCCGATAGCGGCGTTGCAGGCGCAAGCCAGTTAGCTGACGATGAACTTTCGCCAGAGAATAAAACGGTTGCGCTGGCGACTGATGAATTAGTACCGCTCTAATGCTGGATATGTGATTAGCCCAAGCTAAGTGACCGTTTTTAAGTCGTGATTTTGTGGAATACTTTTTCGCAACGAAACCACAACAACTGCGACTTAAAAACTTTCCCATGCGCAAAGTGTTCAGTGTTCGAGCATTTGTTAGGTATATATGAGGCCGCTCATTTGAGCTCTTTAACCAAAATACCTTCAACTAAAGGCTTAGTTATTTCTTCATTAAGATTTGGATTTGCAAGGCGAAATATTATACTAGCGATAAGATTTTCATCTTGCGCTGGATATTCAATATCCTCTCTGCACTCAACCAAGTCTGCCCAGTCTGTAAGCTGCTGTTCCGTAATTGCACCGGCAAGATACCTTTGCAATATGTTTACTACATCTGACTGGGTCATAGTTATCAATGGAAACTCACAGTCCCAACCATAAAAGCTCAAACCCTCCAGCGTTTTTTCTATTGGTAATCGATAAGAAATCAACTCTCTGAGTAATTCCTCGCGGCTCATATTCACTCCCTGCTTAGCAGCTGATTAAATCGCACACGCACTCTGCGGTTCTGGGCGATAGACACCCACGTTCAAATAACCTGCGTCTTTTAAATTCGCCGCGTGTAATTGGCTCATCACGCCTTTTTGGCAATACAGATAATATTGTGCGTTTTGATCCAGCGTGGGGAATTTATTGTTTAAGCTAAAGAACGGGATTTTTAAAATCTCTACGCCGTTCAATTTGAGTGGGCTTATTTCTTCTTCGTCGGCATGACGTATATCGATAACGATTTTCCCTTGCGCAATTTCGCTCACGACTGGCACCGACAAATCGGCATCCAGCTCATTGACAATTTCATCAATATTTTGCGTGCGGCGTTCTACAATGGCGCGCTCAAGAATCGCCATATCAAATTTTGTTTCTTCGTGTTCTAGCTTGTGGAGTTTGGCTTTGGTAGTGGGGTTTACTGAAATCACGCCGCAATATTCCGGCATTTTGGCGGCGAAGGTTTCTGTGCCGATTTTACGGGCGATGTCGATGATGTCGCCTTTATCCATGGTGACCAGCGGGCGCAGTACAACCATATCAATCGCACGATCAATTGCATTTAAATTGACGAGGGTTTGGCTCGATACCTGGGCGACACTTTCACCAGTTACCAGCGCGGGAATGTCTAAACTTTCCGCCACTTTTTCCGCAGCGCGCAGCATCATGCGCTTGAGGGTTACGCCCATGTAGGCGTTATCCACTTTTTCTAAAATTTCTTTTACAACGTCTTCAAAAGGAACTGTTACAAATTTTATGCGGTGCGATGAGCCGTATTTGTTCCACAAATAATAAGACACTTCTTTCACGCCAATTTCATGCGCGCGGCCACCCAAATTGAAGAAGCAATAATGTGCACGCAAACCTCGCTTGATGCACAAGTAAGTTGATACCGTTGAATCAAAACCGCCAGAAATTAGTGACAACACGGGGTCTTGCGCACCCAGCGGAAAACCTCCCAAACCTTGCATTTTTTTAGCGATGACAAACAGGCGATCCCATTTAATTTCTAATTGCACAACCACATCAGGCTTGCGTAATTCCACACCCTTGGCTTGGGTATGTTCCAACAAACCGCCGCCCACATATTGTTCAACTTGTGTGGATGAAAATTCGTGGTTGCCGTGGCGGCGCGCACGCACGCAAAAGGTTTTGCCGGTGAGCGCATCTTTCCAATGCGGCAAGACTTTTTGGAAAATATCCTCAAGATCACCCACCGGGTATTCCTGAATTAAGGAGAAATTCGCAATGCCCGGCGTATGCGCCAGCACTTCGGATACCTGCGCAACCGTGGCCTCATCTGCACCCGGTGCGACTATTTCAATTTTCTCCCAATCGCGTTGCACATCCACCTTAACGCCTTTATCGGCGAGCAATTTACGCAGGTTGTCGCGCAACTGCTTGATAAACCGTTTACGAACCGGCGGGCTTTTGATGATGATTTCGGAGAAAACTTTGACGATAAAATGCATAAATAACTGAGCCTGAAGCGCTGACAGGAGAAAGCCGCACGTAAAAAGTCGGCGATTATACAGAAAGCTGACTCGCGGTGTTTACCACGCCAACACCCAAAACCAACTGCTTCCCCCGTCAAATGACCCATTTAACCAACACAAATGCCTCAACTTGGCGCACCGGTAACCCGCTTATTTAGACCCTGCCAAAAATCTTCCGTCAAGCAATCCAAAAAGTTCTAAAAACCCTTCACAGCTCGCACTTTTTACTGCTAGACCTAAGCATTGAAAGGCTTGAAAAACTTACAGATGGATAAAGAGACTGACGACATGATCCGCAATATGAATTTGGGTACTCGGCTAGCAACAGGCTTTGGCATATTGGCGCTGATAATTTTAATCCAAGGCGGTGTAGCCTTGAGCAAGATGTCGAACATGAATGACCGCCAGAATGAGGTCGACGAAAACTGGCTACCGTCCATCATGGCGATTGCCAACCTCAGGTATAACATGACGCTTTACCGCGTTTACGCAATGAAGGCGCTGGCAGAAACATCTTCGTCAGGGATTGCAGAAGCTGAAGCACATATGACTGAGGCCGGCCAAAACGTGGAAAAGGCGATTGACACCTATGAAAAACTGATCAGCGAGCCCGAGGAGAAAGCCGCCTTTGCAGATTTGATTCAGCAGAAGCAAAAGTACATGGCTAACGCACAAACCATTGTTGGTTACGCAAAAACGGGGAAAATAGAAGAAGCTCTTAAAATACTGGATGGCGAACAAAATCGCCTTGCAGAGGCAATCACCAAAGACCTTCAAGACCTGTTTGCCGTTAACCGCAAAGGCGCGGAGAAATCAGCTGCAGACTCCGATAGCGCTTACAGCACCAGCAAAAGCATAACCATCATCACCATTATCATCGCGCTCAGCTTAACCGGCGCACTATCGTTTATCGTCACCAAAAGTATTACCGGCCCCATTCAAAACGCACTTGAGGCAACTGAGCGCATCGCCAGCGGCAACCTCACCAAACGAATAGAATCGGACGGACAAGACGAGCCTGCGCGCTTATTGGCCGGGTTGGCGGTGATGCAAGATAGCTTGCGCAGTACGATTGGCGAAATTGCTAACTCATCCACCCAACTTGCCGCCGCCACGGAAGAGCTAAGCTCGGTGGCCGAAGATGCCACACGAACCTTGCATCGCCAAAATGACGAAATCCAGCAAGCCGCTACGGCAATTACGGAGATGAGCGCCGCGGTGGACGAAGTTGCGCGCAACGCGAGCAGCACCTCTGAAGCATCTAACGAATCAGCCAGTTTTGCCAAAGAAGGCCGTACGCGAGTGCAACAGACAGTTACATCCATTCAGTCCATGACCGACGAAGTGCTCAGAACCTCGCAATTGGTGGAAGGCTTGGCCGATCAATCGCAAAACATAGGCAAAGTGTTGGATGTGATTCGAGCTATCGCTGAACAAACTAACTTGCTCGCCTTAAACGCCGCCATTGAGGCTGCGCGTGCAGGCGAAGCAGGGCGCGGATTTGCGGTGGTGGCGGACGAAGTGCGTGCGCTGGCCAGCCGTACGCGTGAATCCACTCAAGAAATTGAGGAGATGATTCTTAAGGTTCAGGAAGGTTCGAGTACAGCGGTATCCGCAATGCGCAGCAGCGCCGAATATACCCAACACACGCTCAACCAAGCGCAAGATGCAGGCAAAGCTCTGGAAGAAATTTTCAGCCGCAGCGGTTTGATTAGCGACCGAAATTTACTGATTGCAACCGCCTCAGAGGAACAAGCCGCCGTAGCGCGAGAGGTGGATCGCAACATTGTGACCATCAGCGATCTCTCTACCCAAACCGCAGCGGGAGCCAACCAAACGAGCGCATCGGCAAATGAACTCGCGCGTTTGGCGACAAGCTTGAACAATCTTATTTCGCGCTTTAAGGTATAAAATCGCGCTCATCTGAATAACACAAACTCTGGCCTTCTAACCCGCCGTTGGCGCTGAACCACCGGAATTTTTATATTGCTCCATTTTTTCCTGCAATAATTTTGCGTCTTTGTAAGACGGGTATAAATGCAAGTAGCGTTCGTAGTAGGCAATGGATTCCTGGTGACGCCCGAGCTTCACCATCATGTCGCCCAAGTTGAGGTAAACTGCCGTGCGCTTTGGATCCAGCTCCACCACACGATAATACCATTTGAGTGCTTCTTCGTTTTCATTGAGCTGGTCGAGCATATAGGCATAGTTATTCAGCAACATCGGGTTGTAAGGATTTAAGCGCACAGCCTCCGCCAGATCGCGTTTTGCCTCCGCAAATTTTTTCGCCTTGAAAGATTCTAACGCTGATGCATTTAACTGATTGGCTTTCAGTTTGCGATCTATGGTCACAGTACCCGCTACCGCTTTAGCAGATGAGATTATTGGTGTGGATTTGGCTGCAGGTTCTGCAGCAACTGGCTCGTTATTTTTTGGCGGCTCGCCTTTTTTCTGCTTCTCCAAGGCCACTTCCAACTCCAAGCGGCGCTTTATAGTGGCGATGGTGTTTTGTCGCAACGAATTAATTTCGTCTTCTACGCGCTTGGAGTCTTCCACCAGTTTCTGGTTGATTTCGGCAACCGCATTACTCTGGGTTTTAAATACAAAATCACCGCCCTCACTGCCCAGCATATTGCCAAAGGCGGGCGTTTGATCGGAGTAGCTGGAAACTACGGGTGCGACATAAGTCCCCAACTCCGATGCGGTTACATAGCCGTTATTGTCAGTATCCGCGAGGCCTTCAATAGCTTGCAAAAATGTCCAGGTAAATACAGAGTGGCCGCCGGGGCCTGCGTCGGATACTTGCTGGTCGGCACCGCCTGCGGTGAGTATCTGTCGCGCTTTGCGGCCAGTGATTTGCTGAATGTAATTCACTGATTGGCCAACGCTCATGCCGGCCCTCGTCAATGCGAGGCCGCTGTAACAACTGTCCATAACAAAGTACACATGCTTGGCGGGAATTAATGCGGAGAAATCATTGAGCTGCGTCATACTGATCGCACGATTCTGGTATTTTTCTGCATCTGCATCCACAGGAATTATGTAGCCGAGTGATTTGCCATTGGGCATTTCGCGGGTAGCGCCGTGGCCGGCGTAGAACACGAAAACGCGATCATTTTCACCGACGCGTTTGGGATCGGCCAGCTGGTAGCCCAGCACTTCTGCGATGCGCTCGGAAGTCGCATCTTGGTCGTATAGCGTGATGATATTTTCTTTTGCAAAACCCAACTTGCTGCTCAAATGTTCCGCCACAGATTTTGCATCGTTCACCGCGTACTGCAATTTCGGCCAGGCTTTGTAATCATTAATACCGATTACTACTGCCCAGCTTTTGCCGTAAAAATCGGTGGACACCGCTTGCACCTTGGGCAAGCCGGTGGAGTTTTCGCTAAAGCTGCGACCATCCAGCGTTACCACACGATAACCGCGCTCCGCCAGCGCCGTTAAAATACTGGGCAATGCGAGCACGCCTTGCTTGTGAATATCGTGGAATAGCAAAATACCTTTTTTGGTTTTTTCCAACTCCAGCATAGTACGGTCAGCAATAGACTCCGGAATAGGATCCGCCCAGTCCATGGAGTCGATATTCCACATCACCGAAATCATGCCGCCTTTTGCCGCCAACTTGTCCAGCTCTTTATCACGCGAGCCATAGGGTGGGCGAAAGAGCGTATTGTTTTGGCCTTTGCTTTTATTAATTAGCAAATTGGTTTTACCCAACTCACTGGTGCGACCAGCTTCATCCAACTTGGTTAAAATTGCGTGGCTATAGCTGTGATTGGCGAGAATATGGCCTTCATCAATAATGCGTTTAACCACTGCATCGTTACGTGTATTAATCACCTTTTTGCCATCGCTTTCGCCTAGGTTTTTACCCAGGCTGAAAAAATAACCTTGCACATCGTACTGTTTGAGTATGTCGAGAATTTGTGGAGTGTTGAGTGCGTGCGGGCCGTCGTCAAAGGTGAGAACCACGGTTTTTTCCGGCAGGCCATTTCCCCACACAATTTGCGGCGATTGATCCGTCAGCTCATCATTTTTAGTTTTGGAATTGCTATCGCCGCGCATCATGTACCGAAATAAGCTCGGTTGCTCGCTGGCGTAATGTTGGATCAGCTCGCGCACATCGGCTTTGCTGTCCAGAAATTTAAGGTAATCATCCCAGCGTTCGTATTGCTCACCACGTTTCAGGCTATCCAACAGCTTGCCATAATCAGCGCGATACCGACGCAGCACTGACTGGTAGATTTTTACCGAGGCATCCAACTTTGTGAGTTGCGCCACCGTTAACCCGCGCTCTTTTTCAATGACAACCAAATTGTCGTAGAGATCACCAAAGGCCAGCAGATCTGCCGGATGCTCCTTCACCAGCTGCTCAGCGTAAATAATCAACGCCTGGCTGGGCGAACCCAATACGGGCTTATCCGCTACCGCCTTACGCGATCCATCCAGCAGCGATTCAATCAATTCCTGTTTGATCGCATAGGCGTTGCGCGCGGCAAATACATTGTCTGCCAAAGGATCGTTAGAGGCGCCCTTGGCCAGCATTTGTACCATGGCCCTGTGAGCATCGAGGATCTGGGCGAGGGAATCTTTGTCATCAGCAACGCAACAGAGGGATTGAAAAAGCGCAACAACAAACAAAATTCTTTTTATCATGGGCGTGGGCTTGTCCTTTAAGCGAAGGAAAATGTCGGCCTCGAACAGACTGGCTACAAGATTAGCCTCAGAGTGTGTCGAGCGCCGACCGTAAAAACAAGCCTCATGATTTGGTTTATCGAACAATAAGGTTCTGGCTTTTCCATTGCGGATCTTGCCAGCGGTAAAAGCTGCTCAGGTTTTCCGGTTTATCCGCGGTTTTTTCCACCTGCAAACTTGCAATACTCACCAGATCGAAGCTGCGTTTGAAGCGGCCGTCCACTCTTACCTCGCGCGCCACCAGCATGTTGTCAGTGGCAGGCACCCAGCCTGCGAACTCAACATACCCCAAACCCGGGTCAGTAGCTGCAGGCGGCAGCACGTCGACAACCCAGGCATTACCCACCTGATGGAACAACCAGAGTTCACGCCAGCCATCTATAGGTTCAACAGCCAATGTTAGCGCGCTGTTGCCGGCGTTTGCTCGCGCCGATGCCCGCCACACCTGACTGTAGGTGCAACGTTTTAGTAACACATTTTGTTTTGCATCCAGCAAGGTCACGCAGGTTTCACCCGGCTCGCCGACGCTGGTGGCAATCGTCAAACCTGATTTTGATGGCGCAACAATTTCCTGCGCCCAACGGGTCGCGCCCACGCGCACTGCAGCGTCACTAAAAGCTGCGCTGTCTTCATCCGTTAACTCCATTCTATTTACGCCCGCCAATTCCGTGAGGGCGCGATTGGCGGTGCTGCGCGATTGATCGTTGCCCTTGCGACTCTGGTGATAAGCCACGCTCGACAACACACCAGCGCGGCGCATACGCACTCTGTTTTTTAAATATTCCGGCACATCTAGCAATTCAACTTTATCGAGCAATTCCGCTCGCCATTCATCCAACGCGATACGCTGGATAGGTGTCATGGCAGGATCAATACAATCCTGCCTGGTAAGCGCCAAGGCGGCGCGCGCTTTTTGCTCGTTGCTGGCATTCATGCCAAGCAGGCGACGAAAAGCATCACCCTCATAGCAGAGCTGTACGCGACCATCGCGCTCGAAACTTTGCATTACCACACCATAGTGCGCGACCACCTGCAGATGTGCCGCGATTACCGCATCATCCTGGCGTGCTTTGCGCGATGAGGCGCGTCTGGCTAAACGCTCCGCCATTGTGCCCAAGGCATCCAACGCTTCGGGGCCAATGTCACTTGCGGGTGCTGCTTTTAAATAGCTTGCCACATAGGCAATTCCAAGGGCTTCTGCACCGGGGGTGTCGCGCACAAAACGCACCACAGCCAAAGCCTCGGATGCAGCTTCCGGCTCCAGTGATAACTGGCGCACTTGGCTCGCTTTTATATAACCACCGCGCTCAAGCCGGTGATCGTAAACTTGCAAGTAGTCTGCCTTTTCGCCGCGCACCTCTAAGCTATCGCCTTGCCAAAGTACCGCTTGTTGCTGCGCACTGTCGCGCGGCGAGGCGCGCAACGGCGCCTGATCCATCGTCACAATTGCCACCAACGCTACTATGCTCAACATGTCTTTACTCCTGAGTTATGGCGCATCTGGATGACTGGCCGCCACTTTATTTGCGCCTAGTAACGCCGAACCTATAAAACCACCACTGGCGGGTGCCGGTGCAATAATGACGGAGACCTTATCCGACAGTTTGTCCGCCATGGTTTTTTGGATCAGCAGCGGGTTTTTGGTGAGCAAGGCACCGTCGCGTTCCAACTGTTCGCTCGCAATTTTTCCTACCAGCTCCTGACGATAGGCTTCCGCATCCGCCAATTTGCGACGGGAATCTGCCTCGCCCTGCGCTTCGATAACACGTGCTTGCGCCATACCTTCCGACATTTTTACACGCGCGACTTTTTCGGCTTCCGCCTCCAGTTGGCGCTGCTCAATTTGTTTTTGCTTAAAGGGCAGCACGTGTTTCATAGCCTCTTCCTGCGCACGGGCCGCAATAATTTGTTCGCTGGCGGCAGCAGCCGCTTCTGTTTCTCGGCGTACTTTTTCGGCGTTAGCTTCCAGTTCGGATTCCTTCACATGTTTCTCTTTAAGCTCCAATGTGTAGCGCATCTTTTCGCTTTCCAACTCTGCGGCCAGCAGGTTTTCCATACCGCGCTTGTAATCTTCCGGCAGGTTGATTTTCCCCACCATCACGCTGCGCAATACCAATCCTTCCGCAACCAGTTTGGGCTTTAATTCACTCTCAATTTGCTGCTGAATCTCGTGTCGCTTGGTCGAAAAAATTTCGCGCACTGTGTAGCGGGTAAAAATCTTGTAGATGATGCCTTGCACCATGGGGTCGACCAGATCGCTATTGATGTCATCCGGCAAATGGCTCGCATTCGTTAGCAACGTCTGTTGATTGATGGCGTAGCGCACCGTTAAATCCACACCCAAAGACAAGCCTTCAATGGACTGGAAAGGCGCGTCGCCAGCACCAGTGTCGGGCCGATACGTTTGGTCGCGCAGCGGATATGTGCGCAGGTTGTGCAAACCGGGCAGTACCAGCACGGCACCTTCTTGTAAGATAGTTTGGCTGCCAGTCAACTGATTGCTGCGAATGCCCAGTTCGCCGCGTGCGATTTGCGCCACCGGAGGATGGGTGTAAATCCCGTAACCCACAGTGCCCACCACGCCTACCGCAAGCAACACTGAGCGCGGTGGCACCAGTTGGCCAGCAACGTCCGAGGCCGAGCGCAAACCGGCACCGGCGCATGCTGCGCGGGAAGCGATAAATAAACCCAATTTGGTCAGCATATTTTTGAGCGGGTTAAGCATGATGGACTCCGTGTTAAAAGGTGATTGGAGAGCGCCCTAGTAAACGCCCTTTCCTGACAGTCATCATGGATTTGCACAGCAAGAAGGTTCAATGCGCGAGCGATACAGGTTTGCTCGCACAGCAGAAGAGAAAATCAGCCGCGTGAAGAAATGCTCACAAGCACCCCATGACCGGCGAGTGATGGCACAGCTATACTGCGAGCTGCACCAGGCGATGGAGACCAGCGTGACAAACAGCGCGATCAAAGTAGCGGTTATCGAAGATGACCTGCCTACCAGCAACCAACTCAAACACTGGATCGAATCCGCCAAACCGGACATTACCCTGCACCAGTGGTTTAACCGCGACGATGCGGAGACGGCCATAGCGCGCGAAAATTACGATCTGGTCGTTCTGGATATAGAGCTGGGCCGCGAGCGCCACGCCGGCGTAGCCATTATTAATGCGATTAACAAGCAACAGGCCACACCGGTGCTGGTGGTATCCGCCATGCCGGCGACAATTTATCGCAGCATTATGAAGGCCCTGGATGCTTGGGACTATTTGCAAAAAACCACCTTCGAGGAAAGCGATTTTATCGATACCTTTCTCGAGATTTTGCGCGCGGTAAAAGAGCGCAAGCAGCATCTGCAACAGAACGAAAAAAGCAAAGCCTCTGCCACCGACACAGATGAACTCATCCTTGACCCACTGCGCCAGCGCACACCCATCTGGCGCGGCCAACGGATTAATTTACCGCTCACCGCCCAGCGTATTTTAACGGTGCTGTTTACGCGGCGCGGACAGGTTGTCTCTTACGAAGATTTGTATGAAGTGGTGAAAAGCGGACGCAATCGCGAAAATATCCGCAAACATGTCAGCACTATTCGCGAAGCCTTTCGCGAGATAGACCCGCAGTTCGAATGCATTGAAAACGTGCCCATGCGCGGCTTCCGCTGGATGAATAATGGCGGCGCACGTTGAGCCTCTTTAACTGGTTGGCGCAATTTCGCCTGCGTCTGGTTTTTCGCGGTGCGTTTTTAGTGTTGGCACTTGCCACTGTCGCCCTGGCCGTGTCTTTGTTGCAGCAGGAAAAGCAACTCGGTTACAACAACTACCAAACAAACTTTAAAAAAACCCAACAGCAAATTTCCGCTACCCTGCGTCATCCCACGGGGCAAATGGCCTTGCTCAATCCGCCAGCCAGTGGCGCCAGTGCAACTTTGCATCCCGTGTTGCTGCCGTTTTCGGCACTGGACTTTGATGACCAGAATAAAGTGCAGCAGGCTATCGCAATGTCCGGCTGCCTGTTGCAGTACGCGGATAACACGTCCCTCTGCGTTGGCGTTGGCAACAACCCTTGGGCCGGCGGCTACATTTATATTGCTGGCAGTTTTGCCAGTGCTGGTTTGGTATCCCACGTTCGCGGCGAAAAAAATATCCTGCTCGCCCATCGCATGACCGTAACCGTGTCGCTGCGCGGCCAGCGCTATCAGTGGATAGCCCTTTACGAGCAGGAGCCACAACTCGTTAACCAGCCGGCGATTTACGGCCGGCTCACCGGCTTTACATCCGAGACCATCAACAAACCCAAAGCTAAACCCGAACGCGATTTTCGCGGCTGGATCTGGCAAAAGCCGGAGTGCGTAGCGGGTACCACAGATAACTGCCTCAAAGATGCCTTTTACTCCCTGCGCTTGCCTATCCCCGTTTTACAGGAAGCCCTGTTTGAAAAGCGCCGGCCTGTATGGCCACCGGAAGATCTAGATCGTATACAGGTGGAATTAAAAATCCTGCCCCCCAATAGCGACGAGCCGCTGTTTAATAGCAGCCACTCGCCATTGTCCGCACCTTTTTCACTGCGCGACTTACAACCCATGCTTTTGCCGGGAGAAACCCTGACCATCAAAAAACTCAGCGACAAGCGCGAGCTGGTGCAGCTCACCGGCCATCTTGAAGATGCCGATGAATCCTCCAGCCTACTGACACGATTGATTCGCAAATTGCCAGTGGCGACGGATGGCCCGGCACTGTCTAGTCGCGAAATCATCAGCACTCCGCTGGATAAATACGAAATCGATTTACAAGGCGATTTGCGCAGCGCGAGTAAAAGCCTGAGCGTGGTGGCTACGCGCGCGTCCTGGTTCGTGGGGGGCATGCTCTTTGCAATTTTCTTGGTCTGGCTGATTATCGAAATCCGGATCATTCGCCGTATTACCTTGCTGACTAAACGCGCCGACGCACTCTCCAACACAGTGGTGGGAGCAAAAGGTTGGGAGCGTTTTGATATGCAGGATCTGCGTAACAACGACGAACTGGGCGTGCTCGCCAGCTGTTTGCACAACTTGTTGCAGCGCGTACGCGAAGACGTTGAACGCGATGCAATTCGCGCCGAGCAGGAAAAAGATATGTGGCACGCCGTGGGCCACGAAATAATGTCGCCACTGCAATCACTTAAGGCATTGCACAGCGATAGTGACGAGCAGAGTCACCGCTACATAGAGCGCATGCAACAAGCCATTCGAGTGCTCTACGGCAGCGCTTCGCCAAGCGAAGCCTTTCAATCTACCAACCTGCAGCTTAGCGAAATTGATCTGGTCGCATTCATGCAACATATCGCCGAAAATGCGCCCTGCGTTGGGATTCCCCTCGTGGAATTTAAAGGGCCTGAGCAGGCCGTCATTGTGCGCGCCGATGAATATTCGTTGGAGGATGTTGTTACCCACATACTGCACAACGCACAGCGTTATCGCACGCCTGGGTCAATTATACAGCTGGCATTAACCACGACCGAGAACCTTACCCAGGTAAGCATTTTCAATCAGGGCCCCCAAATCACCGATGACCTCATTAACAACATTTTTGAATATGGCGTATCAGATCAGTTGGACTCAGGCGCAAAAGGGAATCGCGGGCAGGGATTATTTGTGGCCAAAACCTACATGGCCAAAATGGGCGGAACTATCAGCGTTGAAAATGCGGGCGTTGGCGTGACATTTACCCTGAGTCTGCAGCGGGGAGCACGAGGGCTGGCGGGGCTACATAAATAGCGGCCCCGCCAAAAACCATGGGCGCGCCTAGCGTCAGTTTGACCGGAAAATAACCTCTTTCATTTTCTGCAACTTGGGCGAAACAACCGGCACTGTAAGCATGGTACTGAGAACGGCCATAATCAAAAGCGCAGTGAAGGTCTCGCTAGTGATGATTTGTTTATCGAGCAGGACGTTGGCAAAGATGATCATAATCAACGCTTTGGTTTGCAATAACCAACCAATGATGGACGCCTCTCCCTTCTCCCATTTCAGGATTTTCCCGGCAATTTGAAGCCCCAATAATTTGCCAGCCACTGAAGCCACAAGCAGTACACCTGCCGCAATAAACACGGTAGATCCACCTACTTGCCAGTTAGTACGCAGGCCGGTACTGAGGAAGAAAACGGGCATGACAATGAGCAACACAAAGTAGCGCAACTTATCCATGTCCTCTTGCTTGAACCATTCGGCATCCATAACGGCACCTGCCAAGAACGCACCTACCATAAAGTGCAGGCCAGACCAATCTGCGAAATAACCGCACACACCCAACCAAATAAAGGTTAGATACCAACGGTCACTCTCTTTGAGATTGACCATTAACTTACGGAACAAGTAGGCGGCTATAGCGAAACCTACAAGGAACATGCCTTGACGGGATACACGCTCCCAATCCAGCAGGATTAGCGCAAGCACACCCCAAATGGCCACGTCGTCCAAGCTGGCGTAACGCAAAATACGTTGACCGATGGGCTGGCGGAGAATTTCGAGCTTTTCCATCAGCAAAATCAAAATTGGCAAAGCGGTTACCGCGCACGCCATACCAACGCCGAGAATAAACTGCCAAGTCATGCCTTTTTCGCCCATCCAGCCATCACTGAAATAGAGCAAAAATATGCCCGCACCGCAGCCAAACAACAGTGGCGTACCCAGCGCTAAGCCTGCGGTAATGCCACTTTCACGCCGGTATTCCCAGGCCTTTTTCAAATCCAGCTCAACACCGGCGATCATCACAAAGATCATAACCGCCCACCAAGCAATGCCGTTGAGTGCTTGAATGACGGGCTTATCAAAAACGAATTTATAGTAATCCGGGAACACAGCACCCAGAACGCCGGGGCCGAGCACAATTCCCATAATGATCTGCACCACCACGAGCGGTGCCCAATAATCAGTCCGCCCCAAGCGCCAAATCAAATAGGGCACGGTGAAGATAATCATCATGGCGATAAGGAAAATTTCAGTGGTATTCATTGCGTGGTTCATTTCAGGACCTTAGATCTCATTATTGTTGTATCGATGGAGGTGAAAACGCGCCCCATCTTTGTCGCCTAAATAGGGATGGCAAAGCGGGAGGGATTTTTACAGGAGCCGATAGGAACTAAACAATGGATTCATCATCAGTATTCGCTATGGCATTTTCGGCAGCCAAGTGAATGACTTTAATGCGTTCGCATGGATCATCAAAAAACCAAAATGCACCAAAACAGACCCATTGCACCATCTTTGGCACCATATTGGTGCTTTTCAAAAATCAGCCTTTTTTACAGCCCCTTATTTTTAAAGACCTGTTGCTATTTTTGGTGGATGGCATATATTTTGCCCCTTTTCTGACACCCTAACCTCGACCGCTCATTGCAAGTGGATGAGCGGAGGATGAACGCGGGAAAAATTTCACTGACCTAGCTTTATAAAATACGCTAAAAACACTTGGAGGCATTCAATGTCTAAGACTTTAGACCTGATCAAAGAACACGAAGCTCGCTGGATTGACTTGCGCTTCACCGACTTTAAAGGCAAAGAGCAACACGCTACTTTCCCAGCTCACGTTGTGAACGACAGCTTCTTCGTTGACGGTAAAATGTTCGACGGTTCTTCTATCGCTGGCTGGAAAGGCATCAACGATTCAGACATGATCCTTATGCCTGATGACTCTACTGCTGTTCTTGACCCATTCTATGACGAAGCGACCATCAACGTACGTTGCAACATCGTTGAACCAGCAACTATGCAAGGTTACGACCGCGACCCACGTTCGTTGGGCTTGCGCGCTGAAGAATATTTGAAATCAACTGGTTTGGGCGACAAAGCATTGTTCGGTCCAGAGCCAGAATTCTTCATCTTCGATAGCGTTCACTACGCTAGCACCATGGGCGGCGCTTTCTACAAAATCAAATCTGAAGAAGCTGCTTGGCAGTCAGGCGATGACGTTGAAGGTAAACACGGCCACGCTCCACGCGTAAAAGGCGGTTACTTCCCCGTTGCTCCAGTTGACTCATTACACGACATCCGTGGCGCTATGTGTAACGCTATGGAAGCTATGGGCTTGGAAATTGAAATTCACCACCACGAAGTAGCTAACGCTGGCCAATGTGAAATCGGCGTAGGCGCGAACACTTTGGTTAAGAAAGCGGACGAAGTACAAATCCTTAAGTACTGCATCCACAACGTTGCTCACCAATACGGTAAAACTGCGACCTTTATGCCTAAGCCATTAATCGGCGATAACGGTTCAGGTATGCACGTTCACCAATCATTCTCTTTGAATGGTAAAAACCAATTCGCAGGCGACGCTTACGCTGGTTTGTCTGAAACTGCTTTGTTCTACATCGGCGGTATCATCAAGCACGCTAAAGCATTGAACGCTTTCTGTAACGCGTCTACCAACTCGTACAAGCGTTTGGTTCCAGGCTTTGAAGCTCCAGTAATGTTGGCTTACTCTGCTAAAAACCGTTCTGCTTCAATCCGTATTCCTTACACCGTGGGTGAGAAGGCAAAACGTATTGAAACTCGCTTCCCAGATCCAACCGCTAACCCATACTTGTGCTTCGCAGCACTGTTGATGGCTGGTATCGACGGCGTACAAAACAAGATTCACCCAGGTGAAGCTGCAACTAAAGACTTGTACGACTTAGAGCCAGAAGAAGAAGCAGAAATTCCACAAGTATGTGCTTCTTTGGAAGAAGCTTTGGCGGCGTTGGAAGCTGACCACGAGTTCTTGTTGAAAGGCGGCGTATTCTCTAAAGACTTCATCGATGCTTACATCGA
>CAZOPE010000015.1:0-76292 GCA_964581625.1 uncultured Cellvibrionaceae bacterium
TGTATAATTTGCGCCTCAACGGAAGGGTGGCAGAGTGGTTTAATGCACCGGTCTTGAAAACCGGCGTGGGTTTATAGCCCACCCAGGGTTCAAATCCCTGCCCTTCCGCCATATTAAAAAGGCACCATTTTTATGGTGCCTTTTTTATTTGAACCGCTTAACTTACACTGCTGTTTTTCTTTCATCATCAGCATTGAGTTACGATGATTTTTTCTCTTGCAATATATTCAGCCCCTTACTCATCTCAAGCTAACGATAGCGCTTACCGTTTTGCATCCGCACTATTGGAAAACGGCCATCAGCTTTATCGCGTGTTTTTCTACCACGATGGTATTCATACCGCTTCTACCCTGAATACACCGCCGCAAGATGAACCGCGCTTCACAGAAAATTGGCAAGCGCTTGCCCTGAAACACAATATTGATTTGGTTGTTTGCATTGCGGCAGCATTAAAACGCGGTTTACTCAATGAACAAGAAGCAGCACGATACGAAAAACCGGCTGCAAATCTTGCTGACGGTTTTGAAATAAGCGGCCTTGGGCAACTTGTAGACGCAGCCGTTATTTCAGACCGCTTGATTACATTTGGAAGTTAAGATGAGCAGTATTACGCAAAAGAAAATCCTGTTTATCAGCCGCCATGCACCTTATGGTTCATCACTCGCCAAAGATGCTTTAGACGCGATGCTCGCCGCATCAGCCTACAATCAAGCGCTTAGTGTATTGTTTATGGACGATGGCGTGTTTCAATTGCTAAAAAATCAAAACACATACGATATAGCTCAAAAAAACTTTGCTGCTATTTTGCCTGCTCTACCACTCTATGAAATTAATTCGATTTATGTACACTATGAATCCTTGATAAAACGACATATAACAATAAATGAACTTGTTTTAGATGGTGTCCAGATTATTGATAGCAAAGCTGTCAGCAGTTTACTGGCACAGCAAGATCAGCTGCTGAGCTTTTAATATGAGTACTTTACATACTATAAATAAATCCCCTTTTTCACACACAACTCTAACCTCATGCTTACAAGTGTGCGGCAATAAAGACGGTATCTTATTGTTGGAGGATGGTGTTTTTGGGGCCCTTAGTTCTGCACCTTGCGCTGAAGAACTCACTGCCATTATTAATTCCGGTGTAAAAATTTATGCACTTGCAGGAGATGTAAACGCTCGCGGCTTGCAACAAAAGTTGCGAGAGGATGTAAAACCAATTGATTACAACGGCTTTGTTCAACTAAGCATCGAACACAATTGTGTACAGAGCTGGTATTAGTGTGGAACTGTTAGTTGAAAGCAGATCTGTAGCAGTAGACAAAGAAGGCTTTTTAGTCAATTTGTCAGATTGGGATGAAGCAGTCGCAAAATCGCTCGCCGAAAACGAAGCAATTAGCTTAAGTGAATTGCATTGGGAAATAATTTATTTGGTGAGAGACTTCTACGAAACCTTTCAAATTTCACCTTCCATGCGTGCGCTTGTAAAAAGAACAGAACAAGTTCTTGGAAATGAAAAAGGTAAAAGCATTTATTTACTTCAACTATTCCCGGTTAGCCCTGCCAAGCTTGCTAGCAAAATTGCAGGGCTTCCTAAACCGGCGAATTGTCTTTAATGTGAAGGCGTAGATTAAGCAGCTTCAATAGACTTGATGGTGCCTTTTGGCAAAACGGCATGAACAGCAACTTTTTGGAATTTAAGTTCAATGTTGTTGCCAGTTTCAATAACTACGTAGTTTTCATCAACTTTCATTACTTTTCCGAGCATACCGCTAGTCATTACCACTTCATCACCTTTGGCCAAAGAGCTCACCAAATCTTGATGCTCTTTTTGACGCTTACGCTGTGGTCGAATAATAAAGAAATACATAAAGGCAAACATACCTACCATCATAATGATCATGACAGGATCAAAACCAGCAGGCTTGGCTTGGGCGGTAGTTTGTGCAACAGCGGAAGAAATAAAGAAACTCATGGAAAACCCCTAACGATAAAAAGCGCTAACTGTACCCGTTTTAACCCGGGCAGGCAATTAGCGCTCTACGTCGGCGTTACCGATCATTAATTAAGCATAGTCGCGGAAAAGTTTGCGAAATACGCTAGGTGAAAGACCCGTCCACCGTTTAAAAGCATTAGTAAAGCTCGTGCGATCAGAGAAATCCAACGCTTTAGAAACCAGATCAACACTCATGTGATCATCAATTAAATATTTGATGGAGTAATGAAATCTCACATCATCACGCAACTGAGCGAAGTTTGCATTTTGTTGTTGCAGACGCCTCTGCAATGTACGCTTTGACAATCCAATATCTTCTGCGATTTTATCAATAGATAAATCTGAGTGTCCTACTCGAGCGTGTAATGCATTAACAACTCGGGCAGAAACCCCCTCACAGTGAGGAATTCTTGCCAAGGATAAATATTCTTCGTAAGAACGAATATCTGATTGGCTGAACTCACCTTCAGATGAAATAGTGTCGTTACGATAATTACGCTGTAGCTGAATCATTCAGGCCTCTCCTTACGCCACCAGGCATGGTGTTTAATAAACTTGGTTAAAAACTAAGTTACTACTTGTATCATCAAGGCACGCCTTCGCTCTTGGTGAGAATATAGCCAATATGATTTATACGCCATTGAGCTGATGCGAAAATCTTGGCTTTGTTTGTTTTTTGTGACGAATATAACAAAACGAAATTAAATTATGGTTTTGATATAATCTATCACATCATCATTGTGAGTCTTGGTATTGACCTTTTCAAGAATCTTAACCAACCGACCACTTTGATCAATAATAAAACTAGTACGGATAATTCCCATAAACTCCCGTCCCATAAACTTCTTTAATCCCCATACTCCATATGTTTCCGCCACCGCATGATCTTCATCTGACAACAAATCGAATTTCAGTTCATATTTTGTATCAAATTTTTGCAACTTCGCTGGGCTGTCCGGGCTTATTGCTAGCACACGTGTGTTCAATCGCTCCAACTCTGCGGCGTAGTCCCTGATTCCACAAGCTTGCACCGTACAACCCGGTGTTGCCGCCTTAGGGTAAAAATAAACCAAAATATTATTTTTACCTTTGAAATCTTTCAGCTGAATCGTTTCTTTTGCTTGATTCTTCAATGAAAAATTTGGAGCCATATTTCCTATGCTTGGGAATGCCATTAATTCTAACCTCGCTGTATCTTAATCTTCGTTACCCAGCGCACCAAAGAGCGCATTTTTTTCTTCCTGAGTTACTGAATCGGGTTCGATTCTGCTATTTAGCTCTGGATAAGACACTTGATTACGGCCTTTATGCTTGGATTTATAAAGCCATGCGTCCACTCGACGAATAAAAGACTCGCAGGTTTCGGTGTGAGCGGATGTAAATTGATCAACCCCAAGACTGGCAGTTATCGTAATTGGGTCTTGCCCTTTCACCTCAAGCGGGTTAGTTGCAATCATTTCCCGCAATCGTTCCGCAACGCTGGACGCCTGCCGCAAATCGGTATTGGGGAGCAATATAACGAACTCCTCCCCACCGAATCGGCATGGAAAGTCCAGCTTGCGAATGGCAACCTTAATAAGCCGCGCTATGTGTTTGAGGGCGTGATTACCAAGCTCGTGCCCCCATTGATCGTTAAATTTTTTGAAATGATCTATGTCGAGAAGAATCATTGACAGAGGTTGAGTACCCCGGCGAGTGCGTTCCATCTCCAAAGCAAGAGTTTCATTAAAGAAACGAAAGTTATACAAGCCGGTAAGCGCGTCCGTGCGCACCATCTCAGCCAGGGAACTCACCTCTTTGCGCAACTCAACGATTTCACTCAGGAACTGACAGCTATCGTTACTGCGCTTACATATCAAGCTTTGTTCATCGTTTTTATCTAAAGCTGAGTCCATAATACTCAAAACCAATTTTATTCACAGAGTTTCAAAAGTTAATATTTAAGCTTGTAAAAGCACGCCCTCGGGTAGCTGCATGGTAATACAATGCAAGCTTCCGCCGCGCTCGATTAAAGATAAACAAGGGATACCGAAAATTTCGTAACCGGGAAAAGCTTGTGAGATGACATCGAATGCGTCTTCATCGCTTAGTGCATCATAAATCGGAACCAAAACGGCTTCGTTAACGATGAGGAAGTTCGCATAGCTAGCAGGCAAGCGCTGATCCTTATCGCCGAATTTAGCGCCGGGCCAAGGTAAGGGAAGCAAATGGTATGGTTGGCTATCTGCGTTAGTCATGGCTTTAAGTTCAGCCTCCATCTGCTTTAAGGCCAAGTAATGCTCGTCCTGCTCATCATCACACGCGGTATAGATTATGGTGTTGTTGGGGCACAACCTTGCGAGAACATCCACATGCCCATCCGTATCATCACCGGCAAGGTAGCCAGACTCCAACCAATTGATTTTTTTCACTCCGAGCAAATTTTTTAATCGATCTTCTATTTGCCCTTTAGATAAATGTGGATTGCGATTTTTATTGAGCAAACAGGAGCTAGTCGTTAGCAAAGTTCCATTGCCATCACTTTCGATAGATCCGCCCTCTAGCACAAAATTAATAGCTTCATAATCGGCTGACGGAAATGCATTTTGGTCATACAGCGATTTTGTAATTTGATTATCCAAATCAAAAGCGTACTTTTCGCCCCAACCATTGAAACTAAAATCGAGCAGCTTCATACCCTGCTCTGTTTGAACGGTAATGGGACCAAAATCGCGCGCCCAAGTGTCGTTAGAGGATACAGGATGAAAATAGATGTATTCGAGTGGAACATCCATTGCAGCCAAACGGCCGCGAACGTCTTCAATTTCGGATTCAGGAATCGCGATGACAAGATCCGCGAAGTCACAAATAACAGATACTAAAGCTTCGTAAAGCTGCACCAGCTCGTCAAATTGTGTGCTCCAACCTGTATCTTTGTGTGGCCACGTAAGAAAAATCGCGTCCTGCGGCTCCCATTCGGCGGGAAGGCGTGGAGTCGTCATAAACTGAAACCTCAAGAAATCACAAATTTGCACTCATTATAACGAAGCTATGTGCCATTTACATTTACGAATTACGGGGTTGAGTGAGTTTCCTGAGCAGGCATTGAAATGAGGTTTTCACCCGCTGGCTTTTGAAATTGAGTTTCTTGTTGGATTTCAGGCCCAGCTTGAACGATAAGTGCCAAACTACGTGATGATGTCGACTCACCGTTACTTAGGCTAGCTTGGAGATACAGGTAAAAACGCCCATCGCGAATTGCACGTAGCTTAACAGGGATTTTTACCAACTTTGTTTCGCTAAGCTCTGCGTCAATTTGTTTCGGTGTATCGAGCAATTCCAAACCTTCACTTACCGAAAGGTCTAAAAGCAATCGACCAGAACGTTCATTCGTAGTCAAAACTAAATCCGTATTAACTATTTCACCACCTTTCACAAAAATAATGGAATGCGATTGAAACTTCACATCCGCACCCGGTTTCAGATGTTTTTCATGTTTTTCATGTTTTACTGTTGTAGGAGCGATTTCGGCTGATTTTGGGTTACATGCAGTTAGGTTCAGTAGTATCAGTACAATAAAGCAGAGAGCATTGAAATTAGATGAGCGCATAGTTTTGCCTATATATTGGGAGTTGCGCGAACGTTGAAACAGGTTGTATTGGAATCGGTATTTTTTGAATCACGGTTGTTTGCATCAAACACTTCCAACACGTAATTACCCTGCGAAAGATTCATATTTCCTGACACCGAATCCTGCTGGCTATTAGCAACGTAATATTGTTGAACTCCTTTGGAGTACAAAATGAACTCCGGCTTGGATGGCGCATCTGCTCCCCCCGACTTATTCAGCCGAACATTATAAATTCCCGCTTGAGTAATGTTTACTTTCAAGAATTGAGCGTTACCCAACTTGTTATTTTTACCAAACTGCACACTACTACAAACATTAACAGCCACATTATTTGTCGTTAATTCTCTGTACGGCGGCAAGGTATGGACCGAACCGCCGCTATTGGATTCATTCAAGCCGTATTCATCGGTGCCGAAAATATCTTGCTCTTGAAGCAAACTATTAAACAGAACCGAGTGAGATGCAAAAAGCTGTTTTTGCTTTTGAGAAAACATGTAAATACTTGTGAAAGAATCGGCATTGACGTATGAGCTACTACTTAAAATTGTGTGTATGGGCGCATAATCATTAGCATTTTTATTGTTGCTGCTGGTGTAATAATTAAACAGAATAGAACCTATAGAGCCTTCATTGAAGAAGCCTTTGTTAACTCTGTTTTTTCGTCCGATGCTAAAAAAGAAACCTGATGATTGCGAAGCTCCATAAGCATCGGCGTAATTAACATCGTTAATCATCATGCCAGAGAATGCGTTGGCGAAACCTTCCGACATTGCTACGCGCATATCCAAGAAATCACCGTCTGCGTGTGAGCCGCCAATGCTATCTGATCTGTAGAGCTCAGATTCGATATAGTGTCCCCATTCGTGCAAAAGAACATGGGAATCATATTCGTCGGTATCGTGATCAGCATCGCCCAATATATAAATGGCGGAGCCGTCGTAGTAACTTGTACCAATTTCGCCCCTTGTTGCATCGCCTTCTGCTGCTGAATTTTTTGTACTCCAACGCAGCTCCAAAGGGCGTAAATTTTTTGTATTCCCAGCTGCTGCAAGCCTGTTAACCGCCGTGTAAATATTATCCAGAATCGCAAAAGGCGCTCCAGCACGTGCAGCTGAGTAGCTTGCACCATCCCAACCCGAACCAGCATTTAGATTGCGCTTGGAATCTTGCGCACCTATTGAGTTAAGCGCTCCATCTAATACATATAATGCGTTGTTCGATGTATTGTCCGTAACTTTAAAATTCCAACTGGGTACATCAATTTTCAAAAGCTGTGCTTTAACACGAACCTTAACTACCGAATTTGCCGTTAATGGAAATGCGTAACTTCCATCTTCACCCGTAGTTGATGCTGCAACGATTTGCGCCGCATCATCGAGAAGCTCAATAACAGCACCGCGGATAGGCCGCTGCTCTATTGCGGAATAATTCAACCCTACATAATTATTATTGTGCGGAATGAAATCGTAAGTTACACGTCCACTCAGGGTCACTTTAAGTTGCACGGAGCTGAACGACGATGAAATACTTGATATGGAACTACTGACAGAGGAAGCAGACGATGAACTAACGCTCAGGGAAGAAACAGAAGCTTGCGAGGCAGGATTAAATTGATTAGTGCTCCCACCACCTCCACCACAGGCCGTGAGCATAAAAAGCACAGCATATAACATAGCGCAATGCATGTAGCGTAAAAGTTTTGGGGCGTTAGGCTGCATACACAAGTCTCAAGGTTAATTAAATAAGCTGACAGTCGCAGCTTAGAATCCAACAGTAATAAATAACGCACATTCTACAAATAATGCACTATCAATAAGTTGCTAAATCAATAACCTGCACTATCAATAAACCAGTTACTCTCCATACAAAATAGTTAGTTAAGCGGTCTTCTGCGCAAGCACATGAATGTATCGCCCGAGCATTTGATAGGGTTGCTCGCGAGACAACTCCAGTTCCAGCCCTATTAGGCTGTGAGGATCTCGCTCACGATGCTCTTCGTTGAAAATGTAATCGTGAAACACGCGAATGCCACTCGTAGCTAGAACATTTAAGGGTAAATTTCCTAACCACTGAAAAACCTGTTCGGGATATAAGGGATTAATCGGCGTTAGGCTTCCTTTAGTCCCACCAAAATCTTGTTGTTGAATTTTTTTAAAATTCGTTCGCAACAAATTTTTGTAAATCAATGAATGCAAATTGTAAAACGTAATTGACAAATACCCCTGTGGCTTAAGTTGCTCGAGTAAGTCAACCAACAAATCTGCTGGGCTAGCTACCCATTCCATTACCGCGTGGCAAAGTACGACATCAAATTTATCAACCGAAGCCTTACGGTGCTGGGAGATCTCCTGAATTGAACAATGAACTAACTCAACTTGCGCCGCTAATTCATTTCGCAGCACTTCGTGTTCAGCAAGCTTAAGCATTTCAGCTGAGATATCGCAAATCACAACAGAATGCCCTGCTTTGGCAAACTGCAACGAAAACTGCCCTTGGCCGCCCCCCGCATCTAAAACACGAATAGGCTCATTAGGTGTGTCATTGCCATGTATTGCTTGGCCAAAGGGAGAAAAAGGAACACACTCTTTAAAATCTCGCTCGAGCACAGCCAAACGAATGTCGCCCTTAAGACCACCGTAAATATTTTTTTGAAATCGTTTGGCGAGATCATCGAAATTACGATCTTGGTTATTTGGTTGCTTCACTTTTTAACTTCTTGAGGTAGTCACTTCTGTAGATTGCACAAATCTACGCTTATTTTTTTCGATTTTACTGGCTATTGCGTCAGCTAAATCTACATTCAATTGCCTGCCGAGTTCTGTTAAGTACATAACTATATCGGCAATTTCATCACCGACTTTTTCACATGCCTCTTTATCTAAATGTGCTGACTTTTCGAGCGAGAGCCATTGAAACTCCGCCAATAGCTCGCCGGCTTCCACCGCGACTGCGGCGGCCAGATTTTTTGGATTATGGTATTCTTGCCAGCATTTTGCAGAAGCAACTGCCCGAAACTCACGGTTGATCTCTGCAAGGTTTAACGGTTTTAACTCCATTACTTGCCCCCCCTCGAATTGGTTCCCTTGCATGAATGCGAAAAAGTGGTTTGTTTATATGATTCGCACCAGTGATGGCCAATTGTACACCGGCATTACGACAGATATCCAAAGGCGCTGGCGCGAACACAAAAACGGCAAAGGTGGAGCTCGTTATTTCCGAACGCAAGCTCCGCAAGTGCTAGCGCTCCTAGAAGAGCAGGATGATCGCAGCAAGGCCAGTAAACGAGAAGCTTTGATCAAAGCACTTTCGAAGCAAAAAAAAGAAGAACTCGTGGCCGCACAAACTCAAAACACAGCGAATTTGTTAAACCTGTGCGAGTTCACCTATGAATAAACGCCCAAATTGCGTTCACTGCCTACGGCCAATCAAAACTTGCATTTGCAAGCATATAAAATTGGTTGAGAATCTCGCTCCCGTTGTCGTATTGCAACATCCTCTGGAAATTAAGGAAGCCAAAAATACGGGTAGACTCCTACACCTCTGCCTAAAAAGCAGCCAAATCTTTGAGGGTGAATCCTTCGACGACGCGTTTTATGAATCTACCCAACCCAGCAGATTCTGCGACATTTTGCTTTACCTAAGCGAGCCGAATGATGAGATAACCCATGCTGCGCCAGATAATGATCTGACCTTAACAAATATAGGGGCCAATAATCTGTTGAACTCAGCTCCTTATCGGCTTTGGATTTTGGATGCTACTTGGCGTAAAAGCCGAAAAATGCTCTACCTCAATCCTTTTTTGCAAGCAATGCCACGGCTGAGCTTGCACGATTGCCCCGTATCGCAATACACCATCCGCAAAGCACATAAAGAAAATCAACTTTCCAGCTTGGAGGCAAGTTGTTACGCTTTGCAAAAGCTAGAAGCAAACCAGGTGGATTATTCACCGGTATTAAATGCCTTTGCCGCCTTTGTGGCAGAGCAACTCACATTCTTACCATCATCCAAATGACGGAAAACCTATGACCCATCCTGCTTTTGAATTTATTCGTGGCCAAACCATCGATGCTTTAAAAATCACTGTTGAAGAATATCGCCACAACGTTACGGGCGCTCAACACATTCATCTGGTTGCGGATAATCAAGAGAACGTATTTTTGGTCGCTTTGCGAACAGTTCCGCACGATTCAACCGGCGTAGCCCATATTCTGGAGCACACAGCCCTATGCGGTAGTGAAAAGTACCCCGTGCGTGACCCCTTCTTTATGATGGTACGTCGTTCACTCAATACGTTTATGAATGCGTTTACTAGCTCTGACTGGACCGCATACCCCTTTGCTAGCCAAAACCAAAAAGATTTTAATAATTTGTTGGATGTGTATTTGGATGCGGTTTTTTTCTCGCGCCTAGACGAACTGGACTTTGCGCAAGAAGGCCATCGTATTGAATTTTCTGAAACAGATAACCCTAATTCAGATTTGGTTTTTAAAGGGGTTGTGTTTAATGAAATGAAAGGTGCAATGAGCTCTGTACCCTCGCAGCTATGGCACACGCTCTGCAAATATTTATACCCCACCACGACCTATCATTTTAATAGCGGTGGCGAGCCTGAGGATATTCCCAACTTAACTTATCAAGAGTTGAAAAACTTTTATCGTACGCATTATCACCCAAGCAACGCCATATTCATGACCTATGGCAATATTCCTGCAGAAGTTCATCAAGATAAATTTGAAACTCAAGCTTTATCGCGGTTTGAAAAGCTCGACGCCGTTATCAGCGTTCCCGATGAAAAGCGTTATCACGCACCCATCGCGGTTGAAGAGTTCTATCCTGTTGAAGACGACGAAGATCTCACCACGAAAAATCATGTTGTACTCGCTTGGCTGTTAGGCAAAACAACTGATCTTGAACAGAGCCTTGAAGCTCAGTTACTCTCAAACATATTGTTAGACAACTCTGCCTCTCCTTTACAGCAAGCCTTGGAAACAACTGATCTGGGACAAGCCCCCTCCCCTCTGTGCGGAATGGACGATTCGTCGCGCGAAATGGCATTTGTATGCGGCCTTGAAGGTTGCTCTTTGGACGATGTGGATAAGATTGAAGAATTAATTTTTTCAACCTTGAAAACTGTTGCTGAAGAAGGTGTTCCCTTATCGCAAATTGAAGCATCTCTTCATCAATTAGAGCTTCAGCAACGCGAAGTTGGTGGCGACGGATACCCCTATGGTTTACAGCTGATTTTAACGGGTTTAACCTCTGCGACCCATCGGGGAGATCCTATCGCACTGTTAGATATGGATGCCGCACTTAAGAGCCTGCACGAAAAAATTCGGCAACCTGATTTCATTTCAAATCTTGTTAAAAAATGGTTATTAGATAATAACCATCGCGTGCGCTTGATTATGAAGCCAGATACACAACTCAACGCTCGCGTTCAATTGGCGGAATCCGCACGGTTAGCCAAAATAAAATCAGAATTATCTGCCTCAGAGAAGCAAAATATTATTGCCCGCTCACACGCGTTACAAGCGCGTCAACTTCAAGAAGATGATGAAACTATTCTTCCGAAAGTTGGATTGGAGGATATTCCCAAAAACCTTCATTACACAGCAGGCACGCACGAAACGTTTAACGGTTATCCCTTACGCTGCTACGGCGCCGGAACGAACGGATTGGTTTACCAACAAATTACGTTCAAAATGCCGGATTTAACTAAAGAGCAAACAAAACTATTACCGTTTTACTGTTCCTTTTTAACAGAGATTGCGCTGGGCAAAAAAAATTATTTAGATGTTCAGCGCTGGCAGGCGGAAGTAGTCGGCGGCATTCGCGCGTTTAGCAGTATTCGCGGAACGGGTGATGATGTTCAGAAAATAGATGCCTACATCACCTTGTCTGCAAAAGCCTTAAATCGCAATCAATGTGCGATGAGTGAATTAATGAAAGCAACTCTGAAAGAAGTTCGCTTCGATGAACACGAGCGCCTACGCGAATTGATTGCGCAAAAACGTGCGCGTTCAGAGCAAAGTGTCACGGGGCATGGCCATAGCCTTGCAATGACACTTGCCAGCGCAGGAATGAGCCCAGCAGCAAAATTAGCACATGAATTAGGCGGGCTAACGGGTATTGCACAGTTAAAAGCTATTGATAACCAACTCGATAACAAAACTAAACTCGCTGAATTCGCACAAAGCCTGACGCAGATTCATCAGTTAATGTTGAACTCGCCTTTGCAATTTTTAATCGTTGGCGAAGAGGAGCATCTTGATACTTACCGTGCATCCCTAAGCTCTTTATGGCCATCAGAAAATAGCACTGATAACTTCGAGCGCTTTAAAACCCCAGCCGTCGCTGAACAAATAAAACAAGCGTGGTTAACAAACACCCAAGTCAATTTCTGCGCAAAAGCTTACCCAACTGTTCCTGCCGATCACCCTGATGCCGCTGCGCTTACGGTACTAGGAGGCTTCTTACGTAACGGCTATTTGCACCGCGCCATTCGTGAGCAAGGTGGTGCTTATGGTGGCGGAGCGAGCCAAGACAATACAATTGCCGCATTCCGCTTTTATTCATACCGCGACCCACGATTGACCGAAACACTTGCCGATTTTGATGAGTGCTTGAAATGGCTGCAAGAAACAAAACATAGCTATCAAGCACTCGAGGAAGCGATTTTAGGCGTGATTGGCAGTATTGATAAACCAGGATCACCCGCAGGTGAGGCGAAAACGACTTACCAAGCTGAACTTTTTGGGCGCACCCGGGAGAAGCGCGAAGCCTTTAGAAATCGTATAGTGCAAGTTACCATTGAGGATCTTCTGCGCGTTGCGAAGCAGTATTTGGTTCCTGAGAAAGCGAGCGTAGGTATTGTCAGCCATGTAGGTCAGCAAGAAAAATTGCAGTCCCTAGGGTTGGCGATTCATCAGCTTTAAGACCGTCTTAACCGGCGATCAAGGAGCTATTTGCCAGCCAAGGCGAGCATGCAAACAATCTGGCTTGCGCTTTTCTAAAGCTTTGACGGTGTTCGCAAAAAGCCGGGATTCAACAATAGCAAAAAGTCCCGTGATCGGCGATTATGGCGCAATAATGTTAATAACTGAGCCTTAGCAATGATGCTAGTCCACCCACTTGAATACAGTGCCGCGACCCACCCGGGCCTGAAGCGCGAAAACAATGAAGATTGTTTTCTCAGCGCTCCAGACGCTGATTTATGGGTGGTAGCAGATGGCATGGGCGGACACGAAGCCGGTGAAGTGGCTAGCGCCATCGTGCGTGAAACCTTCGAGGAGCTAGCCCAACCCGGCAAACCTTTTAGCCTGCAAGACGCAATACAAAGATCCCATGAACAAATCCTTAGCTCCGCCGAAAAGGGTATAGGTGCCTTCGGCATGGGCTCTACCGTTGTAGCTTTACTGAGCCAAAAAAAGAACTACCAAATTGCATGGGTTGGTGACAGCCGTGCATATGCTTGGACACCAGACGACCAAGGCGGAAAGCTAACTCGCCTGACTACAGATCATTCCTACGTGCAAATGCTATACACATCTGGGGCTATAACCGCCGATGAAGTTGATAGCCATCCTGATAAAAATATCATTACCCAGTGTTTGGGCATGCAAGAACTTGCGCAAGTAAAAGTGGATGTGGCACAAGGTCAATGGCAAAAAAATCAATGGATATTGTTGTGTAGTGATGGCTTAACCGACGAACTTAGTGATGAATCAATCGCGCAAATTTTAGAGCATAGCCCTAACAGTTTAACGGCTGTCGATCAGCTTCTGCATGAGGCTCTCACTAATGGCGGGCGCGACAACATCACCTTACAAATTATTGAATCGCCCATAGTGGCGGAATCTTTTCATAGCCGTTTCTGGAATTGGATTCCTTCTATTACAAACAACAGAACATGGGACGCAGTTATTTTTTTTAGCGCGATTACAACCCTGCTGGGGTTGTTGATTAATACACTCAAATAAACGACAAATATTTGCAATATACCTAGAAGAAACAACGCACAATATGGCACTACAAATACCGGGTTATCGCATAATCCGTAAAATAAATCAGGGCGGCATGTCCACCGTCTACCTCGCAATTCAAATTAGCGTGGGGCGTATTGTCGCACTTAAGGTTATGAACCCTAGCCTCACGAGCGACCCCGCATTCAGTGAGCGCTTTCAGCGCGAAGCGACTATTGTCGGGCAGCTATCACACCCTAATATTGTTGCAATTTACGATATCGGACGCGCAGATGATTTAAATTATATCGCCATGGATTATCTACCCAATGGCTCTGTGCACGACAAGATGATCAAAGGCATGACGGCTGAAGAAGCCTTGCGTGTCACCAAAGAAATTGCCAATGCGCTAGATCATGCTCACGAAAAAGGTTACATCCACCGCGATATAAAACCAGAAAATATTTTGTTCCGCGCAGATAACTCAGCGGTTCTATCTGACTTTGGTGTAGCTAAAGGCATTGTGGGTGTTTCACGTATGACCCATGTGGGTACAGTGGTAGGAACGCCTCATTATATGAGTCCGGAACAAACCCGCGGGCAGACTGTGGATTCCCGTTCAGATTTGTATAGTTTGGGTGTTTTGTTTTTTGAAATGCTCACTGGTTTTTTGCCTTACCAAGGCGAAGACACAGTCACCATTGCGCTAAAACACATCAGCGCACCTATTCCAAAACTGCCGCCCCAATATCAAGCTTATCAAAAGATGTTGGAAAAATTTCTAGCGAAAGATCCTAATCAACGGTTTCAATCAGGCCAAGAAGTTAGCGAAGCCATTGATCAGGTGGAAGCATCCGCTCGAACACCCTATATCGCGGCGGCGCCAGAAGATCTATCGGTGATGGCGTTAATTCATGCACTGCTTGGAGCAACCGGCCAAGCAATAAAGTGGCGCTGGAATCGATTAGTCAATTTACGCTGGAACAAGGATGAAGGTTTCCACACCCGAAAATCACTTAATAATTCTGTATTTGGCAGCGAAATAGCACCGACTATTTTCGCCACGCGCATACAACAAGCAACGCATATAAATCCGTTGCTATTTACACCGGGCAAGCGTGCTTCAAAATTATTCCTTGCTGCTTTGGCTCTTGCGATTCTCTGGTGTGTTTTAAGTGTTGTGCTCGCTACAAGCTTTAAGCAGCAGCTCAATAGTTTCCCAAAGTTTCTTAAAGTACCTTTGCAAGCAACCGCAAGCGTTTTTGTTTCATCGCCAAAGGTAACTGCACCACCACCATCAAAGAAGCTTGCGCTTTCATCTACTTCATCAAGTCTTGCAATTGCCACTATGCAAGTTAGCAGCGTGGCGCTGTCCTCGTCATCTGAGCAGGCATCTTCAGAAGTATCAAGCCAATCTTCCTCAAGCGCACCCATAACCTATGCGTTCTCCGTAAAGACGGTACCTGAGGATGCGCGCATTCGTTTGCTAAATATTCCAGCCAAATATAAAGATGGAATGCCCCTTCCCTCCGGTCGTTACAATGTCGAAATTTCTAAATCGGGCTACAAAACCAAAACGGAATGGTTGGAAATTAAAAGTGAATCCTTGAATGCGTCATTCACTCTAGAGGCAGAGCCTGATGCCACCAATCATGCAAAATCCGCTATTCCAAATATTGTATACGGCGGCAAAAATTCACCCGCAATGATTAAGATTTCCGGTGGAAGTTTCACCATGGGTAATGACAGCAATATGCATTCAGCACCAGCACACAAGGTAACGTTAAAAGCGTTTGCTATCAGTAAATATGAAGTCACTTTTGAAGAGTATGACTTTTTTGCCCAATCAACCAACAAGCCGTTACCCGGCGACAATGGATGGGGCCGTGAAGATCGCCCAGTTATTCACGTCAGTTGGAATGATGCTGTTGCTTACACGCAATGGCTTAGCAAAACCACCGGCAAAAAATTCAGGCTACCAACAGAAGCCGAGTGGGAATACGCCGCACGCGCAGGCACCACAACAACATACTGGTGGGGCGACGAAGAATCAGAAGCAAAAGGAAAAGCCAATTGCCGTCGTGGTTGCTCCAGCAATTTTTCTGGCTTATTTGGAAGTAAATCAGCGCCTGTAGGAAGTTACGCACCAAACCCCTTTGGTTTATACGACGTGGCCGGCAACGTGTCGGAATGGGTACAAGATTGCTATCAGGACAATTATAAAAACGCCACGAGTAATGGCGCAGCAATAGAAGAAAAACAATGTACAGGTCGTGTTGTTCGTGGCGGCTCAACAAAAGATAACGTGCAGCATTTAAGTGCAAGCGCTAGAGATAATATCCCATCAGGATATTTGAACGAAACCTTGGGCTTCCGAATCGTGATGGAATTAAACTGATCTGAGAAGCAATCTATGCGCAAACTCGTTCTGCTCACCGCATTTCTTTTAAGTAGCTTTTTATTAATCAAAACTGCGCATGCAAATGAGCCTGAGACTATTTTTCTATGGAAAAAAGGTGCTCCAGGCTTTGAAAAACTTAAAGACAAACCAGAATCTGCGCAAGACTGGTGGGTTCGCGATATTAATAACCCATCGATTGTCGTTTTCAAACCTGAAAAAGAACTGGCAAATGGTACAGCTATTTTAGTTATACCAGGTGGAGGTCATAAGAATCTGGTTTATAACTCCGAAGGCCGTGCACCAGCCGCGTTTTTAACTAAGCTGGGCATTACGGTTTTTGTGTTGAAATATCGTTTAGCGCTGCAAGAAAATTCTCCCTACTCTGTTGACGTACACCCACAACAAGATGCATATCGTGCTATGCGAACTATTCGCAGCCGCGCAGCAGAGTTTGAGATTGATCCGAACAAACTAGGCATCATGGGTTTTTCAGCCGGTGGAGAAATTGTTTCCAGCGTTGCCTACGGATCGGGCGATGGTGACCCAAAAGCAAAAGATCCTATCGACCGAGCAAATGGTAAACCCAACTTTCAAATTCTGGTTTACCCGGGTCCGCGCTGGATTCCTACAAGTCTTGATGCAACAGCCCCACCGGCGTTTATGGTCGCAGCAATGGATGATGCTTGTTGCGCAAAACCTATTATTGATTTAGCTCAGCTCTACCAAACAACAAAAATTCCCGCAGAAATTCATTTATATGCAAAAGGTGATCATGCTTTTAATATGGGGCAGCGCACAACGCTTAAAGGGCTTCGCGATTGGCCGCAACGCTTAGCGGATTGGTTAACTGATTCCAACTTTATAACCATCCCTGCTGTCAAACATTAAAAACATTTCTTTTTTGGAGTGAATACATAGCTGCGTTCACTCCGTCTACCCCTTAAAAAAACTTCCATATTTTTTGAATAATTGAGCCTCAGTTCTTTACGCAGATTTTCATTCCAGATCAATTTGTCTTATAGAATTACTATAGTAATGCATAACTAATGCTGCTAGCATTTAAGCGCATTTTGGAGAGCAATCAACATCCATTTGCCCAATAATCAGAGCTTTAAAAAAGCCCCTAGCATCTCCGGCCAGGCTTCAAACAATCAGTTTCTTGATAGAAAAATATATCAGAAACTTACCTATTATTTTTAAAAATAACTTTAGGAAGAACAACGTGGATAAACTATCAGCAATCACCAGACGAAATATGCTTTTGGGAACTGCAGGGCTTGCAGGTGCATTGAGTATTCCATCCTATGCTGTAGCTTCAACATCGGCACCACTAAAAGGCGTTATTAATACTAACCAAAAATTTCCTCCGATTAATCCATACATGTACGGTGGGTTTTTGGAACACGGCGCAAACATTATTAACCACACCATGTGGGCTGAAGTGTTGCACGACCGCAAATTTTATTACGGCGTTTTAGCCGCCGAAGAACCAAAACCAGATCCGGCAGACTTTCGCGCATCTATGGCTTACATCCATAAATGGACAGCGGTTGGTTCGGTATCAAATATTTCGTTAGATGAAAAAAATCCTTACGTAGGCAAACACAGCCCGCAAATTAAGCTCTCTTCCACCCCCGCTGGAATTGCACAATCTCATATTGGGCTTGTTGGTGGAAAAGCTTACACAGGTAGAATAGTAGTAAGTGCAGATCAAGATACCGAAATTTCTGTGAGTTTGATTGAAGGTAAAGGCAAACAAACTGTAAAAGTAAAAGCCTCTAAAGATTGGAGCACGGTTCCGCTTAAATTTACCGCCAAAACTGATACCACTGAGGCTCGATTGGAAATTACTGCAACGGGTTCAGGTAGCTTCCGTGTAGGTGCAGTTTCTATAATGCCTGCAGATAATATTAATGGTTTCCGTGCAGACACAATCGCATTAATGAAAGAAATGGATTGCAAAATTTTGCGTATGCCCGGCGGCAACTTTATTTCTGCTTACGACTGGAAAAACACCATTGGTGATCAAGACAAGCGCCCACCCGTTTTTGATCCGGTTTGGAAAGCACTGCAACCTAACGATGCAGGTTTAGACGAACTGTTGCATATGTGCGAGCTTATTAACTGCGAACCCTATTGGTGTGTAAACACCGGCTATGGTGAACCTCGTTCCGGTGCGGAAATTGTTGAGTACGTCAATGGCGCAGCAGATACTTTCTGGGGAGCTAAGCGAGCAGCAAACGGTCGCAAAGAACCCTACAAAGTAAAATACTGGAATATCGGTAATGAAATGTATGGCCATTGGCAATTCGGTCACATGTCACGCGATCAATACGTTATCAAACACAATTTATTTGCCGATGCTATGCGTGAAGTTGATCCTTCAATTTACATTATTGCACCCGGTGGCTTTGTCGATGAAATGACAACAGGCCAAGGTATTTTCATTGAGGGACAACCCGAAGTGAAAGTGGGATCAGAGCGTGACTGGGCTTATGGCATGTTTAAACATTGCAAAGGCAAATTCGATGCACTGGCAACCCACGCCTATCCACCAGAAAATAAACGGTTTGATTTAAAAACCGGGAAACTCTTTGATGTTAAGCAATCCTTAACTGAATGGGCAAGGCAACCTGCACAACGTGTTGCAACCATGGCAGATGCGTGGGAAGAATACAAAAAAGCGTTTCCTGAATTAAACGATGGAAAAATAAAAGTATTCTTTGACGAGTGGGCTTACAGCTTCCGCGATAGCATGAAAGGCACCTTAGCAACTGCAATCGCCTTTCATGAATTCTTCAAGCACACCGACTTTATAGACATGGCTGGTTACACCATGGCAACTGCGTGGATGAACGTGAATGCAACAGGTTCAACTATCAGCGCTAAGGGTCGGGTATTCCAACTATACAACAAGCATTTTGGAACAATACCAGTTGGTGTAAGTGGTAATTCGCCCCAGCCTGCCCCGCAATATCCAGCGGGTGGTGATCAACCCAAAGTTAACACCGGCAGCGCGACCTACCCATTGGACGTGATGGCCGCGCTTACGAGCGATGAAAAAGTGTTAACCGTGGCAGTTGTTAACCCCACTGAAACAGCACAAGGCCTGGACTTATTCTTTGAAGGTTTTAACGCAGGCCTAAAAGGTAAGAGCTTTACATTGATTGGAAAAAATCTTGATGCAACCAACGCTGTTGGTAAAAAGCCAGACGTTGTAATTCAAGAAGGAAGCTTTGATGCGCGTACAACTCGTTTCCAAATTGCACCAGCAACCATCAAAATTTTTCACTTTCAAAAAACGGTTTAATCAGATCGATTATATGAAGTAAGAGTTAAAAAAAAGGCGGAGCGTAAAAAAACCTCCGCCTTTTTTTACGAAAAAACAATTAATCTCGCTTTAACACTGCAACAAACATTGCATCTGAATCTTGCTGAGGTACGCCCAGCATTTTTTGATACACGAGTTTAAATTCAGGATAACTTTTTAACAGCCAATCGATCTGTGCTTCGTTTTCACTGCATTGCCAGCTACAGGTTGCATAAACTAAATGTCCTTGTTTACGTACAGCATTCACCGTATTCCCTAAAATCTTTTGCTGCAAGCTTACAAGTTCCTGCGTGTCTTCAGGATCAAATCGCCAACGCGCATCAGGATTGCGCCGCCAAGTTCCCGACGAACTGCAAGGCGCGTCTACCAACACCCAATTAAAGCCTTGTTGTTGGGCAATTTCTTTCGGGAGTCGCAAGGGTTCATCGCCAGACCATTCAAAGCTACGAATATTGTGAAACTCTGCGCGCTTACTTCTGCGCTTCAATTCTTCCAATTTGTAGCCGTGTAAATCAGTTGCTATGACTACACCTTTGTTATTCATTCGGGCCGCTATCGCCAAGGATTTTCCGCCAGCGCCAGCGCACGCATCCCAGACCTTTTGGCCTGGTTTCACGTCTACTGCGAGCGCAATTTGCTGGCTCGCCAAATCCTGAATTTCCACCCAACCTTCTTTATGCGCTTGAGCACCCGATAAATGCTTACCACCCGCGGCAAATAAACGGCCCTCACCATCCACTTCAACGTGAACAGAATCTTGCTGGAGCTTTTTAACAACTTCATCCACCGCGAGATTTTTTTGAATTCGTAGCCATAAAGGCGGTGTTGTGCTTTGTTGTTCGATGAACTCTGTTAGTTGTTCGTGAGTCCAAGTCGACGCAATTCTCCGCTCTTCTAATAACTCCAACCACTGCGGGCGCAATCCAGCCCATAACAGCAACTCTTCAGGCTGTTCACTTACACTGAAATATTTTTCTAACTTTTCGAACCATTCCTTGCGCGCCGCGGAATCGCGCAAAGCTTTTGGCGCGGCATTTTCATTTTTTTCCCTCAAAGCAATCCAAAACCAAAAACCTGCGACAGGAATTTTTTTTGCATTAGATTTCCCCCAAGTTTTATCCCATTGCTTCCAATCAGGAATTTGCTTCTGCTGATAGCTTTCTTCCAAAGCACAAGCAAGCTGAAAATAGCGCATGGCAGAAAACATGCATAAGCTAAGTTCGCGGTTTTGGTTTTTTGATGACGCAAATTCAGAATAAGGGTTGGTATTTTTGCGAAGCTGATTTTTTAACCATTTGTCTAGGGCGCCCCATTCGCTTTGGCCAAGCCAGTTGCGCCATAAATCAAAAAGAGTGTCATAAGGAATTTTATTGGGAATTGCCATTGCGGTGCTCACTTACTGAAATAGGTGTTTAGTATACGCGGGAAGCGCTTCCACCTCACCTTATTAACTCTCCATTATGCGTGCGTGAAACCACAAGATGACGGGATAAGCCGCAGGCCATATCCAAAAAAAGCGGTTTAGACCAAATAGGCAAGCATTGGCCAGATGAAAACTAGCAGCTACCGCTAAAGCAAAAACAAGTGCGTAGTGATTAAACAGCGATAAGGGAAATACCAATTCAAAAATCATTACCGCCCAGCTCATGTTAAACATCACATTGGGGTGGCTTGCCCATTGGCGAACTTTTTGGCTTACTGGGTAAGCGGTTATGGCGAAAACGTCAGTCAAGGCTTGGCCGTTCCGCCACTCAGGGTTAATGACTTTGATGTACCCAGCTTGAAAATAAGAAAAGGTTAACTGGAAAGCCAAGTAGCCTAAGGCGATTTCGCGCCAGAATTGCGTGGGTGCAATATGCGATAAAAACAAACACAGCAAAACCAGAATGCTCATGCAATCACTTCCACCACAGTAAGGGCCCTGGAAGCGGTACAACAAAATACACGCAATAATTAACAAACCTGCTTCAACCGCCACAGGGTAAACACCCAATAATAGCAATACCGAAAATACAAACCGAATACAGCCCAAGGCTTTCTCAGGCTGCAAACCACGGATAAATTCTAAACTTTGTTGGGCGTAAGCAAATGCGAGAATGATCTCTGAACAGCGAACGGCTTGCTCAATTAACATTTATCAGCCTCCGTTTGCGCATCCTTCGATAACTCACTCAAAAGATGAACAGGAGTCGCCGTAAAGGTCACTGTTTTTACAATGCCCTTCTCTTCGCGCATGAGTGCAACGAGTCTGTAAGTGAAAAATGGATAGTTAGGCTTTGTTGCAATTACGTTGTTACGAACAGCTTCAAGCAGGCGCCTCATGATTTCCTGCTCACGCATGCTGGAATGGCCTTCAAACAAACGCTCAGCGCAGGTATTAATATAAAGTGTCTCATTCCATTCTGGGTTATGAAATAAACGAAATAACCCACGTTTGAAACCTACCCGTTCAATCAATGGCCGAAACTCGAACCACTCGTCTGCTTCAGCGGATTCACTTTCCAAAAAAGCGTACTCAATTCTTGGCGATGGACCAATACCGCTAAAAAACCGCCATGAAGGAAAAATTACTGGGAGGATGAGGTTTAACATAGAAAGTTATTGTTCTAGTCCATTTAATTTTATTTTAGCTCACATCCTTGTGATTTGCGCTGGTAAAAATTCTACAGCGCTTGCCTCTTCAGCTTTTCAATTTGATCACGCAATTTAGCAGCCGATTCAAATTCCAAATCTTTCGCCGCTTGAAACATCTGCTTTTCCAGCAATTCAATAGACTTCCAAATATTTTTAGGATCAACTGCAACAGTATACTTTCCTTGCTTCTCTGCAGCAGCCGCTCGGTTTCGGGCTGCACGCCCACCAGCGCCAGGAACTACAGATGTCTCCATGATATCCTGAACATTTTTGCGTATGCCCTTGGGGGTAATATTGTGCAAGGTATTGAAAGCAATTTGTTTCTCACGACGGCGATCAGTTTCATCAATTGCACGCTTCATGGAATCCGTAATTTTATCCGCATAAAGAATTGCTTTACCGTTAAGGTTACGTGCCGCGCGACCAATGGTTTGAATTAACGAGCGATCTGAACGCAAAAAACCCTCTTTGTCTGCGTCAAATATGCACACGAGCGAAACCTCTGGCATATCCAAACCTTCGCGCAAAAGGTTAATACCAACTAGCACATCGAACTCACCCATTCGGAAATCACGAATAATTTCCATACGCTCTACAGTATCTATATCTGAGTGCAAATAACGCACTCTTGTGCCGTGTTCGGTTAAATATTCGGTGAGATCTTCAGCCATTCGTTTGGTCAGAACGGTAATAAGAACCCGCTCGTCTTTTTCTACACGCAAGTGAATTTCAGAGAGCGCATCATCTACCTGTGTGCCGGCTGGTCTAATCTCGATCTCAGGATCAACCAAACCTGTAGGGCGCACAATTTGCTCCACTACCTGCCCTTGGTGCTCGCCTTCGTATTTGCCGGGGGTTGCGGACACAAAAATCATTTGTGGCGCGAGTCGTTCCCACTCATCAAAGCGCATGGGGCGGTTATCAAGCGCTGACGGCAAGCGAAAACCGTATTGCACTAATGTTTCTTTGCGCGAGCGGTCGCCCTTATACATAGCACCAATTTGCGGAACTGTTACGTGTGATTCATCCAACACCAAGAGCGCGTTCGATGGCAAATAATCAAATAGCGTTGGCGGCGGTTCACCCGGTTGGCGACCTGATAAATAGCGCGAGTAGTTTTCAATACCGTTGCAATAGCCCAGTTCTTGCATCATCTCTAAATCGTAACGCGTACGCTCTTCTAAACGCTGCACTTCAATTAATTTGTTATTTTCGCGCAATTGTTCCAAGCGCTCGCGCAATTCTTCTTTGATTTGATCGATAGCCTCAACAATTGTTTCGCGCGGCGTTACATAGTGAGATTTAGGGTAAATACTGATGCGAGGAATTTTGCGCAGCACTTCTCCAGTTAAAGGATCGAAGATTGAAAGATTTTCAATTTCATCGTCGAAGAGTTCAACGCGCACCGCATCGCAATCTGAATCAGCGGGATAAATATCAATAACATCGCCACGTACACGATAGTTCGCGCGATAAAAATCCACATCATTGCGCGTGTACTGCAATTCAGCCAAACGACGCAAAATAGAACGCTGATCAATTTTATCGCCGCGCACCAAATGCAGCAGCATTTTCATATAGGCTTCTGGATCCCCCAAGCCGTAAATCGCCGATACCGTTGCGACGACGATTGCGTCCTTACGCTCCATAAGCGCTTTTGTCGCAGACAATCGCATTTGCTCGATATGTTCGTTCACCGATGAATCTTTTTCGATAAACGTGTTCGATGAAGGAACATAAGCTTCAGGTTGGTAGTAATCGTAATAAGACACGAAATACTCCACCGCATTCTTGGGAAAAAATTCTTTAAATTCACCGTACAGCTGCGCGGCGAGAGTTTTGTTATGAACCATTACCAAGGTGGGTCTTTGTATCTCTGCAATCACATTCGCGATAGTAAATGTTTTGCCCGAACCGGTTACCCCTAAGAGCGTTTGGTGCGCAAGGCCGGCGTTAATGCCTTCCACCAATTTCGCGATGGCAACAGGTTGATCGCCAGCGGGCGGAAAATCACTTTGTACTTGAAAGAGTTTGCTCATTAGCGGATTGGGTTCCCAATAATTGGTTAAGGACTCACATCATGGGCGGCATCATAGCCGCAACAGCTGACAAGTCATGTCAGGAGTCGTGTTTACCTTTGCAAGCGATGGGCAAACACTCTTTGAAAATCTCGGCGAGGCGCTTAGTACCTGGCCCTGCAAACTCTTTATCTGCAAAGGTTAAATACACCGCACCCTCACGTTCAGAACCTACCTCTACTGGCAGATACTTTAATGTTCCGGCCTCGATATCGTCTTTGGTGTAGGCATCAGGCAACCACGCATAACCTAGCCCCATACGAATCGCGTCCAGTGAGGTCTTGATATGGCTCACTGTCCAGCGCTGATCGGCCTCTTGCCAACCCACGGTATGGCGGCGGTACTGGCCTGAATCACGAACGACGATTTGGCGATGCTGGCGCATATCCTCATAACCTACCTCGCGCCCCAGTTGTTGCAGAGGATGATTAGCGGCGGACACACCATGAAACTTGGCTGTCATGACCTTATCGCCAATAAATCCCGCTGGCACAAATCCTCCAATCGCCAAATCAACCTGCCGCTTAAGCAGCATGTCTTCCGTACCGCTCAGCACCGTTTCGTAGTATTCAACCCGCGTATCCGGAAAATCCTTGGCAAATAACGACAAGCAATAGAGCACCTTAGCCGGCGGAATAATGATATCAACTGCGATTTTTACCAGCGGTTCGACATGAATAGACAAGCACTCAGCGGATTTTTCCAGTCGTTCGGCCTGCTCCAAAAGCTGTTTGGCTCGTCGATAGAGTAACTCGCCGGAAGGCGTAGCCACCGCTTTGCGCCCTTGCAGGTTAAATACCTTAACGCCTAGCGCCGTTTCCAGCTGCGCTATGGCGTAGGAAACGGCGGATTGACTCTTATTGAGCTGCTCCGCGGCCTTGGCGTAGCCGCCTGCATCTATCACTGCTAGCAGCGCTCGCCACTGTTCCAGTGTGACTTTATTTTCTGTAACGGCAGAGCTTGATGGTGTATTCATAGGTTCTCATCTCTACGTTTGATTCAATTTTTCGATCAAATATCGCCAAATATCGCTATTTATCATTCGCTCGTCAAATCATTTAATGGCCTCACGGCGATAAAGCTTGAAAGCCCAAGCAGCCTAAACGCATCCACAAATGAACAGACCAGATTGGTGAGGATAGTAAAATGAGCACTTTATTACAGATTAACAGCAGCCTTTTTAGCGACCATGGCAACTCAAGCGCATTGGCGAACGAATTCGTTCAAAACTGGGTAGCCAAACACCCAGGCGGCAAGGTGATTGTTCGCGACTTGGCCAAGAACCCAATTCCACATTTGGACTCAGCAACCGTACAAGCCTTCTTCACCCCTGCAGAAAGCCGTACTGCCGAGCAACAAGCTGCTGTGCAACTTTCTGACACCTTGGTAGCTGAGTTAGCTAACGCAGATGCCGTTGTGATTGGCGTTCCGCTCTACAACTTTGGGGTGCCTTCAACCTTGAAAGCCTACTTCGACCAATTGGCGCGCGCTGGCGTGACTTTCAAATACACCGAAACCGGCCCAGTTGGATTGTTGGCAGACAAGCCTGTGTATTTCATCGCCGCTCGTGGTGGTTTCCATGTAGGTAAAGATTCAGATTCACAAACAGCATTTTTGAATTCTTTCTTTAACTTCTTGGGCATTAAATCCATCAATTACATTTACGCCGAAGGTTTGAGCATTGCAGATGCGAAAGATAAATCTTTAACCGAAGCGCGTCGTGAAATTGAGCAGGCAACTGCCGCCTGATAAATAAATCAGGCTATGATAGCGAACCAACATCACTCAACATTGAGGTGAACAAGATGCAAAAGCAACTCCAGCAAATTATTCCGGCCCGAGCCACCAGTGATGGTGCGGGAGTGCGTATTAAACGCAGCTTGGGGCAAACGCAACAGGCACGCTTTGATCCTTTTTTGATGTTGGATGAATTTGGGTCAGAAAGCGCCAGTGATTATATTGCTGGCTTTCCATCGCATCCGCATCGCGGGTTTGAAACTGTCACTTATATGCTTGAAGGTCACATGCTGCATAAAGACCACATGGGCAATAAAGGCCATTTGAAAAACGGTGGTGTGCAATGGATGACTGCAGGTCGCGGCATTATCCACTCCGAAATGCCACAGCAAGAACATGGCTTAATGCGCGGCTTTCAGTTGTGGTTGAATTTGCCAGCAGCAGAAAAAATGAAACCTGCGCACTACAAGGATATTCCATCAAGCGATATACCTATTGCGCAGCTTTCTAACGGCGGTTGTATAAAAGTCATCGCCAATACAGCGGTGATTGATGGCAAAGTCATTAGCGGCCCTATTCAAGGCCTCACTACCCAAGCAATTTATTGGGATGTGCATTTACCTTTGAACGGAAAATTTGCTCACGCGATTCCAGCAACGCATAACACGTTTATTTATGTTTATGAAGGTGCCATTGCGATCGGGGAAGATGCGCGCAAACTAGAAGCAGGCAATGCGGGACTCTTAGGCGCGGGCGATGAAATATCGGTAGCAGCATTAAGCAAAGACACGCGCTTTATTTTGCTGGCAGGTATTCCGCTCAAAGAACCTATAGCGCAGTACGGCCCCTTTGTAATGAATACGCCGGATGAAATTGAACAGGCAATTCAAGATTACCGCAGCGGTGCATTGATTAATTACTAATGAAACTTCGGCTTTGGTTAGACGCAAAAAATAACCAAAGCTGTTTTTAGCGCTAATTACATTCCCTGTGCATAAGCCTGAATGTAAGACTTCAACAAAACTTCATTCCCTTTTACAAATGCAACATCTCCTGCTGGCGCATTTAACACCGCCGAATCTGTTTTAGCACGCAGTGCTTTCTTTTGTTCCTCCGTTAGGTTCGCCAATTTTTGTGCAAAAAAATAAGCGGCAATAGCATTCCCCAAACGCGTACTTAAACGCATATATTCACCCACTGACTTCCAACCATGACGACTAACAATAGGCTGAACTGTGCTGATTAAATTATTTTTTTGAAGAAAGGCTGCAATTTTTGCATCTTGTTCGGAAGCGGGTAATGCTTCAAACTTTTTTAGATCTTCTTCTGTTTTGTTCATAGGCTCTAAAACCTGAACAACATTTGCAAAGTCTCGATTGGAACCCATCCAACGTTTGACTGACTCCATATTCAGGCTTGTATTATCAGGAAGAAATTGTGCTTGCGCAGCGCAGCTCACAGAAAAAAATAATGCAATTACGTAGCGTGTTAAATATTTCATTTTTTATCCAGTTATACCTGTATTTCTACCTTGCCAACTTTAAGATCACAACAGTTGCAAACGACCATACCCACCAATAAAACAACACCAAAAACGGCGTAAATAAACCCAGCGACAAGCCCGCAAAACCCTTACCCTCGTAAAAAGGATAAATAACAAACAATTGAACCCCCGCAGGAATGAGTGCGAGCACAAGGCTGCGTGCGAACATGCTGCTGGTTAAAATAGGCAACAAAAATAGAAAACCCCATAAGCCGCCCCACACAAGATGGGGATACAACCACGCGGGTGAAAGTGACCCCGCTATATGTACATTCAGATTGTGAGTGACGCCATAACGGCTAAACAGCCACATCACAAGGCATTGCAAAAGTGCCCCTAAACTAGCGGCGGCGTAAACAACCAAAGCGTTTTTCATTGTTTGTCTCTTTATGAGCGTTACGGAGAATTCGATGTATTTGGTTCAGTCCAATCAACCTGAATACTAGGTAGTTACAATTGTCAGTAAGGTGCCAATCTTAACATTTTGAAGCAAGCTTATAGGCTCGAAAAATGATAATATTTTCGCCACTTCCTACCTAGATCACACGCTTATTGCCGTGTTCTGATGAACTTATCTTAGCGACCCTTTTATGTATCAATTTTTTGAGAATTTAATCAAGCCTTTTCCCCCTGAACATCCTAAGGCTCCGCCTAAAACTCTGTTTGCATTTTGCCGTCATTACGCGCGCGGCACAGAATTTTATTTGATTTCAATGGCGTTATTAACCGGCGCCATAGCCGTCATGGAGGTATCGCTATTTGGTTTTCTCGGTAAATTAGTCGATTGGTTAAACACCCACAGTCCTGAAAATTTTTGGAGCCAATCACAACATGAATTGGTGATGATGGGTGCAATTGTACTGATTGGTTTACCCCTAACCGTTTTGCTGCATGGGCTTATCATGCATCAAACCCTGCTGGGCAACTTTCCCATGCGGATTCGTTGGCAAGCTCACCGTTACCTGTTAGGTCAAAGCTACCAGTTTTATCAAAATGAATTTGCAGGTCGCGTTGCGACAAAGGTTATGCAAACTGCACTGGCCGTTCGCGAAACCATTATGAAGCTGTTAGACGTACTACTTTATGTCTTCGTTTATTTTTCAAGCATTTTGGTTTTGTTAGGTAGCTTGGACTTACGCCTCGCCCTACCCCTTGTGATTTGGGTATTAAGCTACGCAGGATTGCTTTATTACTTTTTACCACGGCTTGCGAAAACAGCCATGCGTCAGGCAGATGCGCGCTCCGATATGACCGGCCGATTGGTAGATACCTATACCAACATATCTACCGTTAAATTGTTTTCGCATTCCAACCGCGAAGCAGAATACGCGAAGCAAGGCATGGAACATTTTTTAACAACGGTTCACCCGCAAATGCGGTTAGCTACTGCTTTAAGTTCCAGCGTGTGGGCGATTAATGCAGCATTGATTTTCGCAGTTGCATTTGTGTCTATTTGGTTATGGGGCAATCTTGCCATTACCACTGGCGCGATTGCCGCAGCAATAGGCTTGGTGTTACGCCTGAACGGTATGGCTCAATGGATTATGTGGGAAGTGTCTGCCCTATTCGAAAATATCGGCACCGCCAAAGACGGTTTAAATACCCTATCTAGCCCACGCGAAGTACAAGACATAGAAAATGCGCAGCCGCTTGAACTGACAGCCAGCAATATTGAATTTAAACGTGTTAATTTCAATTATGGCAAATCAGAGGGGCTGATTCGCAGCTTTGATCTCAATATTAAATCCGGCGAAAAAATTGGATTAGTTGGCCGCTCTGGCGCTGGCAAATCAACCTTGGTGAATTTATTACTGCGTTTTTACGATGTAGAAAGCGGCAACATTCTAATTAATGGTAAAGATATTGCCTTGGTTCAACAAGAAAGTTTGCGCGCTCAAATTGGCATGGTTACGCAAGACACATCCTTGCTTCACCGGTCAATTCGCGACAACTTGCTCTATGGAAAACCCGACGCTACCGACGCTGATATGATTGAAGCGGCCAAACAAGCCGAAGCGCACGAATTTATTTTGCACCTTTCTGACAACCAAGGTCGTACGGGGTACGATGCTCACGTAGGCGAGCGCGGAGTTAAACTGTCTGGCGGTCAGCGCCAGCGTATAGCTATTGCTCGCGTACTGCTCAAACAAGCACCCATTTTAATTTTAGATGAAGCAACCTCGGCATTAGATTCTGAAGTTGAAGCGGCTATTCAAACCAACTTGAACAAACTCATGCAAAGCAAAACCGTTATTGCCATTGCGCATCGCTTATCAACCATTGCCGCACTAGATCGCCTTATTGTGTTGGATAAAGGCTGCATTGTTGAGCAAGGTACGCATCACGAATTAATTTCTCAGGGTGGTATTTATGCGCAGCTGTGGGAGAGGCAGTCAGGTGGTTTCTTGGGAGAAATCTAGACTTAGCTAGAGTTTGTTAGTATCCCAGCTCCCAAAAATTATCTGCCTGCTGCTCAGGGATAATTAAATTTAAAACTCTATCGTCATCTTCGCGGAGCGGAGATCCAGCTGTTGATTTTGAGTTAAACGACTGGATGCCCGCTGCGCGAAGATTACGACTCCCGGTTAAATAAGCTTCAAATAACACCTATAAAAAAACCGAGCATTTGCTCGGCTTTTTTATGTTGCAGATTTACCTTAAGCAAATCACAGGAACACTTTAACGCCTACATAAAACAATCCACCCGCCAACAAAATAGTCGCTGGCAAAGTGAGCACCCATGCCATGAGAATAGTTTTAATGGTTGAGAACTGCAGGCCTGATTTATTGGCCACCATGGTTCCGGCCACCGCAGATGAAAGCACATGGGTAGTTGATACTGGCATCCCCGTCATACTGGCAATACCAATTGCTGTAGCGGCCGTCACTTGCGCAGACATACCTTGTGAATATGTCATACCGGTTTTACCAATTTTTTCACCAACGGTTTTAACAACTCGACGCCAGCCTGTCATAGTTCCCAAACCTAAAGCCAATGCAACCGCAACAATAGCCCAATAGGGTGCAAATTCTGTTGTAGCGGTAATTTCTTTTCGTAGTTTGTTCAATTCATCTTTATCTTTACTAGCAACACCCTCTACTTTAGACATTTTCTTAGCCGTATCATCAATACACAGCAAAATGCGGCGAACTTCACGACGGTTTTCAACGCTGAGCTTACTGTAATCCGTAACGTCTTTAAGTTGGGCGCCTAAGCTACTAATAGCCACAAATGCGTTTTTGCTGGTGCACTTTTCTTCTGATACCGCAGTCGCTTCTGTTTTTGAAAAGTCGATTTTTTTAGATAAGGCTTCTTGGTTATTTTTATAAATGCTTTCAATATAACTCGCAGCATGGCGAGTTTTATCGATATCAATTGCAGATGTATTCAAATCCAATACAAATTGCGCCGGTGCCATACAAATCAACACCAACATCAACATACCTATACCTTTCTGCCCATCGTTCGAACCATGAACAAAACTTAGCCCCATCGCAGAAGCTACAAGCGTCGCTCGAGTCCAAAAAGGTGGGTGCTTTTTACCATCAATTTTTTCGCGCTCTTCTGGCGTTTTGTGAATTTTTTGACCCGGCCAGACTTTTTTCAAAAGCAGCAGCACTAATGCAGCAATGATAAAACCAACGAGGGGAGAAATAAGTAGCGACAGCATAATATCTGTGGCTTTTTTGGTATTAACACCTTCAGCAAGAGGCAAGTGCGAAAGTAATGCATGAGCACCGCCAACACCTAAAATAGAACCAATTAAGGTGTGAGAACTCGAACAAGGGATTCCGAAATACCAAGTCCCCAAATTCCAGAAAATTGCAGATAGCAGCAATGAAAACACTAAAATCATGCCGTAAGACGAGCTAATATTAAGCAGCAGGTCAACAGGTAAGAGGTGGACAATCGCGTAAGCCACGCCAAGCCCACCAATCATTACACCCAAAAAATTGAACACACCTGACGCAACTACCGCCATATGCGGCGGCATAGCTTTGGTATAGATAACGGTTGCAACAGCATTGGCTGTGTCATGAAAACCATTGATGAATTCATAAGCCAATACAAATGCAACGGACAAGAAAAGCGCTAGGCCAAACGCAAAACTAAGCCCTGTGAACATATCTAACATAGTAAATTCGCCTGTAGTAATTGTTGCGTTATTATGACATAAACTGAGCCAAGTTCTAAGAATAGGCAAGTCTTGCGTTTTGTGTTACCACATCAAATCATCGGGTATTACATAGTCTTTATAAGGATCATCTTCCTCGGTTTGCTGTTGGCTTTTTACATTAGCAACCAATACTGATTTCGCATCGCGTAGCGCAATTTTGTCTGCAACGATACGTGGGACAACCTCGTAACCTTCGCCTAATTTTACGACCCCCAGCACACCCCGAGCGATTTGCTCCAACACTAGGGCCGAAACACGCATTTTTTTGATGAGCTTGCCATCAGTGAAGTTGTATTCAACATCATTTTGCCCTGCACCTTTAGGCTGCCGGTGATTTTCGATGAGCTGTTTTATCTGTGCCGCAACGGCTTTTTGCTCTTGTTCAGCGTTGCGTTGACGGTTGAGTTCACGGTCTCGCTCGGCTTTTTGCTGCCTTGCCAGCTCAGCGGATTGTTTCACCTCATCCACCACGGGTTCAGCGGAACGACGAGCAACATTGGTTTCTTTGCGTTTCTCTTTATTGGCTTGCTTGGCTTTTTTGCCATCAATCAAGCCGGCTTTGAGGAGTTGGTCTTGGAGCGACGCCATAAAAATTCGTCCGAGTTAAAGAAATGTCGCGCATAATAGCGCCCTATTTTTCCCCACAGCAAGAAGATTACATGAGCCAGCGCCCCTTTAAGACTTGGGATATTTTTTGTCGCGTCGTCGATAACTTTGGGGACATAGGTGTGTCTTGGCGCTTGGCAAGACAGCTAGCAGCGGAATACCCCTTTAAGGTTCGATTGTGGGTCGATGACATCTCAGCATTGACTAAAATTTGGCCAGCTGCAGCACATCAAGATCAGCAGCAACTTGAAGGGGTTGATGTTCGCGTCTGGCATGAGGATTTCGCTATAGAAGACGCTGCGGATGTTGTTATAGAAGCCTTCGCCTGCGAACTTCCGATCGTTTACTTAACGGCCATGAAAAACCGAATCGCCCCGCCGCACTGGTTCAACTTGGAGTATCTAAGTGCAGAAGATTGGGTTGAAGGCTGCCATGGGCTGCTCTCGCCACACCCGAGCCTCAGGTTGAAAAAGACTTTCTTCTTCCCCGGGTTTACGCCCAAAACGGGGGGACTATTAAAAGAAGCACACCTTATAAACGAGCGAGACGCTTTTGTTAGTGATGCTGAGCGGCGCGCCAGTCTGTTCAGATCATTAGGCATAAGCAAGCTCGATGCTGAGCTAGTGATTTCTCTATTCGGCTACGAAAACAGCGCGGTAACCTCCCTTCTGGATACTTTGGCAGCATCTCGTCGAACAATTTTATGTCTCGTTCCCGAAGGAAAAATCCTACCGGACATCACCCACTACTTCGGCAAGCCACAGCGTTGCCATGACGAAATCACAAAAGACTCGCTCACCATAAAAGTTATTCCATTCCTAACCCAACGTGGTTATGACGAGCTTTTATGGGCCTGCGACCTAAATTTTGTACGGGGAGAAGACTCCTTCGTACGCGCCCAATGGGCGCAAAAACCTTTTATTTGGCACATCTACCCTCAAGAAGACGACATTCACCTCACCAAACTTGATGCTTTTTTGAAGCTTTACCTTAGCAAAGCCACACCAGAACTCGCTGCTGCTATCACCGGCCTCTGGCATCATTGGAACAGAGGCGAAGATGTTACAGAAAGCTGGAACTCCTGTTTAGACAGCCTTGAGAACTGGCAAACTCACACCCGTGACTGGTGCCAGCACCTAAATTCTTTGGGGGATTTAGCTTCAAATATGGTGCAATTTTGCCAAAAAACGCTATAGTAGCCGCCGAATTTATCCCAGCAATCGGTATGGTTCGCCAATACCATTTACATTATTGAGAGTCATCATGAAAACAGGTCAAGAATTACGCGCCGGTCATGTAATTAACATCGACGGTTCACCTTGGTTAATCCAAAAAGTAGAAATCAGCCGTTCAGGTCGTAACACTGCGGTTGTAAAAACCAAGTTGAAAAACTTGCTCAACGGTTATTTGACTGAAACTCCTTACAAAGCAGACGATAAATTCGAAGACATCGTTCTGGATCGTAAAGACGTAACCTACTCTTACTACGCTGATCCAATGTACGTTTTCGTAGACAGCGATTACAACCAATACGAATTGACTGCTGACGAACTCGGCGACATGGGCCCATACATTGAAGACGGTATTGACGATGTATGTGAAGCCGTATTCTACGATGGCAAAGTAATTTCTATTACCCCACCAAACTCTGTAACACGTGAAGTTGTTTACACCGAGCCATCAGTTCGTGGTGATACTTCAGGTAAAGTAATGAAGCCAGCTCGTTTGACTAACGGTACTGAAATTCAAGTATCTGCATTCGTAGAAATTGGCGATCGCATCATTATTGATACCCGTACTCACGAGTACAAGTCTCGCGCTAAAGACTAATTCAGCTCCAATACAGTAGTTGCCGGATTATTCGGCAACTACTGGGTGTTTTCCTTATTCGCATTCTCTCGCCTTATCCCCCTCCCGCTTTACACCGCTCATAATTGATTTTCACCGCTCGGCATTTTTATGCCCAAAGCATGCTATTACCCATTTAATCTCAATCCCGAAAAATCAGATTAAGTTGGGATACAGCATGGGCAAGCTCATCGCTATTGTTTTTATGTGCGCGCTTATTTTGGTTACCGCTCACCTAAAGGCGGACAGTCAACGACCACAACCCAGCGCTACAACATTCGATATTTCAAATTCTCTTTATTGTCATGTTTATTTAAAAATTACTTTCATAGACCATCAAAAATTATTCATCGCCCAGTTGAATCTTAAAGATGTTTTTGGCTACCAACTTCTATCCTGCACATTTATTTTGAGCTTCTTTTGCGTCAGTACGAACTAATATTAAACAAAAAGGAAAAATCCATGAAGTTATTCACATGTATATTCGCACTATGTTACGCATTTATATCTATGCAAACGCTTGCTCAGGAAACACAAGCCCCTCAAACATTGGATCAACTGAAAATTGCAATTGAAAAAATTCGGCAGGATACCAACACGCCCGCAGTAGCCGTAGCACTGGTAAACAAGGATGGCCCCTATTGGGTTGCTGGACTAGGCGAAGCCGATCGAGAGAAACACCTAAAAGCTGATGAAAACACCATGTTTCGTATTGGCTCGGTTTCTAAAATGTTTGTGGCTCTATCGATCATGAAGTTGGTAGAAGAAGGAAAGCTACATCTCAATGATGAGTTAAAGGTTTTAGCACCAGAGATTAAATTTGAAAATAAGTGGGAGAAGACCAATCCGATTTTGCTAGCGCATCTACTGGAACACACTACGGGTTGGGACGATTTGCATTTGGCCGAAATAGGTTTTGAGGCAACAGATGAATCACTACTTATAGACGCGCTGAATTATCATCCTGATTCCCGCAAGTCACGCTGGGTTCCAGGTACACGCCATGGCTATAGCAATATAGGCCCCGCCGTTAGCGCATATATTGTCGAAAAAGTGACTGGTAAAAAGTTTGAAAACTATGTGCAAGAAAGTTTCTTAAATCCATTGCATATGCAAACGACAACCTTCTACCACTCCAAAGATTACGAAGCGCACGGCGCAAAGTTGTACATGAATAATGAGTTAATAGACTATTCCTACCCAATCTATCGCCCTGCAGGAGCAATGAACTCCAGCGCGAAAGAAATGGCAAATCTCATTCACTTTTTTATCCAACGCGGTAAGTTTAACAACACTCAAATTTTGACCGCCGAATCTATCCAACGAATGGAAACCCCAAAAACAACTTTAAGCGCAGCGGCAGGTGTTATAGCAGGTTACGGATTACATAACACCACATCAGGGCATTCAGATTATGGTGTTGCGTTTCACGGCCATACCGGTGGCATTCCCGGCGCCTTAGCAGTTGTCAAATACAGTCCCGAACTGCAGGCAGGCTATGTAGTTTTCACCAACACCATGGGCTCAGCTATATGGCAGATATCCGATTCAATTGATGGTTATTTACTAAAAAACGTACAAAAAGTTGAACCGCATTCAACACCAATATCATCCAAGTTAATTGCAGCACAGGGGATATACGTTCGCGCAAACCCTAGCAATGAAATCATGCGTTTTGTTACCGAAATTACTGACACCATTAAAGTAAGAGTTGATGATAACAAAATCCACCGCTCTCCATTAACGGGCGGATGGGAGAGTAACGACTTCGCAATAGCAGAAAATTTAGCGGTTAATCCATGGAGCGGCTTACCCAGTATCGCATTGGTTAATGATCCGCTTTTGGGAGAAGTTCTGCAGATTGAAGAAAACACCTACAAACGTACTTCTGCATTTTATATTTACGGGAAGATTGTGCTCATCATTTGCTTGATAACACTAAGCATACTCAATATTTTGTTTGCCTTGATATGGATCCCTTCCTGGCTTTTCGGAAAAATTAGTGGCGCGATCCTAAGGGTTAGGGTCTGGCCACTCATATCGAGTTTGACACTATGTGCAACCTTTGCGCCTGTTATGACTACCAACCATATTCTTAAGCTGGGCACTTTGTCTCCAACGTCCTTGAGTCTTTTTATAGGCTCACTGCTCTATCCACTGTTTAGCTTGATTAGTTTAATTTCGATCTATAAATACAGAAATGCACCAATGAATAAATTGGTACTTGCCAATGCAGCTATACTTACCTTGCTTCATGTCCTTTTTGTAGCCTATCTGGCCTACCACGGAATCATCGGTTATAGAAGCTGGATTGACTGAGTTTTATAAACATGAAGGCAAGCTCCCCCGTGCTTGCCTTTACCATAATAAATACTAGCGGCAGATTTTCCATGAAGGTATTGTTTTTCCCCCATGATCAACGCTTCTGGCTCGATCATGGGCTTTTTATGTTGTTTCTCGCTGCAACGCAAATGGTCATTATTGTTCCGTTGCATGAGTACGCGCGCTTTTTATTTTTTGGGGATCTACTCTGGTTTCCACTGTTTACACTATCTGTTTTACTGTTCCGCTATATGTACAAAACATTTGGGTGGGAGTCCTTTTCAAGCAAGCAGTTTTTAGAGTACAGCTTGGCTTTTTCACTGAGTTCAGGGCTGACCATAGCGATTTTAATGTCCGCTATTTTTTCATCCTTTTTTTGGACAGAAATTACTGCAACTATATACCCCAACAACAAGCACGCGTTGGCGAAACTCGTTATGGGTTCAATTATGGGCAATTGGATTCAAACGACTATTTTTATTTCGGCGTGGATTTTTCTCTACCACAGTATTACATCCAGCAAGAGAGCGCGCGAAACGGAATTGCGGTACTTAAGAGCGCAACATAGCCTTAAGGATGCAACCTTAAACAGTCTATCCAACCAACTTAACCCACACTTCCTCTTTAATGCACTGAATAACATCCGCTTTATGGTTCATGAAAGCCCCAAAAAAGCAGATCATATGATTACGTCTCTGTCAGAAATATTGCGTTATTCACTGGAGAGCAGCAAATATGAAAAAGTGATACTCGCTGATGAGATTGCAATCATTCATCGCTATATTGAAATCGTTAAATCACAACTGGAAGATCGTCTAGATTTTACACTCTCGATTCAACCAAATTTTGACACCTACTTGGTTCCACCCATGGTTTTGCAAATGCTCATTGAAAACGGCATAAAACACGGCATTGAAAATATTAAAGCGGGCGGCCAGCTAAGCGTGACCTGTGAAGAACTAGAGTCAAAACTTATTTTTACGGTGTGCAACCATATAGCTCATGAGATAAAAAAAGGTTTACCTTCAACTGGAATTGGATTGAAAAACATCAAACAAAGACTCGAATTGCTTTACGGAGATACGGCAGATTTGCAAACAGCAAAAACGGAAAATCAATTTATCGTAACTCTAACCATTCCCAAGGAAATATCTCAATGAAGGCTATAGTGGTGGAAGATTCACGCCTCGCGCGTGAAGGTTTGGTGAAGATGCTAGAAGACTATTCCGAAATCGACATAGTCGGCGCGGCAGATCATCCGTCAACAGCACTGGACATTATTGAAGAGCATCAGCCGGACATTATTTTTCTGGACATACACATGCCCGGAGAGAGCGGATTTGATCTATTGGAAAAACTGGACTATTCACCTAAGGTTGTTTTCACTACCGCCTATTCTGAATATGCAATACGCTCATTCGATTACAACACGGTTGATTATTTACTCAAACCCATTAGCCACGAACGCTTAAAAATAGCGATTGAAAAACTCAGCATTCATACCGAAGACAGCCGAAACCAACCCAAGCCGCCGCTTGATATTCATAGCCGCATGTTTATAAAAGACGGCGACAAATGCCACCTTGTACCCTTGGAAACTATTCGTTACTTTGAAAGCTGTAAAAACCACGTGCGTGTATTTTTTGGCAAAGAAAACGCTTTTGTTAGGAAATCACTCAATAACATTGAAGAGCGTTTACCCGAAAAATATTTCTTCCGAGCCAATAGACAATATGTTGTTAATTTGAATGAAGTAGTAAATATCGAAGAAGCAATTAATGACGGTTATGAAATTACTATGAGCGACGGCAAAGTTCTGGAAATTTCCCGTCGCAACGCGGTTGAATTGAAAGATTTACTGAGCTTTTAGGCGCTCACTCGAGAACGTTTTTTCTTCAAAGACCAATTGACACGAATGCCAAGCAGTACTGCTGTTAAAGCGCCAAACAAAACGGCATCAGCATAACTGGATCTAACCTGCAGCAATACATGCAACCAAGCCAGAATCGCCACGATGTAAATGGTTTTATGTAGCTTAATCCAATTCTTGCCTAGCTTGCGCATCATCCCCTTGGTTGATGTAATCCCCAAAATAATTAACAAAAATATGGCAGGTATGGTCAAAAAAATATACGGACGCTTTACAAGCTCACTGCCAAATATTGCAAAGTTAAACCCAAGAATAAATATCAAATAAGCAAGCATATGCAAGATCGCATAAAACAGCGCGAACAAACCTAACATGCGGCGATGTATCATCAACCAGTTTTGATTTGCTATACGCTTTAATGGAGAAACAGCTAAGGTAATGAGAAGAAAATAAAATGCCCAAGTTCCAGTGAATAAAACTATCGCTTTTGCGGGATCTGCCCCTAAGCGATTATTTGCCGCGTCATAAACAATAAACGCTAAGGGAATTAGTCCCAGCAATAATATAGACACTCTTCGCCACAGCACCGGCATTTACCCAATCCTCTCTTAATAAAATTTACGCAAATCCATTCCGGTGTATAAGCTTGAAACTTGATCAGCGTAGCCGTTAAACATTTGCGTTGGGATAACATTAGGGCTAAACAAACTACTTGGTAGGCGACGCTCGTGCGCCTGGCTCCAGCGAGGATGATCGACAGTCGGGTTCACATTCGCATAGAAGCCATATTCGGAGGGAGCAATCATGCTCCATGTGGTTTTAGGTTGCTTCTCAGTCAACTCAATTTTTACAATTGATTTGATGCTTTTAAATCCATACTTCCAAGGCACCACAAGCCGTAAGGGTGCTCCATTTTGATTGGGTAACGATTTCCCGTATAAACCCACCGCCAAAATTGTGAGCGGATGCGTGGCTTCATCAATACGTAAAGCCTCGCGGTAAGGCCAATTGATGGTACTTAACGAACTAGCTTGTGCTGGAAATTGTTTGGGATCATTTAAAGTATAAAACGACACATACTTTGCATTGCTTGTGGGCTCAAATCTTTTAATTAAACTGGCAAGTGAGAAGCCCACCCAAGGAATCACCATTGACCATGCTTCAACGCAACGCAAACGGTAGACTCGCTCTTCTAAATCCATGCCTTTTAACAAATCCTCCAGATTATATTTACCCGGCTTTGCAACCTCACCTGAGATTTCGACTTTCCACGGATCTGTTTTAAATCGCTTGGCATATTTGGCGGGATCAGTCTTGTCGTAACCAAATTCATAAAAATTATTATGACCGGTAACACTCTCAAAAGGCGTTAGGGATTCTGCTAATTTTTGCGTATCGGCTTTTGCATGGGCAATTTGGGTGTTCAACCATTCAGGCCCCTTGTTTACCGCTTCAGCGGCTGTGTAACTCGGGTCTGCCATAAGGTTCTGCGAATTCAGGCTAGCCGCACCTAAAAGACCAGTAGCGATTGTGCCGCGCATAAAATCTCGGCGCGCCAGATAAATGGATTCTGGTGTAATTTCTGAGCTGGGTATATCACTTGGCTTCTTAATTAGCATGGCGACCTCTAGGCATAAGAACTAAACATCAACTTGATACTTGGATGCAATAATCTCGAATTTGTTACAGTACTTAATAAAATTTAACCATTAGCCTTCAAACCAAGGTCGCCAAGCTTTTTAATGCGTAATTGTCCAACATTGGTGGATTTTGGGGTTGCGTTTATAATCTTCATCAATAGTTTTTGTACTGATGTCGGTGACTGTGTAGGCCGATAGCGCTTCCGAATCCAATTTAAAACTACGCAAGTTATTCGAAAAGATAAGCGTTCCGCCTTCCGACAAAGCGCGCATCGCGTGATGAATCATACTGACGTGATCGTGCTGAACATCTAATACATCTTCCATGCGTTTGGAGTTTGAGAAACTGGGTGGATCAAGCAAAATCAAATCAAATTGCTGATCGTTTTCTTCCAACCATTTCAAGCAGTCTGCTTGCTCTAAACGATTTTTTGATTCGCTCAAACCATTCAACGCATAGTTTTTGCGAGCCCAGTTTAAATACGTGTTGGACATATCTACGCTTAAGGTAAAGCGCGCGCCACCCATAGCGGCGTGAACACTTGCGGTTGCGGTATAGCAAAATAGATTTAGGAACCGCTTGTCTTTTGCCATATTGGCAATCATTTTTCTTACGGGGCGATGATCCAAAAACAAACCGGTATCAAGGTATTGCCACATATTAATATGTAATTTCGCAGCGCCTTCTTGAACACTAAAGACATCCCCCGTGGGTAATTCAGTGAGTTTCTCGTATTGTTGCGTGCCTTTATTGCGGCGGCGTTGTTTGTAACTAATTCGTTCCGCGGGGATATCCAATGCAAAAGGTACAGCCAATTCAATTTCGGCAAAACGTTGTGCAGCGCGATCCTCGTCAACGGATTTTGGTGCGGCATACTCCTGCACATTGGCGTACCACTGCTCTGGTTTACCCGGCTGAATTTGACCGCAATAGACGTCTATAGCCGCAGAATATTCAGGCATATCAGCATCATATAAACGGTAACAATTAACGTCGTTTTTACGCGCCCATTTTTTTAATTGCTTTAGGTTTTTTTGCAAACGGTTTACCAACATCTGCGCACCGTTTGACAAGGCTGCGGCCTGCTCCTGGCGATTAGTTTCACGTACGCGCTCTTCGGCAGCAATGCGCTTTTCATCATCGCGGCTAAAACGATCATCTTGCTCTACGCGGCTTTGTACAAAAGCTTCCGCGGAGATAGTAAACATAATTAATTCACTGGGAATGGTGCCGTTAAATAATTTATATTTTTTATCGGCACGCAACCCCATCTGCTTGCCAAGCTCTGGGTTTCCTGTAAAAACACCTGCACGCCAACCTTGAAATTCATTACGCAAACGCTCACCCAAATGTGCGTAGAGCATTTTCAGTGATTCAACTTCACCCAAACGCTCACCATAGGGTGGATTGCTGAGAACCAAACCATTTTTTAACTCTGTGTGCGTTGGCTTTTTAAATTCAGCAAGCTCTTTACGACTGACATGCAGCCAGTGATCCAACTCAGCGGTAACAATATTTTCTTCGGCAGCACGAATGACTCGTATATCTGCATCGTAACCGCGAATTTCAGGAAGTTTTTTTTCCAACCCTTTGCGGCGACGCTCATGGGCCTCATCGCGCAAACTCTGCCAGAGGTGACCTTCATGTTTTAGCCAGCGTTCGAAACCAAAACTCACACGTCCTAAACCCGGCGCTATATCAGCCGCGATAAGGGCAGCTTCAATCAAAATGGTTCCAGAGCCACACATGGGATCGAGCAATGCACCTCCTGTGGCCGCAATTTCAGGCCAGCCGGAACGGATCAAAATGCCCGCTGCCAGATTCTCCTTCATAGGCGCACTGCCCTGTTTTAAACGATAACCACGACGATGCAGGCTATCGCCGGAAAGATCCAAGCTGACTACAACTTTGTCGCGGCTTAAACGAGCGTTAATACGCAGATCTGGATCTTGTTTAGCGACCGAAGGCCGTTCGCCAGTTGTATCGCGCAAGCAATCTACAATCGCATCCTTTACTTTTACTGCTCCAAATTGCGTGTTACGTATGGCGTCGCTTGTTCCCACGAAATCAACTAACAAGGTTCCGTTTGGTTTCAGATGCTCTTCCCATCGAATCCCCCGCACACCGTCGTATAGATCCTCCTGACTTTTAACGTCAAAGCTCACAAGCGGCAAGAGAATCTTATTAGCCAACCGCGACCAGAGGCACACACGGTAAGCGGTCTCTATGCTGCCACTAAAATACACACCTGCTACGGTTTCACGCAGATCGGTAGCACCTAGTTGAGATAGTTCAGAAAATAAAAGTCCTTCCAAACTTTTAGGACAGGTTGCAAAAAATTGATATTGAGTCATTGATAACGCCAGTTTAATAACCTATTTACAGGTAATTGCAGCCGAATTGGCCAAATTTCATGCAAACGTGTATATGTGTGTTCTTGTCAAATCAATTCGCTAGAGCATTAAGTGCTATAGGGGAATTTATCTAGAAGAATAAAATCGTTCACAAGGGGAACCTTTGTTGGTGTACTGGTCAAAACCAACACACTAGGTCACCAAAGGAGGTATTGTAGCAAGTCGTTCGTGATGTCCATATAACTTTAACTGAAATCTAAATAGCGCTAATAAAGAGGTGCCTTATAGGATGAAAAGTCAGAAACGAGATCAAACAGAACGCGCATTTTCAAAAGGCTACCAAGCCGGTATTGACGGTCGATCGCGTAGCTTATGCCCCCATGAAACCGGTATTGCCCGACAGCAATGGCTAAATGGATGGAGAGAATCCAGAGTAGACCAATGGGATGGACTGAACCGCTTGGCTCAAGTTCAAAAACTTAACAATCTGCAACCTATGTCCAATATGACCATGACGTAGCTTATGCTGATCAATAAATTGCATCAGCAATTGCATCGCAAACATTTAACACTTTATTTTATTTATTAATTCGCTGATTGGCGAAATCGAGCTAAGAAAAAAGGCCTCACTATGAGGCCTTTTCTTTTTTGAGTTAATTCGCCAAGTTTGATATTGCAGAGGCCGCTTCACGGATTAAAGTGGGGCCACGATAAATGAATCCGCTGTATATCTGAACCAATTTTGCGCCCGCCTTTATTTTTTCAGCGGCACTTTCACCATCACTTATTCCGCCTACTCCAATAATTGGTAACTTTTCTCCAAGCTCCCCGTACAAAACTTTAATGACACGAGTGCTTTTATCGCGGACGGGCAACCCACTCAAGCCACCGGTTTCTTTGCTCACATCAAATGCTTCAACCCCTTCTCGACCTATGGTTGTATTTGTTGCGATAACACCGTCGATACCCTGGGACACCAAACTCTGTGCGACTTGAATTACAGCATCTGCATCCATGTCAGGTGCAATTTTCACCGCAACCGGAACGTAACGGCTATGTTCCAATTGTAATTTACGTTGCTCCAGCTTTATGGCTTCCAGCAAGCGATTTAATGAATCACCAAATTGTAAATCGCGCAAACCTTGAGTATTAGGCGAAGAAACATTAACCGTAATGTAATCCGCGTGGGCATAGACTTTTTGCATGCACTTCACGTAGTCATCCGCTGCATTTTCAACTGGTGTGACAGCATTTTTGCCGATATTAATACCTAGAACACCCTGGTAGCGACGACGCTTAACTTGCGCAACCAAATGATCCACGCCTTTATTATTAAAACCCATGCGGTTGATAATGGCTTCCGCTTCTGGAATACGAAATAAGCGCGGCTTGGCATTGCCAGGCTGAGGCTTGGGCGTGATGGTTCCAATCTCGACAAAACCAAAACCCATTGCACCAAGCGCATTAAAATAATCTCCATTTTTATCCAAACCGGCAGCAAGACCCACAGCATTTGGAAAGCGAATTCCCATAACCTCAACGGGGCTTTCCGGCACCTCCGTCAAAAACAGGCCGGCCAACTTCAAGCGCTCAGCTGCCCCAATTAAATCGAGACTGAATTCATGCGATGTTTCTGCATCCAGTTTAAAAAGGAGATCGCGAATATGCGTATACATTGCTATGGCTCCGGCGCAACGCCAAGGTGGTTTGCTTAACGAATAGTGAAAAATATGGCGTGCAGGATACTGGAATAGCTGCGCCTAGTCGATTTTTTCGATGCGGTTAAAACGGTTGTCATCGGAAAAATGTATAGCAAAAGTTCCTACTACACCTGAGTGTGATACAAAAGGACGGAGGATATTTGCCGGAAATTTAACCGTGCGCCCATCCAAGCTACGCGCATTAACCGATTTAGCTACACCTTCATACAGCAGCTTAAATTCATCGGGGGGGATATTAAGTTGGACATATATTGAACGCAAACTCAGGTACCCTATCAAGTTCTAAATTTCATGGCGTTTTCAAGTAGTGCCATAGCACTCTTTCGTAGGCTGTTACTAACACTTACTGTTTTTTCAATTTGCCCCAAAATACTCTCTGACGAATCACCCAACTGCAGGGTATTACGGGACATTTGCTCCGCAACTGCGGCTTGCTGTTCAGTGGCAGCGGAAATTTGTGTATTTAAGTCACGCAGTACTTCAATACTTTTAACAATTTTAGCAAGGGAGTTATCTGCACTCGCTGCCGTGCTCACAGCATCCTGCGCATTTAGTGAACTCTGATTGATAATGTGGACAGCGGCTGACGCGCCCGCTTGTAATTTTTCAATAACAACGCGAATTTCGGCAGTTGATTCTTGTGTACGCTGAGCCAAAGATCGAACTTCATCAGCAACTACCGCAAACCCTCTACCCTGTTCGCCCGCTCGAGCCGCCTCAATAGCAGCATTCAGAGCCAATAAATTTGTTTGCTCGGCAATACTGCGAATCACTTCTAGAACCGCGCCTATATCCGTAACATTATCTTGTACTTGGCTAATGATATGTTTGGCCTGCTCAACATCAGCACCCAAACTATGCATTTTTGCAATTGCACCGCTTACTTTTATTTGACCTTCAACAGAAAGATCGCGCGTTGTATCTGTCGCACCGCCAACACCCACGCAGCTTTTTGCAACCTCGCGAATAGTTGCAGCCATTTCGCTGGCGGCAGAGGCGGCCTGTTGAGTCTGGATATTTTGTTGATCCAGCTCATATCGGGTTGCGTCAGATGCAGATTGAAGCTTTATAGAAAGATCGCTAACCTCGTGTGCAGCTTTTTGAATGACGCTCAATAGCTGCGCAACACCGCTCACCATTCTGGTCAAACTCTTGGCTGCATCACCTAAAGTATCTTCGGTTTCAATACTAATGTTGGTAGCAAAATCACCTTCTTGTAAGTTGTGCGAAATACGGTTCAAACGGCTGGCATTATCATTTAATGATGTGAGAATACCGAATGAAAAATAAAGCCCTAATAGCGTGATAATTAACGCAAATATTATCAACATGATGTTTTGGCGATATTGTTTATCACGTTCCTCATGTATTCGGCTTTGGAACACACCTGTTATCTGAGTATCAAAAACGTTTAATGCATCAATTGTTTTTGTTCCAATCTCAAAAAATGCAGCATTGGATATAGTGGCCTGTTCAGGCTCAAGAACTTGGTTGTTCGCTACATCCATAAACTGTTGCAAAATATTCCGGTAACTTTGAAGGCTCTCACTAAACTGATCTTGAATGTTCGTCTCTTTAAACAACCACTCAAGATCACGGCTAACATTTTTGTTGCTATTTTTAGCAGCGGCTAAGAGGCTGCCAATTAGAATTTTTTCATGGGAGGTAACAAGCTTATCAGCCAATGAACCTGCACCTTTGCCGCGCAACTGCCCAATTGCTTCTTCAAGTTTTGGAATGCCAGAGGAAATGATTGACTCTAAATAATAATTGGTGTGTGAGTTTTGAGTAATTAGCTCAAAATCAGTTGCTACCGCAGAAATTATATGCTGAACACTGTCGATCAGATCTGTGTGCTGCTGAAAGTTTTTCTCACCACCTGTGAATGTATTAGTAGCAAGTTTCAACGCCTTCCAATCTTTTAAAAGCTCATTAAAATTGGTCACATCATATTGATTCGCTGCTGTTGATATTTGTATAGCTGCAAAGGCTGCATCTATACTTTTTTCCAGCGCAAGTACTTCAGCCTCTCTTTCGATGGAACCCGATAGGTACTGAGCCATATTGCCACGATGCCTAGCTAAATTCAGGGCAAGAGGTTTTAGTTGAACAATCAAAGTCAAACCTCGTTCTTGCCGGTCAATTTTCTGAATACCCTTCCATGTGGTGAACACATGAGAAATTAACAATAACAAGAACGGAATGAGGAAAATGAATACGGCCAAAAATAGCTTGGAGCGAAATGACATCCTGTTAGCCAAATAAATAGCTGGCCGCAAGAAATCATTCATCAGAACCTCCTAAGGGAATTTTTATTTTCTTCATAACACCACATCGCTATGCTGTGTTGCTTGCGCCAGATCTAATAACTCTCTCAAAGCCACTGAAAACACTGCGAAATCTGTTCCACTTGCAGCCTGTAATTCGTTAACCATTAGCTTCCATCTTGCAATAAGCGACCCTTGTTGTTGTTGCCAAGCACCCACTACCCGCTCAATATCCTGCCTTTCCGTACAAAATTTAACCAACGAGAGTGTTAATGAACGCAATTGAGATTCAAGATCGTCCATGTAGGTTTCCCGCGCCATTGCCTGCCAAAAGGTTTCCACCTTTAGCTGCGATAATTGGTTGGCGAACCAAGTGAGGCTAAGCTCTTCGCTCAAACGAAAGTAAAGCTCCGTAACCTCCTCTAAATTGTGCTCACTACGCTTGGCAACTTCCGCAACGCTTAGACCCGAAAACAAATATGAAGCCGAAGTTGCACGGATAATTAAATCTTGCGGAACTCCACCTTCTTTTAATCGTTGGTATTGCCCTTGCAATTCCTCCAATTGCCCACCAAGCAACAAGTGTGGCAGCTGTTGAGAAATGAGGTTAACGGCTGGAGCAAAAAACTCTACCTCTACCGCCGGATTAATAGTGCTGCGCCTGTTGCGCAAAAACCAGCGGGTTGCTCGCCTAACACGCCGCATCATATTAATCATAAGCTCATATTGAACTGAAGATGAAACCTGATGATCAAGCGCCTCTAAATCAACAATGAATTTTTCCATTTGATAAACATCGCGAGCAGTGATGTAAGCTTTCGCAACTTCACCCATGGTGGCTCCAGTGGACTCCACCAACCGCCGGGCGAAACTAATACCCATATTGTTGACCATGTCATTCGCAACTTGGGTGGCCACGATTTCGCGCTTTAAACGATGGGCATCTAATGGCTCAGGGTATTCCGCTGATATTTTTCGCGGGAAGGCACCTTCAATAGCAGTAGCAATATATTTATCCTTAGCAATGTTATCAATCGCCAAATCTTCTTTAAGAACCGCTTTCGCGTATGAAATTAAAATAGCTAACTCCGGACGAGTTAAACCCATGTTGTGCGATTGTCGCTCCAACAATATTTCATCTGTAGGCAAAAATTCCAATTTTCGGTTAAGCCGTTTTTGCGTTTCCAACCTCGACATAAAACGACGATATTCAGCACCACGAGACAGGGCTTCAGCCTCGGCAATGCTGATAGCTTGTGTTTGACGATAGTTATTTTTTAGCACCAAACTTGCCACATCATCTGTCATAGTGGCAAGCAGTTGATTTCTTTGTTTCGGCGTTAAATCTCCATTGGCGACAATTTCGTTCAGTAAAATTTTTACGTTGACCTCATGGTCACTGCAATCTACGCCTCCAGCGTTGTCGATAAAATCCGTGTTGCATGCCCCACCATTTAAACAATATTCAATTCTACCGCGTTGCGTCATCCCCAAATTGCCGCCCTCACCAAATACTTTACAGCGCAATTGGTTACCATTAACACGCAAATTATCATTGGCTTTATCACCCACCTCTGCATGGCTCTCAGCGGAGGATTTAACGTAAGTGCCAATACCACCATTCCATACTAAATCTACGGGCGCCTTGAGCAAACTTGTGATGAGTTCCGCTGGCGTTAAACTGTCTTCATAAATTCCAAAAATAGTTTTCATTTCAGGAGTGATAACAATTGTTTTTTGGTCGCGGCTAAATACTCCACCGCCTGTGCTAATTATTGCTTTATCATAATCAGCCCAGGTTGTTTTTGGGGTTGTGAACAAACGTTTGCGCTCTACAAAGCTTTTTGCAGCATCAGGAGTTGGGTCAATAAAAATATGGGCGTGGTTGAATGCGGCCACCAAACAAATATGCTCTGACAACAGCATACCGTTACCAAACACGTCACCTGCCATATCGCCTATGCCGACAACGGTAAAGTCTTCTTCCTGAATATTGATATTTTTTTCGCGGAAGTGCCGCATTACCGAAATCCACGCTCCACGAGCCGTAATGCCCATCGCCTTATGGTCATAACCTTGGCTGCCGCCAGATGCAAATGCGTCGCCTAACCAGTGACCGTATTCCGCAGAAATGCTGTTCGCAATATCTGAAAATGTTGCTGTACCTTTGTCTGCAGCAACAACCAGATACGGATCATCCTCGTCATAACGCACTACATTATTAGGAGAGGTCATTTTTCCGTCCGCCAAGTTATCGGTTAAATCTAACAACCCGCGAATAAATATTTTGTAACAAGCAATTCCCTCTTGTTGAATTGCATCGCGGCCGCCGTTAGCGGGCGCTTGTTTACATACAAAGCCGCCCTTCGCTCCATTTGGGACTATCACAGCATTTTTAACTTGTTGGGCTTTAACTAAACCTAATACTTCTGTTCGATAATCTTGCAACCGATCTGACCAACGTAAGCCGCCTCTCGCAACTTTTCCGCCACGTAAATGAACGCCTTCAACTCGTAATGAGTAAACATAGATCTCATAGAGTGGACGCGGCTCTGGAATATCAGGAATCGAACGCGGGCTAAGCTTTATTGATAGGTAATCTTTGGCGCTCCCCGCAAGCGTATTTTGATAAAAATTAGTTCGCAAACTGCCATCAATTAACACCAAAAACCGACGTAATATGCGATCTTCATTCAGGTTTTCTACCGCGTTCAGGTGAGCAGTTATTTGCTCACGGCATTGATGCATATCAGCGGCGCGTGTATCTGCGTTCGCATTTGGATTGAACTTAATATCGAATAATGCAATCAGTAACCGAACTATATCGCAATGGTTTACTAGTGCATTTGCAATGTATTGTTGGGTAAAGTTGAATAGGGTTTGATGCATGTAACCCGCGTAGGCGCGCAATACAAATACTTCACGCCAGCTTAATTCGGCACTGAGAACAAGTCTGTTAAAGGAATCGTTCACCGTCTGCTTGTGCCAAACGGCTGAAAAAGCCTCTTGGAAGATTTCTTTTACGCGCAAAACATCTATTACACCGGGAAGGTCATAGCTCAACTGAAAATCATGCAACCAAACCAAGCCGTCGCTTTTGCGATCAATAGGATAAGGATTTTCTGACAAAACCCGCAAACCTAAGTTTTCCAGTAATGGAATTGCGTCTGACAACTCGATTGTTTTACTTTTTCTAAATACCTTGAAACGTACAACGTTGGGCTCTGCTCCAACAGGCTGATAAAAGCTCATGGCTATATCATCTGGCGTTTTCAACTCAGCCATGGATGCAATATCGTGCACAGCGGTACGTGATTCAAAATGCTCTTTGTAAGAAGTTGAAAATGCGTTGTGATATTCGCGCAACAACTCACTTGCCCGCTCTTCGCCTAAAGACTCAACTAAGGATGTTTGCAAATGATCTTCCCAAGAACGCGATATCTCACGAATCTTACGTTCAAGCTTCTCTTGCTCGTATTCCAATGGAAGCTTTGGGTCGACTTTAAATACTAAGTGCACTCTGGCGAGAATTGATTCTGAAAAATAAGTATTGAATTCACTTTCCTTTGAGTTAATCTCGTTACCAATTACTTCCTGAATGCGCAGCCGCATTTGCGTGGAAAAAACATCCCTAGGGACGTATATCAAACAACTTACAAATTTTCCAAAAGGGTCGCGGCGCATAAACAGCTTAACCATATAGCGTTCGTTGATTTGCGCAATATCCATTACGGTTTCAAATAACTCTGAACTATTACTTAAAAATAACTCATCACGAGGAAAGGTTGTGAGAATTTGGTGCAGCGCTTTTCCATCATGACTTGTTGAGCTCAAGCCGGAGCGCTCAAAAACTTTGTTCACTTTATTGCGAATAACGGGGATTTTGGTGGGGAGCATTGTGTAAACACTGGACGTGTATAAGCCTAAAAATCTTACTTCGCCAATAACCTCACCATTCTCATTAAATTGTTTTACAACAATGTAATCCGAGTATGCCTGCCGATGAATTCGTGACCTCACTGCAGATTTAGAGAAGGTTAATACCTGAGGAGCCAAATGAAAACGCACCATGCCAGGATTTAAGCTATCTGACTCAGAATAATTGGCTTCCCCCCCTTTGTAGGAAAAAAAGCCTAAACGTTTATCCACTTTCTCAACTAAAAACTTCTTCCCATCGTTTTCACCAAACTCATAGTGGCTACAGCCTAGAAATGTAAAATTGTTATCACGCAACCATGCCAGAAATTCCCGACTCTCACTTACATTCGCAACGGTTACTGATTTCTCGCCAAGATTTAGGTTTTCTTCAGCTTCGCGAACAGCATCTAACATAGGTTTAAAGTCGCGCACTACAGCAGCAAGCTCAGCCAACACAGAGAGGAGATTCTGTTGTATAGATTGAAGCTCCTCCTGTTGAGTTAATAAATTAATCTCCAAGTACACAAAAGCTTCTTTTTCTGCACCCGCTGAAACATCTGTTGCGGTAAGGATATCGATTAATTTATTTTCTTTATCACGCAAAATGTTTAACACAGTACTTTTAATGGCATGAATCGCAATATTGCGACGATTCAGTTCAATGCGAATTGAATCTACTAAAAACGGCATATCAGTTTGATGCACAACCAACACCGTGTGAGGACAAACCCACCCTTCCGTTTCAAGCTTGGGGTTTACCAAGTTGACCTTGGGAGAACCACCATCAAAGTATTGAACATATCGCCACCATTGATAGACGCTGCCAAACACATCAGACAGATAACGACCCGCCAACTCTTCAAGGGGAAAACGAGAAAAGTAGCTTTCTACAAACTTCATAAAGTCTGGCAAGTCTCCAGACGGTAACTTTTCCTTCGCGAAGTTGTGTAAATCTTGCACAAAAGTCATGAAATCCTGCGAAGCAGATAGTGGGCTAGTCAAGGTGAACTCCTTTGCGAAAGCACTAAATTTGGTAACAATTTTTAAACGAGGTGCATTAAGCCTAGCCCATAAACACGGCATGAGCTGTTAGGCGCCGCACCTGTCTGGATAAAAGCTAATCTCCCAGCATAAGCCATTGAAAAAACGAGGAACTGACACCAAATGTTAGGGTCTATGCGCCGCGCATGAGTGTTATTATTCCGCGCCTACTAGGGGCTCTTTTCGATTAACTGAAGGCAATCTTGTTTATGAGTAATTTTCAACAGATCCAAACCTTACAACTCTGGATGAACGACCAAATTATCGGTCAGGAACATTTGGTTGAGCGCCTACTCATTGCGTTGCTCGCTGATGGCCACCTATTAGTCGAAGGCGCACCCGGCCTAGCCAAAACCAAAGCCATCAAAACGCTTGCGCAAGCCATAGAAGGCAGCTTCCACCGAATTCAATTTACGCCAGACTTGCTACCGTCAGATGTCACAGGAACTGACATTTACCGCCCACAACAGGGCACCTTTGAATTCCAGCCCGGCCCCATTTTCCATAACCTTGTTCTCGCCGATGAGATCAACCGAGCCCCTGCGAAGGTTCAATCGGCGCTCTTGGAGGCCATGGCAGAACGACAAGTATCAGTAGGCAGCAAAACTTACCCTCTGCCGCCCTTATTTATGGTGATGGCAACCCAGAACCCAATTGAACAAGAAGGTACCTACCCCTTACCGGAGGCACAACTCGACCGCTTTCTGTTACACGTCAATGTGGATTACCCAGACGCAGCAGCGGAACGCCGCATTTTACAGTTGGTACGTAACGAAGCAGCCTCAATACCTAGCGTGACTCCCGCAACAATTTCTCAAGCGACATTAATGGCTGCACGCAACGAGATTCTGGACATTCACATGGCGGCGAGTGTTGAGGAATATATTGTTCAATTAATTAACGCAACCCGCCGCCCTAATATCTACAGCCTTGAGCTAGGCGAGATGCTCGAATACGGCGCAAGCCCTCGCGGTACTATTGCGCTGGATCGCTGTGCTCGCGCATACGCGTGGCTGCACGGTAAAGATTTTGTTAGCCCCGATGACGTGCAAGCCGTAATTCACGACTGTTTGCGCCATCGCTTGATTTTAAGTTTTGAAGCGGAGGCAGGCGGTATCGATAGTAATAAGGTAATCGATACTTTGTTAAGCGCCGTGCCACTAACGTGATTAGGTGCGGTACCGCTACCCTGATTAGTACAGTGTCTAATCCAGATAGCTTTTCACACTAACATCAAGGCTTGATGAATATGCAACAAACCGATGTAAAAATGCGCGGCCAGCTTGAGCATTTAAATCCAACAGGGGCTTATGCTCAGCTAGGTAATTTATTACGCCTGCGTTTTGCGGCCAAAGATTTACGCTTGTTTTTACCGAAGGCGGTAAAGAGCCAGTTAAATGGTGCGGAACGAACTCGCTTTCGCGGGCGCGGAATGGACTTTGAGGAAGTGCGTCTTTATCAAGCAGGTGACGATGTTAGAAGTATTGACTGGCGCGTTACGGCGCGCACGCAAGTACCTCACACCAAACTCTACAGAGAGGAACGTGAACGCCCGGTTTTTATTCTCGTAGACCAACGCGCTCCCATGTTTTTTGGAAGCCAGCGTTGTTTTAAATCTGTGCTTGCTGCACATATTGCGGCAAACATCGCGTGGGCGGCGCTGAGCAACAGTGACCGTATTGGCGGGTTAGTATTTGGAGACAATCATCAACGCGATATCAAACCACGGCGCAGCAAACACGCCGTGTTGGAGTTACTTCATCAATTGCAGGAATTTAATTGTCAATTAAATTCCCCAGTTGCATCAACTGATTCTAAAAAGCTTGCGTCAGTATTCACTGACGCGCGGCGCATTGCAAAACCCGGTTGCGCGTTGTTTATTGTTAGCGACTTCCATGATTACGACACATCCTGTGAACAGCAATTGTTTGAATTAGCGCGCCATACGGATGTAACCTTGATTCATGTTTTTGACGCGCTCGAAAAGCAGTTAAAAAGTAATTCTCAATTAACCGTGAGCGATGGAGTAAATCGCTTACAACTACCTACTGACGACAGCAACTTCCAGCACGCCTATGAAAATGCCTATAAAAACCAAGTAGAGCTTTTAACGCACAGTGCAAAACGCTTAAGAATACCCCTACTCTCTTACGCGACGACCGACAATTTGCAGCTAATGCTGCGCGAACGATTTACAGCAAAAAAATAACGGCCTATGAATCCCCAAGATCCAACATTATCAACACCACAAACAAGCCAAGCGGCCGATCCGCTTGCACAATTACAAGATATTCATTTACCTCCCGACATAGGCCTTTGGCCGCCCGCGTGGGGATGGTGGCTACTTGCGTTTTTATTAATATCGTTTTTGGGTGCACTTATCTTTTTTGTGCGACAACACAAAACGAGAAATGCTTATCGCGCGCCCGCGCTTAACGAATTGAATAGATTGAACAAAGAATATCCGCATGAACAGAATGCTGAATACCTGCAAGGTGTGAGTATGGTTTTACGCCGTACCGCCTTAAGTGGTTTTGAAAACCAATTCGATCCAAGCCTCAAAGGAAATGCATGGCTAGAGTGGTTAGATAACCAATGTCCAAAAGCGCAACAACAATTCAGTAAAGGCGTGGGCACTACGCTCTTAATTGGTCCATATCAAAAAAGCCCAGAGTTTGATCGCGCACAGCTACATAATTTATGTGTGCTGTGGATTAAAGAGCATCGCAATCGATGGCAAAAAAACCACAAGATGAATGCCAAGCAGGAGGCCGAACGTGTTTGAATTGCAATGGCCGTGGTTACTAGCACTGCTTCCTTTACCCATAATTGTTTATTTAATTCCCGCACGAAAAAAGGCAGACGCCGCCTTACGCGTCCCCTTCTTTGCGCAAGTTCAACACATTGAAACTCGCACGCATTCACTGCGTACTCGAGCAACAGCCAGTTTAATAAGTATGTGGCTAATTTGGTGCGCACTGGTGGTTGCGTCTGCCAATCCACAATGGATTGGCGAACCCGTAAGTATGCCAAACAGTGGGAGAGATCTGCTCATTGCGGTAGACATTTCCGGCAGCATGAAAATTCCAGATATGAAATACCAAGGCCAGGAAATACGCCGTTTGGACGCAGTGAAAATGGTGGTAGGTGATTTTGTAAAAAATCGCAAAAGCGACCGCTTGGGATTAGTGCTTTTTGGTACACAAGCTTATCTTCAAGCGCCACTGACTTATGATCGTCAAACTGTAAACACCTTATTGCAAGAAACCGAAATTGGCTTTGCGGGTGACCAAACATCCATTGGCGATGCAATCGGGCTATCCATAAAACGCTTAAGAGCGCGACCAGATGCGCAACGAGTGCTCATTGTTTTAACGGACGGAGCCAACACCGCAGGCGAACTAGAGCCAATTAAAGCAGCGGAGTTAGCCGAGAAAGAGCATGTAAAAATTTATACCATCGGCTTCGGCGCTGATGAAATGACTATCGATAATGGTTTTTTCGGCAAACGCACCGTCAACCCATCCGCAGATTTGGACGAGCCAACAATGCGCGCAATTGCCGATAAAACGGGCGGGCAATACTTTCGCGCGCGGAATCTCGAGGAGCTCGCTGAAATTCACCAAACGCTGAATAAGTTAGAGCCTATTGATTCTGAAGAGGAGAAGTTCCGGCCAATTAAAAGTCTGTTTTTTTATCCCCTAGCCTTTGCGTTTTTGCTAAGCCTTGCTTGGGCACTAGGTTATATGCTGCGCGGTTTACGTAAAACTTCAGTTGAAGGAGTTGCGCAATGAACTTCTTTCAAGAACACCTTTTTTTAATACAAAGCCAATTTCACTGGTTGCGCCCCTATTGGTTGTTTACGCTTATTCCTGCCGTTCTCTTAATTGTTTTTTTATGGCGACAAAAACGCCAATCTTACCAGTGGCAGCAACTGGTTTCTCCAGAGCTATTGCCCTTCCTGATCGATGGAAAAACCACCCAAACAAAAAAATCACTGCTCTGGGTTTTATTAATTACGTGGATCATAAGTGCAATCGCCATGGCAGGGCCTTCGTGGGTTAAACGCCCCACACCCGTCGAAAAAAATCAAAACGCTTTAGTGATACTGCTGGATTTGTCTTACTCAATGATTAGTGAAGACATTAAGCCATCGCGCATAGCTCGCGCTCGTTTAAAAATTGCAGATATTTTGCGTGAACGAAAAGATGGTCAAACAGCTCTAGTTGCCTATGCGGGTGAAGCCCATACGGTTACGCCCTTAAGTGATGACAACTCAACCATTGTGAGCCTGCTGTCTTCCATGCACCCCAACGTTATGCCCTTACAAGGCAGCAACACCGAAGCCGCGGTGGAACGAGGACTTCAATTATTGAATGATGCAGGTGCAACTCAAGGCGATCTTCTGCTGGTGACTGACGGTGTAGTGCCGGAGGCATTTAGTAAAATACGCACTCTATTAGCCAATAAAAAAATTCATTTAGACATTTTGGGTGTAGGGACAACCCAAGCAGCTCCCATTCCAAATGCAAATGGCGGTTTCTTGCAGGATAATTCCGGCAAAATTATTACAACACAACTCAACAGCGCCGAGTTAACACAGCTCGCGCAAAGCTTAAATAGCCGTTACCACGAGCTGGTAAATTCAAACGCCGATATCGAACACCTTAAACCGCGCGAATATAAAGATTCCGCAAATACACCAAAAATCCAGAGAGATTTTGATCAATGGGTGGATAACGGTTACTGGCTTGTCTTTTTGTTGCTCCCTATTGCTCTTTTTTGTTTTAGGCGAGGAGTGCTCTTGTCTATTTTATTAATTCCGCTTCTCGGCTTTTCTCCGTCGAAAAGCTACGCATTCGGCTGGGACGATCTGTGGTTGACCAATGATCAACAAGCTCAACGAGAGTTAAAAAGTGGCGATGCAAAGAAGGCAGCCGAGCATTTTGAATCGCCCGACTGGAAAGCGAGCGCTCAATACCGAGCAGGAAATTACGCCGCCGCGGCCGAATCGTTTTCGGCCATTAATACCGCAAGCGGTCACTACAATCGTGGCAATGCCCTAGCCAAAGCAGGGAAACTGCAAGATGCCATTAAAGCTTATGACGAAGCGCTGAAGCGCGACCCCAGCATGGGAGACGCAAAGAAAAACCGTGAGCTGGTTGAAAAACTGCGTAAACAGCAAGAGCAAAATAAAAGCGACCAGAATGAAGATAAGAAAAACGAGAATCAAGAAAAGAAAGACGAGAATCAGAAAGATCAGGAAAATAACTCTGATCAAAAGAACGAACAAAATGAAAACCAGAAAAACGAAAATCAGCAAAAAAATGATGGGTCTGCCAATAACTCAAGCGCTCAAAGCAACAAGGATTCGCAACAAAATAGCCAAAGCTCGTCGAGTACAGGAGATCAGCAAAACAATGCTGATCAGCAGAAGTCACAAGAAGGCGCTAAGAGTAATATTTCTCAGGCTGGGCAATCTTCAAGTGCAGGAATGCAACAACAGACCAGCCACGCTTCATCAGGAGGCTCGTCGTCACAAGCGCCGCAAACACCTATTGAACAAAGCAATTTAACGGATGAACAAAAGCAGGCGCTTGAACAATGGCTTCGCCGAGTGCCAGATGATCCGGGCGGTTTACTGCGTAATAAATTTAAGTATCAATATGAACAAAATCGCTTAAAAGAACGTAACGGCGAATCAACTTCACCCGAAAATAATGCCGACCAACGATTGTAAATATGGCTGTTAAACATATGCGCGCATCTACTTATTTTTCTAAATGGTTATATTTGGCTATTTTTAGTCTGTGCTGGGTTGCAAACGCTGCTAACGCAGCTCAACTTGTCGCCAGTATTGATCGAGACACAATTGGTATTCAGGAAACGTTTACGCTCACGATTTCCGCGGATTCAAACTCTAAAGGCTCGCCCGATATTGCGACCTTAAAAGGAGATTTTGAAGTACTATCCAATAATGTTAGCCAATTTACATCTATATCCAATGCGGGCTCAGAATTCAAAAAAGTCTGGCAACTTACGCTAGCTCCCAAGCGTGTGGGAACTTTACTCATTCCGTCCTTTAATGTGGATGGAGCTATCAGCGATGCCATTGAAGTAAAAGTGACCAAACAAAGCCAGACACAATCCACTGGCGATGAAGAGGTGCGCGTTTCCGTAGAAATCGATAAGACTTCAATGTACGTACAAGAGCAGCTCCTTATAAAAATCAAACTTATTTCCCAAGTCAATTTAAGCCAAGCAGAAATGCAACCGCTAGATATTAAAGATGCCGTGGTAGTTCCGCTCTCAGAAAAACCCAAACAATATTTAGCCAACATTAACGGCAAACAACATTTAATTCTGGAAAGCAATTACGCAGTATTCCCGCAAACTAGCGGAGAGTTAAAAATTCCAAGCATTATTTACTCTGTCGTACCCAACATTGAGCGCGATTTGTGGAACGATCCTTTTGGCAGAAATCGTGCAAATGTTTTGCGTTTACCTACAGAGGAAAAAGACATAAAGGTTAATCCAGTACCATCGCCTGCAAGCGGTAAGCCTTGGCAACCCGCAAATAATGTGGAGATTCATGAGACATGGAGCGCAAGCCTAGATCATTTGAAGATGGGCGAGCCTGTAACACGCACGATTACTATTGCTGCAGAGGGTTTGACCGGAGGCCAAATAGCACCGCTTAACACACCCAATGTTGATGGCCTAACCTTCTACCCAGACCAACCGCAAAATAGCGATTCAAAAACAGAAAGAGGCATTCAAGGTATTCGTGTTGAAACCATAGCAATTGTTCCAAACCGTGGGGGCGAATTTACCTTACCTGAAGTGCGCGTTGAGTGGTGGGATAGCAAGACTCACACTATGCAAATAGCAAGTCTCCCAGCAAAAACCTTGAGCGTTATCGGTAGCAATGCGATGACACCTAAAGAAGAACCTAACACTCAACAATCAATAGAAACTGTAGAGCGCGAATCAACATCCGAACCACAAGCGCTCCCACAAACTCCAACAGGGTTATGGGTTGTTACAATTTTCTTTGCAATATTAACTTTTGGCTTGGGCATTTATGTGATTCGACTGCGTAAACAAATAAATAATTTAACCGTTTCTTCTGTTGAAATGCATAAGCAACAATCTGAAAAAGAAAAACATATTTGGGATTTATTAAAGCACTCAGCTTCAAATAGAAACGCCGCTGACCTTCGCATAGCTGTGTTGAGCTGGGCCAAATTTCAATGGCCTAATGTTTCTATTCATTCTCTGGATGACGTCGCAAAACAAGGCGGGAGGCCTGAACTTACGCAAGCTCTTAGGAAATTAGATGCAGTGCTTTATAGCAACCACCCAGATGAAGCGTGGGAACCTAATGATTTATTGCGCACCTTAAATGAGTGCAGGAAGGAAGAAAATGTGAGGAAGAAGCCAGATGGATTAAAATCACTTTATCAAGATTAAAAAATGGCGCCATCAAGGCGTCATTTTTTTACAAACTCGCTAAGGTTAAGCCGGTGCCGCTTAAGTAGTTCAACAGTGCATCCCTTGAACTGACACTTTTTACTTGAAGATCTGCTGGTTTTATATTCACAGCCATCGCCACCTTTTTACTTACCAAAACACTTAGAGCTTGTTTATCAATTTTGTCCTTAGGCGACACAAACTTTAATTCTTCAGGGGTTAGGCTTACCTGTTTGCCGTGCGGCAAATAAATAGTACCGTTTGTAAAATCTACTGCAAATGCAATCACACCAGGAATAAAGAAAAACAACAGTCCCACTGCGTCTGCAATGGCAACTACCGGGTCAATTGATCCAGATTTGCTGCCTTTACGTTCAGGATAAAAAACTGTTCCGCAGGCAGTTAGATTAAAAGCCATCAATGCGCTCAACCCTAAAACTGTTGTTTTATTTGCTAATTTTACGGCCATAAAGATTCCCCTAGTAATTCATAACTGCTGCTTAAACTGATTGGCTAAGAGCAATAATACCTATGAAGCCGCCCTATTATAGGCTTTAAACATGGCAATATTTGGCAAATTTGGTATGAAAATTATGCTCATATCTATATAGTCGCGCAGATAAACATTGATTGAAAGAGCACCTTATGAACGACCAAGATTTTGAGCTTTTTTTAACCACCGCCACTGCAGAGTTAAAAGAAAAACAGGCGCACTTAACATCTGCATACGGATTTGGCAGCCACAAACGCTGGATGTTTGAAAATGACAAAGCCAAGCTGCAGTTTTTTAATCAAGAAAATCAATTAGTCATAGAAGCGGATATTATTGATATTGGTAGTTATTCGCCCGCGAATAATACATGGAAATGGGCATGGGCTTATGAGTCCATAGATCCCGTATTGAAAGCCGATTCGCTTCGCATAAAAGAGTTGGAAGAAGTTACTGACGCAACCATTTTTGGAGAACAGGAGCCTGTTGAGTCAGACGAATACCTCGCTTGGGAATTGGCTGCCATGGCTGTTAAACATTTAAACGCTATGGGCTGCTACCGAGCCTTTTCATCCGCAAGAAACGTAAATATGTTTTTCGCAATTACCGAAGTAAAAGTTATTAGCTGAAAATCACTTAGTGTCTTTGAAATTGAATTCTTTCCACTTGCCGGTCAAATTCTCTAAGTACGTGATCGATACAGCCTGTCGCCAGCTTAAAATATTCCGCGGGTGTGATGGTGGGGCCATCCACTATCACCTGCTCCTCAATCACCTTCAATAAATAGCGAAAATCATTTTGTACAACCTCAGACCATGAAAGGTTGATATTTGATTCAATTTTTACCACCAAATGATTTAATTGAATTCGTAAGACACTCGTACAAACCCCTTTACTGACAACACCCATACCTAAGGCTCTAGCCTGCCCCACATACTCCGCAATAAATAATAAATTTCGCCAGTTAGTCTCGGTGGCATCTATAAGACCAAGCTTGCCTAGATGATGGGCGTAGGCCAAGTCATCAATGAGGTAAAGCACGTTAGCAATTAAAATATTGTGTTGCTTTAAATTTACATCAACTTCCATGGCCCGATAATTCGATTGAATTCTTTTCCAATGATCAAGAATACTCTCCCACTTCGGGTTATCTTTTACCCAACCATCAACAGCGGATATATCGCCAATCTCCCGCGCAATTAAAGCCTCGACTCTCTGAATATCCTCTACAACGGATCCATTGCCGCTAAGCAAACCATTGGTCAAACCTCTATGTTGCTGAATATAAGTCAAAAGAGACCTTAGGCGTTTTAGGTAGGCAATACCACAGTGAAATAATTTCTCCTCCATTTTCTTGCGCTTGAAAACGCCATAACCTGCGGTAAATAGTGCAATGGCAGGCACCAAGAGAAAAATAAAAACAAATGAGAAAGGTAGTGCCATTTTTACAACTCCGCCTGACGAGTTAAACGATGTAGATGCTCAGCAATTTCTGCTGCTTGTGCGGCTCTCAGACTATTATCCTTCGCATGATTAGCCACAGTTTCTACATGGCCCGATATTTCTCTTACCGCCGTACTTTGTTGGGTTGCAGCCACGGCAATAGCATCCACCAATACAAATACTTCGTGTGTTTGCGCAGATATCTCTTGCAAAGAAGAATCCGCATTTTGAACACTGTTTTGACAATAGGCAGTTTTATCAAGCACAGATGCCATACTCACCAAAACTTGTTGCATATTAGTTTGAACTTTTGTGATAGAAGTAGAAATTTCAGTTGCTGAACCTTGGCTGCGCATCGCAAGCCCACGCACTTCATCAGCAACTACCGCAAAGCCTCGCCCGTATTCACCGGCTCGCGCAGCTTCGATTGCGGCATTAAGCGCTAGCAAATTAGTTTGCTCCGCAATCTCGCTGATAATACGCGACATACTAGTAACAGATCGCATAAGCTCATCCAGTGTGGTTATCCGGCTCTCGGTGTCTTTTGCAAGCTCAGCAACTTGAGCCACTTGGGTATTTGCGTCGCGCAATGCAGCGCTTCCTTTTTCAGTAAACTTCAGCGCCTCGGTAGCACGATCACGAGTTGAGCTTATGCGTTCCGAAATATCCTGAAGGCAATAGCTCATTTCGGTAATAGCTGCAGCGCTAGATGTAGTGGCGGAGCTTTGATCAGCGGCGCTTTGGGAATACTGGCGGGCGTTTGAAGCCAACTCAGCAGAAGAAAAAGCCATTTCCTTTAAGGCATCCCGGTTTGCATCAAGAATGCGGTTATAAGGCTTTAAAATGTTATGTAGAGGCTCGCGAAGCGGTGATAAAAATCCATTAACATAGGCCCGCCATTCCAAATTCTTTTTATCCGCAAGTGCATTTAAATAAGCATTTAACCCACGCAGATCGTCTAAAAGAGCAAGCAGAGAGCAAACACCTAAAGAGATGAGTAAAAAATAATTAACCCAAAGCAAAGGTTGCGAATAACCTGTAAATTCCAGCACGCATAGACTCGCACCGAGAAGAAAAAAAAGTAACAGCGTACGCCCAAGGCCAAATACTAATAGAGCATACTTAATGGTTATCCACATACAAACCCTCTAACATTTGCTGACTTAGTAAAGCCGTAAACTGGGTAAAAAATGATATGAAAGAATAGAAGGCTACAATGAAATACACGCACCTGTTTGGATCGCAACAGGATTGCACGAAACGATTTGGTGCATGAATGTTTAAAAAAACCTTTAATTCAATACCGCACAAGGTTGCTTCAACATTCATGCCACGAAAAGAATTTTTAATGCAGATAATATTTTATATTTTTTTGCTTTTTTTAGAATTTATGCTTACTAAAGGTGCGGCCATTCTAAAAGCCAAGGCGAAGCGAAGGCATTTACCGCACTGAAGAACTCCGGCGTAGCAAATGATTTCCCCTCTCGAGGAAGCTCTGTATAACGATAGCGAACTCCTGCAACAGAAAAACCCAAACTGTAAGCATGTAAATACACTCTATCAATCCCTTCACAACTAGCTGAGTCGGCATAAAGTTCATCCCCCAAAATGGGAGCACCAATACTTTTTAATGCAACTCTTATTTGGTGTGTTTTTCCCGTTTTTGGCTTAATGATGAATAATCGGCTACCCGATATAATAGATGCACTAAAAAATTGAGTTACAGCGGGATTCTCTTGCGTTGGCAAAAGTTTCCACGCCCCACGTCTTGCGGAAATCATGTCGCCTTTTATCAACCCCTGCTTTTTCTTAGGTTTTTTTGAGCTGATCGCCAAATAAAACTTCTCGATCTGGCGATGTTTAAATTGATCAACCAACTCTTGGTTAGCCTCAGCAGTTTTTGCCATAACCAATAAACCGGAGGTTACCTTATCCAAACGATGTACCGGATAAAGCTCTGATAGAAAAAGGCTTTGTTTTACGTGTTCAAATAGCCCTGGATGACCTTCATCGCTATGGAAGCTTATACCTGGTTTTTTGTAAATAACCAAAAAACTCTTATTGTCTTCTATTAATTCGTAATAATTTTTCATAAAAAAATCATCTATCAACTGGAATTCATGAAGCATAAAAAACTAAACACTCTAGATTTTACTTGGCTATACTAAAAACAAGCATCCGTAGTGTTACACAGTAAAGGGTATACCCCAAGAGCATTCATCTAGATGCTCCTTAAATCTTGGCTGTGAAGCCCAAAGATTTACCTAACCACCGGTAACCTGCGGATGCTCTTTTCCCAACTCCTATTAATACGCCCTCGTCTCTGCCCGCTTGGCATTAAATAGATCTATAATTCGATTTATTTCCACTTGCAACCTCAACTATGAATAAAACAAAAACTGATTTAGCAAAACCCTCTTTAGAATTTTATCGTACTCAGCACAAGCTTCGTTTGAGCTATATGCCTTGGCTATACGCGGAGCTGAAAACAATACACAAAACTTGGGCAAGAGAATGGCAGAATGAAATTCAAACCTACCTTCAACAGGTAGAGACCATCCAAATTGGAAACAATTGCTTTATCGCCCCTGAGGCAAAACTTTTCGCCGAACCTGGTCGCCCTATTATCATAGGTGACGGCTCCTACGTTGCAGCTGATGCGGTTATTCATGGGCCAGTGACTATTGGACAGAATGTTTCTATCAACCATCACGTGACTATTGATGGCGGTAGTAAGGGAATTTTAATTGGCGATAATGTGCGTATTGCAGCCTACTGCAGCATCTATGCATTTAATCATGGCATGCAGGCGGATCGTTTGATTTGTGAACAACCAACACAATCACTCGGAATTAATATTAATTGCGATGTATGGTTAGGTGCACATGTTGGCATTGTGGATGGGGTAACCATTAATGAACATGCCGTGGTGGGCATGAACAGCCAAGTGACCAGAGATGTGGAGGCTTATAAAATAGTGGCTGGTAATCCCGCAAAAGTGATCGGAGATAGACGCAGCAAAAAATAAATTTATTTACGAGCGTTACTCATCAGCGTTCGGCAATCTGCGTTTTCAGCATCGCCTACTTCAATAAAGGGCAATATGGCTGCAAAAGGAGCGAGAATACTACTAAGAATAGCAACAGCAGCCCCTTTTTTTCCTACCTTTTTACCTTCTAAGCCCACAGAAGGCGATTTGAGCTGGCCAGATAGAGTGATAGGAATCTGCGCGGAAAAAACACTTGAATCTTTGGGTTTTGCATCCAATCTTGCGCTGATAAGTTCCTGCTTTAAATTAATATTCACATTTCCTGTTATCAGCGAATCATGCGTATCCAGCACAACAACTTTTGATTTTAAAATGCCATCTTTGACATCAAAATCAGTCACACCGCAGCGAATCTTTGTTGATTTATCTTTGCCTAAAAATAACGGCAAGGCTTGGGCAATGTCTAAATCTGAAGCTTCTATCAATAGCTGACTAATTTTTCCACCCGACATGATCATGGTAAATTCGCCATTGCTGGTCGCCAGAACATCTGCAAGAGAAGAGCCTTTTCCTACTAAATTGAGCTTTCCACCAAAAAAGCCTGCCGTTGTTTTTGCAAAACGAGTGCTGGCAAAAAACTGCCCTAAACTTAGGTTATGCAGACCTAAATTCATTTTCATTGGGGGCACATCTTGATTCGCGTCTATCTCAATTTTCCCATCCACCTTCCCGTCTGCTAACACCACCATAAACGGATACAACTCAAGTAGGCCATTTTTTAAGTTAAATCGAACTTCCATACCTTTTAAGGGGAGCGCAGGCGCAATTATTTTTTGCGCTTTTAAAGTCACATCCAAATCAGTACCGCGTAGACGCTGCAAATTAAGGGGAACATCTGGAATAAGTTTCGGGCTAGCTTTTTTTTCTGCGGCAGCTTGTCGTTGTTCAGGTGCAGCATTTTCACCAGAGGGACTTAAACCTATAAAACCACCGAGGTCTTTGCTATCTAACAACGTTGAAGAAAGATTGGCCTTTAAAAAGCCTCGCTTTCCGCTTAAGTCATACGATAAATTCCCACCTAAATCACTTCCACCTACTTGGCCCTTGAAGTCTTCATAAGCCCAAACCTGCCCTGTTTTTGTTAAGCGCCCGCTCAGCTTATAGGGAGGAGTGATGGGAAGTGGGATAGCTGTTAAATAAAACAAATCTGCCATACTGTGCCCGCTTATGTTGAGCGAAGCATTAACGCCGGTTAATTTGATGGGGTCTTTAAAGGTGCCATCGAAGCTAACTTTCGTTGCCCCCATGGTGATGTTAATTTGTAGCGGGTAATCGTTTGAGGAGTCTCGCAAGCCATCCAGTGATCCGCCCGTCGCCTCCACAAGAAATTTCTGCTTTTGCATAGAGCCTGAACCAGAAATTTTAAACCCGCCATCAGCAAGCTGATTGTTTGTGTAGTTTTTATCTGCCCCTTCCTTACTATTTCCGCTTACTGAGTCTAGCGTTAAATTGAGATTCATTCCTTTAGTAGCATCGCGATAAATAAATTGGCCTTCCTTTAACTCCAAACGTTCAAACACTGGAAACTCATAGCGATCATCGGGAAAAACAGTCTCGTTAAGCACTTTAGCATCTGAGAGTACTGGAAAATTCCAGTTGAAATCATTTTCAGATTTTCTATCAAGAACAAGAAATGGCTTAATTAATGTAATACCCCCAAACTCAAGTGTGCCGGTTAGAATTTTTAATGTTTTAAAACTAAAGTGTAGGCTTTCAATCTCCATCATATTGCTTTCTGGATAACCCGGCGAGTTAGACAATCGAATTTTCCCAGCACTTACACTGGTATAACCCCAGTGCCATTTAATTCTAAGTTGGCCCTCAACGACCAAAGATCGCCCTGATTTTTCACTGCCTTTTGATTCAATCCAATACTTAATAATCGGTTCAGAAAAAACGACTAAGATCCCGATGGCAAGAACCAAGACCAAAATTATTCCTAGAAAAATGCTGAAAACTTCGTGACGTTTAAATGTAGATGCCAACATAAAATCCTTTCATTACTTTTTGTGGATTAGCCCTTTACCTTACGAAACTCATGGCCAAGGTGCAGGGTTGTCATTAATATATTGCGGGCCACCGTGTTCGGGCTCTAGTTCAATATGTTTCAGAATCCCGTCACCTGCCGCCAAATCGCAAATAGCTTTCCTTGCTTCAGTAAAATCCTCACGCATAAGTTTTCGGTTTGAATCAGAAGAATTTTCTACGGCCCAACTGATCAGTTCATCGACGCGTCGCTGAAATTCTCGGGCGAAAATTGCGTGTTGGGTAATTTCAGACATGGTTTTCTCACTTGCTAATTAAGTTCAATTTTTTGATGCTCGCCAATATCTGTCGGCGGCTCGCCTTTGATTGCTGCCTTTGCAATAGAAAATATTTTGAGCATTTTATTGGAGTGCGAATCCCAATATTCAGCGTTGTAGATAGACACTTTAATCAATGAAAGATGCGGATCATCCAACCCCTCTGGAAACCAGATGGCTACGGCTGGGTTCCAAAGCTCGGCGGCTTTTTCTTTAAACTTGATAACGTGAGCATGACCTGAAATGGCTACGTAAACGCTATCCGGGGGATTTGCAAAAGTGACATTAATTTTGGGGTGGCGACTAAGATCTAGCGCTAATTGGGAGATGTCGGACGTAAAGAACCAGAGGATGCCTGTATCCTCCAAGGCCTGTTGTGTCATAGGTCTACTTGAAAGAGTTTGGTCATCATTTAGCGTGGTAAGCATTCCAAAACGTATAGAAGAAATTTTTGAACGTAAATCTTTTATTGCACCTTCTGTCACCTGTGACATAGCCATCACCTCAAGCAAATATGGTGATTCAACCTTAAGTAAATCTCTTTGCTATCTCTGTACGTTAACTCACTAAAATCTTTACCATTAAAATGCTAGTCCGTTAAGGTTAAAAAGCTCGTTGAGGAAAGCTGGCTTGCAAGGTAGACTGAGCGGACTTCTCTCGGGGGAGTAATCTGCTGGTGCCCTGCGCACAGCGCCTTTGTCAACAAACTTGCTCATACAGCATGGCAAAGGCGTCCAACAAAATTTCGTTGGATTGATGAGACCTGAGACATAGCCACCGCCACTGGCGGGACGGTTGCTATGTCTCTGGTTTAGAAATCCCGCCCGGACCTCATAATGGAAGCCTTCCTCAGTTCTACCCTCGCCGTTGCAATTGCAGAAATAGGCGATAAAACCCAACTCCTCGCACTATTCCTCGTTAGTAAATACGGCAGACCTTACGTCATAAGTCTCGGGGTTTTATTATCTACACTTCTAAATCATGCCTTGTCTGCTTGGATTGGCGCGTGGATTGGCGACAAAATTCCTCCTCAATATATTCCCTGGATCATCAGCGCCAGTTTTTTACTGGTAGCTATTTGGCTACTCGTACCCGATAAAGAAGACGATGACATGGGGAAGTTCAGCCAGTACGGCCCTTTAGTCGCAACCTTCATACTGTTCTTTTTAGCGGAAATTGGCGATAAAACCCAAATCGCGACAGTGATTTTGGCAGCCCACTATCAAACTGCAGTCATTTGGGTAGTGGCAGGAACAACCTTGGGTATGCTGATTGCTAATGTGCCTGTTATTTTTGCAGGCCAATGGTTGATGAAGCGCATACCCCTCCAGTTAGCTCACAAATGCGCATTTGTTTTATTCCTAGCATTAGCGGCAATCACCTTAGTAAAAGCCTACGTGGGATGATTCGACGTTATTGGCCGCTGGCTATACGCGGCCAATAACTGTACTATGCGCGTCCGGCGCTACTAGGTCAGCGTCGCCTCTCTCTTCCAGCCTAATGGCTATGCCAACTGGAATCTCTCGCTCGCCAGACCTATCCCCAATGCGGGAGGCCGAGCAACAGGAAAACACTATGTCATTCGCTTCTCTCGGCTTAAACGCCGATATTCTTCGTGCCATTGCAGAAGAAGGCTATACCACGCCAACCCCAATCCAAACCCAAGCTATACCGGCCGTTTTGAAAGGCGGCGATATACTCGCAGGCGCCCAAACAGGCACGGGTAAGACAGCAGGCTTTACGCTGCCGCTATTGCAAAAACTCAGTGCAAACCCAAAAACCACTAGCGGCCGTAGACCCGTACGCGCGCTAATCCTAACTCCAACTCGTGAACTCGCGGCACAAGTTTTTGAAAGCGTGCGTACCTACGGAAAATATTTGAATTTACGTTCCACTGTTGTGTTCGGTGGTGTAAGCGCTAACCCACAAATGATGAAGCTGCGCGGCGGCGTGGATATTCTGGTAGCAACACCCGGCCGTTTGTTGGATTTGGTTCAGCAGAACGCTGTGGCGCTGAAAGAAGTTGAAGTGCTTGTCTTAGATGAAGCAGACCGCATGCTGGATATGGGTTTTATTCACGATATCAAACGTGTGCTTGCGCTCTTACCTAAGCAACGCCAAAACTTACTCTTCTCTGCAACTTTTTCGAACGAAATTAAAGATCTTGCAGATAAATTACTAAACAAACCAACACTCATTGAAGTAGCACGCCGCAACACAGCAAGCGAGCGAATAGAACAAACTGTTCACCCGGTGGACCGCAACCGTAAACGCGAGCTGCTCACACACTTGATCAAGCAAGGTGACTGGCAACAAGTTTTAATTTTCACGCGCACAAAGCACGGAGCAAATAAATTAACGGAACAATTATCTAACGACGGCATTAGCGCCGCCGCCATTCACGGTAATAAAAGCCAAGGTGCTCGCACAAAAGCGTTGGATGATTTCAAAAAGGGAACCATTCGCGCATTAGTGGCAACAGATATTGCGGCTCGCGGTATCGATATTGATCAGCTACCCCACGTAGTGAATTACGAATTACCGAATGTTCCAGAAGATTATGTACACCGCATAGGCCGTACCGGTCGAGCAGAAAGCGAAGGCATTGCTGTTTCTTTGGTGTGTGTCGATGAAGATAAATTTTTGCGCGATATCGAAAAATTAATTAAGCGCGATATACCCAAAGAAGTGATCACCGGCTTCGAGCCCGACCCCAGCATTAAACCAGAGCCTATAGTCTTAGGTCGAAGCATGACAATTGGCCGCAATAACGGTGGAGGTAATGGAGGGAACAATAATGGTGGTGCTCGTAGACCCTCGCTAGGTGCGAAGCCGAAACCAAAATCTGGAAACAACCCTGGAAATGTGGCAGGAAAGAAGCCACAGGGAGCAACGCGCAGAAGTAAACCTAAAAAGCCGACAATAAAAATCGGTTAAGCCTAATTCCGGAAATAAAAAAACCGCTTTTGAAAAGCGGTTTTTTTATTTCCGGAATTCGATTAACGCTGCAACTCATATTTTCGCATTTTTTCTACAAGCGTTGTGCGGCGAATGCATAACTTATCTGCAGCGCGCGCAACCACACCGCCGCAGTCATTCAACGCCTGTTGAATTAAACTCATTTCTAAATTTGTAATGTATTCGCGCAAATCAATTCCTTGCTCGGGCAATAGTGGGTTGTCATTCATATTTACGTAACCCGTATTGGCGTGACTTGAATTTTGAACGGCGGGGGCAAATTCTTCGGCGCTAACATCAATATGGCGATACTTTGCTGGTAAGTCTTGCACGCCTATTACACCGTAGGGATGAATAATTGCCATGCGCTCAACCAAATTAGCAAGCTCTCGCACATTGCCGCTCCATTCATGCTGACACAACGACATAATGGCTGCCGAATTAAAGCGAATTGAACCGCGCTGTTCATTTTCCATGCGTGCGACCAATTCGTTAATTAACAACGGAATATCTTCAGAACGTTCTTTTAGTGACGGCAACTCAATGGGAAATACATTAAGGCGGTAAAACAAATCTTCGCGGAAAGTATTGTTCGTAATCATTCCGTCCAAGTTGCGATGAGTGGCCGCTATGATGCGCACATCAACACTTTGGGTTTTATTACTCCCAACACGTTCGTAGCAGCGCTCTTGCAACACACGCAAAATTTTAACTTGCATGTTAAGCGGCATATCGCCGATTTCATCAAGAAACAAAGTGCCACCTTCGGCCATTTCAAAACGCCCAGCGCGCGAATTAATGGCGCCGGTGAATGCCCCTTTTTCATGGCCGAATAATTCACTTTCTAATAATTCTGCAGGAATAGCGCCGCAATTCACTGGCACAAAAGGTTTGTCTCGACGTGGCGAGTTGTAATGCAAGTTGCGAGCAACAACCTCTTTGCCGGTACCTGATTCACCGGTAATTAAAACAGAAACATCTTTCTCAGCAACCTGAGCCATCATCTCGCGTACGTTTTGAATTTCGCGACTTGTCCCCACCAAACTGCGAAATAAATGTACAGGGCGTCGTGCTGGCTGGCGCTTACTACTGGATTGAGCCTCGCGGTAAAGTTGAGCTCTATGTAGGGTATCGACTAGCGTGTTGTAAGTGGGAGGAATTGAAAGATTGGCGATAATCATATGACGCAGCGCATCATCCAAACCTTCTTCATTGGGCACATTTTCAGCGGTGAGAACGATTGCGAGCTCATCATTCCATTCACGAATACTTTTTAATATCTGCTCAAAGCTCTGCTTTGATTGGGAAAACTCGCCAACAAAAACGGCGATGTAATCTTCGCCTTTATTTTCACTCTGAACCAACTCATGCCAGTTCTTAGAACTCGCCACCAAGGCCGTTTCACTCAGAAACTCCAATAAAACTTTTATATCGTGCCGGCGCGACTCACTGTCATCAATGACTAAGACTTTATTATTACGCCACATGTCTTATGACCCTTGTAAAATTGTAAGTAGGCTAGATTTTGTCCACTCACTGTCGGAGCAATGACTATTAATGCTTAGGTTTAGACGAGGATGTGAGGCGAGTCAAATTAATGGCAGGAATAAATAAAACGATTTTTTAGGAATATAGAATTGCGGTGAATTTTTGACAGGTTTGTACGATAAAGATACTAAGCACCTGCTAGCGCAAGTGCCCAGTGGGATGAATTACAAGCTTATGGCGCGGCTTGGGGTTCAATACCGTCCCAGCCAGATTTGACCGTCTTTAAGAGCTCTATAACCTCACCAACCATTTCACTTTTATTAGCAGCCGAAGCCTCTAGCAAACGGCGCCCCATGTAGTCGTAGAGATTATCAAGACGCTCAGGCAAATCGGTTCCTTCAACATTCATATCCAGTGAGCTGCGTAAACCAGAAATGATGCCCATTGCCTTTCCAATCAGAGCACCTTTGGTTGCTGCATCGCCCCGCTCCATAGCCGCTTTAGCGCCGTTTAACCGCTCGAGCGCACCCTCCATAAGGAGCTGAATGAGGCGATGAGGGCTAGCGTTGTTAATTTGGGTTTCCAGCCCCAACTGGCGATATTGCTTAAGGGCTTCTTGTGAATTGTAATTAGACAATCTTGGCGCTCCTTTACTGGCTTAGGCTATTAGTTATACCGCTAAGCCTAGCATTAAATCAATGCGCCAATGAAGCGACTTCTCGTTTACATTGAACAATGAGACTTGCGTATACACCTTTTAATTCGCTAAGTGCATCCGCAATCGATTTAGAATCTCCCTCATTTGCTGAAATGACTTTATCAATAACGACAGCACAGCTTTGATCCAAGCGACGAACCCGCTCCCAATCCTGCGCATCCAAAGCTGCATTTAATGCACGCTGTAAACTTCGCACTTGAAGAATGCCCTCGTGGCCAGCGTAACTAATGGGCTCAAGCAGATGAAGTTGCACCTTATGCCACCTCGGGAGCAATTGCATCCCAGCCCGCTTTCAACTCTCCCAAAAGGCGTCCGCATTCATCAAGAATGTCAGGATCATTACTGATATTTGCTTTAATTAAACGGCGAATAATGTAATCGTATAGCTCCTCAAGATTGGCGGCTAAATCTCCACCTTCTTTGTCATTTAAGCTACCTTGCAAACCGCCGACTATATTTACAGCCTTACCGATCAACTCACCTTTACGTGCGATTTGATTTTGTAGCATTGCGCCTTTTGCTTGAGCGATTCGCTCCAACGCGCCTTCAAATAGCATTTGTATCAACCTATGGGGAGATGCGTCCAGTACACCAGCTTGGTTTTTAACAGATGAATAGTGCTGCGCAGCCTGGTATGCGTTCATAAAACATCTCTCTTCAGTAAACGTTAAGGTTTTTTGAGTAAAGCTAAGTGCTTATCAAGTTAGCGGCAGCGCGAAAAAATTCTTTAGGGATAAACTTAAAGGATGCATTCTGCCAAAATTTGCTTGGATCGGATTACAAACACCTAAATCAGGAAGCAATATGAGATTTTTAACGGGCCTAGTTCTTCTTTTCAGCGCGCTCCTAAACCATTCCGCCCATGCAGAATCCTTACGCTGCAATGGCGATATCGTTGATATTGGAGATGCCAAAGTCGATGTATACCGAAAATGCGGTGAGCCCGTTCTTAAGGACGCCTACTGCGAGAAAACGCCGATGCGAATTAAACTCGCCAACGGAGGGTACGATGTAGTCGAACATTGTGAAGATATTGATGTGTGGACTTACAATCCAGGTAAAGGGCAATTCTGGACGAATTTGTACTTCTCACAGGGTAAGTTGCGTGAAATGCGGTACGGTGATCGGGTGCAATGAAAAAAGGCCGCAAGCGCGGCCTTTTCTGTAATTCAAATTTGTTAAATACCTTTCTGCGCTACACCGTCACGCAGCAAGAAATTTGATGACGAATCTAGCAAAGATTGCCAGCGAGCTTGCGAAAATAAATTGATACAATCATCCAACGCAAATGCTTGATAGCCCTGCTGAGTAAGCAAGTGCGCGGCGGCGCGGCTCCTACGGCCAGTGTCACAATAGAAAATATAGGTGCGGCTTTTATCCAACATTCGGGATTTAATTCCGAGCAAATTTAGAGGAACATTCACTGCAGAATTTAAATGCAGCTCTGAATACTCTTCCTCGCTACGCACATCAACGGCAACAGCGCCCGTTGAAATTCTTTCGGCATAAGATTCCAAGCTCACTGAAGCAACTTGAGGCTCTTTCAGTAGGCGAAAAAAATCCTGCTTATTAAGTGTCATTAGTACGCCATCTGTCGTCATGACTACGGATGCATTTCGAGGAGCTTCATTAACCAGAGCATCCTCACCAAAACAACGCCCTACTCCAACATTTGCCAAGAGTTGACGCCCCGATTCATTGTTGCGCCAAACCTCTGCTTCACCTTCCTTGAGAAAGTAACACTTGTCGCCAAGTTCACCCTGACGAATAACAACATCGCCTGCATAGACTACTTGTGGTGTTAAGCGCGAAAAAATCTCTTCCACGTTAATGGGAGGGACTTTAAAAAACAGATTGGATTTCAAAATCGTCATCATCCAATCAATATCTTCATCCAAATCGCGTTGACGCGAAATATTTAGCTGTAAATAATCTGCAACTTGGCTCCAGGCTACGAGTTTATCCAATCGCTCACTGTTAAGCCGCAATATGCTGCAATCAGATTCCGCAATAGCAGTGACTAACCGAGGTTGGTGGTGCGCGATGGGTAATAAACTGGAGCGCCCCTTAACGAGGGTTACTTGATTGTTTTCATCAACCAAGCGCACATTCCCGTGCAGCAAGTAAACGTGATGAGCATCGTAACTGCCACGCGCAAAAATGGTTTGCCCTGCACAAATAATTTCGGAATCTGAGTTACTCAATAACTCCAACAAATGCGCCTCGCTCATATCTTTTAGCGGAACCAATGTTCGCGTTAAAGATAAGTCGAACTCAACGCGCACTGGCATCATATTTTTTTGCGGTTGCATAAAGTATTCCTTCGCTATTACAGCTATAGAGAGCGTTCGTATTCCCACAGGCTTTAAAGTTCAAAACCCCGTCTGCCCTGAAGACCGCCAGTATGAATAAATATCAACCGGCTGCCTCGGGGCCAATAATCGTTCTTCAACAGTTGCGCAACGCCCCAACACAATTTCAGTGTATAAACAGGATCAAGCTGCAACTGAGTTTCACGTTCGAAATCCATCATAAAGTGATACATTTCGGTAGTTAATTTTTTGCCGTATCCACCACCGTGATACCCACTAACAATTCGCCAATTGTTAGTCGTTAAATTAATTTCCCGCTGGTACTCAAGAACCTGCGCTCCAAGGCTTTTAAAGCCGGAGCTCTTGGGCTCCTTAAGTACAGAAAAACCTAGCACAAGCTCCGAACCCGAATCGGACTGCTCGCTCATCTGCAAACCTGCAGCCACGCCAGCTATTGTGTTAGCCGTTCCGGCGGCTAAGCACACGGAAGTATAGTCAGATCCTATTTGCCGGCAAATGGACTCACCTAACACCTTAGTACCTTGAATACCGTAAATATTTGCACCACCTTCGGGAATATGAAAAAAATCACCGTAGATGTCTTTCAACTCTTCCAAAAACACAGATGAATTTGCGCTGCGATAATCAGTCCGTGATACAAAATGTAAATTCATGCCCCATGCTTCTGCATCTTTTAGAGTCGGGCTCAAATACCGCGGCCGCTCACCTCGGATAACACCTACCGACTTAAAACCAGCATCCTTAGCAGCCGCGGCTAGCGAATAAATATGATTGGAGTAAGCTCCACCAAAACTCAGCAGCTGTGTGTGTCCGGCCAACTTGGCCGCGCGCAAGTTGTAATACAGCTTATAAAACTTGTTACCACTTAAATGAGCGTCGATAAGATCATCACGTCTTACGAAAACGTCAACACCTTTCTGTCTCGCGAGCCCCCAAGAAAGGCGTTGCAGTGGAACCTTTTCAGCCCGGCTTAAAAACTCATCTTCTGAAATCAAATCATCTAACCACTCTCTATTTCGAGATCAACGTTTTTCAGAAACCATCTTATAGGAAATAAGTTGATGATGCTCGCAACGGTCACTTTCACCCTCATGGAACTCCACAGGAGAACCTATTCTTACCAGAGGCTGACCACAAGGGCGTCCGTTTGCATCCAAACCTTTACAAGTGGGATTTTGATAATGTTCGTACCAATTGGAATACAATCGCTCACCCACACCGGAATTTTTAGCCACATAAGCTGTGGGATTCTCCAAATAGGCGCTCAAGTCTGCAACCGGAATAGTGAATTGACCCGCACCTGGATGGTAGACCACGAAATTAACGCCGGCCTTTTCCAGCCGCGTTAAAACTTGCTCACCGCTGTGATTTAACAGCTCTTGATTTTCCTGCTTAACTTTTACAATTTCTTCTTTTAAGGCAGTTTCGTTTTGATGCCGATAAAATAATTCAACTTCACGCATGTCCAGCATCTCACGGAGCTCAGCTGTAGCGGTTTGCAACTTTAGGGATAATTCCACCGCAAAGTTTTCCTGCAGCGCCTGAATTTGGCTATTTTCGTCATGTTGAGCGGCTTTCAATTTATGTGAAAAATACTCCCGCATACCTTCAACTTTGCTGGCTTGCACATCAAAGCTTTCTTTTAAGGAGCGATTACGCAATTCCAATTCAACGTTCAGGGTTTTAAGCTCTTTTACTTTTTCCTGGTAAGCTTGGAGACGTTGCTGATGCTCATGCTGTAGCTTTTGAATTGTTTCCTGCTGCTTTGAATGCAATGTTGCAATCCGTAAGCGTTGTTCCTTCAATAAGCTCTCGGTTTGGTTGCGCAATTCATTCGCATAGAATTCATGCATCTTTTGCTGCAATTCCAGCGTATTTTGTTCAATAGCTGGCTGAGCAGATACAGGTGAAACAACAGCCAAACGTTCTTGCGCAGGTTTTTTAAAAATTACGCCCATTCGGTTGTTTTGAACCGACTTTTTGAGCTGTGCGAAGCTGGACTTCGTCGAATCCATTTGCGGATCCCACAGTTTTTTCTGATGCCAACCAATCGCACATTGACTGTAGCAAGCAAGCCTGATTGCCCCAGCACCCAAATCTGGCCCTCGCCCCGACACTTCAGCAAGTTGTTGTAAAGGAACATTCCAGCGGCGGTCAACCATTCCACGATCATCAAAATCCAGAAGGAAAAACACTGCGGCAGTTATTTGAAGGTTGGAGTTAATAACAAGATAGGTCGCCTTGGCGGACGTACCTTTAAAATCGGGGACAGGAACAAAGCCATCCAAAATAGCCTCAAACTCCGGGTACAGTAGCTCCCGTGTAATTACATCCCCCGTGAACAAGACTACTGCTTCAACAGTGTCTGTGTTTTCTAGCGCCATAACCTCATCCCAAATCTAGGCCGGTCATTAAACCGTTGTTGTCGATAATGGTTTGAGTATATGTCAGCTGGTTTTGCAACTAATTGATGGCGACCGCAAAAAATATCTTTTAAGCAATATTTGCGGCTTGTTCGACGCTGTTAACGGTATTATTCAAACCAATAAGCGTGACTGATTTGGCATTTTTTGCTGCGAGCATCGCCCGAGGAGGCTGCGCGAGTTGGATTTAAGTGTTAGAAAAGTTTTCGGAATTGAAGGCTCCAGAACTACATATCGGAATAATCGTCTGAAATCTCATCATCAAAGTCTTGCACATCGTCCAACAGGTCTTCCAGATAATCTTGCATACAAATACCTTCGCATTATGGCTGTTAAAGCGGAATCCTTTCCTGAATGAATCCATGGAGTAAACCATAACAATCACAAATGACAAATTAATGACCGAAAAATAAACATTTTATGAAAACAAAGATATTGTCTGGATAACACTAGAATGAGGAATACAGAAAGCAAAAAAGCCGCCTTGTGGGCAGCTTTTTAAGGAATTAGTGGCGGACCGGACGGGGCTCGAACCCGCGACCTCCGGCGTGACAGGC
>CAZOPE010000016.1:0-69462 GCA_964581625.1 uncultured Cellvibrionaceae bacterium
TTCCATAGAGCACCAGATAAGAGGGAGTGGATTGTGAAAGAGCGTGGCCGCAGGCTACTCCAATCAAAGCTGGAAGCGCCTCTCGCCGAGGGCGCGCAGTATAACAGCCCATACTGCTTTGCTCTAGTTTTTTACTTTAACTCTGCCGAACGCAAGAATGGCTAAAGTCACGATGAATAAATTCACTAAAAATACCTGATGATAACTATAGATATCTGCAACCACCGCCACCAGTAAACTGCTGAACAGGTTTCCAAAATGCGAGGTATTGGTATACAACGCCGACGCAGCCCCCGACCGCCCCGGCAAGAGATCCTGAATCACGGAAACACCCAACCCGGCCAAAATTCCAATAAAAACAGCATTGAATATCTGCAAGGCAAAAAACTGCCAAAGCTCATGGGAAAGGTAAATGCCTAAATAAAGAACCAAGGCAGAGACTCCGGCAAGCTTCACCAGCTTCATCAGTTTGACGCGGGACGCGTAGTGTCCAGCCAGCAACATAAAGGGGATTTCTAACCCGGCGCAAGTTCCCATGATCCAACCGACATACTCAGTTCCAATATGCAGCCCATCTTTGAGGTGCAACGGCATGCTGATGAGATAGGCATTATTCGCCCCCCACATTAGCGAAAAACCCATCACGCAAAGCAACAAAGCGCGTTTTTCATGTGTACCCAAGGGAGCGAGGCCAGCTTTTTCGAGATAGTCCAGATCATGAGCGTGAGAGCCCAAATTAGGTAAAAATTTCAGCGTCGCAAGCCCAATAAACACAAACATTCCGGCAGCTGTGAGGTACATTTCCTTAAAACCAAAGTAACTTGCAAGCAGAAAACCCGCCGGAGGCCCCGCCACCCAAGCAACGGCAATTTGCGCCCTAACAATGGCGTTAAACAGAGGAATGCGCTCAGCAGGAACATTTCGCTCCGCATAATCCAGACTGTAGGCCAGCAATTGCGAAAAGGACACCAACGCCAAGCTCAGAAAAAGAACAACCACAAACGCAACCACCAGGTAGTTGCGGGAGTAAGCGAGCGAAACCGTGGCGAGCGCACCGACCAAACAAAACGCTGCGATGAGAGGACGCCGATCGGCCAGCTTATCGGACCAAGCGCCAATCACTTGATTGTATAAGATGCTCATAACAGCAACGCCCGCAAAGGGGATGCCTACCAGAAATGGCCGAACCGCCAACTCCTTTGCCAAAAATAGACTGAGCGTAGGTAGCACCAGAGCACAGACGACGCCAATTAGGAGAAATAACGCATATATGCCGAGTGCCAAAGGACGGAATAAGGGGGACACGAATCGCAATCCAGAAGGGAAATCAGATTGCGCAATCTTAGCGGAAAACCTAATTACATAACATTAACGGGCGCTGGATTAACCTTTCCCAACACTGTAACGGATTGCAAAGAGCACAATGGACTTGTCTGGTCACAACATGCCGCGCTAACATGTTTGCGCAATCATAAGACTAATTATTTGTTTCAGCTATCAACCATTGGACCTCAATATGAAATATAAAAACCTGTGCGGCTGGATCGCGCTTACCTGCTCGTCACTGGCCTATTCATTACTTACCTGCGCACCAGCATTTGCGCAAGACAAAAGCAGTTTGAAAGAGGTTTATAAGGACTCTTTCAAAATTGGCGTTGCCATTAATCAGGAAATATCGTCCGGGCAAGATACCCGCTGGCAACCCCTGTTGAGCAAGCATTTCAATTCAATCACCCCTGAAAACGTCATGAAAGCGGAGCGCATTAACCCGCAGCCCGGCGTTTACGATTTCAAGCCCGCAGATGATTTGGTCGCCCTAGGTAAAAAGAACAAGATGTTTATCGTTGGCCACACACTGGTGTGGCATAACCAAACGCCCGATTGGTTCTTCAAAGACAAACAAGGCCAAGCACTGCCCGCAGAACAAGTTCTGGAAAATATGCGCAAGTTCATTGAAGTTGTCGCGGGCCGCTATAAAGGCAAGGTGAACGCGTGGGATGTAGTGAACGAAATCATTGGCGAAGACGGTAAATACCGCCCTACTCTTTGGGTAAATGGTGTTGGCGATGGCGACACCGTTGTTCGTGAAGCCTTTAAATACGCCCACCAATACGCGCCAGACGCAGAGCTTTACTACAACGACTTCAACGCCTGGCGCCCAGCCAAACGCGATGGCATTGTGCGTATGGTAAAAATGCTGCAAGCCGCTGGCATTCGCATCGACGGCATTGGTATGCAAGGCCACTGGGGACTTAACTACCCAAAGAAAGAGTACATTGAAGCCGCAATTGATGCTTACGCCGCCTTGGGTGTGAAAGTCATGATCACCGAAATCGATATTGATGTACTCCCGCTCACCCGTGAAGGCCAAATCATTGGCACCGGGATGAGCCACCCTCAATTTCAGGAAGAGGAGTTCAAAGAATATCTGGATCCTTATCGCAAAGGCCTACCGCCAGAAGTCATGGCTGCGCACGCCAAGCGTTATCAAGAAATCTTTGAGATTCTCTACCGTAAACGCGACAAAATTGATCGCGTAACCTTCTGGGGAATCCATGACGGTATGAACTGGAAGAATGATTACCCAATTCCTAACAGGACTAACTATCCATTACTTTGGAACCGCGATGGAACTGCAAAACCCACGCTGAATGCCATTTTAGGCGTTCCCGCGGCGGCAAAAAGCAGTCAGTAATACCCGTTGTCGTAGGTTCTCAGCTAATCAAAAGGTGCGCTTAAAAACGCACCTTTTGATTTCGCCACTAGCCTCTCGTTATCCCCTTCACCGAATTCTCCTCTAAACCTCTGGGATCAACACCTAAATCAAGCGGGAAGATATAACCGCATTAGGTTAGAATGCGCCCATTCCTTAACGACATCCGCCGCACCATGCCTTTTGCAATCTGCAGCGAGCATTTCGAGCCTTGCCATGCAATCAATCAGTATTCAAATTCAACCCGAATTCCTCGCAGGCTTTGATCGCCAACTATTTCTCAAGCAAGTTCGCGCCCTGGGTCGCGCGCCAGAAATAGACGAATTTAGCGAGAAAGGTAAAACCTACCTCACCTACACCTTTTTTACCGAGTTTCCAAAAAAGCTATGGCAAGATTTGCAATCTGCGCTTTATTCTCATGCTAGCTATTCGCAGACTATTTCACCAATTTCTATTGCAGCTTATGAAGACGAAACGCTTCCGCAAGGCTATCTGATTTTGCATCATTTTGATCCTTCAGAAAAAGTGAGCACCCTTTAAACTCACTTTTCAGAAAGGTATATCGTCATCAAATGCACTTATAAGCGCATCGAATTTTTATCGAGTTTCTATGTCAGTTATTAATTGGTTCCCCGGCCACATGCACAAAGCCCGCAAAGAAATTGCGGAGGTTATGCCACATGTGGATGTTATTATTGAAATGCTCGACGCACGCGTGCCTTTCTCTAGCGAAAACCCATTGGTTCCATCGCTACGCGGCAACACACCGTGCATTAAATTACTCAACAAAGCAGATTTAGCCGACCCAGTAATTACCGAGCTGTGGATTGCTGAACTGGAAAAAACACAGGGCGTAAAAGCGCTGCCAGTGAGTCAGCAAAACCCGGAACAAATTCGCCAGCTGTTGCAGGTGTGCGAATCTCTAGCCCCCGCTAAAAACGCATCCATACACCCTGCGCGCGCCATGATCATGGGCATTCCCAACGTTGGGAAATCTACCTTGATCAATACGCTCGCTGGGCGAGTTGTAGCAAAAACTGGCAACGAAGCGGGCATCACCAAGTCACAACAAAAAATAAAATTAGAGAACGGATTTTTACTAACCGATACCCCTGGTTTTTTATGGCCCAAATTAACCCCACCTTCTTGCGGCTATAGATTGGCGATTACAGGTGCAATCAAAGATACCGTGTTTGACTACGCGGATATTGCGCTATTTGCCGCAGAATATTTGCTAAAAGCTTACCCGGATGCGTTAAAAGAGCGCTACAAATTAGAGAGCTTGCCAGAAACTGACATTGAATTACTCGATGCAATTGGCGTAAAACGCGGTTGTAGCAGTAAAGGCGGAGGAGTGGATATTCAAAAAGTTTCTTCTCTCTTGATTACAGAGATTCGCGCTGGATTGCTTGGTCGAATTACCTTTGAAACGCCAGAAATGACAACAAAAGAAGTCATCGATGCAAAAATTGCTGATGACATCAAAGCCAAAGAAAAAGAAGAGGCCGACCGCATACGCCGCTTAAAAACCCGCAAAAATCGCCGCTAACTTTTCATGATTCTAAAAACAAAAAAGCCGTATTCTAAAATACGGCTTTTTTGTTTTTGAAAAATGGCTGTTGAATTACTGATTACCGTTCAACACGCCGCGCACATAATTGACAAGATCATTACTACCCAAGGTAGCTGGCACGGAAGCAGGTAATGAGCGAGTATGCCAACGTACTTCCCAGTCCAAATGCTCGCCGGGTGCGAGCTTTGTCATAACACCTTGCTGATCAATTTCCCAAAAGGTTTTTTCGTAGTTGGCGAACAATTCAATTTCACCCTCGCCCGCAACAATCAGTTCAACGGGTACATCCGCAAATTCTTTAATTAATATTTTTCCAGCATTGGTATACGCAACCCAACCTTCTTTTCCATCCGTCATCAACTTGTGGTGATTTTGCAGAAGCGTTTTTGGGCGATACTCCGCCCAGGTTAAATCGCCCACGTGCTCAACAGCGAGGGGATAAAAAATACCACTGTTACTATCAGTATTACCTTGTGGAAAAAATGCCATGCCTGTTGGGCGAAACCGGGTAACTTCCCAACCGGCTACGTTTTTTTCCACGTTCGATTTGTTGTAGATGGAATAAATAATACTGATGCAGTTTTTTTCCGCATTAACGCCATAACTTTTCATAAACTGATAGCCCGTACCCGGATCAGTTTTGCTGGTGAACACAATACGATCATTGGTTACGCTAACTTTATAAGGAGCCGTATCTAACACATCAATAGGTGGCCAACTCCACTCGCTTTGTGGGCTTGACCAAAAAGTACTACCCCACACGGAGTTACCTGCCTTATCGGCAGTAAGTAGTAGTTCAACACCATCAATTTTGAGCGAACTAATGCGCCCCCCAATGTCGGCGTTAATATCCAAACGTGTCTGTCCTTGGGTGATGGTGTATACCGCACCTTTTTGGGCCACAAACGCAGGCAGTTGCGTAGCGTTAACTGCATCCTTGTGAGAATCACATGCGTTAAGCAAGCAACCTAATGTCACAATGGCAATTAATTGGCAAAATAACTTCATTTAATCCTCAAAAAACCGGTAAGACTGTGACAGCCATTGTGCAAAGCGCGCATCCAAAACAGCGCTGTCAAGGTTCGATAGGATTGCATTCAACTTGAACTAAAGCATATCCGTAGAGCGTTAGTTTACCGAGGTTTCACTCGCATAACTATTTAGGACTCGGCTAAAACTAGTAAAGCAACGTAAATAATTTGCGCTGAAACTCAATAGCGAGTGGGTCACCCTTACCTAAAGCCGCCAAAATATCCATAAATGTCTTTTTCGCCGCCCCCTCAGCAAAATTGCGATCTTTACGTAAAATTCCAATCAACTGTTCGAGCGAAGGCCTGTGCGCAGCCTCGGCGTGATATTGAATGGCTAGCTCGTAGGCAATTTGTACATTATCTGGATCATTGGCATGTGCGGCTTCGAGTGCCACTAACTCAGGTGTTTTTGCGGCCTGCTTTTTAAGCTCAATTTGCGCTTTAAGCTGTTCATAGTGCGCATCTTGATCGGCCATTTTTATATTGGCCAAAATCGCTTCCGCATTGTCGATGCGGTTCAATTCCAAATGACATTGCGCCAGCAAACATGCAATGGCCGAATCTTGTTTAGATTCTTCATAGGCTTGACGCAAAAGCGGAATCGCTGAATTGAAATCACCGCCCATGATAAAAGCTTGAGCTTCGTTAACTAACTTCTCCCAAGGTTTTGGTAAATACTTTTCCAAAAGTGTGCGTACTTCTTTTTCGGGTAAGGCGCCTGCAAAACCATCAATGGGTTGACCATCTTTCATGAGCATTGCAGCAGGCAAACTGCGCACGCCAAATTGTGATGAAATCATTCCCATTTCATCTGCGTTCACTTTCGCCAGCAAAAAAGCGCCTGCATATTCCTTGGCAAGCTTTTCCAAAATAGGCATTAAACTTTTACAGGGCGCGCACCAGTCCGCCCAAAAATCAATCAACACTGGGCGATTAAAGGATTCTTCAATCAAATATTGCTGGGCGTTTTCCAAATTAATGTCAACGATATTCATACCACTACCTCATTTCGTCCATTTCGCGCAAAGTCACCGCAACATTTTGCGTGGCACTGGCAACGTAAGCGATATTTTCAGTGATCGTAACGGTTAAAGTCATAGTTTTATCGGCAAGTTCGCACAAAGCATGTAGCTCTTCCGCTTCAAAATAAAATGTGGTTACTTTAGGCAAAGGCTTAATCGCCGCCGCGTTGGTTTTCCACCACATATCCAAGCCGCGACCGTAACTGAATACTTTTACTGATGCGGATTGGCTACACCCTTTTTTAAGGCGATCAGGCGATGGCTGACCTACTTCAATCCACTCAAGAATGGTGCCGTTGTCATGCTTTAACCATAATTCGGGTTCTTCAGTCGCCGAAAGGCCTCGCGTAAAGGTTAAATTTTCCGCAGCGCGATAACAAAAGGCTAGAATACGCACCATCATGCGCTCAATCGTCTCTGAGGGATGAAGTGCAATCGTCAGGTTGTAATCGCCGTAAACATGGGTATCCATATTCGACAGCGTAAGATTTAATTTATGAATAGTTGGCTTTTCTGCCACAATTTTTCTCTCTTGTATTAACGACTAAATCCAGAAGATTTTAATGACTGAAAGTGCTTTCGACATACCGCAAAAATACGAGTTCACCGTTACTCAAGCTGAACAAACCGCACTGGATTTATTGGCGCAGGGGACGGGGCTTTCCAAACAGCGAATTAAAGATGCGATGAACAAAGGCGCCGTTTGGTGGACGCTAAAAGGTAAAACCTTGCGCTTGCGACGCGCCACCAAAATGTTGCTGAAGGGTTCAGTCATTCAATTTTTTTACGATGAACAAGTTCTTGCCCGTAAGCCTGAACACGCCACCTTAATTTACGATGCGGAAGTTTACAGTATTTGGTACAAGCCCGCTGGTATGCTTGCGCAAGGTTCGCAATGGGGCGACCACTGCAGTATTTTACGGTGGGTGGAGGTGAATGGTGAATACACGCACGGCAAAAGCCAACGCGAGTGTTTTTTGGTTCACCGTTTAGACGCCGACGCCGCAGGCCTCATGATCATCGCGCACGAGAGTAAGAGCGCGGCAAAATTATCTGCACTGTTTCAAGGGCGCGATATCAAAAAACATTATCAAGCTTGGGTAATTGATGATTGCGAACTTCCTGCACAAGGGATGACGCTCTCTTACGAATTAGATGGCAAATCGGCCATCACACACATTAAAAAGCTCGGGGTAAACGAAACCAGCACGCTGCTCGATGTTCACATTGAAACAGGCCGTAAACACCAAATTCGCCGCCATTTAGCCAATATCGGGCACCCGATTGTGGGCGACAAAGTCTACGGCACCAAAGCAAAATGCGGGCTACAACTGCTGGCCTACCGTTTGGAATTCGTATGCCCATTTAGCCAAAAGAATCTTCTTGTAGAGTTACCCAAAGAACAGCAATTTTTGGCCCATCTTTAATTTTTTAAGCGCTTTATCGGCGTACAAAAAAGTTAAGTAATGTTTTAAAAGATTGCGTCGCGTTATTTTTGACCTCTATAGTGCGCTGACCGAAGCCAACAGAATGGGTTGAACATGCCGCACAACATCAGTCTGATCACGACTATCGCCGCAGGCCTCGGGCTAGCCATGATCTTCGGCTTTCTCGCCTCCCGCCTGCGCATGCCACCATTGGTGGGCTATCTCGTTGCAGGCATTATTGTCGCCCCCACTACACCAGGTTTTGTCGCCGATGTTGGTCTTGCCGGTCAGCTCGCTGAAATTGGCGTCATGTTACTTATGTTTGGAGTGGGGCTTCATTTCTCCATTGCCGATTTACTCTCCGTTAAACGCATAGCAATACCCGGTGCGCTCGCGCAGATTTTGCTCGCCACCTTAATGGGTGCTGGCGCTGGCTACTTTTGGGATCTCCCCTTAGGTGAAGCTTTCGTCTTTGGTCTAGCGCTTTCGGTGGCGAGCACCGTTGTATTACTCAAAGCCTTGGAGGCAAGAGGCGTTCTGGACAGCATCAACGGCCGCATAGCCGTGGGCTGGCTTGTGGTTGAAGACTTGGTGATGGTGTTAGTACTCGTGTTGTTACCACCAATCGCCAGCTTACTCGGCGGCCACACAGCAACAGATGTTCATCACGGGGGTGGTGAACACGGCCTGGCCATGACCATCGCAATAACGCTTGGCAAAGTCACCGCGTTTATTGTGTTTATGCTGGTTGTGGGCAAACGCCTTCTACCCAAATTGCTTTGGGCCGTTGCAGGTACGGGCTCGCGCGAGCTTTTCAGCCTGTGCGTGATAGCAACAGCTGTGGGTGTAGCCTACGGCTCGGCCATGTTATTTGATGTTTCCTTTGCGCTCGGTGCCTTTTTTGCGGGCATGATGTTGCGGGAATCCGAGTTTAGCCACCGCGCTGCGGACGACTCACTGCCTCTGCGCGACGCCTTTGCGGTGCTGTTTTTCGTGTCTGTTGGGATGTTGTTTGACCCTAAAATTCTGGTGGACGAGCCATTTAAGGTTTTGGGGGTTATTGGCATCATCATGTTCGGTAAAACGCTGGTTGCCGTAGCCTTGGTGTTAGCCTTTCGTTACCCCTTGAATACAGCGTTAATTGTGGGCGCCAGCCTTGCGCAAATTGGCGAGTTTTCGTTCATCCTCGCAGGCTTAAGTATCGACTTAGGGCTAATGGACACCAAAACCCAAAACCTGATTTTGGCAGGAGCACTCGCCTCAATTGCACTCAATTCACTGCTTTTTGGCTTGATAAATCCCCTGCAAAAATGGATGGGCAAAAACACCGATTTCACCCGCGTATTTGCTGCCCGTACAGATCCACTGGCGGTATTGCCAGATAGCACCCATGAATCCTACCTGTCCGGCCAAGTGGTATTGGTTGGCTACGGCCGCGTTGGCAAGCGAATCGCCCAAACACTTGCCGAGCACAATATTCCGTTCGTTGTGGCCGAGACCAACCGTGAGATCGTAGAAAGCCTGCGTGCCCAGAAAATTGCTGCCGTGTGTGGCGATGCAGCCAACCCCGACGTTCTTATCCAGGCGCACATCACTCATGCAAGCCTCTTGATTGCCGCCACATCAAACACCTTCCACCTGCGTAACATGGTTGAAATTGCTCGCAAACTAAACCCGGAAATAGAAACCATTATCCGTACGCACGATGAAGAAGAAGCTCGCCTGTGGGAAAAAGAAAACATTGGCAAGGTGTTTCTCAGTGAAAGACAGCTGGCTGAAGGTATGGCGCATCACGCCCTTTCCCGCATGGGCAAGCTGGAATCGCAGCAAAGCGGCTACTAATCTACAGGCCGTAGCTATAGGCTTCACAGCGTAACTAACCTATAATGCGCGCCTCGTTTTTGACTAGTTTTTAAACAGGCGCGTTTCATGTCTACCACCATCGAAAAACCCACCAAAAAGCTCTATATCAAGACTCACGGCTGCCAGATGAATGAATACGATTCCTCGCGCATGCGTGATTTGTTGGGTGAATCCCATAACATGGTGGCAACGGAAGACCCGGAAGATGCGGACGTTATCCTCATAAACACGTGCTCAATCCGCGAAAAAGCCCAAGAGCGCCTGTTCCATGAATTGGGCCGCTGGAAAAACCTCAAAAAGAAAAACCCAGATTTGGTGATTGGCGTGGGCGGCTGTGTGGCCAGCCAAGAAGGCGAAGCCATTGCCAAACGCGCGCCGCACGTGGATTTGATCTTTGGGCCGCAAACCTTACATCGTTTGCCTGAAATGATGGAAACCAAACGCGCAAACGGCGCGGTAGTGGTGGATATCAGCTTCCCCGAAGTAGAAAAATTTGACCGCCTGCCGCAGCCCGACGCAGACGGCGTAAGCGCTTTCGTCTCCATTATGGAAGGCTGCTCAAAGTACTGTACCTTCTGCGTGGTGCCATACACCCGTGGTGAAGAAGTGAGCCGCCCGGTAGCGGATGTACTTACCGAAATCGCCCACCTTGCCAAACAAGGCGTTCGCGAAGTGAACTTGCTCGGCCAAAACGTTAATGCCTTCCGCGGCGACAACGGCGACGGCACCACCATGGATTTGGCCGAACTGATCACCTGTGTGGCCGCCATTGAGGGTATCGACCGCATTCGCTTCACCACTTCACACCCAGTGGAATTTACCGACTCGCTGATTGATGTTTACAACGATGTGCCAGAGCTTGTGAGCCACCTTCACCTGCCAGTACAAAGCGGTTCTGACCGTATTTTGATGGCCATGAAACGCGGGCATACGGTGCTTGAGTACAAATCCAAACTGCGCAGAATTAAGAAGAATCGCCCAGATATTAGCTTCTCGTCAGATTTCATCATCGGCTTCCCCGGCGAAACTGAAGCTGACTTTGAAGCCACCATGAAACTCATTCAGGAAATGGATTTCGATACCTCTTACAGTTTTGTGTATAGCCCTCGCCCAGGTACACCTGCGGCCGATTTGCCAGACAGCACCGACGAAGAAACTAAGAAAATGCGCTTGAAGATTCTTCAAGATCGTCTGATTCAACAAGCTATGGCGATCAGCCGCCGTATGGTGGGTAACACGGAGCGAATTCTCGTTACGGGTTACTCCAAAAAAGACCCTGGCCAGCTTTCTGGCCGTACTGAAAACAACCGCGTCGTTAACTTCCGCTGCGACAACACCGACCTAATCGGCAAGTTTGCGGACATCGTCATTGAAGAAGCGCTTACCAACTCCTTGCGCGGGGTTTTGATCGCATCAGAATTGGACGAGGACTGGATCAAGTAAATAAATGAAAAGCTGGCGGCTGGAGCCCCTTTTCCGCCGCCCTACGCTTCTTGGCCTACATTTTTTTGCTTTATCCAGCCCGCGTTATGGTTTAGTCTTGGTTTTATCCCAGCCACACGAGTTTATCCAACACTTTGAACAGCCACATAAGTAGCTCTGACAAGACCACTACTAAGCCCATCCAGCTCATACTGGAACCCGATGACAGCCGCCGCCTTGCCAATCTCAGTGGTCTCCTTGGCCAGCACTTGCATCAGATTGAAAAGCATTTTGGGATCGAAATCCGCAACCGTGGCAATGAGTTTGTCCTACTCGGCGCACAGACTCCCGCCAGTACAGCGGCAGAACTTTTGCGCCATCTCTACGCCGAAACGGCATCCACAGAATTAACGCCCGACGAAGTTCATCTTGCTTTGCAAACCTCCGGTATTGAAGCCCTTATGGAAAAACTGAACACCCCTTTTGAAAACACTCGTGAAGCAGATTTGGATGCTACTGAGTCCAACGGCGTTACCTTGATCCGCACCAAAAAGTGCACCATCAAGCCGCGTGGTGGGAATCAGCTGAATTACGTTAGAGCGGTTCAAAGTAACGATATTAATTTCGGCATCGGCCCTGCCGGTACAGGTAAAACCTACCTCGCCGTAGCCTGCGCCGTTGAAGCGCTTCTCAAAGACCAAATTGAACGAATTCTGTTGGTTCGCCCTGCGGTAGAAGCTGGCGAAAAGCTCGGTTTTTTGCCGGGTGATCTTGCGCAAAAAGTTGACCCTTACTTGCGCCCGCTTTATGACGCACTCTTTGAAATGCTGGGCTTTGATACCGTTGGTAAATTAATGGAACGTGGCGTCATTGAAGTTGCACCCTTAGCTTTCATGCGTGGCCGTACACTCAACAATTCGTTTGTTATTTTGGATGAAAGCCAAAACACTACGCGTGAACAAATGAAAATGTTTTTAACGCGTATAGGTTTCGGTACTACCGCGATTATTACCGGTGACCCAACACAGGTCGACTTGCCGCGCGGCCAAGCATCAGGCCTGCGCCACGCAATGGAAGTTTTGGACAACATTCCCGGTATCAGCTTCACGCACTTCACGTCAAAAGATGTGGTGCGGCACCCTATAGTGCAGCGCATTGTGGAAGCTTACGAGGCTTTTGAAAAATCAAATCCAAACAACAATCAGGCGAGCTAAATCATGTCGTACCGAATTGATGTTGAAGTGAATAGCGCCAGCACAAAAATTCCAAGCATAGAAAACATTGAGCAGTGGATTTCCGCGGCCTTGCACAGCGACGAGTTAGCCGAAGCGGAAGTTAGCGTTTACATTGTTGATGAGCAAGAAAGCCAAGAACTCAACTTTCAATATCGCGCCAAAGACAAATCCACGAACGTGCTGTCATTTCCGGCAGATATTCCCGACGAAGTTGGCGTACCCTTGCTCGGCGATTTGGTGGTGTGCGCGCCGGTGGTGGAACGCGAAGCAGTAGAGCAAGGCAAAACCTTGGAAGCTCATTGGGCGCACATGCTGGTTCACGGAACATTGCATTTGCTGGGTTACGATCACGTGGAAGACGATGAAGCTGAAGTCATGGAGGCTCTCGAAACCCGCCTTATTACCCAGCTCAATTTCCCTGCACCCTATGCTGAAACAATTGAAAGTTAGTATTTTGCAAAACCTTAGAGAAGCTTTTTAGGAACCCAAGATGTCGGAAGACTACAGCAGCCACACGGAGAAGCACGAAAAATCCTGGCTGGATAAATTACTGCATGCGTTTAGCGACGAACCGCGTTCACGCGATGAGCTGCTGGAAATCATTAAAGACGCTGCTGATAACAAATTGCTCGATCAGGATGCCTTAAGCATCATTGAAGGCGCTCTGGACGTTTCGTCGTTGCAAGCGCGCGAAATTATGGTGCCACGCTCCCAAATCATTGCGATTCGTTTAGACGATTCACCGCAGGATTTTCTGCCGCAAGTTATCGAATCCGGCCACTCACGCTTCCCGGTTATTGGCGAAACGCTGGACGATATCAAAGGTATCTTGCTCGCTAAAGATTTATTGCCGCTCGCTCTTAACGGCACAGAAAATTTCAACCTCGAAAGTATTTTGCGAACCGCGAACATTGTTCCTGAAGGTAAACGCGTAAACGTTTTGCTCCGTGAGTTCCGTGAAAACCGTTACCACATGGCCTTAGTGATGGATGAATATGGCGGCATTTCGGGCCTACTCACCATTGAAGATATTTTGGAAGAAATCGTTGGTGAAATTGAAGACGAAACCGACGAAGAAGAGAACGATAATTTTATTAAGCGCATGAGCGACAGTGATTTCATTATTAAAGCGCTCACCCCCATTGAAGAGTTTAACGAGCACTTTAATGCTGAATTAAGTGATGAAGATTTCGACACTATTGGCGGCATTTTAATGCAAGAGTTTGGGCATATCCCCAAACGCAACGAGGTTGCCGTTATCGAGAACTTTCAGTTCCGTGTGCTCTATTCTGATAATCGTCAAATTCATTTACTGCGGTTAACGGTTCTATAAAGCAAAATACACTTCTCCTTGATCGTGCCATTTTTTACATTTCGTAGGGAGTCGTCATCCTCGCGTAGCGGGGACCCAGCTGTTAAAAAATAACATCAAACTCTGGATCCCCGCTACGCGAGAATGACGACATAGCATTAAATTACTAGCGCCAGAATCTGCTAATACGTTTTTACCCTTCTATGAACTCATCTAACATTATCCAACGCTTAAACAAAATGCCCAGCTGGCTACAACTCCTAGTCGCCTTAATGAGCGGAGGATTAATTCCATTGAGCTTTGCTCCTTTTAATATCTGGCCGTTGGGTATTTTTGCTCTCGTTATTTTCGCGGTACTGATTAACAATCAATCGCTGAAAAAAGTTTGGTGGCGTTCTTGGTGGTTTGGTGTGGGCATGCATGCTGTGGGTGTCTCTTGGGTTTACGTGAGTATCAGCGGTTTTGGTGGAGCACCTGCGCCGCTCGCAGCATTTCTTGTTGCTATTTTTGTATTTTCTCTGGCGGCATTTTTTAGCTTGCCGTTCTGCGCATTTGCCCGTTGGTTTAGCAAACATCCGCTAAGTTTGCTCGTTGCATTCCCAGCGTGTTGGTTGCTGAGCGAATGGTTGCGTACTTGGTTGCTTACGGGGTTCCCTTGGTTGTTTATTGGCTATGCAGATTTAACCAATTGGCTTTCAGGTTGGGCACCGGTTATTGGTGTGATGGGTTTGAGTTTAATCAGCGCGGTAACCGCAGGCTTTATTGCTCAAACCCTTTATCAACCACAGAAATCCATTCGTTTAATGGTGGGTGGTTGCGCAGTTGCGGTAATTTGGCTTGTGGGTTTTGCCCTGCAAAAAGTTGAATGGACAACCACCTCCACATCACCCACGAGTATCGCGATTGTTCAACCCAATATCGATCAACAAGATAAATGGCAAACGGATTTTCGTGATATCACCTTGGATGTGCTGCGTGAAAAAACCGAACCCTTGTGGGGAAAGAACATTATTATTTGGCCAGAAGCAGCTATTACACGTATCTACAGCGATGCACTGCCGTTTCTCAACGAAATTAACCGCAAAGCTTCTGACAATGAATCAGGTTTAATCACCGGTATTATTTTTGATGACGCAGAGAAAGATACTTACTACAACTCAGTCGTAACCTTTGGCAAAGCGATTGGTATTCACCACAAACGCCGGTTAGTTCCTTTTGGTGAATATGTTCCTATTGAAGCGCTGCGCAATTTAATTGAATTTTTTAACTTGCCTACATCCATTATTAGTTTGGGCCCAGAAGAGCAACATGGCTTAAAGGCAGGTGATCTTATGATCGCGCCTTCAGTCTGCTACGAAGTTGCCTTCCCTGATTTAATTGCAAAAAATGCTGTTGATTCGCAGCTACTCATTTCCGTAAGCAATCTGGGTTGGTTTGGTGATTCCTTGGGCCGCCACCAATTTATGCAAATGGCACAAATGCGCGCGCTTGAAACACAACGTTACCATGCTTACAGTACCAACAATGGCCCCAGCGCTATTTTTAATCCTAAAGGGAATATCACCGCACAAACCAACGCATTTGAACAAACGGCGTTAAGCAGCGAAATTTTTGCGGTAGATGGGACAACTCCCTTTATGCGATTTGGTAGTTTGCCCGTTGTTTTGTTGAGTGCACTTGGTTTGATGTTATTGTTTTTCTTCGGCAAAAAAAATCCAGACTAAGTCTGGATTTTTTTGCCTTTACATTCTATTTAGCTTTACTCGCTAAAAATACTTACGCCGTTGCAGCATGCAAACTCGTTGAAAAATTGAGCAAGCTTAGCATTTGATTATGCTGGCTGTGTGAGATCACTAATTCGCTACGCGCTGATAAAGGCGAATTACCCACCCACTCAAAACGCCAGCGCCAGAATTGTGGATTCATCAAATCGCCACGCAGTTCCACCATTTCAAAACGGCGCGCATCTAATTTTAAAAGTTCACGCAATTGAAACGCAAAATGCTCTGCATTTTTCGCCACAAGGCTAGATGCATGTTGTGCAAGGGTAGTTACAAATACGTATTCACGACCAAAGGCCTGGGCGTGGCAAACGGCAAGCTCAAGAGCTTGACCTAAACGATTCGCCAGAGAGAGTTGCTTGAAAGTGCTGGGTAATGTCATTGGGCATTCCTTCTCATTATATGGTCATTATCTTGTGCAAATATGGACAAACCTTATCCCCTAAAATTCCGTTCAGGCTTTTTTAATTTTTGTAAATCTGATTCGCGTCGGCTTGGTTGCGATGCGGGCGGCAGTCTACGTTGAATTTATGACAGTTAAAATCTATTTCTCGCTCTGATGCGTTTTGGTATAAAAAAATGTGTCCCTTTTAAAACATGAGCAAAAAACAAACAGCTTGTGTTTCTTTCGGTGGCTTTTGAAGAGATATTGGAGGGATCTTGGGTAACAAGTAGCATCGCCTTATTACCCAATATTGTCTGATTTGAAAACGCGGAATTTACAGAATATCACTTGCGTCTAAATACTGAACCACTCCGGTCCCGGGCGTAAAGGTTTGCACGGTAGCACAGCTATCATCCTCAGATTCAGGCACTGCGGTTTTATCTGCACGCAAGTCCGTGAAGTTAAATAGCGCGGTATCCGCAAGCTGGGACGGCGTTACATTTTTAATGGCGGAGAACAGTGTTTCGGTACGGCCTGGGTATTGTTTTTCCCATGTGTGCAACATGTCTTTAATAACCTGGCGCTGAAGGTTTTCTTGCGACCCGCATAAATTACAGGGAATAATCGGGAATCCTTTAGCTTCAGCGAATTCAATAATGTCGGCCTCGCTGCAATACGCTAAAGGGCGAATCAAAATATTGCGTTTGTTGTCAGCCAAGAGTTTGGGGGGCATAGCCTTAAGTTTGCCACCGTAGAACATATTCAAAAACAGGGTCTCAATAATGTCATCTCGATGATGGCCCAATGCAATTTTGGTCGCCCCTATCTCATCCGCAAAACTGTAGAGCGTGCCACGACGCAAGCGCGAACACAGGCCACAAGTGGTTTTGCCTTCGGGAATAATTTCCTTAACAATTGAGTAGGTATCTTTCTCAATAATATGGAAAGGAACACCAAGGGCTGTGAGATATTCAGGCAACACATGCTCAGGGAAACCCGGTTGTTTTTGATCCATATTAACCGCGACAATCTCAAAGCTAATAGGTGCGGTTTTCTGCAAGCTAAGCAATATGTCTAACATGGTGTATGAGTCTTTCCCACCCGAGAGGCACACCATGACTTTGTCGCCATCTTCAATCATGTTGTAGTCAACAATCGCAGTACCCACCAAACGACGCAGGCGCTTTTGCAACTTGTTAAATTCCAGACGTTCTTGGCGTTCGTGTAACTCTTTCATGGATGTGTAACTCTGTGGCGAAACGGGGTTCAGCCAAGGCTGAAAAGGCGCGCATTGTACGGATTTTGCGCATCAGGCACCAGCGGATTTGACGTATGGCTCGGTGAACATAGTGAATGGGAGCGGAACCCTAACGGCAATCAAGCGTCTACTTTTTACCCCATTTTTCCAGCAAGCGGAAAAGCCTTGCCACAGCTCATCGCCTAGCCTTGTGCAGACTCGCTTAAACATTGAATCAGCGCCTGACGAAGCCTCAAAGTTACCCGTGGCACAGGCTTTGCTCTTATCTAATTAGCGGCAAGCACTAGGCTTGCGAAATAAATTAGCAGGTCAATATGTATGGCAATGTTGAGTTCAGTGTGGCGCAAGCTAGCAAGCAAAAATGTGGAATCGAAATCCTCCGCAGTTTTAACACCTGCAGCCTCAAACATTTTGGCTACAGTCACCCAAATCCCAAATCCCAATAAAGAGCCCGTCCCTGACCAATATTTTCCCTTGTGGCAGTTGCTCACTCAACGCCAACTTATCGAAGTAAAAGTAGCGGGCAGCACGCTCAGCTACCAAACGTTGGTACTTGCCATTGATGTCCAACGCGGGCTTCTCTGGCTAGATGATCTTTTCCCCAGCCAGCACCTTCTTGATGTGGGCGATCACATTACCCTGCGCCACCATCGCAATGGTGAACAGTTAAGCTTCAGCTCCCCCATTTTGGCCTGGGGCAGCAGTTACGGCGCAACCGGTTTTGCCATTACTTTGCCAGAGCAGCCTTGCTATGTTCCTCGCCGCCAATTCAGCCGCGCGCCAGTGACAAGCAATCTCGGCGTAAAGATTCGCCCTATTGGGCAAGATATTAGCTATGGCAGTGTGTTGGATATTTCGAGCGGTGGCCTGCGGGTTAGTATTCCCGGCAACCTTCTTGGTCAACTTCGCCACGGCGCATTAATGCCCCTGTGCGAACTGAGCTTGAGCGACGAACTGAGCATACGCTGCGCAGCCCGAGTACGGAGTTTCCGCCTGCTTCGCTCCCCCCATCGCAACACACAAATCAGTTTGGAGTTTGTGGACCTTCCCCAAGAACGCGCTCAGCAACTCCAGCAATTCATTAATAACCTGAATTACCTACAACAAACCGACAATAACCTTGTGCAGCGTAGTGCTTAAGCATCCTGACCTAGCAAGACAAACAATCTGGGCTACGCTTTAAGATAAACCCGCCATTCAGCTTTCGTTGGGCGAGATCGAGCACTCGTAACATCAAATTCAGGGAACCAACATGCGAAACAACGGCTTAGTCACCGGACGTGAAATCAGCATTCCCAGCAATGAAGAAATCGTTTCTTCTTCAGATCTCAAAGGCACAATTCTTTATTGTAACCATACCTTTTGCAGTGTCTCTGGATACACACGTGATGAATTACTCGGCGAACCTCACAATATTTTGCGTCATCCTGACATGCCTGTACCTGTATTTGCAGGGTTCTGGTCAACCCTAAAATCCGACAAACCCTGGATGGGCATTGTTAAAAACCGCTGTAAAAACGGCGATCATTATTGGGTTGATGCCTATGTGACCCCCGTCCACGAACGAGGAGAGGTGGTCGGTTACGAATCTGTTCGAGTGAGGGCAGACAGCGAATGGGTTAAGCGCGCAGAAACCGTCTACTCCCGAATCAATCAGGGGCAGCCCGCTTATCCTTGGTCGCAAAAAATGTGGGGCAAGTGGGGTAAATTTTTATCGGTTTCTCTGGTTAGTCTCATCTTGACAGGAGTTGGTTCTTTTTTGGTTGGCCCCTTGTCAATGGGCATTTTTCTCGGTCTAGTGGTTATTTCGGCTATTGTAGGTTTTAGCGCTCACCAATTTCATTTGAACGGACTTTCTAACGCATTAAATGAAGCGCGCAACGTTATCAACGACCCCATTGCCGCTTACATTTACACCGGCCGTTGTGATCCTCAAGGTGAAATAATGCTGGCGCAAATTGCGAGCAAAGCACGCTTGCGTACGGCTCTGGGGAGATTCGGTGAATCCGCCTACGAAATGTACTTAACGTCCAAATCCGCACACGAGCAAGCGCGTAAAACAAGCACAGGCATTAGCGCCCAGCAACAAGAGACTGCAAGTGTTGCCAATGCCATGCAACAGATGTCACTCGCCGTCCAAGAAGTGGCTGCAGGTGCAACGAAAACATCTACCGCAACCAGCATGGCAATCAATGAAGTTGCGCAAGGCAAACAAGTTATTTCCGTAGCAAATAATGCAATATCGGATCTGTCGGGAACCGTGGCAAATTTAGGCCAAGTGATGAGCAAGCTCAGTGAGGACAGCGGCAAAATCGCAAGCGTTGTAGATGTGATTCGCGGCATTGCCGAGCAAACTAATTTGTTGGCGCTTAATGCGGCAATTGAAGCGGCACGCGCAGGCGAGCAAGGCCGCGGATTCGCAGTTGTAGCAGACGAAGTGCGTCACCTAGCCCAACGTACACAAGAATCTACAGGCGATATTCAGGAAATTATTGGCAACCTCGGTAAAGCCACCGCCGCAGCCAGCGCCAACATGGATAACTGCAGAACACTCGCAGACCGCAGCGTGGATGAAATGGGCAATGTGCGCAATGCGCTTACTGCGATTGCCAATTCTGTGAATACTATTGATCAGATGTCCCACCAAATTGCGACAGCGGCTGAAGAACAGTCCTCTATGGCAAGGGAAATAGAGCGAAACACCAACAAGATTTCGCACATTTCCGACGAGTCCCAATCACAAGTTAATGAAGCTGATCGCTTAAGTTATGAAATCGCGGACCTTGCCCAAAAACAAAAAGATTTAATCATCCGTTTCAAATAAATCATCTTCGTTCATTTCACAGCACTATAGCCATGTCGCCCCGAGCTATACCACCAAAGCCAATGTGAATTCGCATTGGCTCAATTCATTTTTCGTTTTCTGTCGCTAAATCACTAGAAATCGCTATACGCTTGCACGCTAAAAACTATAATAGGCATAAAGGTTTGCGTGTTTCGCAGACCGCTAAAATTCACCAATGAGTACGCTATGCTGTCAACCACACAATTAAGCGAATTTGATCGCGAATATCTTTGGCATCCTTACACGTCTTTTACAAATCCATCGCCTGTTTTTCCCGTTCGCCGTGCACAGGGCGTTCATATCGAACTCGCTGACGGTAAAAAATTAATTGATGGCATGTCATCATGGTGGAGCGTTCTACACGGCTACAACCACCCTGCCATTAACAAAGCGATTACAGATCAGCTGCATCAGGTTGCGCATGTCATGTTTGCAGGCTTTACGCATGAACCTGCAGCAAAACTTGCAAAGACCTTGGTCGATATTACGCCCGCTGGCCTCAATAAAGTTTTCTTTTCAGATTCAGGTTCAGTTGCCGTTGAAGTCGCCATGAAGATGGCAATTCAATATTGGTATTCGCAAGGCCAAGCGCAACGAACAACTTTTTTAGCGCTTAAACAGGGTTATCACGGCGATACCTTTGGTGCTATGTCTGTATGTGATCCACACTCTGGTATGCATCATTTGTTTCATCAGAGTTTATCGCACCACCTGTTTGCAGAGGCACCTAGCTGCAAATTCGACGAAGAATTTGATGAGCGAAGCTTCGCAAACTTTTCACAACTTTTACATCGCAACCGCCAGAAAATTGCAGCCGTTATTCTTGAACCGATTGTACAAGGCGCTGGTGGCATGCACTTTTATTCACCCGTATTTCTAAAACGTGTACGCGAACTCTGTACTCAACTGGATGTGCTTTTAATAGCTGATGAAATTGCCACAGGTTTCGGCCGTACCGGAAAATTATTCGCGTGCGAACACGCTAATATCAGCCCCGATATTATGTGTATTGGTAAAGCCCTCACCGGTGGCTACATTACACTTGCGGCAACCTTGTGCAACGATAAAGTGAGCGATGGCATTTGCAAAGGCTCGAGTAGCGTTTTTATGCACGGCCCCACTTTTATGGCGAATCCACTTGCCTGTGCCGCCGCCAATGCAAGCATTGATTTGCTGATAAAAAACGATTGGCAAAAAAATGTTGCACGAATCGAAGCACAATTAAAAGAAGAACTTGAGACATGCCGTTCGCTTGCGGCTGTCGCCGATGTACGCGTCTTGGGTGCAATTGGCGTGGTGGAATTAAAAGAACCTGCAAACGTCTTTGAGCTGCAACCAAAATTTGTAGAACGTGGGATTTGGGTAAGGCCCTTTGGCAAACTGGTCTACTTAATGCCGCCGTTTATTATTAATGAACACGATCTAAGACAACTCACGAGCGGTATTCACACTGTTCTTGCCGGAATAAGCTGAGTCCAATTATCTTGGAACACGCGTTGTTTTAGTTTCAAGCAATAAAAAAGCCCGTTGCTGCTATCAACAACGGGTTTTTTTATTGCACTCCACTTATTGAATCTTTTTGATTCCTACTGCAGCACGCACTTTTTCTAAAAAGGGTTTACTGTGTGCTCGCGCTTTTTCAGCGCCGGCTTGTAATACTTCTTCAATGTGCGATGGGTTAGCGAGCAAAGCTTCATACTTTTCGCGCGCCTCACCCACTTGCTCATTTATTAAATCAAACAATTGCTTCTTAGCCTCACCCCACGCAATCCCCTCAGCAAATGCTTGGCGCATATCCGCGGCTTGCTGCGGCGTTGCAAAGGCTTGCCAAATTTGAAACACGGTTGATGTATCCGCATCTTTGGGTTGGCCTGGCTCCAGTAAATTTGTCACGATTTTATTAATCGATTTTTTAAGCTGCTTTTCGGGCAAAAATAGCGGAATGGTGTTGCCGTAGCTCTTACTCATTTTGCGGCCATCCAAACCTTGAAGCACGGCAACATTGTCGTCCACTAATGCTTCAGGCAAAACGAAGTGCTCACCGAAATGGTGATTGAAGCGGGCGCCAATATCGCGCGCCATTTCAATATGCTGAATTTGATCTTTACCCACCGGTACTTTGTGAGCGTTAAACATCAGAATGTCGGCCGCCATTAAAATAGGGTACGAATACAAACCCATGGTAATACCAAAATCCGGGTCTTCACCGGCAGCAACGTTTGCATCTACCGATGCTTTGTACGCGTGAGCACGGTTCATCAAACCTTTGGCAGCCATACAAGTAAGCATCCAACACAGCTCGGGAATTTCCGGCACATCGGATTGACGGTAAAAAATTGCATTATCAGTATTTAAGCCCAGCGCCAACCAAGTTGCCGCGATTTCGCGAGTCGATTGGTGAACTAAAGCGGGGTCGTGACATTTGATCAGCGCGTGAAAATCAGCGAGAAAATAAAAGGATTGCACATCTGCACGCTCACTCGCGTTAATCGCAGGACGAATTGCGCCCACATAATTACCTAAGTGAGGCGTTCCGGTTGTTGTAATACCGGTAAGAACACGTTGCTTACTCATCGTTGCACTTCTACATTTTTACTGAGGGAATTAAACGAGGCGCCATTATACAGAGAAGCGCCAACCATAGCGCTTTTCTACAAAGGATTTGACTGGTGCCTGCTGACACGTGCCTATCTACACTGCCAAACAGCAGTGCCCCTAATGATTTGCGGCTTGATGGAGGCTGGCGTCTTGCAAAATCAGGGTTTCGTACCCCGCTTGATTTAAAAGCTGAGCAGCTACGTCGGCTCGGCGACCGGCGTCATCCGTCACCACGTATACCTGAGACAAATCGAGGCTGGATAAATATTTGCGAAGTTGGCTGAGTGGAATATTGCGGCTATGGGGCACCGATTGGAAACGGCGCTCAAGCGGTAGGCGCACATCAATAATTTGATAAGCAACTTGGCGCTCATTGGATTTCAGGAGTTCTTCGTAGGTAATAAAACGACGAACCGGCTCTTGCAGCAAGGTGAGAAAATCGTTTTTCTCAAGGCACATGAGTTTACCGGGCGTAAGCATTTGCACCGTGGCATTGCGAGTGGTATCACCCACCAAGGCCTCTTCCCCAAAGTAATCGCCGGGGCGCAAAGCCGCTAAAATGTTTCCTTGCTTATCAAGTACCTTTGCACTTCCCGCTTCAAGCACATAGAAAAAATCACCACGCTCACCTTCTTTAATGATGATTTCATTTACAGCGGCTTTTTGTGTTTTGAAGCGCAAAAAAAGTTGGCGAATATTGCCGGGGGGAATCTTGTTGAAAAATGGAGATTGCAAAAGGCTGGACATCCAATCGCCCTCCTCTGCTGGTTCAAACTCTGAATCTTCAGCTTTATCTTGCGCGTGTTCAGTACCGCTTTCACTCCATGCCAGCACTAAATCTGAAAAATCAGTTTCAACCGATAAGATAACAACCTCTGATTTTGCGACTGCAGAAACTTTTGTGGGAGAACTGGTGTTAATAGAAACTTTGTGCAGCTCATCGCTACTACTAATCGACGTAACGGCGAACTGCGAGTCAATTAAATCAACGGCACCACTGACCAAATAAAATGATTCATGAAGTTCGCGGCCCCGCTTAAAAATAATAGTACCTTTCGTGTACTCCTTAAGGGTCGCCTTCTCCATTACTTTGGAGAGATAGTCATAAGCCAGCGTATTGAACGGCGAGAATCTCGCCAATAGTTCGAGTGACACCTTCATAGTGACGCCTATTTATACATTAAGAAGCCTTGTTTCATGCGCCATGCACAAGCTCTGCGATTTCCTGATGAATTATAAACAGCCGATGAATTATCAGTAGGTGTGACTTTTCAAGTTCTAGCGCTGGGTCACACTCAATTCGGACAAAAGCCCAAAACTAAAGTTCAGGGCATCGAAAATGTGGAGTCTTTAGTGGAGCTGAGCAATTTCCCGCTAAAAATCACTTATATAAAGCGAATAGCAGAGGGATACTGGTAAAAAGCAGTAGCAATTTGATACAGATAATGTGCATCGGCCACACCCGCTAATTCGCGAATGGAATGCATTGCAAAAGTAGGCACACCTACATCAATCGTTTTAACGCCCACCTCGGATGCAACTATAGGCCCAATGGTACTACCGCAACCCATATCCGTTCGCGCAACGAATACTTGCACAGGAACTTGGTGCTGCTCACACAATAAATGAAAGAAACCGCTGGTTTCACTCGTGGTGGCGTACCGCTGATTTGCATTGATTTTTACAACCGGGCCACGATTCAACAAGGGGCCATGGTTCTCGTCATGGCGATCTATAAAATTGGGGTGAACACCGTGAGCGTTGTCGGCGGAAATCATCAGCGAATTTTCAATAACACGAATGCGAGTTTCGGTGTCAGGAATCAAACGCTCCAAAAACTGTTGCAGCATGGGGCCTTTAGCTCCGCAACATGAAGTGCTACCAACCTCTTCGTGATCTGTGCAAATTAACAAGCTGGATACTTCATCATTGGCTTGCAAAATAGCTTCCAAACCAACAAGACAGCTGAGCAAATTATCCAACCGTGCACTGGCAATAAAATCTTGTTGAAGCCCAATTAACACGGGCTCTTGAGTGTCGTACAAACTAACTTCAAAATCTAAAATCTGTGTTGCAGTGATATGAGGGCAGTCTTTCTTAAGTTGCGCCAATAAAATAGATTTGAAATTGGGTGTTAAGGATTGCTCTTGTGCAAACTGTAGCAATACTGGAACTATGTCGCGCTGAGGGTTAATGCTGCGGCTATTATTCGCTTCACGATCTAAATGTATTGCCAAGCTTGGAATCGTTGCAATAGCTTGTTTAAAGTCGATTAAAGCACTCGCAACTGTATTTTCCGCTGTTTTGTAAGTAACGCGACCCGCGAGCGATAAATCACGATCAAACCAAGGCGCGAGCAATGCGCCGCCATAAACTTCGACGCCCAACTGCAAATACCCTTTTCGGTTCAATTCCGGTTGGGGTTTTACTTTTAAACAGGGGCTATCGGTGTGCGCACCTAACATGCGAATACCCGTTTCAAGTAAACTTTTTTTACCGTACACAAAAGCGATAATGGAAGAATCATTGCGCTTAATAAAATAACGCTTGCCTGACTGCAAACTCCAAGCTGCTCCTTCATCCAGCTCAATAAAACCTGCGAGCGACAAACGTGTTGCGATTGAATGTGTCGCATGGAAAGGCGTTGGAGATGACTGGATAAAATTTAATAATTGCTGATTAAATTCTGTTTGAGTCAGTACTGAGGACATAATTTACCTTCCGCTTCATTAAACCGGTTGTGTGCGAATGCGTTGGCGTTTTTGCCAGGAAACAGAATCGCGTAAATAAACAGGTTGCACATCAAAAATCGATTTTGCTTCGCCTTTATTGAAAGCCTCCAACGCAATCGGCAACATAAATTGTGCGCTAGGGTGCGCATCCTGAACAATAATCTCAGGAGCAATGGGCTGCAAATCGGAATAGTGCCAACCGGGCCCAATGGCAATGAATTGTTTATTCAAACTTTCCACAATGGTTTGCTCGCAAACCGCTGCAGGCTTCATCACATGTTCTTCACTAAGCAGAACAGGAGATTGATGTGCGCTATACAAACCCCAATAAATTTCATCCATGCGTGCATCGAGGGCAACCAATAAAGGAATGGAATTTTGCGGATTCTCGCTCGCATAACCTTGCGCCATGGTTTGCAAGGTGGAAACGGGAACGACTGGAAGATTGGCCCCAAACGCCAAGCCTTGCACAACACCCATACAAATACGCAAGCCTGTAAAGGAGCCCGGCCCACGGCCAAAGGCAATTGCATCTACATCGTGAAGACTACAATTCGCAGAACGGAGAATTTCATCCACCATAGGCAGCAAGCGTTGCGTGTGGCTTTTTGCCGCCAGTTCAAAAATATGAGTGGTATCGCCATTGCAAGATAAAGCGACAGAGCAAGCGTCGGTTGAGGCATCGAGCGCTAAAATTGTGGTCATAGTGTTGTACATTCAAAAAATAGCGATAAAAAAATAGGCTCACTGGGAGCCTATTCATTGTTACAAACTCGCAAGCCTTAGCTCAAGACACTGAGCAATTGTTTGCGAATCGAATCAACACTGCCAACGCCGTCAATGCGCGTGTATTTGGGAGCATTTTTAGTCCCGCTTGCGGCGAGGCTTTGATAAAAACCAACCAAAGGTTTGGTTTGCGCGTGGTAAACATTCAAACGTTTACGCACAGTTTCTTCCTGATCATCAAGGCGTTGCACCAACGGCTCGCCGGTAATGTCATCATGACCCGCTACCTTCGGCGAGTTATGAACAATGTGATAAACACGCCCGGACGCTTCATGCACACGGCGGCCACTCAGGCGAGCAACGATTTCTTCATCTGCTACGTCAATTTCTATAACGTGATCGATATTTACACCTGCATCTAACAATGCCTCCGCTTGCGGAATGGTGCGCGGAAAGCCGTCAAACAAAAAACCGTTGTTACAGTCACTTTGAAGAATTCGTTCTTTCACAAGGGCGATAATCAAATCATCTGACACCAACCCACCTGCTTCCATAATGCCTTTGGCTTGCAAGCCTAAAGGGGTTCCTGCTTTAACCGCTGCGCGTAACATATCTCCGGTAGAAATCTGTGGAATACCAAATTTCTCCATGATCAGCTGCGCCTGGGTACCCTTACCTGCACCAGGTGCGCCTAACAAAATCACTCTCATTACGGATTGCTCCTCAAAAATATACGGGTACCCGCAGCGCTTTTAGGCCTCTGAGGAACCACCTTGTAAATGCCAACGCGCGCACAAAAAGTGCTGGTCAAAAAAGGCGTTAAGATACACGGCCAAGCGTCCAACCACAACCCAAAGGCAGTTTTGGATAAGTACATGGGGGTCTTTACACACCTGACGCCCGCAGGGTAACACTTAGGTTCGATGATGGTGCATCCGAGTAAAGACGATTTAAATTTGTCCTCGTTACGTTGTATAGCGAGAACTTTCATCCTACAATCACGGCCATAATTACAATTGAAGGTTAAAAATAATGGCTTCCAAGGTAGAACTCGACGAATACGACCGCAAGATCTTACGCGCTCTTCAGGAGAATGCAGATTTCTCGATGGCGGATTTGGGCAACCTCATTGGTTTGTCCCACACCCCCTGCTGGCGTCGTCTGAAGCGATTGGAAACCGAAGGGGTTATTCGCGGCAAAGTAACCTTGCTGGACGCTAAGAAGATTGACTTAGGGGTGAGAGTACATGCGTTCGTAACCGCCAAAAACCACGACGAGGAGGCGTTGAGCGCTTTTGAAGCGGCGGTTCAATCAATACCGGAAATTGTGGAGTGCTACTCCACCAGTGGCGACAAGGATTATGTATTACAGATTGTGATTAATAGCGTGGAGGAGTACGAGCAGCTCTTGCGTAAAACCTTATTAAAGCTCCCCAACGTAGGTAGCATCCATTCAACCTTCTCTTTAAAGCAGATTAAATACACCACTCAATTGCCTATTTAGAGCCGGCAGTTATCAAGATAGCCCCCATAAAAAAGCCCCTTGATGCCATGCACCAAGGGGCTTTTTTACAAAACTTACACTTTAAATCGCCGTAAATTATCGCGCAGGCTAGATGAGAGTTGGCTTAAATGCTGACTTGCTACCGCAGTGCGCGCCGCACCTTCCGAGTTAGTCATCGCCAATTGGTTGATTTCAACCAGATTACGGTCAATTTCGGCAGTCACGCTGCTTTGCTCCTCCACAGCGGTGGCTATTTGAATCGCCATATTGGTAATTGACTGCACCGCCACACCAATGCCTGACAAGGACGAGCTTACATCGCTGGCAGAGGTTACCGCTTCGCTGGTCATCACCGCGCTGGAATTCATGCCTTCAACCGCTTTTTGTACGCCTTGTTGTAACTGGCTGAGCATCCCCTGAATGTCGGCCGTTGATTGTTGGGTGCGGCTCGCGAGCGTGCGAACCTCATCGGCCACCACGGCGAATCCACGTCCCTGCTCACCTGCGCGTGCTGCCTCGATGGCAGCATTCAACGCAAGTAAATTAGTTTGTTCAGCAACACCGCGAATGACATCAATCACTGATGTAACATTTTTAGCTTCATCTTCCAACTTAACCATTGCAGCCGCCGTTTGGGTAACGTGGCCCGACAAACCTTGCACATGATTAACCGCAATGCGCACACGCTCTTGTCCCTGCTCAGCTATTCGATTCGCATCTTTGGTGCTTTGCGCGGTGTTACTGGTATTACGTGCCACCTCTTGAATAGCCATTGTTAATTCATTAACCGCTGTTACCACCATAGTAATCGCTTGGCACTGATCATCGGCAGCACGCTGGCTATTGCTGGACACCTCAAGCAAGCCTTCTGCTGCTGATGAAACTTCATTCGTATTACTGCGAACCTGACGAATTAAATCCTGCAGCTGATCCATAAATCGATTTACATGAGTGGCTAGCTCACCCAACTCATCATTGCGATCGATATGAATACGGATTGTTAAATCGCCGTCGCCTGCAGCGATATTTTTGATGCGATCGCTAATCTCCTGCAGCGGGACCGTTACCAACAAAGGTAAAAAGAAGGCCGCAGCAGCAGTAGAAATCGTTCCCAAAACAAGAAGCGCAAGAAGTTGGTGAGCGATTGAGCTGCTGTTGGAGTCAATTTTTAGCGTAAAGTCATCAACATGTTTTAAACGTTTCTCTTCCAACTCGTCGAGAAAACTGCGCGCTTTTGAAAAGGCCTCAAAACTCTCCCCTAAAGACCTACCGATCAAAGTCGCACGGGTTGCATCGTCCGCACCACTGGCACTTTTGACAATGGATTCAGAAATAGACTGCCATGCCTGTAAATAACGCAGATATTCTTGTTGCTCAGCTTGCGTAGACGTGTCAGAGGTTTCGATAGAATTTAAAGCACGGTCATGCGCTTGCTTGAGATTGTCCGCGTGCTCTTTAAGGAATGTGCTGATTTGTTGCGAAGTTAAATTCGGAGATAAGAGCGCTCGCTCGGCGGTCAAAGCTTGATACATATCGCGATCAGCCTGAATCAATAGCTGTATCTCGGGTAGATTTACCTTCGCAATAGTTTTTGCATTTTTAGCCAAGATACCGCTGGAGCGCACCGAGTAGAGGCCAATATACAAAAATAAAATCACCAATACCGCTAGCGGAATTCCCAGCTTCCACCGAAATGAAAGATTTGCGTACCAAGCCATTTGAAAAGCTCCTATCCATTTTCATTAAAATCTTCCCTAGTAGCTTAGTCGAGGTGAACAGATTTGCTACGCCAATATTGGTGTAATAGTGGCTTTTATTTGTTGAGCTTTAAACTCACTTTGATCAAACGCTTATTACGCATGGACAAAACCACAAACTCCACCTGGCCCAAGGTCACCCTGTCGCCCACTACCGGCTGGCGATACTTGCTTAAAATATAACGGGCGATACTCCAGTTGGCCATTTCAGGGGGCACCGGAAAGTTGTAAACCATACTGAGATCTGCCAACTTGGCACGCGATGTGAGCACAAACTCACCGAAGAATGCCTGTGCAGAAATCCGTTCATTTTCCTGCATACCCACCAGCATTTTATCGAGCGTTTCCAATTCGTTCGGTAAACTCAACAAGAAAATATGGTCGTCAGCCAACAGCTTTTGCTCTGGTACCAGCGCCACCGGCTGGCCTTCGCGCAGCAAACATAAAAGCTGAACTTTGCCCGGCAAATTCAAATTACCCACGGTACGCCGCAACGCAGGGCTACCCGCCGCCAATTTGTAACCTACAAACTCGTGACCCACTTGCCCCGGCACACCCAGCTCCACACGCTGAACGCGGGAGCTGCTCGTCGGCACATTAAGGTTGAGCCACTTAGCCATGGGGCCGACTGTCCAGCCCTGTACCAGCAGGGATATCAACACGATAAAGAAGGCGATGTTAAAGAAGAAATTCCACTCCGGTATCCCGGCCAGCCACGGAAACATGGCCAATACAATAGGAACCGCGCCACGCAGCCCTACCCAGCTAATAAACGTTTTTTCCTGCCAAGAAAACTGGAACGGCAATAGACACAACCAAACCGCCAGTGGCCGAGCGACAAACATCAGTAAAACACCAACGAGCAACGCACTAGATGCGTACTCCACCAATCGGTGCGGTGAAACCAACAAACCCAGCATTAAAAACAAACTAATCTGGGCCAGCCACGCGATACCGTCGTGAAAACGCTGAATATTGAACAATCCACGGGATACGCGATTACCCACCATAAGGCCTGCAAGATAGACCGCGAGGAAACCGCTAGCGTGTATCACCGCAGCCAGACCGAAAATAAACACACCTCCAAATAACGCCAACAGCGGGTACAAGCCGGGGCTAAGCTGCAAACGCTCTACCGAATAAGCCAAAATTCGACCGCCAACTATACCGACGATAGAACCCGCGCCCATTTCCCAAACAAAATCACCCAACATCAGCCAATTGAAACCGGTTTTGTGGGATAGCATTTCCACAAACATGATGGTGAGGAAAACTGCCATGGGGTCATTAAGACCCGATTCGATCTCAAGAGTCGCGCCCACACGGGATTTCAGCGTAAGCCCCTGCATGGTCAATACGGAAAATACTGCAGCAGCATCCGTAGAGCCGACGATTGCACCCAGCAAAAAACCATGAACCCAGGAAAGCCCAAGAATCCAGGCAGCCAGTGCTCCACAAACGCCAACGGTAATCACCACACCTAATGTGGCAAGTGAAAGTGCGGGGCGTAGCCCCACGCGGAAGAGATGAATCTCGGTACGCAAACCGCCATCAAACAGGATCACTGCGAGCGCAAGCGTGCCCATGAAATAAGCCGCTTTTACATTTTGAAAATGAATACCTAAAAAACCATCCTCGCCTGCAAACATACCGATGATCAAAAACATCAACAGCAGCGGCATGCCCATACGCGGCGAAAGCGTGCTGGCAAGAATGCTGATGATGAACAGCGCACCACCGAACAGCATGAGCTGGTTTAATACTTCCATTCAATAAAACCTGTAAAAACAATCAATTAATTAAAGCTTCGCCGGATATTACTACAATCATAGCTCACCGCGCCTAACCAATTTGGATAAATCGTGCCAAGTCTAAAAAGGCGCGCCAACCGCAACGCCTTTTTGTTCTGGCCACTCTTAAATGCTGTTATGATTCCGCCCATTATTTCTTTGATTAAGTTGTCCTCATGCTCAATAACTCTGCACTGCAGCAATTAGCTCAATTAAAAACCACATTAGTCTCCCAAAAAGATATAGCTCAAGGCACCGTACGCAGTACCACCAAACGCTTTGGCTTTGTCATTCTGGATGACGGACGTGAAGCCTTTCTCGACCCCGAGCAAATGCTGCGCGTATTACCAGACGACCGAGTTCAAGTTGAGATCACTAGCAACAGCAAAGATCAGCTGGAAGCAAAGCTGGAAAAATTAATTAGCAGCTCCTTCAAAGAATTTGTGGGGCGCTACGTGAGCAAAGGGAATAACTTTTTCGTTGAACCTGATGTGATTAATTTTAATCGCTGGTTGTTTGTTCCGCCGCAAGATCGCAAAGGCCTAAGCGAGAACGATTATGTCCGCTGTACGCTGAGCCGCCATCCATTCAACGATGGAAAGGCCCAAGTAAAAATATTGTCGCGCCTAGGCACTGCAGACGAGCCCGGCATTGAACACCGCTACACTGTCGCGAAATTTCAACTGCCTAATGAATGGACAACACCTGCACAGAACCATGCCAGCAGTATCAATTGGTCGCCCTTGGTTTTTGAAAACGGTGAGTTGGATTTAACGCACTTAGCTTTCGTCACCATCGACGCTGAAAACACGCGCGATATGGATGATGCCATTCACATCACCAAAACGGAAAACGGTTGGGAGTTAATCACGGCCATCGCTGACCCCAGCAAACAAATTGATGTAGGTAGCCCGCTGGAATTAGCGGCTCGCGAACGCGCAAGTACGGTTTATTTGCTAGGTCAATCAATCACCATGCTACCGCCGGAGCTATCGCACGACACCTATTCTTTGGTGCAGGATAAAAAGCGACCAGCATTGATTTGTAAAATCCAGATTACTAGCGATGGCGCAATTACTCATTACGAATTTGCAGAAGCACAAATTCGCTCGCAACACAAACTAAGTTACCAAGCCGTTGCCGATCATTTAAATGGCGCAAAAAGCCTTAATGAAGCCGGCTACAACGTAAATGATGAAATCAAAAACATTCTCCTAACCTTGCAAGAGTTCGCGCATGCTCGCACCGAGTATCGTTTAGCAAATGCGTTAGTGATGGACGAAAAAGCAGATTACTTTTTTATACTGAACGATCAGAAAAAAATCGATCATGTTGATAAGCGCGAGCGCAACATAGCCCATCGCATGATTGAAGAAGCCATGTTAGTGACTAATATTTGCGCGGGCGAATTATTTGTAAAACACCCTGGTTACGGGATTTTTTCCACACATATTGGTTTTCGCCCAGAGCGTTTGAATGATGCAATAAGTTTAATAACGGAAGATAGGCCCGATTTAATTGAAGCAGGTTTAACTGCCGAAGAACTTAGCAAGCTTGATCAATTCCAAAAGCTGATTAGAGAGCTGCGCATTAATCCTGCCGGCAACCCGAAAAATGCACCGCTGATTTCCTTGTTGCAACGTATGTTACAGGCGGGCTCTTTGTCATTTGAGCATATCCCACATTTTGGATTGGGATTTAATGCCTACGCAATGGTCACGTCCCCTATTCGCCGCTATAACGATTTTTATAATCACCTCGCCATCAAACGCATTTTACGTGGTGAACCAGCTATTGAAATCGATACAAACAATTTGTCGACTCAACTACAAGAACAGTTGAATCTTGGCCGCCAAGCATGCCGTTATTTAGAGCTCTGGCTGCAGTGCCAGTTTATGGCACAGCATATTGATACCCTACACACCGGAACTATCGGGCTGGTTAATTCGAACGGAATAGGAATTCGCTTGGACGATTTGGGTATTGAAGGCTACGCCATGCTCGCACCGCGCGATGGTGAAGTAAAAGCTCAATTTGATTCACGCCGTTTAAGCTTAACAGTTGAAGGAAAAACCTATCGCCTCGATGAAAAAGTTCACGTGCTGATAAAAGAAGTGGATATTGCCAAACGTAAAATCGGATTTGAAATCGTTAATCAAGAAACCGCTGATCGTTTGAGTGCTTGGCTATAAAAAGAGAGCAATATTTGAAAGCGAGCCGTCATCCCCGCGTAGCGGGGATCCAGCTCTTAAAACGATTTTGATAAAGCGAAAAACTGGATCCCCGCTACGCGAGGATGACGACTCCCTATTTAAGAGGCTTATATTAGGAGGTTCACACCATGAGCAAAAGCTACTGGCTGTTTAAAGCCGAACCTCATATTTACGGAATTGACCACCTCAATGCCGCGCCGAAAAAAATTGGACGCTGGGATGGAATTCGTAATTACCAAGCGCGCAACTTCTTGCGTGATCAAGTTGCACTCGGCGATGAGGTATTTCTTTATCACAGTAGCTGCAAACATATCGGCATAGTCGGCACCGCTAAGGTTGTAAAGACCGCTTACCCAGACCCCACACAATTCGATCCAGAAAGTGCATATTACGATCCTAAATCCTCACCCGAAAGCCCGCGTTGGGTTTCCGTTGACATTCAGGCGACTAAAACTTTTCCAAAAATTATTTCTCTCTCTGAAATAAAAGCACAACCCGAGTTAGGAAATATGGTCCTTGTAAAACAGGGTCGCCTTTCTACACAACCTGTTACTAAAGCAGAATGGGATTTTATTTTAGGTATGATTTAAAAAGGAAAAACGCCATGCACTTTATAGACTGCAACTACGAACAACACTCGCCTGAAATTCTCGCTATTTTTAACCACGCCATTCTCAACACCACATCATTATGGGAATACAAAGCTCGCACAATGGAAACCATGAAGACATGGTTCGCGACCAAAGCAGCCGGCAATTTTCCTGTGATAGGCGCGCTCGATGAACACGGAAAACTCATAGGCTTTGCCAGCTACGGAACCTTTCGCCCATGGGCCGCCTATAAATATAGCGTCGAACATTCCGTCTACCTTCGCAATGACCAACAAGGCAAAGGGCTGGGCAAACTGTTTATGCACGAGCTCATTAAAAGGGCGAAAGATCAGGGTTACCACACCATGATTGGCGCAATAGATTTGGATAACAAAGGCAGCATCGCCCTGCACGAAAAATTAGGTTTCGAACACGCAGGTACGTTAAAACAAGCCGGATATAAGTTTGGGCGCTGGCTGGATTTTGTTTTTTATCAGTTGGTTTTGGAGACACCCACCAAACCTACGGAAGACTGAAATAAAAAAGCCGATCAAATGATCGGCTTTTTTATTTCGAGGGAAGTTATTCCCACTCAATCGTCGCTGGCGGCTTACTCGACACGTCATAACAAACACGTGACACACCAGAGATTTCGTTAATGATTCGGCCCGACACTTTTTCTAACAATTCATAAGGCAAGTGTGCCCAACGAGCGGTCATAAAGTCGATAGTTTCTACGGCACGCAATGAGATAACCCATTCGTAACGACGGCCATCACCAACTACACCTACGGATTTCACAGGAAGGAACACGGCGAATGCTTGCGATGTTTTGTGGTACCAACCAGCTGCGTGTAATTCTTCTAAAAAGATTGCATCAGCTTCACGCAAAATATCGGCGTATTCTTTTTTTACTTCACCAAGAATACGCACGCCTAGGCCTGGGCCTGGGAACGGGTGACGATAGACCATATCGTAAGGCAAACCCAATTCCAAACCGATTTTACGCACTTCGTCTTTAAACAACTCGCGCAGGGGTTCAACAAGTTTGAAGGCCATATCTTCAGGCAGACCACCTACGTTGTGGTGCGATTTAATAACGTGTGCTTTACCTGTTTTAGCAGCGGCTGATTCAATCACATCCGGATAGATGGTGCCTTGCGCCAACCACTTAACGTCTTGTAATTTTGTCGCTTCGGCGTCAAATACATCGATAAAAGTGCCACCGATAATTTTGCGTTTTTTCTCGGGGTCGTTTTCGCCTTTCAATTTATTTAAAAATTGATCTTGCGCGTCTGCGCGGATCACCGTAACGCCCATGTTCTTAGCGAACATATCCATTACTTGATCGCCTTCGTTTTTGCGCAATAAACCGTTATCCACAAATACGCAGGTCAATTGTTTGCCAATGGCTTTGTGTAAAAGTGCAGCAACAACCGAGGAATCCACTCCGCCCGAAAGGCCCAGCAACACCTTATCGGTTCCCACTTGTTCGCGAACTTTTTTAATCGCATCTTCAACAATATTTGCTGGCGTCCATAAAGCTTCGCAGCCGCAAATATTTAAAATGAAGTGTTCGTAAATACGTTGGCCTTGCAGCGTATGAGTTACTTCAGGGTGAAATTGCACGCCGTAGAGCTTTTTAGCTTCGTCGTACATTCCCGCGATGGGGCAAGATGGTGTTGATGCAAGAATGCTAAAACCGGCCGGCATTTTTGTGACCTTGTCGCCGTGGCTCATCCACACATCCAACAAGGCGCTGCCATCATGATCAACATGATCTTTAATGTCTTGAAAGATGGCGCTTTCACCCAGCACTTTTACTTGCGCGTAACCAAATTCGCGAACATTGGAACCTTCAACCGCACCGCCGAGTTGCTCCGCCATGGTTTGCATGCCGTAGCAAATACCAAACACAGGCACACCTAAATCAAACACCGCTTGCGGCGCGCGTGGTGAGTTAGCCTCGTGAACAGATTCAGGGCCGCCAGCGAGAATAATTCCTTTAGGGTTGTATGCGCGAATTTCTTCGTCGCTCATATCCCAAGCGCGGATTTCAGAGAAGACACCAATTTCACGCACGCGGCGTGCAATCAACTGAGTGTATTGCGATCCGAAATCCAGAATAAGAATTCGCTGTGCGTGAATATCGTGAGTCATGCTAAGTCCTGAAGAAAAAGATGATGGTAATAAAATGAAATTCTTTAAATGAAAAACTCGGGCGCACCCGAGTTTTTACTTCAACTTGTAAAACGAGTAGCGTTATGAGCGAAGGGAGTGCAATGCAAAAACTTTTAAAAAAGCGGAGTTGACTAAAGTCAATGAGCAATTTTTAAACGTTTTTAACGCAGTAATACCGAGCGCAATAGCTACTAGCGGCCACCGATTGGATAATTAGGCGCTTCTTTGGTGATCTGAACGTCGTGAACATGACTTTCGCCCATTCCCGCCGAGGTCACACGAACAAACTCTGGCTTGGTGCGCATGGTTTCCAAATCTGCACAGCCGGTGTAACCCATCGCAGAGCGAACGCCGCCCATCATTTGGTGAATGATGGCCGTCAAAACGCCTTTATAGGGAACTCGACCTTCAATACCTTCGGGTACTAATTTTTCTGCACCAGCGCTCGCATCTTGGAAATAACGGTCAGATGAACCTTGAGTTTGCGCCATAGCGCCAAGGGAACCCATCCCGCGATAAGCCTTATAAGTACGACCTTGATAAAGCTCAACTTCACCAGGCGCTTCTTCTGTGCCTGCGAACATAGAACCCATCATCACACAGTGCGCGCCAGCGACGATTGCTTTAGCAATGTCACCAGAATAACGAATACCACCATCGGCAATCGCAGGAACACCGGTGCCTTTCAAGGCGGCAACCACGTTAGCGATTGCCGAAATTTGTGGCACGCCCACACCGCTTACGATACGGGTGGTGCAAATAGAACCTGGGCCTATGCCGACTTTCACAGCATCTGCACCGGCTTCAACCAAAGCCAGAGCCGCAGCGCCTGTGGCAATGTTGCCGCCAATCACTTGTACATCGGGGTATTTGGTTTTGATGGCGCGCACGCGGTCCAACACGTTTTTTGAGTGTCCGTGAGCAGTATCGACTACCAACACGTCCACGCCCGCTTCAACCAAGGCATCAACACGTGCATCTGTGTCACGGCTGGTACCTACGCTCGCGCCAACGCGCAAACGCCCTTCCGGGTCTTTACAAGACATGGGGTATTTTTCGGCTTTGTTGATGTCTTTTACCGTAATCAAACCGCGCAGTTCAAAAGCGTCATTCACAACCAAGACTTTCTCGATGCGGTGTTTATGCAGCAAGTTACGCACTTCTTCTGCGGATACACCCTCTTTAACCGTTACCAACTGTGACTTTGGCGTCATGATGCTGGAAACAGTTGCATCCAGATTGGTTTCAAAGCGCACATCGCGGCCAGTGACTATGCCGACGAGGTTGCCGTCTTGCATCACCGGTACGCCCGAAATATTGTTTTTGCGAGTTAAGGCAATCAACTCACGAATGGTTGCGCTGGATTCAATGGTGATGGGGTCTTTAACCACACCTGCTTCAAACTTCTTAACCGCACGCACCTCAGCAGCTTGCTGCTCAATGCTCATGCTTTTGTGAATAATGCCGATGCCGCCATCCTGCGCTATCGCAATCGCCAAGCGGGATTCGGTTACGGTATCCATGGCAGCGGAGATAAGAGGAATATTCAACTGAATTTTGCGGGTCAGCTGAGTTTTTAGCGATACGTCTTTCGGCGTCACATCGGAAAAACCGGGCACCAACAAGACATCATCAAACGTGAGGGCTTCTTCAGCAATTCGCAACATACCAACCAACCTCAACCCTAAGCGGGCACACCGTAGAAAATAAACGCGGAATTATAACGACTTAGGTCAAGGGGGTAAACCCAAAACACCATAGCTGGTGGTAATCGCCCCGGTAAATTCAAGCTATCGAATTTACCTTGGTTACCCTAAAATGCGGCCATGACCACATCTGACTTCTTCAATAGCCCCGAGCCAACCAGCTTTCCCGAGCGCGACATTATGAGCGTGAGCCAGCTCAATCGCCGCGCCAAGCAATTGTTAGAAACACATCTACCGCTTTTGTGGGTTGAGGGGGAACTGTCTAACGTATCCGTTCCATCATCAGGTCACTGGTATTTCACCCTAAAAGATAGTGATGCGCAGGTGCGCTGCGCCATGTTTCGCAACCGCAACATGATGGTGAAATTCAGACCACAACAAGGACAACACGTTCTCATCCGTGCGCGCGTAAGCCTGTACGAAGGCCGAGGCGACTACCAGATTATTGCCGAACACATGGAAGAAGCTGGCGCGGGTGCCTTGCAACGCGCCTTTGACGAACTCAAAGCCAAGCTCGCGCGCGAAGGTTTGTTCGACGAGCAATACAAAAAACAAATCCCTTTACTGCCTAAGCATATCGCCGTTATAACATCGCCGACCGGCGCAGCCATTCGCGACATCCTAAATGTATTGGAACGGCGTTTTCCGGCCATACCCGTCACTGTTATACCTGTTGCCGTGCAAGGTAAAGAAGCCGCTCCGCAAATTGTAAAAGCCTTGGCTTTGGCCAACCGCGCCAATTTATTCGATGTCATTATCGTGGGGCGCGGCGGCGGTTCGCTCGAAGATTTATGGCCGTTTAACGAAGAGACTGTTGCGCGCGCGATTTTTGCGAGCAATTTACCGGTAGTAAGTGCCGTTGGCCACGAAGTGGATTTCACCATCGCCGATTTTGTTTCTGACCTGCGTGCTCCAACCCCATCCGCTGCCGCTGAACTTGTAACACCTGATGGTGAAGACTGGCTGGACAAATTTATTGGCTTTGAAGTTTTACTTGAGGAAGCCCTACAGAGAAAACTTGAACACTGGCATCAAAAAGTACAATGGCTTCGATCACGGCTGCGCCACCCTAAAGATAAGCTGGAGCAACAATCACAGCGATGCGACGCACTTGAAATGCGGCTGAAAAATGCGATTCAACGAGCGCTTACTCACGCTCAGAACCAACTAAATACTTTGGCTCTTCGCCAAAAAGCGCACCACCCACAAACCCGACTGATTCAACTGACTCATCGATTTCAGCTGGCGCGCCAACAGTTGATCAAAGCGCAATCCACAATTTTTATGCAAAAACACCAGCGATTTAGCGAATCTGTGCGCATGCTAAATACCCTCAGCCCACTGAAAACACTGGAACGCGGCTACTCTTTAAGTACGCTCGCCAATTCAAATGCCCCCATCACAAACACCCTTCAACTTAAAGTAGGTGATTTGGTTAAAACCCAAGTTGCAACCGGTGAATTTGTCGCAGTAGTAGAAAAAATTACTCCATAAGCTAGATTGCTTTAGCCTGCCCGCCTCAGTATATTGGCGTCTTCTTGTCGGAGCGCCTTGGTGTCCCTTTTGGGATATACGGAGGCTGAGATGGGTTCGGCCCAATCCGTAGAACCTGATCAGGTTGAGACCTGCGGAGGGAACAAGGTATCTCAGGGTTTACCCGACCTCGTTTCAAATCCCAGCCTCAACGCAACACCCTCGAGGCACAATGACAAATTCAATTCCCAAGCATATCGCCATTGCCGGTGCCGGACTATTAGGGCGCTTACTTGCATGGCAATTAGTACAAGCCAATTGCAAGGTGACTCTATTTGAGGCTGGCAGCTTTACTCCAAACGAACCTCAATCATTGCGGGCGGCCGCTTTTACCGCCGCGGGAATGATTGCCCCGCTAAGCGAAGCAGTTGTCTCAGACGAAGGCGTTTATCGCATGGGGCAATTTGCACTGAACCGATGGCCACAATGGTTGAAAGCGCTCAATAGCAAGCAAACCTTTTTTTTCCAACGCGGAAGTTTGGTTATCGCTCATCCTCAAGATTTAAGCGAATTAGAGCAATTCGAGCGCGAATTGGGTTACGTCATTCCTGAATGCAAAAGTCATCACCGCGTAAACCAACAGCAAATTCAAGAATTAGAGCCAGATTTAAATCCACACTTTTCCCAAGGATTATTTCTCGCGGAAGAAGGCCATGTGGATAATCGCGAGCTGCTCTCCGCTATTGGAAATGAATTAAAGAACAAAGGTGTTTATATACGAGAATTCACGCCAGTGAATGTTGCGGCACATACAGTCATTACTGAGGAAGGCGAAGAGTATTTTGATTTGGTGATCGACTGTCGCGGCATAGGTGCCAAAAAACAAAACGCTAAACTACGTGGTGTTCGTGGCGAGACTTTGCATGTTGAAACAAAGGAAATTCAACTGAATAGACCTGTACGCTTAATGCACCCTCGTTACCAACTGTACATAGTTCCAAAACCTGGCAATCGTTTTATTATCGGTGCCACACAAATTGAAAGTGAAGATCGCTCGCCCGTTACCTTGCAATCTTCACTCGAACTAAGTAGCGCACTTTACACATTATCTCCAGCATTTGCGGAAGCGCGCATTATTGAAATGGATACAAACTTACGCCCTGCCTATATGGATAATTTGCCGAAGGTACATATTCAAGATGGGTTGATTACTGCCAACGGATTATTTCGGCACGGATATTTGTTGGCACCTGCCGTGGTAGAAAATATGTTGGCCCATATTTTTCGGAAAGAAGAAACCGTTTTTAATGACCTTTTAAATTGAAAGACATTTACATGATTAATATCAGTCTAAACAACGAGCCTAAAGAAATCGCACAAGATACTTTACTAAGTGCAGCTCTTTTGGATTGGGGCTTTGGGGAAATAAAAATTGCCGTTGCGATCAACGGCGAGTTTGTTCCGCGCTCTACTTACGCTGAACGCCAATTAAAAGCAGGCGATCTTGTCGATATTGTTAAACCCGTCGGAGGCGGCTAACCATGAGCTATAAACAAACACTCCCCGCTAAAGACTTTACTCTTTATGGCGAAACCTTTTCCAGCCGATTTTTATTAGGTACTGCGCTCTATGCATCACCCCAATTAATGCGCGATTCAATTATTCAATCGCGCGCAGAAATTGTTACTTTGGGTTTGCGCCGACAGAATCCCGCAGATCGCTCTGGTGATGCAATTTGGCAGTTTATTCAAGAAAGCGGCTGTCGCTTGCTGCCAAACACAGCAGGCTGCAAATCTGTAAAGGAAGCAGTGACACTGGCGGAAATGTCACGCGAAATTTTTGATACTGACTGGATTAAATTAGAAGTTGTTGGCGATGACTACAATTTGCAGCCAGACCCTTTTGGCTTAGTGGAGGCTTCAGCTATTCTCATCAAAAAAGGATTCAAAGTTTTACCCTACTGCACCGATGATTTGATTTTGTGTAAGCGTTTATTAGATGTAGGTTGCGAGGTATTGATGCCGTGGGGCGCACCTATAGGAACCGGGCAAGGCTTACTGAATCGCTACGCATTACGCACTTTGCGCGAACGGATCAAAGATGTACCCATGATTATTGATGCGGGACTTGGCGCGCCATCGCAAGCAGCTGAGGCGATGGAGATGGGCTTTGATGGCATTTTATTAAATACTGCCGTTGCTAAAGCACACAATCCGCCATTAATGGCCGAGGCCTTTGCTGATGCAATTGATGCAGGAAGAAAAGCTTACAACGCAGGGTTAATGCAAAAACGCCAAACCGCTAGCCCAAGCACCCCCACAATTGGTCAACCCTTCTGGCATCAATAATTTTGGCTGATGTATATATTTTGAAGTGAGCACATTTAGCGTTGAAGATTTTTTATTCTCGCAAGCGCGCTCACCAGTACTTCTTTGATCTGCGCCGGCTTAAAATCATCTGAATCTACGTAAAGCTGCATCATACGATTGAGCCTTTGCAAATGGAAAACAATTTCTTGCTGCTGTACGTGCGCCTTCTCGATTTTGCGATAGGTATCCTCATCTTGTGCAAGACCAGATGCACGCAACCATTGGCTTACCTCTTCATCAAAAACACCCGAGCCTTTCACTGAACTGGATAGATGCAGCATTACGTTTTGCAATGCATGCAAATGGCGATCACCGTGCGTAAAGCCTAACGAAACCAAACTCTCTTTAAGCACTTCAAACCACGCTGTAAGATACTCCCTCTCACGTAATAGCTCAGTTATAAATTCTGGCAACTTATCGCCATGCACCACATTTTTAAATGGCATTTCACTGCGCCGCCAAATAATCGCCAAGATCTCATCGTGACGATAAAAATAAGCTGGGGCATTCATTTGAATAACAGGAATTACTTCACGCCATGACAGTTGTTTGTGCTTAAAGCGGTTATGGTAAATTGCAATAATTGAATCAGCCAAACCCAAAATTTTTCCGGCATAACTCAATTCACTCTCAACCGATTCGGTGGGGTACCCTGTACCATCACAACGTTCGTGATGTTCATACACTGCCTCAATGACTGCAGGGGGCATTCCTTCCATTTGCCGCAGCAAACTTGCGCCTATAAATACATGCTCTTGAATATGCAACCAATCTTCCGGCGTTAATTGCGCCTTCTTTTCCAACACAAAAATATTCAGGTGTAGCATCCCAATATCGTGGCTCAGTGATGCCAAGAAAATCTCTACGCAACCTATTTCACTAAACCGCATTTCCTTGGCAATAATAACTGAGAACCACGTACAGTATATTGTGCGAAGAAATAATTCAGGCATAGCAAAGGCCATGACCGATATTTTTTGTTTAAGCAGAGGAAATGTGTCGTAAAAAGAGAAATAGTGTTGGATAAGTTCAATAATATTTTGATGTTCGTTAAGCGCCGTCAATAGATCATCTTGTTGCAGAACCTCAATAAAACGTTGCTGCAAATCCTGAGATGAAAGCTCACGCTCAATGAAAATAGAATGTTCAACAGGTTTTTTTAATCGGTGAGCCCGAACAACTTCAACCACTTCGGGGGTTATTAAAACGCCTTTTTCAACAAGGAGGGAATCTTGCGCGCTATAAATGGCTTCGGCAGAAAAAACGCCGAGTTCTTTGCAGATAGAAGCCAAACGGAAAAGATAGGCATCGGGAATTAATGGATCATATGCATGTAATTTATTATTAGTTATGAGTCTTAGCATGTATTACCCACGTTTACTGATTATATAAATTGCCTCCATGCCCAAACTGTCGCTAAGGACAATAACAAACTGTAACCCACCAAACTCGATGCCAAGCGTGGCGCCAATTGATAATTAACCGCCAATACTCCGGCAGAAATCATCGCAGGCATCGCGGCTTCCAAAACCACCGTTTGCGCGGCAAGATTATTAACACCCAGAAGATGCAAGAGCACCCAAGCCAATAGCGGAGTTAAAAACAGGGTTGTCACCAAACCAACACCCAGTGGCATCACCATGTCGCGTTCTAACCGCAATCGCCACTGCATACCCACAGCAACCATCACAACAGGTACAAGTGTAGATGAGATTCGCTCCATTACACTGGAAAACACATCAGGAAAGTGTAAAGGAAATGTAACAAACGCGACCACCAGCGCAATAAAGGGTGGAAAACTTACAATGGTTTTTGCGAGCTGTTTCCATGAGGCTGCGCCACCGCTGTAATAGGCGGCGGCAAAGCTGCCCCATGTATTAAGGGCGATAAAAGTGCCGAACTGGTCGTAAAGAATCGCGTAGGGAACAGCGTCGCTACCCAAAAATGCATCTATCAGTGGAATACCCACAAATCCGGTGTTTCCCAAAGGCACAGTCAGCATCAAAGCCCCGGTAACCGGGCGTGACCAGCCTGCCCGCTTGGCAACAGCCCATATAAATAATGCGCTCGCAAACATCATGACCCACGCGAAGGCGATGGGTAAGAGCGCTCGTGAATCCAAGGTTAAGTGGGGAATCTCAAACAGAATAAGCGCAGGTAACGCAACGTAAATAACATAGGTATTGAGCGAGTGCGCAAAAGAATCTGATAACTGACGATTTTTTTGCAGTAACAAACCAATTGTTAAGCAAATAAGAATAACGAGTAAATTGCTCATAGAAAGCGGGAATGCTTGATCCAGAAATGAAGAAGCTCGCAAAACTATTTTGCGAGCGGTGACGTGATTTACTTTTTACGGGAATGCGCATTTTCCAAACGGCGCTTCTTGATAAATTCACGCTGAGTAACTTGCTTTTTCTTTTCCGAAAATGGGTTATCGCTGGTGCGGTACTCAATACGAATTGGGGTACCGTGTAAATCCAGCACACGCCTATAAGTTTTTTCCAAGTACTTGGTGTAGTGGCTGGGAATATCTGCCGTTTGGTTGCCGTGGATGACAACAATGGGCGGATTGTGTCCACCGGGATGTGCATAGCGTAATTTAATACGGCGCCCCTGAATCATTGGCGGCTGATGTTCACGCACAGCATCTTCGAGAATTCGAGTTAAGTAGTTAGTCGAAAATTTATCGGTTGCCGATTGGTAAGCTTCTTCGATGGACTTGTACAGATTACCAACACCGGTACCGTGCAACGCCGAAATAAAATGAATTTTGGCGAAATCAACAAAACGCAAACGACGTTCAATTTCATTTTTAACATATTGTTTGTGAGCGTCATCCAGACCATCCCACTTATTTAATGCGATCACCAATGCGCGCCCAGCTTCAATAGTAGAGCCCATCAAATGTAAATCTTGTTCAACAACACCTTCGCTCGCGTCCATCACCAGCACCACCACGTTCGCATCACTAATGGCTTGCATGGTTTTTACGATAGAAAACTTTTCCACCATGAGATCAATATTTTTGCGGCGACGAACACCCGCCGTATCGATAATCGTGTAATTTTTTCCAAAGCGTTCGTAATTGATATAAATGCTGTCCCGCGTGGTTCCGGGCTGGTCGTAAACAACAACGCGCTCTTCACCCAACAGGCGATTTACCAAGGTTGACTTACCGACGTTAGGGCGCCCGACCACGGCCATCTTGATCCCTTTCGCCACTTCAACTTCTTCGCCTTCGGCAAATTCCGGCACCTCAGCCAGAACCTCTTCCATCATGGATTTTACGCCACGACCATGCGTGGCAGTGGTTGCAAATATTTCGCCCATGCCCAACTCATAGAAGGGTGCGAGAGCAACATCTGGGTCCATACCATCAATTTTGTTGGCGACAAGATAGGTTTTTTTATTATGAACACGTAAATGTCTTGCGATCATATGATCGGCGGGATGAACGCCTGCACGGCTATCCAAAATAAACAAAACGATATCGGCTTCTTCAATCGCCATCAGCGATTGGCCAGCCATCATGGAGTCGATACCCTCTTCTTCGCCGCTAATACCGCCAGTATCTATAACAATGAATCGACGCTCTTCAAAGGTTCCTTCGCCATACTTTCGATCACGCGTTAAGCCAGGATAATCTGCAACCAGCGCGTCACGGCTGCGCGTGAGGCGGTTAAAGAGCGTTGATTTTCCGACGTTGGGACGGCCGACAAGAGCAATTACAGGAATCATAATGAATACATCAATTAAGGAAATCAGCGAAGCATGTTAAAGATTTGTTTAACCATTGGAATAGCATAGTCAAAAACCAACAAGCCACAAAAAAATCAACCACTTAGAGAGCAATTCCCTAAGTGGTTCGAGCGAACAATACCCCTAAGGCTTATTTTTTAGCGCTAGCGGTAAAGGCCATGATGTTTCCACCATTGCCGTATACATAAAGCGTAGTTCCATCAGTTAGCATGGGTGCACGAACACCACCGCGGTCAACACGATCGCGTGCAGCTAACTCACCGGTGGATTGATTCAAGACATGCATGTAGCCTTCAAAATCCACAACGGCAACATAATCGCCAAAGACTTGCGGGCCACCCAAACGTCGACGTAACAACTTTTCGTTTTGCCAAAGTTGTTCGCCCGACGTCAAACTGAATGCGGAGACTTTTCCATCGCTTTGACTTACGAATAATTTATCGTCAGAAGCGGCCAAGGTTTCGCTGGTTGAACCATCCACACCCCAAACACTCCCACCCGTACCACGTGAGACAGCTGCGATACGGCCTTGATAAGTACCCACGAACAGAATGCCGTCTTTTAACAAAGGGCTCGCGTGAATATCTACCATACGATCGAGCTCAGAGCGACCTTTAGGTGAGGCCATGCGTTGTTCCCACAAGATCAAACCGTTTGAAGGATTAAATGCCATCAAGCGTCCATTAGCAAAACCCGCATATATCGCGGTATCCAAGACTAGCGGAGCAGCAGAACCACGTAACGTCAAAACAGGCGGAGGGCTTTCAAAAAACCACATATCTGCGCCTGATTTAGCATCCAACACAAATAATTTTCCGTTCATGGTTTGGACGGCAACAACTTGACCATTGCTTTGCGGAACTGAAGAAATTTCGCCTTTAATTTGCTTACGCCAAACTTCTTTTCCATCGGTTGCAGACAGCGCAATTACTTCGCCTGCATAGCTGCCAATGTATAGCATTCCACCCGCATAACTAATTCCGCCAGTGACGCTGTGATTCAAATCTTTATCTTTAAAGAAATGAACAACTTTACCACTCATACCAGTCAAATCTTTAGTTACGTTTTTGGACCAAAGTCTGTTACCTTTTTGACGATTTAATGCAGTGACAATACCTTCGTGATCAACCGTATAAATTTTTTCGCCATCGATCGCAGGGGTAAGTTGCGTTAGGCCTATACCTTGGCCGGCACCAACATCAGTACTCCATACTTCTTTGAGCTTGGCGGTTTCCTTAAAACCTGCCAACTCCATAGGCTCCTGGCCGGTTTTTTTTGAAAACCAAGAACAACCGGACATCAAAAGGGCACAGAGCAATAAGCCCCATTTCAAGTGCCTCATTGTGCTTTCTCCTGAGTGGCTGGTGCAGCAGGAGCTAGATCAGCAGTTTTTAATTCGTCGATCTTCATCTGAAGAACCATGGAACGTTCTTGATGTTGTGGATCTGTAGTTTCCAGCGCTTTTTTGTATGCTGTAGCAGCAGCGGCTTTATCGCCTTGGGCTTTTAAAATATCGCCGCGAACTTCGGCGTATTCAGAAGCAAAAGCTTTGCTTGGCTCTTCAGATATTTGCGCAAGAGCATCGGCAAAAGAACCTTTAGCAACATAAATTCGAGCCAAACGTGCATGCGCCAACTGAGCTGTTGCAAGATCGGGTTTAGAGGCGAGAATCCATTGCAGCTCGGTAATAGCTTTATCCAAATTGCCGGCATCAACTGCGGCTTTAGCAAGATAAAAAGCGGCGCCTTGCGCATACATGGTTTTGCCATTTTTTTCTTTCAGCTCATTGGCAATATGCTCAGCATTTGCTTTGTCTGCATCAGAAAGTGTTTTGCCTTGTTCAATATTTAAAATCTTTATCAATTCATCGTAATGCGCAGATGCTGACTCAGCTTTATGGTGTTGCTTTTCTTGCCAGGTAGTCCACGCAAAGTAAAGGGCTGCAGCGGCTACAATTCCGGTGATCACTGTTTTGCCGTAATCTTTCCACCAGCGCTTTAATACTTCTAATTGTTCTTCTTCGGTTAAGTGTACGCTCACAATGAACTCCTAATGATTCACATCTAATTTAAAATTTATACGAGATTTCTTAAAAAACTAATAATGTCATTATTAGAAATGACTTGTTGTTGCTGCTCTTCGCGTAAAAACTTAACAGTAACTATTGAATTTGCAGCTTCATCTTCACCTAAAATCAACGCAATTTTTGCTGTACTTTTATCAGCTTTCTTAAGTTGATTTTTAAAATTTCCGCCACCGCAGTTATTAATAATACGCAACCCAGGTATGTCGTTACGAATACGCTCCGCCAACTGCAGAGCTTCTTTTTGCACGTTACCAACAGCAACTAAATAAACATCAGCAATTTGGTTAATATTTTCCGGAATGGATTTAATTTCCTGAAGCAACAACACCAAGCGCTCTAAACCCATCCCAAAACCAACAGCAGGTGTGGAGCGTCCACCTAGTTGCTCAACCAACCCATCGTATCGCCCACCACCGCACACAGTGCTTTGAGCGCCGAGTTTATCGGTTACCCACTCAAATGCAGTTTTGCCATAGTAATCCAAACCGCGTACTAGCCTTTGGTTAACTTCGTACTTTAAACCTGCCGCATCGAGCAAGGCTTTTAATTGTTCAAAATGCGCACGCGAAGCATCATCCAAATAATCCCACAAAACAGGTGCATCGTTTAACAGCGCCTGAGTGCTGGCTTCTTTACTATCAAGAATGCGCATAGGATTAGTCGTTAGCCGACGTTGGCTGTCTTCATCCAACTTATCTTTGTGCGCTTCAAGATGCGAAACAAGGGCAGCTTTGTAAGCGTTTCGGGAGGCAGAATCACCGATAGAATTGATTTGCAGTGTGACAAAATCTGCCGCGCCAAGTTCACGTAGAATGCGCGCACTCAATAATAAAATTTCTGCGTCAATATCCGGCCCGTCCATACCAAATGCTTCAACGCCAACCTGATGAAACTGACGGTAGCGCCCCTTTTGTGGGCGCTCATGCCGAAACATGGGCCCCATATACCAAAGGCGCTGCGTTTGGTTGTAAAGCAAACCATGTTCTTCACACGCACGAACACAACAGGCAGTTCCCTCCGGGCGCAGTGTGAGGCTATCGCCATTGCGATCATCAAAGGTATACATTTCCTTTTCAACAATATCAGTGACTTCGCCGATGGAACGCTTAAATAAGTCCGTAGACTCCATAATAGGAAAACGAATTTCCTGATAAGCGTAACCATGCAGAATTTGAGTGATGGTATTTTCAACATACTGCCAAATAGCGGAATCGCCCGGCAATAAATCATTCATTCCGCGAATAGCTTGAATTTTTTTCAAAATAAATATCCAGTCTCAGCCGGCTTAGGCGCGGGCAATAATATTCTTTTCATCTTCAGCCATTTGAATGGCCTTTCTTTCTGCTCTGGCACGAATAAGTTTTTCTAAATTGTCTACCAGGTTTTCATTGCCAATTTTATGGTTAGGCTCACCATCGATGTATACCAAGTTATTGGGTGTACCGCCGGTTAAACCAAGGTCAGCCTCTTTTGCTTCACCCGGACCATTTACCAAGCAACCAATAACGGCCACATCAATCGGCGTTGTAATGTCTTCAACTCTAGCCTCTAACTCGTTCATGGTTTTAATAACATCAAAGTTTTGGCGAGAGCAGCTTGGGCACGCTATGAAGTTCACACCTTTACTGCGCAACTTTAGGCTGCGCAACAAATCCCAACCTACTTTAATTTCTTCAACAGGATCGGCGGCAAGGGAAATACGAATCGTATCGCCGATACCATCCATCAAGAGCGCACCTAAACCAACTGCTGATTTAACAGTACCTGCACGGAGCACACCGGCTTCGGTAATACCTAAATGCAAAGGCTGCTCGATTTGCACTGAAAGCTTGCGGTAAGCGGCAACAGCCATAAATACGTCAGACGCTTTTACACTCACTTTAAAATTATGGAAGTTTAACGCATCTAAAATCTCAACATGACGCAACGCGGATTCAACTAGCGCATCAGGTGTAGGTTCCCCGTATTTTTTTTGCAAATCTTTTTCTAACGAGCCGGCATTAACACCAATACGGATTGGAATATTTAAATCGCGCGCCTTATCTACCACGGCGCGCACGCGGTCTTCGCGACCGATATTGCCTGGATTAATACGCAAACAATCCACGCCTAAATCCGCAACGCGCAACGCGATCTTGTAATCGAAATGGATATCTGCAACTAAAGGAACATTCACACGCTTACGAATTTCACCAAAAGCTTCCGCAGCCTCCATAGAAGGAACGGATACACGAACTATATCTGCACCCGCAGCCTGAATACGGAGAATTTGCTCTACGGTTGCAGCAACATCGGTCGTTTCTGTGTTAGTCATGCTTTGCACAGATATAGGTGCATCGCCGCCAACAGGAACATTTCCTACCATAATTTGACGCGTTTTGCGGCGCTTAATAGGTGATTCACAATGCATAAATATTTCCTGACAAGGCCGAAGCTAATTGCCGACCTTCATTACCAAAACGTTAGAGCCCATTAAGGGAATAACTTCAATTTTTTTACCGTTTAGCTGAACATCCACCGCAGGAGCGTTGCCAAGTTTCACATCGAAGGGCGCCATGCCAACCAACTTTAACTTGCTCCCAGCAGGTTGCAGCTCAGTAGCTAATACATCACCACGAGAATCGCTAACTTCTAGCCAAGACTCCGCGCGAAATGAAAAACTCAATTCGTCCAGTGCAGTTTTCTTACTACTTGAGAAGCTGCTCTGCTCAACTGAGCTCATTGCAGACTCAACGGAGCTTATTGAGTTCGCTTGCACAACAGCAGCAATGGAGCTCGCAGCCAAGCTCGCCTTAACCTCAGGCTTCACTACATCAGCCGTATTTGTAGAAGAAGAGCTTGTACGACTTACTTCCTCGCTCGAACCCGGTGCAGGCAAGGCAATCTTAGCTTTTTCGGACGCCGGTAGAGACGAAACACTGTCCGAAGCGACAACATATTCTGAGTCGGCGTGATTATCAAAAAACCAAACCGAAATTAACCAAAGGCCGATAAAAAAGGCACCAATTACCGCGAGAAAATGCCACGCACCACGGTGACTTGGCTCTTTGGGTGCAGCCAGTTTTTGCTCTACTGGCTGCGGCCTTAGGTCTTCCATTAATTGGTCATAGGCAGCCAAAACTGCTACAACATCTATCTTCACTAAATTCGCATAAGCGCGAATGTACCCACGCGCAAAAGTATCTGAGTTCAAGCGTTTGTAATCGTCAGTTTCCAAGGCTTTGACCTTATAAACTGTCATGTACAAATCTTTTGCAACTTGCTCCTGCGTTAAACCCGCATTCAGGCGAGCCTGTAATAACATGTCACCCGGTGAATTTTTTTTGGGTTGCGGGCTTTCCGCAAATGCTTCAGCATCAATCCCCTCATCAACCATAAGAGGAACCTCAATTAAAATTCTTCTGTTTATATTCCAAATACTCTTTGGAATACGGGAAATTGTTTTTCAAAATAAGAGCCAAGCTTGCTTCTTTATCTTTGTTACCAAAGACTTTTTCCAACTGAATACCCAACATTAAACTGCGTGGAGTATGGTTGGCGAGAAACACAAACATATCCAAATTTTTCTTTCCATCAGCGTATTCCTGATTTTGCAAATTAATGTCTGCAAGCTCAAGAAATGCATCCGCATTTTTCCGATCCAAAATACACGCATGTTCGAAAGCCGATTGTGCACGCGCCTTGTTATTCAGTTTCAATGCTGCACGACCGACGTTTGTAAGCGCTTGTGAGCGATTGACATATCCTAAATCCGCAGCGGCTAATTCAAACTGCGCAAATGCCTCTTGATAACGCTTTTGGTTAAATAAGAAGATCCCGTAATTGTTATGCGCAACGGTCAGCTTTTTGTCACGCTTAATCGCCAACTTAAAATTTTCTTCTGCGAGAGGCAGTTCACCTTCCATCTGGTAAACCATTGCCATCGCATTAGTCGCAGCAGCCGAGTCTCCGTCTATTTCAAACGCCTTAGTCAAGTGATGACGAGCTGATTCACGGTTTCCTTTTTCCACATACCCCAAGGCCATTTGAATATGCAATTCCAACGATTTGCTTTTATCTTGTGGAGCCTTTTTCTCTTTACCAGCAACTTGCTCAGAGACACAACCAAGTAACAACACACTTGCTAACACAAAACTCAATACACTTTTGAAACTTAACAACAACTTATTATTCTGCATTGTGTTACTCCGAAAGTATTAAAAACGCTGGCTAGCTTAGTTAAGAATTTTTATCGGTTGAGCTTCATCAAAACGCGCTCTGTGGCGCTCACTACGTTTTGTAATATCGTTAACGCTGCCAGCCAATTGTCCGCATGCAGCATCTATATCATCACCGCGTGTTGTGCGAACCGTTGTGATGTATCCCGCCTCCATCAAGATATCCTGAAACTTGCGGATGGCGTTGTTACTAGCGCGTTTGTAATTCGATAGGTTGAACGGGTTAAACGGTATTAAATTGATCTTGACTGGCACATCGCGCAAAAGTTCAGCCAACTCATGCGCGTGATGCGGGCGATCGTTCACTTGATCGATCAAGGTGTATTCAATCGTAATTTTGCGATGTGTATCAGGCATTGATTGGATGTAACGTGTTGCTGAGTCCAACAACATTGCAATTGGATACTTGCGATTGATAGGTACAAGCTCATTGCGCAACTCGTCATTTGGTGCGTGCAATGAAATAGCAAGGCAAGCATCAGTGAATTGACTTAAGCGATCTAACTGCGGAACCACACCGGAGGTACTCAAGGTTACGCGGCGCTTTGAAAGACCGTAGGCGTTGTCATGCATCATCAGATTCATGGAGTCGACAACGTTATCGAAGTTGAGCAGTGGCTCGCCCATACCCATCATCACTACGTTTGTCACCGCGCGCGGGCCATTCATTGTTAATTGCCCAAAAGATTTTGCCGCAATCCAGACTTGGCCAATAATTTCAGCAGCCGTTAAATCGCGGTTAAAGCCTTGCTTACCTGTGGCGCAAAAACTACAGTCAAGCGAACACCCTACTTGCGATGAAACACATAAAGTGCCGCGATCACCATCGGGAATAAAAACGGTTTCAACAACATTATTGCCTGATACACGAATCAAAAATTTACGCGTCCCATCCGCAGAATCCAATTGCTTAACAACTTCTGGCGGACGAATTTCTGCAACTGCACTCAATTTTGCGCGCAAGCTTTTGCTCACGTTAGTCATGTCTTCGAAGTTGTCGGCGCCGAGCTGATGAATCCATTTCAGCACTTGCACTGCACGAAACTTAGGTTCGTTCAAGCTAGCAAAAAAATCGCTTAGCTTCGCTTCCGACAAACCCAATAAATTAACCTTTGGCGAGCCACCGGCAACCTCGTTTGCACCGGCAAGGGCATCCTGTGCGGCAGATGAAGTTGGGATTATGTGCTCACTCATGGTAATTCCTGAAAAACGTAAAAAATAATTAACGAAGCACTATGTCGCTAGAAGCAAAAAAATAAGCGATCTCGCGCGCAGCGGACGTAGGAGAATCCGAGCCATGCACGCAGTTACGATCAACAGCTTCGGCAAACTCGGCACGAATGGTACCTGGGGCGGCATTGGCTGGATTTGTCGCACCCATCAACTCACGATTTGCCAAAATTGCGTTTTCGCCGGAGAGAACTTGTACAACAACAGGGCCAGAAATCATGAACTCAACCAAGCCCTCAAAGAACGGACGACCTTTATGCTCGGCGTAGAAACCTTCAGCTTGCGCTCGACTCAGTTGCAACATGCGTTGCGCTACGACCTTAAGGCCTGCTTTCTCAAAACGACTCACAATTTCACCAATCAGGTTTCTGCTAACGGCATCTGGTTTGATGATTGAAAGGGTTTGTTCAACTGCCATGTGTGTCTCCCGAATTAGCTAATAACGGCTCGGAGCAATTCGCCTACCGGCCCATAAATACAAAACCCGCGATTATACGCGGGTTTGGCCGGATTTTATATGCACCAAAAGGGAAAAAATCGCAGATTATTAAAGACTTGCAGCGGTATCTTGAATCCGTTTCACCATTGCTTTTAACCCGTTCCCACGGGTTGAGCTTAGGTGCTGCATAAGGTCTAGGCTCGCGAAATAGGCCTCAATGTCGAAGGCTAAAATATCGGCAGGCGCTTTGCCGTTATAGGCCGCCAACACCACCCCCAGCAGGCCTTTTACGATGAAAGCATCGCTGTCAGCCTCAAAATAAAGATGGTTATCACGCACCTGATGAACAAGCCAAACCTGGCTTTGACAGCCCCGCACAATGTTTTCATCAGTGCGAAAGCTCTCCGACATGGGCGGCAACTCCTTACCCAAATCGATAATGTACTTGTATCTGTCTTCCCAAGAATCGAAAAAACCAAGGGTTTCAACGATATCCTCGGCGCTGACATCTACGCCAAACTGAGTCATTAGAAATACTTCCGGTAGTTAGCAGGAGCGGGGCCGCGCATTATGCATGCCCTGATTTCAGAAAAACATACCCGTTTCAAGCTGGGCTTCTTCACTCATCATGTGGCGAGCCCAAGGGGGATCAAAGACCAGCTCAACTTTTACCGACTTCACATTAGGAACCTTGCGCACTCGATACTCTACATCGCCAACCAACACCGGCCCCATGCCGCAGGCAGGCGCCGTTAAGGTCATTTGAATATCCACATGCTTGGCAACTTGGTCAACCTTAACGCCATAAATTAGACCCAGATTAACAAGATCTACCGGAATCTCAGGATCAAAAACACTACCCAGAGCCTGCCAGACCTGAGGTTCGATAATTTGGTCATCCGTCGGCTCCGGAAAGCTGATCAGTTCCGCTTCCAGCCCGAGCTTATCGGCATCGGTACCGTCCACACGTACCATTTGCCCGTGATAAGTCACCGTATAATTTCCACCCAAGGCTTGGGTGATGGTTACGAAGGTATCTTGGGGAATGGTGATGGGCGTGCCATCCGGCACCCTGCGCGCGGGGCAATCGGCGAGCGCAACAACCATGCGTCTTTCAGACATAGTAAATCCTGGATAAAAACCTAACTAACTGGCGACGCTAAAACTCTCGCCACAACCGCAGTAATCTTTTACACGCGGATTATTGAATTTCAATTGGCGGTTGACGCCTTCTGTGACGTAGTCAATCTCTGTACCACTCACAATGGGTAATGCAGCTGGGTCAACCAGCAATTCAGCACCTTCGCCAAGGGCCAAACGTAAATCATCTGCTTTACCTTCCGGCACCAAATCGACAACGTACATCCAACCCGTGCATCCACTTTGCTTCACGCTGAGGCGAACGGCTTTTGCATCTGAATTTTTAGCGAGCTCTCGCCTAAAATGCGCAGCCGCCGCATTAGTTACTAAAACGGAATCCTGTTGCGGATTAAATGTTTCAACACTCATGATGCACCTCTCAATTCGCCGGTATTACGCCAGACACTACAACAAAAACATTTTCGCTTTTTCGATTGCAGCAAAAAGTCGATCAACTTCATCAAACGTATTGTAAAAACTAAAACTTGCCCGCACGGTTCCGGGAATACCAAACTGATCCATAATCGGCTGCGCGCAGTGATTGCCGGTACGCACCGCTACGCCCTGCTTATCCAACAACACTCCCACATCTGCAGGATGCGCTCCGTTGAGCATAAAGCTCATTACACTGGTTTTACGCGAAGAAGTACCCACTAATTCAATTCCATCTGTCTCAAGTGCTTTTTTTTCTGCGTAGGCAAGTAATGCTTGCTCATGAGCTGAAGCCGCATGGCGATCCAAATGGTTTAAATAATCAATCGCGGCACCGAATCCAATAACACCGGCAATATCCGGTGTGCCTGCTTCAAACTTGTAAGGCAATTGGTTAAACGTTGTCCCCCCAAAACTCACGGTTTCAATCATCTCGCCACCACCCTGATAAGGCGGCATGGATTCCAAAATGTCGCGTTTGCCGTAGAGCACACCCAACCCGGTTGGGCCAAATAATTTGTGCGCAGAAAAAACGTAAAAATCGCAATCCAGTTGTTGGACATCCACTTGCCAGTGGCTCACAGCTTGAGCGCCATCAATCAATACTTTTGCATCGAGTGCATGGGCTGATGCGATAATTTCTTCAATGGGATTAATAGTACCCATGGCGTTGGAAACATGCCCAACCGAAACCATCTTCACACGCTCATCTAACATGGAGGCAAATGCCCGCATATCAATAGTGCCCGTTGCATCAACAGGAATTGCTTCAACAACTGCACCGGTTTCCATGGCAATTAATTGCCATGGCACAATATTGGAATGGTGCTCCATGGCGGAGACCAAAATTCGGTCACCTTCTTTTAAATTTGCCCTTCCCCAACTTGCCGCCACCAAATTAATGCTTTCGGTAGTACCGCGCGTCCAAATGATTTGCCTGGCATCTGGAGCCTTAATAAATTCAGCGACTTTTGTTCGCGCCGCTTCAAATTTAACGGTCGCGCGATCTGCAAGCGCGTGTGCGCCGCGATGCACGTTGCTGTTGTCATTGCGATAATAATCGCTGATTGCATCAATAACGGCATTGGGTTTTTGGGTTGTGGCAGCATTGTCGAGGTAGACCAAAGGCTGCCCATTTACCTCTTGATGCAAAATAGGAAAATCTGCGCGGATTCTTTCCACATCAAATGGTTCTACATCAAATGACGATACAGTCATTATTCATCTGCCATAGCTAATAGAGCTTGATCGCGACCAAAAAGCGCAGCCAAACGAGGGAACAAATAATCGTGCACCGCCTGCTCAGAGATTTTTTCCAGCAACTCATTGATAAACCCAAAACTCATCATGACTTCTGCTTCGGTGCGCGAGACACCGCGGCTTTGAAGATAATAAAGCGCCGTTGCATTTAACTGGCTAACCGTTGCACCGTGAGCACATTTCACATCATCAGCGTAAATTTCCAATTCGGGCTTGGCGTTTATTTCCGCTTTATTGGAGGTTAGCAAATTTTTGTTACTCAATTCCGCCAATGTTTTTTGCGCATCTTTATGAATATAAATGCGACCATTAAAAACAGCTTGCGCCGAATCGGCGATAATGCCGCGGAAGACTTCGCTAGTAGTGCAATGTGGAACCCAGTGTTGCACGTTGCTGTGGTAATCAACCATTTGATTATTGCGGGGCAAATAAACACCTTGCAAATCCAACTCTGCACCTTGGCCACGATGATTAATTTGGTAATCAATGCGCTTAAGCTTACTACCCAAGGCTAGTGTAAAACCGCGTAAGCGCGCATTGCGCAGTAAGTTCACGTGTACCGCGCCAATATGCTGAATATTCTCTTCTTCAAGGTTCAACCGGTAGTGCTGCAACTGCGCGTTATCGCCAACTACAATTTCAGCGAGCGAGTTTACGAAACTATTTTGCACTTCAGTTGTAGAAATATAATGTTCGATAACGTCTGCCTGAGCAAAATCTTCCAATACAACAAGAACACGTTGATTTACAGAAACAGCATGCGTCTCAGCGGTAGACACATGGACAACATAAACAGGTTTGGCGAGCGTTTCATTGCGCGCAACGTGAATCAAAATACCATCGTCAACCCACGCGCTATTCAAGGTTGCGAAAAGATGCTGTTTGCCTTCGGCAACTTTCCCCAAGTGCTGAATAATAGTTTCTCGCTGCTCTTCATTCGCTTGCGAAAAGCGAATCACTTCTTTGGGTAGTTCGCTTGAACTCGCAGAATCAAACACGCCGTTAACAAACACCAACCGGATTGCATCAATCGAAATAAACTCGGATTGATCAAGCGTTAACGCTGAATTAGCAGCCCATGCGTTGGGAATATTCTTTTGCAGTGAAGCGAGTGACGTATATTTCCAATGCTCCGATTTGCGCGTTGGCCAAACGACTTCGCTCCAATCATTGGCCGCTTGCTGACGCAAATTAGCCAACCACGCAGGGCTCTGTTGCTGCGCAGCGAGTTTTAACGCTTGTTGCTGAAAATCACTCATCAATTACACAGCCTCTTCTTCAAGCCATGCGTAACCTTTTTGTTCCAACTCTAAGGCCAACTCTTTACCGCCTGTTTTTACAATGCGGCCGTTTGCGAGTACGTGTACGTAATCTGGCACAATGTAATCGAGTAGGCGTTGGTAGTGAGTTACCACGATAAAGCTGCGATCAGCGGAGCGCATTTCGTTCACACCGTTAGCGACTACTTGTAATGCATCAATATCCAAACCCGAATCGGTTTCATCGAGAATGCAAAGCTGTGGTTCAAGCAACATCATTTGCATAATTTCGTTGCGCTTCTTTTCACCGCCAGAGAAACCTTCGTTTACACCGCGTTTTAAAAAGGCCGCATCCAAGCTGACGCGCTTACTGGTTTCGCGTGCGAGTTTCATAAACTCAACGGCAGATAATTCCGTTTGGCCATGATGCTTGCGTTTTGCATCTACCGACGCCTTTAAAAACTCCATGTTACTTACACCGGGGATTTCTACCGGATATTGAAAGGCCAAAAATAATCCTTCGCGGGCGCGTTCTTCAATCTCTAACTCAAATAAATTTTTGCCGTTGAATTCAACTGAGCCGCCAGTCACTTCATAACCTGCGCGACCAGAGAGCACATTACCGAGGGTACTTTTGCCTGCGCCGTTGGGGCCCATAATGGCATGGACTTCACCAGGGTTGATGGTGAGGCTCAGGCCTTTAAGGATGTCTTTTTCTTCCACTTTGGCAAACAAATCAGTAATGCGTAACATAAAGTTTTTAATCCGATAATTTTTAAATCAATTTCATTAAACAGGGAATCGTCATCCTCGCGCAGCGGGACTAAAGCACAAAGTGCTTTGAACAGCTGCAGGCTGGCCCGAAGGGCGAGCGTAGCGAGTAATCCAGCTCTTGCTTTTAAATCGTATTTCGCCTGCTGGCGAGTCACTTTTCGTTGCTTGTCCAACGAAAAGTAACCAAGAGAAAAGACACCCTGCTCGCTCTTGCTTCCTGCGCTTCTCAAATAATCGCTGTCGTTCCGGTGAAACATCCATGTCGCATCGTCACTAAAACGCACTTCCTGTGCGTTTTTCACCAATTATTCTGCGATGCTCGGAGAGCTCACAAGGGGACTCTAGGTGCCTTAACCTACAGAACCTTCCAAACTTACTTCTAATAATTTGCCAGCTTCTACCGCGAATTCCATCGGCAATTCTTTAAACACCTCGCGGCAGAATCCATTGACGATCATAGAAACTGCTTTTTCTGCATCGAGGCCGCGTTGTTGACAGAGGAACAATTGGTCATCACTCACTTTTGAGGTCGTCGCTTCATGCTCGATAACGGCGGTTGGGTTTTTACTTTCAATATAGGGGAAAGTGTGGGCACCGCATTTATCGCCAATTAAAAGTGAATCACACTGCGTGTAATTCCGCGCACCTTCCGCACCGGGATTCATGCGCACCAAGCCACGATAGGCGTTAGAGCTTTTGCCCGCCGAAATGCCTTTAGAAATAATGGTCGAGCGAGTGTTTTTGCCAATGTGAATCATTTTGGTGCCGGTATCGGCTTGTTGATAATTATTGGTTAGCGCTACGGAATAAAATTCGCCCACACTGTTGTCGCCACGCAAAATGCAACTGGGGTATTTCCAGGTGACTGCCGAGCCGGTTTCAACTTGCGTCCATGAAATTTTTGCATTGGTATGGCAAACACCGCGCTTAGTTACAAAGTTGTAAATGCCACCCTTGCCTTCTTCATTACCGGGGTACCAGTTTTGTACGGTGGAATATTTTATTTCGGCGTTGTCGAGCGCAATTAACTCCACCACGGCGGCGTGCAATTGGTTTTCGTCACGCATGGGCGCGGTGCAGCCTTCAAGATAACTTACGTGCGAGCCTTCATCGGCGATAATGAGGGTACGTTCAAATTGACCCGTGTTTTGTTCGTTAATGCGGAAGTAGGTAGACAATTCCATAGGACAGCGCACGCCTTTGGGAATGTATACAAAAGAACCGTCTGAAAATACTGCACAATTTAATGCAGCGTAATAATTATCTTTTTGCGGAACCACGGAGCCGATATATTTTTTTACCAGCTCAGGATATTTATGTACCGCTTCGCTGATGGAGCAGAAGATAACACCAGCTTCGAGTAATTTTTCACGGAACGTGGTTACAACAGAAACTGAATCGAACACCACATCCATCGCCACACCTGCAAGTGCAGCTTGCTCGTGCAAAGGAATACCAAGCTTTTCATAAGTGCGTAAAAGTTCTGGATCAACCTCGTCCAAGCTTTTGGGCTTTTCGTCCATGGATTTAGGGGCGGAATAGTAGGACACCGCTTGAAAATCTATGTCTTCGTATTTTACGTGCGCCCATTCCGGCTCAGTCATTTCCAACCAAGCTTGATAAGCTTTGAGTCGCCATTCAAGCAACCATTCAGGCTCGTTTTTCTTGGCGGAAATAAAACGAATAACATCTTCATTTAAACCCGGAGGCAGGGTTTCAGAAACAATGTCGGTGGTAAAACCAGCGGCATATTCTTTCTTAATGAGATGTTCGACTTGTTCAGACATGTTTTTACCTTAAGCTTTTTTCAGCTTGGCGACGACACTGCGAATGTGTTCAATCGCAAATTCAATTTCTTCACGCGTGGTGTAACGCCCTACACTGAAACGCAAGGATGCTTGCGCTTGCGCATCATTCAAGCCAATCGCCTTTAGCACGTAACTGGGCGACATACTGGCGGAATTGCAGGCTGATCCGCTCGATATCGCCAAATCACGCAGCGATAGCAAAAGCGCTTCGCCATCACAACCGTGGTTCGCTTCGGTCGCAAAAGCCACATTCAACATTCCACTAACACAGGCGGTGCTTGAGCCGTTTCGTTTAACATTCGGCAAATCGGCAATTCCGTTCCAAAGCAAATCACGCAACCCTGAGATACGCTCAGCATCACTGTCCAGATTAGCCCTCGCCAATTCAGCAGCTTCACCCATCCCAACACATTGATGGGTAGCCAAGGTTCCAGAACGCATGTTGCGCTCATGGCCGCCACCATGAATCTGCGCAGCAATTTTCACATCGCCAGCGCGACGCACGTAAAGCGCACCCACACCTTTGGGGCCATAAAATTTATGTGCAGAGAGCGACAGCAAATCCACCCCCAGCTCTTTTACATTAATTGCAATCTTGCCAGCGCTTTGCGCAGCATCACAGTGAACCAAAATATCCCGCGACTTACACAACGCAGCGATAGATTTAATATCGTTTACGCCGCCGAGCTCATTGTTGACGTGCATGACGCTCGCTAGAAAAGTGTCTTCACGCAGCGCAACATCCACCATAGCAGGCTCTATTATTCCGTCCCGGTTAGGCTGCAAATAAGTAACCGAGAATCCTTGGCACTCCAACCAAGCAACCGGATCTAATACAGCCTTGTGTTCAATAGCCGATACAAGAATGTGGCCGCCACTTTTGTGAGCGGTACGGTAATTTTCTGCTGCACCTTTCAACGCGAGGTTATTTGCCTCAGTTGCGCCGCTTGTCCAAACAATTTCGCGCGTGTCGGCACCAATCAAATCAGCCACTTGCGAGCGTGCATTTTCCACAGACTCTTCCGCTTGCCATCCCAACAAATGTGAGCGCGACGCTGGGTTTGCAAAGTTTCCTTCAAGCGTTAAGCACTCGGCCATTTTAGCCGCAACTTGCGGCGCCACAGGTGTGGTGGCGGCATAATCCAGATATACCGGTTTGCGGAAGGAGGCTGGTGCAGGGTTAAAAGTCACTCTATGTCTCAGGTTGTATCGTGAAAACGAACTACAGAATTTCGCTAAGCGCGATGTGGTTTTCAGGCTTGCCTTGCAGCTGAAGGCGTTGATCCTGACGTTCGCGTACCGCTTGGATATCACCACGGGCCACCAAGTCAGCCAGGCTAATGCCACTTAGAAACTGGTGGATTTGCTCGCTTAAGCTCTCCCATAAATGGTGCGTAAGGCAAACTTCGCCTTCGTGACAATTACCCTTACCTTCGCAACGAGTGGCATCCAGCGATTCGCTAACTGCGTCTACTACTTGGGCTACGGAAATGTCCGCCGTGTCTCCCAACAAACGGTAGCCTCCACCAGGACCGCGCACGCTCTGCACCAAGCTACATTGGCGCAAGCGGGCAAACAGCTGTTCCAAGTACGACAGCGATATCCCCTGCCGAGTAGAAATATCAGCCAAACTTACAGGCCCATGCTGCGTATGCAGAGCCAAATCAAGCATGGCGGTAACCGCATAACGTCCTTTGGTGGTAAGTCTCATAAGAAAACCTGCTGAGGTGTGGGGCGAAGCTATAACCTAGCATTTTACTCAACTATTATGCGCTTTTCCAAGGTTTAGTACTACGAGTTGTAGGGACTTTTTGGAAAAGCCCTAGAAACACTAGCTTTCTGAAGACTTTTCGTCTGCCTTGGCTGCCTCTCGCAGAGCATCAATTCCGGGGGCCACACCCAGTTTTCCGACCACTTTATTGGTGTAGTAGGTGTAGTTCTGCATGGCTGTGAGAACGCCTCGCAGAATATTTAATTCCATTTGATCCATACGCACACGGTTATACATACGGCGCAAACGAGTCATAGTTTGCTTAGGGTTCGCTGGATCAAGAAAACCCAGCTCCACCAGGGTTTGCTCCAGATGTTCGTAATAGTTTTCAACTGCTGCGGAGTCTGCAGGAGGCATATCCCAGCTGTGCCCAGGCAATGTCTTGCCTTCAGTTGCCTTCAAAAAGGCCATGCGAACTTCGTAACAGATCACCTGCACTGCCGTGGCAAGGTTCAGTGAGGAATATTCTTCATTCGCCGGAATATGGACGTGATAGTTACATTTATGAAGCTCTTCGTTGGTTAAACCACGATCCTCTCGGCCAAACACAATCGCCACCTCGTGTTGCCCCGCCTCCACCCAAACACTCTCACCACATTCGCGCGGGTCGAGCAATGGCCAAGGGATACGACGCTCGCGAGCGCTCGTGCCCACAACTAATGAGCATCCACCTATAGCTTCATCCAAGGTTTCTACTACCACTGCGGCATCCAGCACATCTGTCGCCCCCGCTGAACGCCACACTGCCTTGTCCGATGGGAATTCTTTGGGTGCGACTAAATAAAGACGCGATAGCCCCATATTCTTCATAGCACGAGCAGCCCCGCCAATATTTCCAGGGTGGGTCGTACCAACCAGAACGATACGAATATTGGTGAAGTTGTTTGTGGACATGGTCAGAATCTCAAAAATACGGTGTCGATAGACTGGTAATAAAGGGCGCGCAGTGTAACAAAAAGTAGACTCAGGGACAGCTTTAAGCAGGGGAAGCCCAAATACGAAGCAACCAGCGAAATTTTGGCTATGATCGGCTCAAATTCTTAGTAAATGACTCAACTAAAAAATATGTAGATCCATTGTCATTTTTAAACATAGCCATGGAAAAAAGGATACTTACCGTAATGCCGAGATTAGTATTTTCTTACCAGCGCCATTTGAGGAAATGGTTAGACACTTAGTTTACGCGGGGCGAAGAAGCGCAGCTCCATCAAGCTCCAACAGCCGCTCAACTGCCGGAATTCTTTTCCAATAGGCCGTTCTATCTTTCTATAAAAGTGCCCGCAAAAATTTAAACGCCCGCCAAGCCAAAGCAAACATTCAAAAATTAACGGCGAACTTTTACAAAAGACCCATGGAAAACTTGCGTGGGTAACTAAACAACTCCTAGCTGACCGGAGGAATTTTCTTTGATTCACTCATAATCTGACGTCGCTCAGCGGCGGCAACAATAATTGATCGCTTTTCAGAATTATTACTGGCACCCCATTGAGTAATTTCATGCAAACTGCGTCCACAGCCCAAGCAAATATCACTATCATTCAGACAGCAATTTCGCACGCAAGGAGAAGCTATGTCGTAGATTGGCTGCGCCATCAAGAAAACATCCCTAAAGTTTGAAGCAGTTTAATGGCTGGAAATTACCGACGCCAGCCCAACTATAGTTTTCCGCAATACCACGTATTAACACAGACAATTTTGCGCCAATCCGACGATTCGCCTATGATGCACGCAATTGAGTAACATCTATCGAACACCAGCCCAAATCGAGCACCAACCTAAGGAACCACCATGAGCGACGCCCAACATCACCGTCTAATTATTCTCGGCTCAGGCCCTGCAGGTTACACTGCCGCTATTTATGCCGCACGCGCCAACCTCAAGCCAGTTATCATTACGGGCATGCAGCAAGGTGGTCAATTAACCACCACCACCGAAGTTGAAAACTGGCCCGGTGGCGTTCACGATTTGCAAGGCCCTGATCTAATGGTGCAAATGCAAGAACATGCCGAGCGCTTTAATACTGAGATTATTTTCGATCACATTCATGAAACAGTATTAACCGAACGTCCCTTTAAACTTATTGGCTCGAATACTTATACGTGTGATGCGTTAATTATCGCGACCGGAGCCTCTGCACAATATTTAGGCTTGCCATCTGAAGAAGCATTCCAAGGGCGTGGCGTAAGTGCGTGCGCGACCTGCGACGGGTTCTTCTATCGCGGCCAAAAAGTTGCCGTTGTCGGTGGCGGAAACACTGCTGTAGAAGAGGCGCTTTATTTGTCCAATATCGCAAGCGAAGTCACCCTGATTCACCGCCGCGACAAACTGAAATCTGAAAAAATCTTGCAAGACAAATTGTTTGCAAAAGCCGCTAACGGCAACGTAAAAATTATCTGGAATCACCAGTTAGAAGAGGTATTGGGCGGCGACGCTGGTGTAACTGGCTTGCGCCTCAAAAGCACCCAAGACAACTCAACGCAAGAAATTGATGTGGCTGGTGTGTTTATCGCTATTGGCCACAAACCAAATACCGATATTTTTGCGGGCCAACTCGATATGAAAGATGGCTACTTGATTGTCCAAAGTGGATTGCACGGCAATGCAACAGCAACGAATATTCCTGGCGTGTTCGCCGCTGGAGATGTGGCGGATCACGTATACCGTCAGGCGATTACCTCATCAGGCGCCGGTTGTATGGCCGCATTAGACGCAGAGAAATATTTAGACAATCTTTAATTCTGTTGCTTGTTTCCTACAGCCGCTCAAATGAGCGGCTTTTTTATTTCCACTCATCGCTGCGAAACACAGAGCATTTTGAAAAAAGCGCATTCGAACTGCTCTTCACCAAAAGGGCCTTCAAGCTTTAAACTCACTGCACCATTCAAATCCAAGAAATTATTCCTATGGCTAAAATTACTTGGCTAGATCCTTTTTCCAACGCATTTCCGTCAACAAAATTTGCGCTGAGCGAGCCCAATGGACTGCTAGCAGCAGGTGGGGACTTGTCGCCCGACCGAATTTTATCTGCTTACCAAAATGGAATTTTTCCATGGTTCAATCCAGGAGAACCCATTTTATGGTGGAGTCCAAGTCCACGTACCGTCATCTATCCATCGCAACTGCATGTATCAAAAAGCCTACGCAAAGTAATACGCAATGGAACCTATCGTGTTTCATTCGATCATTGTTTTACAGAGGTGATGCGCGCGTGTGCAGCGCCACGAACCTATGCGAGCGGCACCTGGATTAGCGAAGAAATGATTGCGAGCTATACGACACTGCATAAACGCGGATACGCGCACTCGGTGGAAGTATGGAAAAACAATGGCGCACAGGAAGAATTGGTCGGGGGCTTGTACGGTATGGCCTTAGGAAAGATTTTTTTTGGCGAATCTATGTTTAGCCGCGCCGACAATGCTTCAAAAGTAGGCTTGGCATTTTTGGTTGATCACCTCAACACGTGGGGGTTTCAATTGATTGATTGCCAAGTTGCCAATGATCATCTTTTTAGTTTGGGCGCGATTGAAATTCCGCGTGAAGAGTTCCAACAATTTTTGGTAGACTTTGCAACGCTTCCCCCCAATTACCCTCCCAATTGGTCCACTGTGAACGCCGAGAGTGGAAACTGAATATAGCGAGGCCGACATGACCGATCTTTCTACATTGAAACTATTTGCGACCCAGCCGCATCCCTGTAGTTATATCGATGGCGAACAAGCGACTACCGTTTTTGTTGACCCTGAAGCTACTGTAGACATTAACCTTTATAGCCAACTCTCACTATTGGGATTTCGCCGAAGCGGCGGCCACCTTTATCGACCTCAATGCTCCAGCTGCCAAGCCTGCATGTCTTGCCGGATTCCGGTTGGGCTGTTTCGCCCAAACCGTAGCCAGCGTCGCTGCTGGCAAAAGAATCAGGACATCCGCATTTCCACTGTTAACCGCATAGATACGCTCGAACACTACAACCTTTATTCACGCTACATTGAAGGCCGCCACCAAGATGGCGACATGTATCCACCCTCTGAAGAGCAGTACAAAGCCTTCTTAACAAGTGAATGGGGCGCAACTCGTTACCTTGAATTCCGCTTGCAGGGTGTGCTTATCGGTGTCTCGGTCTGTGATTTTCTGGATGATGGAGTTTCAGCTGTCTACACCTTTTACGATCCTGCTTTCGGTGAGCGCAGTTTGGGCAAATTTGCGATTTTGGCGCAAATTGAGAAGACTAAGCAGCTTGGCTTAAGCTACGTGTACTTGGGCTATTGGATCAAACAATGCGAGAAGATGAACTACAAAACTGACTATCGCCCGTTGGAATTGTTAGTAAATCGTCGTTGGTTACGCCTTAATTAGAGAAAATAGTCCTCTATTTTTGCTTTCCTCTTGGCTCAGCTGGCTATTTCAGGCACAATTCGCGCCTATTTTTACCTCCCACACGTTTTAGCCGAGGATTGTGCCGCATGGCAAAAGAAGACAACATTGAGTTTGATGGTGAAGTTGTAGACACACTGCCAAATACCACTTTCCGCGTTAAGCTGGAGAATGGCCACGTAGTAACCGCCCATATTTCTGGAAAAATGCGCAAAAACTACATTCGTATTTTAACGGGTGACAAAGTTAAGGTTGAAATGACACCTTACGACTTGACCAAAGGTCGCATTACCTACCGCGCCCGTTAATCCAAGTTGGCTTGCTTATCCGAATTAAACGATTAGCAACACGCAAAAAAAAGCCGCATTTCTGCGGCTTTTTCGTATTCAGCATAAAACACTTTAGGCTTTTGCCGTCTGCGGGTTGGATTGTTTGGCCGCAATGTGAATGTCCAACTGGTCGGTAACTGGATCAAGATCCACTTCTACTGTACCGCCGCCCTGAGACAACTCTCCAAAGAGAATGGCCTCTGCCAATGGTTTCTTCAACTTCTCCTGAATCAACCTAGCCATTGGGCGGGCCCCCATGAGCACGTCGTAGCCATGAATTGCCAGCCATTCCCGTGCATCCTCTGTAATTTCCAAGGTAACATGCTTGTCGTCCAGCTGGGTTTGCAGTTCCATCACAAACTTATCCACCACCGTTTTGATAGTTGCCAAGGTTAATGGACCGAATTGCACAATGGCATCCAAACGGTTGCGGAACTCAGGCGTAAACATTTTCTTAATAGCTTCCATACCGTCGGTTGAGTGATCTTGATGGGTAAAACCAATAGAGGCCCTACTCATCACATCCGCGCCAGCATTGGTGGTCATAATCAGAATAACATTACGGAAATCCGCCTTGCGCCCGTTGTTGTCAGTGAGCGTGCCGTGATCCATAACTTGCAAAAGCAAGTTAAACACTTCGGGGTGCGCCTTTTCAATTTCGTCTAACAGCAATACACAATGTGGCTGCTTATTGATTGCGTCAGTGAGCAACCCGCCCTGATCAAACCCTACATACCCTGGAGGCGCGCCAATTAAACGAGAAACGGTGTGGCGTTCCATATATTCAGACATGTCGAAACGAATCAACTCCATTCCCATGGCTTTAGCAAGCTGACGAGATACTTCTGTTTTACCAACGCCAGTCGGGCCAGAAAACAAGAAAGAACCAATCGGTTTTTCAGAAGCACCCAAACCAGCGCGCGACAATTTAATTGCGGTCGCCAAAGTGTCAATTGCATCATCCTGGCCGAACACGGTCATCTTCAAATTCTGATCCAATTTACGCAATTGTTCTTTATCGGAAGACGAAACACTTTTTGGGGGAATGCGTGCAATTTTTGCGACGACATTTTCAACATCGGTCACGCCGATAGTTTTCTTACGTCTACTCGCGGGTTGCAATTGTTGATAAGCACCTGCTTCATCAATAACGTCAATTGCTTTATCCGGCAAGAAGCGATCATTGATATAACGCGCCGCGAGTTCTGCTGCAGAACGTAAAGCGGCATCGGTGTAGCGCAAATTGTGATGCTTCTCGAAACGACTCTTTAAACCTTTCAAAATTTGATAGGTTTCATCAACCGTTGGCTCATCCACATCCACTTTTTGGAAACGGCGAGACAACGCGCGATCCTTATCAAAAATTCCGCGGAATTCCTGATAAGTTGTTGAGCCCATGCAGCGAATTTCACCGGAGGACAATAACGGCTTCAATAAATTTGATGCATCCATTACACCACCGGACGCAGCACCCGCGCCGATAATGGTATGAATTTCATCAATAAATAAAATCGATTTCTTTTGTTTCTTAAGCTCGTGAAGCAAACCTTTGAAGCGCTTTTCAAAATCGCCACGGTATTTAGTTCCAGCGAGCAGCGCGCCCATATCCAGCGAATAAACAACGCTGTCTGACAAAGTCTCTGGTACATCACCATCAACAATACGCTTGGCCAAACCTTCTGCAATAGCCGTTTTACCAACACCGGATTCGCCTACTAACAATGGGTTATTCTTGCGACGGCGCGATAAAATCTGGCACACACGCTCAACTTCATCTGCGCGACCTACCAATGGGTCTATACGACCTTGCATTGCCAGTTCATTTAAATTACTGGCGTAATTTTCCAAAGCGCTGGATGAATTAGATTCAGCCGCCGCAGATTCTTCATCGTGATTTTCTTGCGCCTGATGATCATGGGTATGGTCAGAATGCCCAGATACTTTGTGAATACCGTGAGTGATAAAATTCACCACATCAATGCGTGCAATGCTTTGTTGCTTCAAATAATAAACAGCTTGGCTTTCTTGCTCGCTAAAAATAGCGACCAACACGTTAGCGCCAGTGACTTCTTGCTTACCAGAAGATTGAACATGAAACACAGCGCGTTGCAATACGCGTTGAAAGCCGAGCGTAGGTTGGGTTTCGCGCTCGGCGTCGTGTTCGGGAATTAATGGCGTAGTTGAATCAACAAATTCAATTAATTCTTTACGCAAACCGGATAAATCTGCACCGCAAGCACGTAGCACGCTTGCTGCAGAATCGTTGTCGATAAGTGCGAGCAACAAGTGCTCGACCGTCATAAATTCATGGCGCTTCGAACGCGCACCCTTGAAGGCGAGATTCAAAGTTACTTCTAGATCTTTGCTTAACATCACTCATACCCTCTTGATCAGAAAAAGCACACCTAACTACTTTTCGTCATCCTCCACTGCTTCAATATCACACAGCAACGGATGTTGATGCTCTCTGGAATATTCATTTACTTGTGCAGCTTTTGTTTCTGCAATATCTCGAGTATAGATGCCACAAACCGCTTTTCCATGTACGTGCACTGTGAGCATTACATGCGTTGCTTTTTCACGATTCATTGCAAAAAATTTTTCTAAAACCTCAACAACAAAATCCATTGGAGTGTAATCGTCGTTGAGTAGCATCACCTTATACATTGGTGGGCGTTTGAGCTTTGGTTTGGATTCTATGACAGCGAGATTGCCATCAAGATCCCCACCATCGGAATCGCTGTCTTTGCTTAAGGTTAGTTGAAGGTTAATTAAATTGCCCATAGAGTTTTTAACAGAAAATAAAATGGTTGGATTGTTGACGGCATTGTAACTCATCGGCATAACCAGCATGAATACGTTGAAAACTTGACATTGGAGCAAATGTTGGATAAAAAACACGTCGCGCTGAACAAATTATCAGCAATTTGACGCTAATTGTTTCATTTAGCCTCAATTCAATGCGTAAGCCTACAAGTCCCGAAACTCTTTGGGGTAATAATAACGAAGGCAACATATATACCAATATGGTGCCAAGGCGCAGGAATTCAATATGCCCACAGGTACAGTTAAGTGGTTC
>CAZOPE010000017.1:0-68420 GCA_964581625.1 uncultured Cellvibrionaceae bacterium
AGTTCTTGTTGAAAGGCGGCGTATTCTCTAAAGACTTCATCGATGCTTACATCGAATTGAAGAAAGGCGAGATCCAACGCGTTAACATGACTCCACACCCAGTAGAATTCGAACTCTACTACAGCGTGTAATCAACGAAAGTTGATAGGAGTTACGAAAAAGCCCGCTTCTGCGGGCTTTTTCTTTTTGGCGATGGCGAGTAATCTTTCAGGGACTTTTAAACGAGATGATAACCATGCGCCAACTTCTGCCACGTGTTGCAACCTTACTTCTCTGCCTGAGTATCACACCTGCACTTGCAGAAATTTACAAAACCGTGGATAAAAACGGCCATGTAACTTACACAGATAACCCGCCACCCAACACCAACGCCAAACCCGTTGAACTCAAAAGCTTGAATACTACGCCATCCATCACATCAGTGCCTGAGTACATCACGTCCACACCACAAACTGAGCCGCAAGGTTATTCGCTGAATTTACTCGCACCAGAAAACGGCAAGACACTATTACCCAACGAGCGTTCCGTTACTATTAGTGTGAACCTCAACCCAGCACTACAAAACGATGATCTTTTGGCCTTTAAACTCGATGGAAAGATCATGTCAAAAACCAATGAAACAACCTACAACCTTGTAGAACCGCCACGCGGAGAGCACTCCATTACAGCCGCAGTAATCGACAGCGAAGGAAAAGAGGTGGCTCAATCTGATGCAGTGACCATCTTTGTGATGCGCCCACCAATCAAGCAGCAGCAAGGCCCTGTGCCCAAGAAATAACGCTGCGCACCAAAATTGAGCATTTTATTTTTATAATCGCTAGAATAGATCGCTGAAACGCCCCAAATTCAAGCTTTGCGTTATTGGTTTACTTTTTGCATTTGTCTGCAATAAAGCAACTGCACCTTCCCAAGGCATTTTGGAGTTTTAAGCGACTTGACTGAACGTGATATCTACAAGCCCCTGCTTGATAGCCTGAGCACCGCCATAGTTCTGGTGGATAACAGCCTGTTGCTGATTCATATGAACCCAGCGGCGGAAGCTTTGTTGGCCATGAGTTGCGAAACCAATCGCGGCGAACCTATTACTTATTTTTTCTACGAAACTGACGAAACCGAAAGGCAGCTCAAGTTGGCGGCGAGTAAAGCTAATCACTACACCAAACGCCACGCCGAATGGCGCCTTCTCCATGGCGCGACTATCACAGTCGACTACACCGTAACGCCATTTGGAGATCAGGAAGGCCTGATTATTGAAATTCAACCTATAGATCGCCTGCTGCGCATCAGCCGTGACGAAATGGTGACTTCATCTCATGAGACAACCCGCAACCTAATTCGCGGCATGGCGCACGAGATTAAAAATCCCCTAGGTGGCATTCGCGGTGCGGCGCAATTGCTGTCACGCGAACTCCCCAATCCCAACCTGACCGAATACACCAATATCATCATTGATGAAGTTGACCGCCTGCGTAACTTGGTTGACCGCATGCTCGGCCCTAACCAACTACCGAAATGGGCAGAGCTGAATATTCACGAAGCCTTGGAGCGCGTAACGTCCATCATCAAAGCGGAAAGCAACGACGCTATTAAGCTGGTGCGCGATTACGACCCCAGTATTCCACCGCTCTTGGGCGATAAAGAGCTACTTATCCAAGCCTGCTTGAACATTATGCGTAACGCCATGCAGGCGCTCTTGGAAGCCGGTATGACAAACGGCGTTATCCAGATTCGCACACGCATCCAACGCCAGTACACCATTGGTCGCAAACACCACCCACTGGTGTGCCGCATCGACATTATCGACAACGGCCCCGGTATTCCGGCAGACATGATCGAAAACATTTTCTACCCCATGATTACCGGCCGCGCTGAAGGCACCGGCTTGGGCTTAACCATTTCGCAACACCTTATTCATCAACACAATGGCCTCATCGAGTGCCACAGTGAGCCGGGCAAAACCCGATTCTCACTTTACCTACCAATGGAAGCGCAACATGCAGAAGTCTAATAAGGTTTGGATCATCGACGATGATCGCTCAATTCGCTGGGTGCTGGAAAAGGCCTTGCAATCAGCCAACATCGAAACCCGCGTGTTTGACTCGGGTGACAGCGCACTCGGTCAGCTTAACCGCGATACGCCGGACGCCATCATTAGCGATATTCGCATGCCGGGAACCGATGGTTTGGTGTTGCTGAACAACCTGCACAACACGCATCCGCATATTCCGATCATCATCATGACCGCGCATTCCGATTTGGATAGCGCCGTGGCTGCTTACCAAGGCGGTGCTTTTGAATACCTGCCCAAGCCGTTTGATGTGGACGATGCCGTGGCCGTAACTCAACGCGCGCTCGCCCATGCTCAAGAGCAAAAGAGCGATCAACCGGTTGTGGCCGAGCTGGATGCCAACACCGAAATCATTGGCGAAGCGCCCGCAATGCAAGAAGTTTTCCGCGCGATTGGCCGCTTGTCGCAATCCAACATTACCGTGTTAATCAACGGCCAATCGGGTACCGGTAAAGAACTTGTTGCGCGCGCCTTACACCGTCATAGCCCTCGACGCAACGAGCCGTTCATCGCGCTTAATATGGCCGCGATCCCTAAAGATTTGATGGAATCCGAACTCTTCGGTCACGAGAAAGGCGCCTTTACCGGCGCCGCCGCGCAACGCCAAGGGCGCTTTGAGCAAGCTAACGGCGGTTCCTTGTTCCTCGACGAAATTGGCGATATGCCCGCCGAAACCCAAACCCGTTTATTGCGCGTTTTGGCAGATGGCGAGTTCTATCGCGTCGGTGGTCATACGCCGGTAAAAGTGGATGTACGTATCATCGCCGCTACGCACCAAAATCTGGAAACCTTGGTAGCCGAAAACCGCTTCCGCGAAGACTTGTTCCATCGCCTGAACGTTATTCGCATCCACATCCCCAAACTGGCAAACCGCCGGGAAGATATTCCGAAACTTGCGCGCTTTTTCCTGCACAAAGCGGCGACCGAGCTGAATGTCGATACCAAAGTTCTGCTGCCAGAAACCGAGGATTATTTCTGCAGTTTGCAATGGCCTGGAAACGTTCGTCAGCTGGAAAACACCTGCCGCTGGATTACGGTAATGGCGTCTGGCCGTGAGGTGCATATTGAAGACTTGCCGCCAGAACTGCTGGAGCACAAAGAAGGCAGCGCGCCAGCAGACGATTGGGAACGCGCATTGCGCCACTGGGCCGACCAAGCCTTGGCAAAAGGCCAACATCAATTGCTCAGCGAAGCTGTTCCTACGTTTGAACGCGCACTGATCGAAACGGCGTTAAAATACACCGCTGGCCGTAAACGCGACGCTGCCAATCTACTTGGCTGGGGCCGCAATACGCTGACTCGCAAGCTTAAAGACTTGGGCATGGCGGGCGGTAACGACGAAGATTAACCTACACTAATCGGCGCTTACCCTTGCGGTGAGCGCCAATAACCCCTGCTGCCCCCGCCCTCAATCAGCCCCCTTATCATCCCGAATTTTTATCTGTCATTAATATTCTTTACGTGATTTGACACACAATCAAAAAACCGCATCTATACTCAGTAAACGCACCTGAGTAACACTTTGAGATTAATTAATAATTTAAAAGCACAGGCAGCTATAAAGCTTGGATGTTATGGGCCGTTAACCTGTAGCTAATCCAGAAAATGTTAAAGCATGTCGGGGGACACGATGGTACAAAAATCTCTTCTCACTAAACTCATGGCAACCTTATTTATTACCATGGTTGCAATTTCCCTTTTGGTTGCACTGGTGAACTATCAGTTTGCGTCCAGTAAGCTAAATGCAAATTTTGACGAGGACAAAGCGGCGATGATTGAGTTAACCAACTCATCCATCAAAGAAGCTGTATTCGCTTATGACTTCGATCAGGTGCAAGCCATTGCCAAATCGCTTGTCAATACCGATTTGATTACCGCTGTCTCCGTTGTTGACCACCGCGGCCAAGTGCTTGCCAAGGCACAAGACGACGAAAAAAGCGAAGGCCAAGTTACAGCGCAAGGCGTAGAGATTTCCTACAACAATGCCAAAATCGGCAGCTACGACATTACTTTTTCCAAGCATGCACTGCAAACAACCCTGCGGTCACAATCTACAGACAATATCATCGTAGTAATCAGCCTTTTGATCGCCAGCCTTATCGCGGTGTACTTTTTAATGCAGAAATTGGTATTGAATCCGGTTGCAGAAGTAACTCGCTCTCTGTCTAGCATCGCGGATGGTGGCGGTGACCTGAGCAGAAGACTCTCCACCGAAAGCCGCGATGAAGTGGCCGCACTGGCGCACAACTTCAACCGCGTAATGGAGCACATTGCGCACATCATCCGCAACGTTGTAAACGTAAACGAAAAAGTTCGCCAAAACGTTTCTACCATGTCGCACGCAACCGAAAGCACCGTGACTTCAACATCACAACAATTGCGTGAAATTGAATTAGTCGCCACCGCCGTAGAAGAGCTGTCTGCCTCTGCAAACGAAATTGCGCGTCACGCTGGCGACACCGCTGAACGCACCAACGCAACCAGCGTGCTTGCAGAGCAAGGCAACGAAATTGTTAATAGCTCGTTAGAAAACGTAAACCGTTTGACCAACCAAATCGAATCCACGGCGCAAAAAATTCAAGTACTGAAAAACAACTCAGTGAACATCGGTTCGGTAATGGAAGTAATTCGTACCATCGCAGAACAAACAAACTTGCTTGCACTTAACGCTGCAATTGAAGCAGCGCGCGCCGGTGAACAAGGCCGCGGCTTCGCGGTGGTAGCAGACGAAGTTCGTTCACTCGCACAAAAAACACGTTCTTCTACTGAAGAAATTGAATCGATTATTGTGCAGCTGCAACGCGCTGCTGATGAAGCGCATCAAGCAATGAACACCAGCACCGCCGCTGCACGTGACACCATTGAAACCGCTTCAAAAGTCGGTGGCGCGCTCGATAAGATTCGTTCAAACATCAGCGTGATTAACGACATGAACCACCAAATTGCTACTGCATCACATCAACAAAGCTCGGTAGCGAACGAAGTGAGCAAAAACGTTACCGCGATCCACGCGCTGTCAGAAAAAGTGTCTAACAACGCGCAAATTGTTAATCAAAGTGGTACCCAATTAAGCAACGAAAGCGCCGAGCTTCAAAAAGAGTTAAACAGCTTTAGATTGTAATTAGCCCTTCAAATCCCCCAACCTTTATAAGGCTCCCCCAGATTAAATGGGGGAGCCTTTTTTATTTCACCGCTTAGCAGCAACAGGATAAGTAAACGATTACATAAATTTTACGCGGATTTTAATTTCGTTTTCATATCATTTTCAGCAAAAAAATTACGGATTTTATGGTTTTTATCGAAAATTTATCCACCACCTAATTGCAAGGATTAACACTTCGGTGTAGTCTCTGCCAAAACAAAAACCTACCGCTTTACCCCGGCAATAAATTCGATCCATACCAAAACGATTGGGGCCACACGCCTCGGATGGGACTTATTGTGGAACCCCTTCGCATAGCTACACTTAGAGTTACCAGACAAAGCCATCCAAAAAAATACCTAAACCCGCGCTAACGGCGGATGTGATTTGCACGAGACAATAATGAAAAAACGTAGACCCATTGTAATAGCTAATTGGAAGCTCAACGGCGGTATAGATTTGATTTGTACCTCCGTGGCCTCATTCATCGGTAAACATTTTGAAGCCGATATTGTGATATGCCCACCCTATCTGTACATGCGCGACATGCTGACTTTTTTGCAGTATTCGGAATTGAAAATTGGTAGCCAAAATGTGAGCCGTTACGAATCTGGCGCTTATACCGGTGAAACGTCGGCGCAGATGCTGAAAGAGGCGGGATGCTCGCTCTGCATTATTGGCCACTCTGAACGCCGCGCCATGTTTGCAGAAAATAATTTGGGTTGCCAAGTTAAAGTTCAAACCGCACTGAATCACGGTTTATTGCCAGTGTTATGCGTGGGCGAAACTCGGGAGGAACGTGAAGCTGGAGTTACAAAATCTATTTTATTGACACAGCTAAGCGAAGGATTAAACACAATTGATTTACAAGATAAAGATATTTGTATCGCTTACGAGCCCGTTTGGGCAATTGGTACAGGATTAGCTGCAACGCCAGAAATGGTTCAGGAGATCCATCAATTTATTCGCACTGAGTTAACGCGCCTGTACAACACCGAGATCGCAAACCGTGTGCGGATTGTTTACGGCGGGAGCGTTAACAAAAGCAATGCAACAGAATTATTAAAACAACAAGATATAGACGGCCTGCTTGTCGGCGGAGCCAGTTTAGACCCAGGACACTTTCTTGCAATATGCGAAAAAGTGTCCGAACAGGCAATGGCATGAGCATCAATACAGTGAGAGAAATAAAAATTTTCATATCAACTGTAGGTAGTACTCATCATGACTTCTTTAGCCAATCTGGTTGCACCTGGCGTTGCTACTGGCGACCAAGTGCAAGCGCTATTTCAATTTGCCAAACAAAAAGGGTTTGCCTATCCAGCTGTGAATGTTGCTGGCTCAAACTCTATTAACGCAACACTGGAAGCCGCACACACCATTAATTCACCCGTTATCGTACAACTCTCCTATAACGGCTCTGCCTTTTTTATGGGAAAAGGTCTCAAGCTGGACGAGCACCAAAATTCGATTATAGGTGCGGTTGCATCTGCACAGTACATTCACGCCGTTGCAGAAGCCTACGGTGTGCCCGTGATTTTACACACAGATCACGCCGCGAAAAATTTGCTGCCTTGGGTAGACGCAATGCTAGCCGCCAGTGAAAAACATTTCTCACAGACCGGAAAGCCACTATTTAGCTCGCACATGATTGATTTATCTGAAGAGCCTTTGGAAGAGAACATTGAAATTTGTGCGCGCTATTTAAAACGCATGAGCAAAATGGGCGTTACGCTTGAAATCGAATTAGGCTGCACCGGTGGCGAGGAAGATGGTGTGGATAACACAGGCATCGATAGCGCTGCGCTTTACACCCAACCGGAAGATGTTGCGCGCGCCTATGAAGCGCTTAATGCGATTAGCGATAGGTTTACGATTGCCGCATCCTTCGGCAACGTTCATGGTGTTTACAAACCAGGGAATGTAAAACTCACACCAGAGATTCTGAAAAATTCCCAAGATCATGTGAGAAAAAAATTTGGATTAGCACACAATGCATTGGATTTCGTTTTCCACGGTGGTTCAGGCTCAGCGCCAGAAGAAATTGCCGAAGCCATAAACTACGGCGTGGTTAAAATGAATATAGATACAGACACTCAATGGGCGAGCTGGCAAGGTGTAATGGATTACTATAAAAATCATCAAGATTATTTGCAAAGCCAAATTGGAAACCCAAAAGGCGACGACAAACCCAACAAAAAATTCTACGATCCACGTGTGTGGCTTCGAAAAAGTGAAGAGGCGATGGTAAAACGCCTACATCAATCTTTCGCCGATTTAAATTGCGTTAATCAATACAGGTAAGACTATGCAAACTCTAGCAGAGCATCTTTCAACTCAACAAATTCCTAACAGTCTTTGTGCGGTAATAACGATCATGGCAAATAGCTGTGTAAAAATTTCTGCATTGGTAGAACGCGGTGCTTTAGCTGGGGTGCTTGGTTCTAGTGAAAATGAAAACATTCAGGGTGAGACGCAAAAGAAGCTGGACATTATCGCCAATGATTTATTGAAGGCGGATTTTGCACTGTGTCCGAATGTTGCAGCTATTGCCTCCGAAGAAGAGGATGTGAGCTTGGTTTTACACGAAGACGGCCAGTTTCTGGTCGCCTTCGATCCATTGGATGGTTCTTCTAACATTGATGTAAACGGACAAATCGGCAGCATTTTTAGCATTCTACCTAAGATGGAATCATTCACAGCCGCCGATCAACAGCAATTTTTGCATCCCGGAAAAAAACAGGTTGCCGCCGCCTACGCAATCTACGGCGCATCTACGCAATTGGTGATCAGTCTTGGCAAGGGCACACATCTATTCACGCTTGATCCAGATAAAAAGGAATTTTTTCTCACCCAACCCAATTTAAAAATCCCGGAGGACACACAAGAGTTTTCAATCAATATGAGCAACCAGCGATTTTGGTTCGCACCTATCAAACATTACATACAGGCACTTTTAGAGGGAGAGACAGGCAAAAGGGAGAAGCGATTTAATATGCGCTGGAACGCATCTATGGTTGGCGATGTTCACCGCGTACTTCTTCGCGGTGGTATATTTCTATATCCATCAGACTCGCGCGATGTAAAGCAGCCCGCAAAGCTACGCTTGCTTTATGAAGCAAACCCTATGGCATTTTTGGTCAAGAATGCTGGTGGAAAAGCATGGAGTGAAAGCCACGATATCTTGGAAATTATTCCCGATAAATTACACCAGCGTGTGCCAGTAATTCTCGGATCGAACAATGAAGTAGATATTTGCACAAGCCATTTCAATCAATGACGTTATGGCTGAGGCTGCCAATCCCCTACTATTTTTTTCTCGGCATAGAGAGGCAGCTCGTTAGCGCTTAGGTTTTTACGCTTATCATTTATGAGTGCGCCCCTACCAAAACTCTTATATTCAAAAAAGCGCGAATCCTCCGGCAAGAATGTTTTCTTGCCGCCCTCTTTTGCGGTGCCGGTCATTGAGTACCAGCCCGCGTCCATTATATGACCATCCATCCACGTATTGATAAAAACAGATTTACCAATAGCAGCAGGATCTGCATAACGGCCATCAGGAAAATCAGTTGTTGGATGCCAAGGCCGACCAAGTGCCACAGAATTGTCGGGAACAGATGCCTCGCGTGTTAACCGGCAATTCAAGAACGTGAAGCCGTAAAGCGAGTGAATATTGGTGGATGGCGCAGTAATGAATCCATGAGGACTGGAAGCTTTTCCTCTCGCAATTGTTTTTATTTCTGAAGCGGTAAACAGGCCATTCCCCTTACCAAAAATAAAATCAATATTACCCACAACTAAAACCCGATCAAACCAACTGCGTCCGGAATTAATAAAGAGCGTATCTTGATTACCCAACAAATTTACATTTCGGACTATAACTCGATCTGAGGGGGTATCGATATGCAATGCCACAGCTTGGAGGCCTGATATGCGACTAGGATCATCATTCGCCAATGCATCGTTATAGCGAAAATCAAAATCATTTTCGATGGTGATATTTTCAAGCCTTATATCGCTTGCTTTTATAGCGATAGTTGCCGTACCGAAGGTAGTGAGTATTTTATTAGGAGCAATTCGCTTACCGGCGTAATCATTAAACACTATACGCACAGATTGAGAGCCTTTACCGATCAGCTGGACGTTACTCTTTTCAATAACCAATTTTTCACGGTAAACGCCCTTATCAACATAAATACGAAAAGGTTTTATTGATGCATTTGGCGCTGCAGAAAGCGCTGATTGTATTGTTTCGAAATGAGGAGTAGTTTTTGAAGCCACAGAGAATTGAGATGACTTGCTGACAATCGCATCATAGCGATAGGAATTATTTTGGAATGCGCAGGACGCGCACAAAAACATACAAAGAAAAAGTAATAATGTTTTCATACACCTCATGCTCAAACTAAATCAGCTTATACAAAAGCTTCTCGAATACTCACTAATACACCTTTGGCTTTAAATTTCGTCAACCAATCAATAGTGGTTGCTACAAATCGCTCCTCCTGAATAAGGTCATCGCCAAATATTTTTGACAGGCCTACAATAGAACGCACAGTTGCTGCAACATCACCTGCATTTGCATCTGATAGCGCTCGTAATTCAGCAGCGAAAGGATCAGATACTTCAATTGCATTTCCTTTTTCGTCAACACCAGAAACGTACCGAATCCAAGCCGCCACACCAAGGCAAATAATATCAATATTACCTTTTGATTTTAGCTGCACACGCAAACTCTCAAGTAAGCGTTGCGGAATCTTTTGTGAACCATCCATAGCAATTTGCCAAGTACGGTGCTTGAGTGCCTTATTAGAGAAGCGATCGCGCAATTGTTGTTTGTAAGCTTCAATATCAAAACCTTCAGGAGCATCAATTGTCTCACCCGCTTCGCGCGCCATGTAGGTTTTAACCATGTTTACAAACGCAGGCTCACTCATTACTTCGCTTATATAGTCGAAGCCTGACAAATAGCCGGTATAAGCCATTATGGAGTGCGAGCCGTTTAACAACCGTAATTTTATTTTTTCAAAAATGCGAACATCTTTTACCAAGAGCGCGCCAACCTTTTCCCACTGCGGGCGGCCATCCGAAAATTTATCTTCAATAACCCACTGACTAAAGGGTTCTGCAACTACCAAGCCTTCGTCGCGCATACCTATGCGTGCCTCGATATCGCGGCGATCATCATCTGTTGTTGCAGGTACAATACGGTCAATCATCGTGGACGGAAAGCACGTATTTGTCTTAATCCACTTCGTTAACTCCGGAGAAATTTTTTCCGCGAACTGGCCCACCACTTTTTCTAGAACTTCACCGTTATTGGGCAAATTGTCGCAACTCAATACCGTAAAACTTTTTACATCCGCTTTAAACCGCGTATTTAACGCAGCAACGATAAAACCTATAGCGGATTTTGGTTGCTCCAGATTAGAAAGATCATGCTGAATATCTGGATGAGAGAAATTTAGATTTCCCGTAGCTGGATCATGACAGTAGCCCTTTTCTGTGACTGTCATGGAAATTATTTTTATATTAGGCTGAGCCATAAAGTTAATTAATTGCGCGGGATTTTCTGGCCCCACCACATTCTGTATAACGGCTCCAATTAGCTGTAATTTTTCGCCGTCACCTGAACGTTCAACTAAAGTGTACAAACCATCTTGCGGCGCGAGCTGATCACGCACACTCGGTGAGCGCAAACTACACCCGATGATTCCCCAATCGCCACCGAATTGGTTAAGCACAGCTTCCGTGTAAAAAGCTTGATGAGCGCGATGAAAGGCTCCTATTCCCAAATGCACAATCCCCGCCTTTAATTGTTGGCGATTGTAGCTTGGCAATAGCACATCTGAAGGCAAAGCATTAACACTTGCCTGATTCAATCTATTCATAAAATTTTCCGCAATATTTAATTTTTAATTAAATTATTTCTCATAAAATAATTGTGTGAATTCAATTTTTGAAGTGATATATTTTGATCACTTTTATTAATAAAAATTTATCAACCTGATCTTTCAACCGGAATTTTATATGTTGCCTGAATTAAAGAGCGCATCTACATTAAAGAGCGCATCTATCGCAGCGATTGGCGAAGTTATGGTGGAGCTCGCTCCTTTCCCAATCGATACCCCTGAAGCTAAAGGCCGCGACATAATGTCACTTTCATTCGCAGGTGACACCTACAATACATCTGTCTATATGGCTCGCCTTGGCTTACAAACTCATTACGTAACAAACTTGGGCAACGATACCTATTCGCAAAAAATTATGCAGCGCATGCAGAATGAAGGTATTGGCACAAATATGATTCAACGCATGCCCGGCCGCTCCCCAGGGCTGTACATTATTAGCAATACGCCCGATGGTGAACGTGAATTCTCCTATTGGCGCAAAGAAGCCCCAGCACGTGAATTATTTTCCACACCAGAAAACTGTGAAGTACTCTTTCAGCAGCTGAAAGAGTTTAACTGCGTGTACTTGAGCGGAATCACGCTCGCTATAATTGGCGAACAATCGCGTCAATATTTATTTGGCGTACTTAAAAAGCTTCGTACTGCAGGCGTCACTATTGCGTTTGATAGCAACTATCGACCACGCTTATGGCGCGACAAAGAAGACGCACAAAATGCGCTTCTTCACATTATGCAGCACACCGATATCGCACTTCTCACATTGGACGACGAGCATTTGCTGTGGGGTGATGACACCATCGAGGGCTGCAAAGCGCGTTATGCAAATTGCAACCTGCGCGAACTGGTATTAAAACGTGGCGCCGAAGATGCCGTGATCATTACCGCAAATTCACAAACACACGTTCCCGTGCCACCCGTTGCGAATGTAATTGACACCACGGGTGCGGGCGATACTTTTAACGCAGGTTATTTGGCTGCTCGTCTGCAAGGTGAATCTGCTGAAGATGCGGCCCGCCAAGGCATTCGCTGCGCAGGCATTATCATTCGCCACCGCGGAGCTGTTATTGAAAGATCAGTTTTTGATAAAGAACTTGGCGCTTAATGGCCGTAAAAAATCGCCAGCTGGCTGAGTAGCCGCTGGCGATTTTGATAACACTTAACTGAGATTAGCCACGCTAATTACAACTAGTATACAAGCTTAAATATCGATTTCACACTTTTCTAAAATCAAGCAACTTTCGTCTGCATTTCAGCTAGAAATGCTATACGGTTGCCCCAATCTTCCATGGCGTAAATTCGCTATCACCGTAACCCAGAAGCTCGCTTTTAGTTGGCTCACCAGAGGCAATTTTTAAAATCTCCTGAAAGATTTTTTCGCCGCATTCATACAGACTGATCTGGCCATCTAATACGCCACCGCAGTTAATATCTATATCTTCTTTCATGCGCTCATAGAGCGGCGTGTTACTGGAAAGCTTTATACAAGGAGCAGGTTTACAACCAAAAGCTGAACCACGACCTGTGGTAAAACAAATAATTTGCGCGCCTGAAGCAACCTGACCTGTTGCTGAGACCGGGTCGTAACCCGGGCTATCCATAAACACTAAGCCTTTTTGACTGATGTGTTCGGCATAGAGGTAAACACCGTTCAGATTAGTGGAACCGCTCTTGGCTTGCGCGCCGAGAGATTTCTCCATAATGGTGGTTAAGCCGCCCGCTTTGTTACCTGGCGAAGGGTTGTTATTCAATTCGAAATCGTTACGCGCTGTATATTCTTCCCACCATTTGATGCGATCCAATAACTGCTCGGCAATGTGCGGATTTGCTGCGCGCTGTGTTAGCAAATGTTCCGCACCATATATTTCAGGTGTTTCAGACAGAATGACGGTGCCACCATGGCGAATAAGAATATCGCCTGCAATTCCTAACGCTGGGTTAGCAGTCACGCCAGATAAAGCATCTGAGCCACCACACTGCAAACCAATCATCAATTCACTCGCAGGCACTTCTTCACGCTGAAATTCATTAATCAACGGCAGCATTTTTCGCAACTCTTCAATCCCCCTCTCAATCGAAACGCGAGTACCGCCTTCCTCTTGAATAGTGAAGGAGCCAAAAGTTTCGCTACCTGCCAAACCGCTTTCTTGCAGCACACGGCTAACCTGCATGGTTTCACAACCCAAACCAACCATCAGCACACCACCAAAATTTGGGTGTCGGGCATAACCGTCGAAAGTGCGACGCAGGGTTTCATAACCCTCGCCATCTGACCGCATACCGCAACCAGTCTCATGAGTAAGCGCAACTACGCCATCGATATTCGGATAGTTTTTTAGCTCACCAGAAAACGTGAAATGCTGCGCTATTGCGCGCGCAACGGTCGCCGAACAATTAACCGTTGTAAGAATGCCCACATAGTTTCGCGTTCCCACTTTTCCATTTACACGCTTGTACCCGCGAAAAGTGGCTCGCTCAGATTCTGGGGCAAAATCAGTTGCAACTGATTTACTACAGAAACCGTAATCCTTATCTGCATCGCCCATCACACAATTGTGAACATGAACATGGGCGCCGGAGGGAATAAATTGACTGGCAAAACCCATGGTTTGGCCGTATTTGAGGATTGCCTCACCTACCGCTATATCGCGCAGGGCAACCTTATGAAGCGCGGGAATGTCGTCCACTAAACGCAATTCAGAGGTAATGAGTTGAGTTCCTGCCGGCAGGGCAACCTTACAAATGCCCACATTATCTAATTTATGTAAACGCAGAATGTTGCTCACAAAACCACCTGAATCAATGACTACCACAATGAATTTATGCCGCTTTTCAGGCTCCAGAAGAAAAACAGGCGCCTTGCGGCGCCCAAATCGGCAATGGTATTCGGTCAATACCATTTTTAGACTAGCACCGCCCGCATTTTAACTGCAACTCACCCAAGTCCGCGAATAGAGTGCCTCTGAAACGTTTTCATGAGCTTACAACGCCCGTTTCGCAACACACATCCTAAAAAAAACAAAATTACATAAAACTTGTGATGCTTTTTGTGTAAAAACCGGATTATTTATCCTTAAAAAAATTTTCAAAAAACCTTAAAAAAATTTAATAGCAAAATATATGATAACGATTACATAAATATTTAAAGCAAAATGTAATCGTTTTCATATATTTATTTAGGTTAAACAAACTAAAAAACTTGGTTTTTATAGAAAAATTTACATTTTAAGTTATTGCTTTTATTTTCACCGCTATTCACAATTAAAAACCTAATGCCTAACAAATAGACATTTCCATTACCAAAAACAGAATTGCCTGAGCTTCGCAAATACACACACGATGTATTGGCACGCTAACCCGAAATAACATAACGATTAAAAGAGAGTGCGCAGTTGAACAAACCCTTAAGCCAGCTGAGTCGTCGTAGCTTTATTGCGTCCGCCGCATGTGCAGGGCTCGCTAGCTGCGCTTTAGGCTCAGAACGCGAACAACAGCTTACAAAGATAAATCGTCAATCCAATGCAGCATGGGCACATGCAGACAAGATCGTGCGCAACACCAAAGCACCTAGGTTTCCAAAGCGCGATTTCTTAGTCACAGATTTCGGCGCAAAAGCCGATGGCAGCAACAACACCCAAGCTTTCGCAGACGCAATTGGTAAATGCCACCAAAGCGGCGGTGGCCGCGTAGTCGTTCCCAAAGGCAATTTTGTTACGGGCCCTATTCACTTACTCTCGAACGTGAACCTGCATCTTGAAGAAGGCTGCACACTTTTGTTCAGTACCAACCCAAAAGATTATTTGCCGGTTGTGTTCACACGCTGGGAAGGTATGGAACTTATGGGTTACTCACCCTTGGTTTACGCCTACCAACAGGAAAATATTGCACTTACCGGTAAAGGCACCTTAAACGGGCAAGCAGACGAGTTTACATGGTGGCCGTGGAAAGGCGGCAGCTGGAAAAGCGCCAAAAACTGGAGCAAAGACGGAATAGCCACGCAAGATGTTGCACGCAAAAAGTTGGAGCAAGACGTTGAAGCTAATCGCCCCGTAAACGAAAGAATTTACGGCGAAGGCGCACAACTGCGTCCTCCGTTCGTTCAATTTTATGATTGCAAAAATTGCCTCATTGAAGACATCACTATTACTCGCGCGCCCTTTTGGCTAATCAACCCCGTGCTATGTGAAAACGTCATTGTTCGGGGTGTTACCTGTTCAAGCATGGGGCCAAACTCTGACGGATGTGACCCGGAATCTTGCAAGAACGTCATTATCGAAGATTGCTTTTTTGACACTGGCGATGATTGTATTGCGATCAAATCGGGGCGAAATGCCGATGGCCGCCGCCTCAACGTTCCCTCTGAAAATATCGTTATTCGCAATTGCAAGATGCGCAATGGTCACGGCGGCGTTGTGATTGGCAGCGAGATTTCTGGCGGTGCGCGCAACATTTTTGCGGAGAATTGCGAAATGAGCAGCCACGAGCTGGAACGCGGTTTGCGCTTTAAAACCAATTCCGTACGCGGTGGAACTATCGAAAATGTTTACTTCCGTAATATCGACATTGGCGATGTGCAAACAGCCATCGTGATTGATTTCGATTACGAAGAAGGCGACGCCGGCAAATTTGCTCCTACAGTAAAAAATATTGAAGTCCGCAACCTGCACTGCAAAAACGCTCAACAAATTTTTAACGTGAAAGGTTATGTACGCTCGCCTATTCGCAACCTGCATTTAATTGATGCACATTTCGATAAAGCGATAGACGTGGGTCGTTTGGAAAATATGGATGGCTTTTTATCTACCAACGTGAGTATTTCAGGCAAACCTTTTTCAATCTAGGCAACACCTGTGGCTACTGCCACCAAAACCAAATTGTTACCTGCAACCGTAGTAAACAATAAATATCACAACCTTAAAGTGATCATTCAACAATAAAGATGGGGAATAGCATATGAGTCAAAAATTTAAAATTAATCCGTTAGTCTTGGCGATGGCAGTCGCATTGCCAAGCACCGCATTTACTCAAATGGCGCTAGCACAGGACGACACTATTGAAGAAATTCAGGTAACCGGTTTCCGTGCGAGCCAAGCTAAAGCATTGGATACCAAGCGCGAAGCAACGGGGTCGGTGGATGCAATCATGGCGTCAGACATTGCCGAATTCCCCGATAACAACCTTGCAGAATCATTGCAACGTATTCCCGGTGTCGCCATTACACGTTCAGGTGGCGAAGGCCGTAATATTTCCGTGCGCGGCTTAAGCGCGCAATACACCCGCATTCGCATTAACGGTATGGAAACATCCACCACCACCGGCGGTACAGATGCAACCGGCGGCAACAATCGCGGCCGCAGCTTTGACTTTAACGTTTTCTCATCAGATTTATTCAGCTCATTGGTTGTACACAAAACCGGTTCTGCTGATGTAGACGAAGGCTCACTCGGTGCGACCGTTGACATGCGCGCACCACGTCCATTCGATAAAGAAGGTTTTGTATTTACCGCTAACGGACAATTGGGCTATAACGATCTTTCTAAAGAGCAAGATCCTTCTGGCGGCTTCCTGATCAGCAATACTTTCGCTGACGGAAAATTCGGTGCATTGTTTTCTTATTCCTATGGCGAGCGCAGCATTCTCGACCAAGGTAACAGTACTGTTCGCTGGAGTAATGCAGCGAACGAAAAATTTGGTAAGTTGAAAGGCACAACTATTCTTGCCACCGATGCAATTACAACTGCATTCCACCCACGTATTCCACGTTACGACTCTTACGAAACCAATTTGTCACGCGAAGGCATGAGCGCGTCATTGCAGTGGCGCCCCACTGACGTAACTGAAATTAGTTTGGATGCACTGAAATCAAATTACGAAGCAACGCGTAAAGAAAAATTCCTTGAAGCATCGATGAATGGCACACAAAACGCGAGCGTGAATATTACCGATTATGAAATCGTCGGCAAAACTCTCGCCTATGCAAGCATGACCGGTGCACGCCTTTTGGCTGAGAGCCGCGAAGACCAAATGACAACGGATTACTCCATGTACACCTTGTCAGCCAAGCATGAATTCAGCGATAGATTCCGTGTTGATGCAATGGTGGGCAAATCGCGTTCTGATTTCCAAAACCCCATTCAAAACACCATCATCATGCAAGCCAACAATCAAAACCTAGCATGGGATTACCGTAATGGTGATGGCCGCATTACCTTTGGTGAAGGCGCGTACGTTCCAGCGAACTGGTCAATCAACAGCGTTCGCCAACGCCCGCAAGCAACCAAAAATGATTACGACGCAGCAAATTTTAATCTCGGTTTCGACATCAACGATACCTTCACATTGAAAGCAGGTGCAGCACGCAAAGAATTTACCTTTGACACCTGGCAACAAGCTTATCTTGGTGGCGAAGGCTTGGGTAATGCCGCTAACTGCGCGCTTACAGGTAACACAACAACAGCAAACACGCCAAGTCCATCTTGCGGCGTTAATTTGCAATCTGACCCAAATTTCATTGTGAAATACGATTCAGGATTGGGCCAAGGTGTGCCTTGGTTGCTACCTAACCGCGATGCAGTCATGAGCAAATATGATCTTTGGAACAAACCAATGACCGTATCGGAAAGCAGTACTGCACGTAGCGGTACATTTGATGTAACCGAAAAAACCGATAGCGAATACATTCAAGTTGAATTTAAAACCGAATTGGCAGGCATGCCTTTCCGCGGTGATTTCGGCGTGCGTCATTTCACTACCGACCAAACCTCCAGTGGCTGGGTACAGCGCAATAAAGTATGGGGCCAAGAATATGTTACTCACAGCTATTCTGACACCTTACCTTCCATCAATTTGGTGTTAGAGCCCAAGGAAGATTTGTTGATTCGTGCCGCTTACTCAGAAGGTATTGCGCGTTCAAATATGGGTAGCCTGACCAATGACACCAACGTAACTTACACGGGTACAAACCGTGCTATTGCTATTAACAACCCATATCTGGATCCATCAAAAGCCAAGAGCTACGATGTAGGTGTTGAATGGTACTTTGCACCAGAATCTGCTTTAGGCCTTGCGTTGTTCAGAAAAGAGGTTGATACCTTCGTACAAACAGTACCAGACAACCTTACTTTTGCAGAGCTCGGTTTAACATCTGATCTTGCGGTACAAGCTTGCGGCACGTCTTATAGCTTGGCAGCAAACTCAAACTGTAACGAAAACTTGAAGTGGGCAGTTTCACGACCTGTTAACGCACCTGGCGGCACCATCAACGGTTATGAAATTAATTATCAACAACCGTTTACTTTCCTGCCCGGCTTCTGGCAAAACTTTGGCTTTATTGGGTCTTACACTCACGTAAGCGCAGAGATGGATTACATCACCTCATCAGGTGCAGTTAACAAAGCGCCACTGCTGAGCTTGTCTCCAAACTCATCTAGCGCAACTATTTACTACGAGCAAGATGCATTTAAAGCGCGTGTTTCTGTTGCAAAACGCAATGGCTATTTAACGCTTGCAGTAAATGACTCAAACGGCAACTACCAAAATGGTACTCGCGGTACCACCAACGTAGACGCCCAAGTGTCATATGATTTCAACGATCATTTCAAAGTGACCTTGGATATGCTCAACTTGACCAACGAAATTGATGACCAATGGGTTGAATCAAGTGAACCGCGTTTGTCTTACGTTCACGAGACTGGCAGACAATTTAACTTAGGCGTGAATTACAAATTCTAATTCATACGAGTTAAGCTAAAACAAAAAGGGATGTCGGTATACCGGCATCCCTCTTTGCTTGTTAGGAATACAGATTTATCACAATAAAAAATTGCGATTTGTTTTAAGCGAAAGCCATAAACACCATAGGTGAAATTTTGAATCAGATTAAAGTCTCAAATTGCGTTGCGCTGATATTAGCAGGTCTTACTGCGAGTTTTCTGGGTGCCTGTACTACGGATAAATCGACAACTACTAATCTTCCTCTAACACCTAAAGCATCACCCATAGCAACCGTAGAAGCGACAAACCCAACCCTAATCGCTCGCAAACAGGAACCGCTTTACTTTGCATTTACCGAATTAGGTTTAAGCCGTGACGATGCCAGGTCGAGACATTTGGTTGCACAGCAAAATGGAGAGATTTTACCAAGCCAGCTAATTGACACAGACATGGATAGCAAACCCGACACCTTTTTAGTGGTGCCCAATTTTGCCCCAGGACAAACATTAAAATTTAGCGTAGTAAGTGATGCTAACGCCAAACTGCCCGCGCTAAAAAAGCAAACCCAAGCCGAAATTTCCATTAAAGATGGCGGGCAATGGAACGGTAAGGTTTACGAAAAATTTACGCATTTTAAAAACGTTCAATCCTTTACACCGCCGCCGCAATATACCGATCATTCCTATTATATTCGCTATGAAGGCCCCGGTATTGAATCAGATAAAACCGCATACCGCGTTTATTTAGATTGGCGAAACGGCTTCGATATTTTTGGCAAGAAAACACCGGAGATGGTGCTACAAAATATTGGTCAAAAAGATTATGACGAATACCATCATGATGCGCCATGGGGCCAAGACATTCTAAAAGTAGGCAAGACATTAGGAACCGGTGGCTATGGATTTTGGAATGGAAAATCCGTTGATCTTGTTTCCAAAGTTAAAACTTGGAACGCCACTATTGTTGAAAACGGTGCGCTCTATTCTGCGTTCAACATCAACTATAACCAGTGGGAAGTAAACAACCATATTTTTGATCTCTCATCACAATTGTCCATGAATGCTGGCAGCCGCTTGGTGCATACACGTTTAAAAGTAACCGAGCATGAACCGCAAACAAGCACTATAGATCCTCGTGCGCAAGTGAATAAAGATTTACCCAATATTGCAATTGGCGTTGTTAAACACCCCAACACCACACTAATTTTAGGTAACGACAAGATTAGTAGCAGTGCTTGGACCTATGCTGCGAGCTGGGGCAAACAAAGTTTGAGTAGCGCCGATAGCTACTTAGGCATGGCAGTGATATTTCGCAAAGGTGACCGCGAAAAGCAAACAGAAGATGCAGGCTCCTACGTATCTGTTATGAATACCAACGGTGGCGATCTGGATTACTACTTTGTTGCCGTGTGGGATCAGGAACTTAACGCAATTAAAACAGAGGCTGAATTTAAAGCCTATTTGGATAGCGAAGTTGAACGCCTCACAAAAGAAACTCGTGTCAAACTTGAATCCACATTGAGCGCTGCAGAAAAAGTAAAAACTATTAACGCTGAAACAGCCTTAGCTTGGAGCAAAGGCCTTGCCGATTCAGAACTTGCGCGCAAAACACTGAGTTATCACGCCAATGGTTGGGACGAATATCGCAAACGTCCCACCACATTTGAATACGATGTGGTGGGCATGCAAATTAACGCACTTCAAAAACTCAACCAAATTTCTCCAGACGTTCGCTATAGCGACGCTTTGGAGAAAGTGCCCGGCAGCTACATAAAGGACGATGGAACCATTATCGGTTTCAATGCGGATTTGTTCAGTATTGATAGAACCAAGCCAGGCGATATGATTATTTTGTTGGAACAAAAGACCAAAGAAGCAAAATATCGCAAAGCAGTCGATTTATTGAGAGCAAATTTAAAACGCCACCCCCGTACATCAGAGGGCGCATTTTGGCATCGCATCATATACCCCAATCAATTGTGGTTAGACGGTGTTTATATGGGCATGCCATTTCTCGCGCAATATGCTGCTACCTATGAAAAAGGCAAACAACAACATGAAAGCTTTAAAGAAGCTGTCCACGAATTTGTGATAGCCCGTGATCATCTGCGCAACCCCAAAACCGGACTGTATTACCACGCGTGGGACGAATCCAGGAAAGCAGATTGGGCAGACAAAACAACCGGGCGTGCATCGCAATATTGGTCTCGCGGAATGGGTTGGTATGCGATGGCTTTAGTCGATGTACTGGATTTTTTGCCGCCCAGCGAAACACAACTGCGCAAAACCTTAATTGATATAGTGAATGAATTAGCGGCTGACATTCTTCGCTATCAAGATCCTGCTACTAGTACGTGGTGGCAAATTACTGATCGTGCTGGCGACATTGGCAATTACCGCGAATCTACAGCCACTGCCATGTTCAGCTACTTCCTGACTAAATCAGTGAATGAAGGATATTTACCAAACTCTTATAGAGACACTGCCATTAAAACTTACACCGGCTTGATCAATGAATTTGCAAGCGTTGAAGCTGATGGAAAAATTTCAATGAATAGCCAATGCTTGGTTGCCGGTTTGGGCGTAGGGCGCGATGGCAGTTATGACTATTACTTGACCGAACCTATCACCTCTAATGACCCTAAAGGCAATACTCCTTTTATCTTGGCTGGATTGGAAATTTATAAACTATTAAAAAATTAGAATGTCGAAACTCAACTGTGCACATTTTTACAAATAAGGTTTAAGCAATGAAAAAAATTGAAGAACGTTTTGCCGTTCATGTCGATGACTACAAACACTACGATACCGAAAAACTCCGCAAACATTTTCTGATTGAAAACATTTTTGCAGCCGATGACATAGTGTTCACCTATACCCACTATGAACGCTTGATGGTGGGCGGCGCTATGCCCGTTAGCAAACCCTTAAAACTGGAATCAGTTGATCAATTGAAATCAGATTATTTTTTACATCGCCGCGAAATCGGTGCCATTAATATTGGCGGGAAAGGAAAAGTGAGCGTTGATGGTACTGAATATTCCATCGACACCAAAGAAGCGCTTTATGTAGGCCGTGGAGCTAAAGAAGTTATATTCACAAGTGACGATGCAAACAACCCTGCAAAATTTTATTTAAATTCAACACCGGCACATTGCACCTACCCCACCAAAAAACTCAATAAAGAAAACAGCAAAGTCTTGCATATGGGCGCAAGTGACACGTGCAACGAACGCGATATTTATCAGTTAATGATTAGCACTGTGCTCGACACCTGCCAATTGCAAATGGGCATGACTGAATTAAAACCTGGCAGCATTTGGAACACCATGCCAATGCATACTCACAGCCGCCGAATGGAAGCGTATTTTTATTTTAATATTCCACAAGATCACGCTCTGTGCCACTTCATGGGGCCAGCAGAAGAAACTCGCCATATTTGGGTGGCCAACGAACAAGCGGTTGTTTCACCGCCTTGGTCAATGCACTCCGGTGTAGGTACGGCAAGCTATACATTTATTTGGGGCATGGCCGGAGAGAACCATGATTACACAGATATGGATTTCCACAAACCTAGCGAAGTTCGATAAGACTAAGATTTGAAGCAAACATTATTAAATAGGGAATCGTCATCCTCGCGCAGCGGGGATCCAGCTGTTAACGCAACAAATTAAAAGCTGGACCCCCGCTGCGCGAGGATGACGACTCCCAACAAAAAAAGAGTTCATAACATGAGTCACCCTTTATTTGATTTGTCTGGAAAAGTTGCCCTAGTGACAGGAGCAACTCATGGCTTAGGTATGGCTATGGCATCCGGTCTTGCCAGCGCCGGTGCAACGTTAATTATTAATGGCAATTCATCGCAAGAAAAAATTGACAACGCCGTTACGTTTTATCGCGACCAAGGCTTTAAGGCTTTCGGTTATAAATTCAATGTGACGAATGAGCCGGAGGTGATTGCCGCGGTAGATAAAATCGAAAGCGATCACGGCCCAATTGATATTTTAATTAACAACGCCGGTATTATTAAACGCACTCCACTGTTGGAAATGTCACTAGAAGATTTTGAAGAAGTCATCAAAATTGATTTAACCGGCGTATTTACCATGACGCGCCCTGTCGCGCACAAAATGGTTGAGCGTCGCCGTGGTAAAATTATTAATATTTGTTCAATGATGAGTGAATTGGGTCGCAATTCGGTTGGTGCTTATGCCGCCGCAAAAGGTGGGCTGAAAATGCTCACCAAAAATATGGCCACTGAATGGGCAAAATATAATGTGCAAGTTAACGGCATTGGCCCCGGTTATTTTGCGACGAGCCAAACAGAACCTATTCGGGTTGATGGCCACCCATTCAATGATTTTATTATCAGCCGAACACCCGCAGGCAAATGGGGAGACCCTGATGACTTACAAGGTGCAACTATTTTTCTCGCATCCAAAGCAAGCGATTTTGTGACCGGACAAATTGTTTACGTTGATGGAGGGATTTTAGCGACTATTGGAAAACCCAGTAACGAGGCCTAATGCTTACACTGCCTTGCAAAAGCCTAACTGAGTAATCAGTTAGGCTTTTTTTATGCTTACATATGTCTCATTAGAGACAAACTGGCGTGATTGGGATTCCTGTGCTGGAATTAAGCAACACCTCTCTCTGGCGAATGAATCATGACCTTACTTGAGCAACCGCAAGGCACATTGACATTACAAACTCTTTCTATGCCCGCCGATACCAACCCCTTGGGCGATATTTTCGGTGGCTGGCTACTCTCGCAAATGGATATAGCTGGGGCAGTATTGGCGCTTGAAGTGGCGCAGGGGCGCGTCACTACAGTTGCTGTGAGTGGTATGAAATTCTTGCACCCCGTGCCTGTGGGGTCGCTCGTCAGTTGTTATTCATTGCTACGAGCAATTGGTCATACGTCGATAAAAATCGGTATTGAAGTATGGATCAAGGATTTCAAAACACATCAACGCATTAAAGTTACCGAAGGCGAGTTTGTATATGTCGCGATTGATGACCAAGGAAAGAAGCGACCTGTAAGGGTTAAATAACTGCCAATTTTCCGATCAATTAACACCAAAAACCTGATCGTTGGTTACACAAAATTTTGTTAATGGCTCTGAAATAAAAAATAAGTTTTTAAAATTCAATGAGATAGATTTCTCACCTGCACTCACATTAAGCCCACAATCTCACACTCTATCGCTCTCGCATTTATCTAATTGCTGTATTTCGCTTAAATTACTGTTAATGTCTTGCCACCTTGAAGTAACCCGTGCATTTGCGGGAACTACTCGCTAACACTGGCATCTAACGACGCAGCGGAGGGATATGAATGTTACAAGACTCGCGAACGGGCTATGGTTTAATCAGCATTATTTTTCACTGGGTTTGTGCCCCGTTAATTTTGTTCCTTTTCGGCCTCGGGGTTTATATGCGCGGCCTAGATTATTACTCGCCTTGGTATCATCGTGGGCCAGAAATTCATATCGAGTTGGGCTTACTCGTTTTCTTATTGATGTTATTGCGGTTGTTATGGCGTGTTCGCAGTGGATCCCCAGAAAATATCGCCACCATTCCTAAGAACACCCAACTCGTTGCAAATCTGGTGAAGTACGTTATTTATATCGCCGTCTTTGCAATTTGTATCACCGGGTATTTAATAACCACCGCGGAAGGCAGCAGCGCAAATTTTTTTGGCTTTTTTAGTATTCCTGCCACAGCCGAATTATCAGCAGACAACATCGACCGCGCAGGTCTCGCTCACAAATATATCGCATGGGCTCTCATTGGCCTTGTAGCACTTCATGCACTTGCTGCTTTATTTCACCACTTTATCAAACGCGATAAAACGCTCGTTCGAATGTTAAAACCCTCTAACCATCACTAATGCAACAATCAACTCAGGAGCAATTTATGTTTGCAAAAAAACAACTCGCCGTTTTGGCTCTCAGCACGCTTGGTGTAGTAAGCCTACCTTCGTTGGCTGATAACTACACCATCGACACCAAAGGCGCCCACGCATCAATCAACTTTGCAATTAAACACTTGGGCTACAGTGTATTGACCGGTCGCTTTGACACTTTCTCTGGCGACTTTTCTTACGATCCCGCCAAAGTAGAAGCAAGCACCATCAACGTTACTATTGATACCAACAGCGTTAACTCAAACCATGCTGAGCGCGATAAGCACTTACGCAGCAAAGATTTTTTAAATGTTGAAAAATTCCCTAAAGCAACTTTCGTAAGCAAAAAAGTTGTAGCGGGCAAAGATAAAGACAGTTTTGATTTGGTTGGCGACTTTACATTGAATGGCGTAACCAAAAGCATAACTATCGCTGCGAAAAAAATAGGCGAAGGTAAAGATCCATGGGGCGGTTACCGCGCCGGTTTTGAAGGCACAACCGAATTGGCCTTGAAAGACTACAACATTGTTTTCCCGCTGGGCCCAGCATCAGAAACAGTGAAGCTTTCATTGAATGTGGAAGGCGTTAAGAAGTAATCCGCTCCATCTTACAAAAATCTCCACCGCACCCTGTGCCGTGGGGATTTTTTTTGCCCGTCTGATTTAGAAATTTCGCAAACTTCAGGTTATTATCCCTATTTATACTACAATTAAAAGCACTCAAAATAACAACAGCCATCAGCTAACAGGGTAATCACATTATGAAATATAAAGGCCTTCTACTCCTGCTGGTCTCAAGCGTTGCGTTCGCGCAAGCTGCGCCAGAATCAACCCAGTCGCTCTTACTAAAATACGATAAACCCGCCGAGAAATGGACAGAAGCCCTACCCGTTGGCAATGGCCGGTTGGGTGCCATGGTTTTTGGTAAGGTCAATGAAGAGCTTATTCAACTCAACGAAGCCACACTGTGGAGCGGCGGCCCGGTTGCTAAAAATGTAAACCCGAAGGCTTATGAATTTTTGGCACCTGCTCGTGAAGCGCTGAAAGAAGGTGACTATGTAAAAGCCAGCGAAATTGTTAAAAACATGCAGGGCTACTTTACCGAAAGCTATTTGCCGTTGGGCGACTTACAGCTAACGCAAGCTTTAACGGGCAACACCTCTGAATACTCACGCGACTTAAATATTCGCGATGGTTTAACAACCACTCGTTTTAAAGCGAACGGTGTGAATTACAAACGTGAAATATTTGCCTCTGCACCGGGTCAAGCAATTGTTGTGCGCATATCTGCAGATAAAGCGAATCAAATTTCCTTTACCGCTAACACAAAAAGCCCGCTGAAATATTCCAACTCAACCACTACAGAGAGTTTGTTGTTGACCGGACGCGCACCTTCACATGTAGATCCTAGTTATTTTGGCGCAAAGCGTGAACCGGTTGTTTACGACGAAAAAGACAACTGCAGGGGTATGCGTTTTGAATTGGCAGTAAAACCTGTTGTTAAGGACGGCAAACTTTCTATTGCGGATAATAAAATTACCGTTAGCAATGCATCCGAAGTTATTTTATTAATTTCCGCCGCGACCAGTTTCAATGGCTTTGATAAATGCCCTTTCAATCAAGGAACCGATGAACACCAACTGGTTAAAAGTTATCTTGAAAAATCTGAGGGTAAAACCTACACGCAACTTTTTGATGAGCACCAAAAAGATTTTCGCCAGTTCTTTGACCGTGTTTCACTGCAAATTAATGCCGACACTCAAGCAACCAAATCCAACTTAACAACAGATATGCGCTTAGAGGAGTACACCGCAGGTAAAACGGATAACGACTTGGAAGCCTTGTATTTTCAGTTTGGTCGCTATTTGTTGATCTCTTCCTCGCGCACACCCAATGCGCCCGCTAATTTACAGGGTATTTGGAACAAAGAAGTTCGTCCGCCATGGAGCAGCAACTACACAACCAACATCAATATACAAATGAATTACTGGCCGGTAGAAACTGCAAACCTGTCTGAGTTGTTTTCACCGCTCAATGATTTAATAAAAAATCTGGCGGTCAATGGAACAGAAACTGCAGCGACTTTTTACCACGCACCGGGCTGGGTGGTTCATCACAACTCTGATATCTGGGCCACATCAAATCCTGTTGGAGAGCTAGGCAAGTTAGATCCAATGTGGGCCAACTGGTATATGGGCGCCAATTGGATGAGTCGTCATTTGTGGGAGCACTACCAATTTACGGGCGACAAAGAATACTTAAAACAAATTTACCCACTTCTGAAAAGCGCGGCTGAATTTAGCCTCGCGTGGCTCCAAAAAGATAAAGATGGTCAACTCATCACCATGCCATCCACATCGCCTGAAAATGTTTACTACTACACCGATAAAGCAGGCCAGCAGCAAAAAGGTAATATTACTGTTGCTGCGACCATGGACATTGGCATTATTGGCGATTTATTTGGCAACGTAATTGAAGCAAGTGAAATTCTGGATACCGACAAGGCTTTCAGGAAAAAATTAATTACCAGTAAGAAAAAATTATTGCCGTACCAAATTGGCAGCAAAGGCCAGTTGCAAGAGTGGTATAAAGATTTTGAAGAAGTTGAACCGCATCATCGCCATGTTTCGCATTTATATGCATTGCACCCTGCACATGAAATTTCTCCACTCGCCACACCAGCACTAGCGAATGCCGCGAAAAAAACCTTGGAACTTCGTGGTGACGACGGCACCGGCTGGAGCTTGGCTTGGAAAGTAAATATGTGGGCGCGTTTGTTAGATGGCGACCACGCTTACACCTTGTTTAAAAATTTACTTCGCATAACTCGCGAAAAAGATAATCCCTATGCTGGCCACGGCGGTGCCTATCCCAATTTATTTGATGCGCACCCACCATTCCAAATTGACGGGAACTTCGCAGGTACAGCGGGTGTTATTGAAATGCTGTTGCAAAGCCAAAACAATGAAATTCATTTGTTGCCAGCCTTACCGTCTGCATGGAAATCTGGAAAGGTAACGGGTTTAGTCGCACGTGGTAATTTTGTGGTGGATATGGATTGGAAAAGCAATCAAATCAGCACTGCAACTATTGTGTCTCGTAACGGAGGCAAGTGCGTAGTACGCACAAATCAGCCGTCAAGCATTAAGTCTTTGGGGCTAAAGAGCGTAAAATCATCCATTGGCTATACACTCACATTTAATTCAAGCGCAGGAAAAAGCTACCTGATAGAACCTGATTTGTAAAAAATGACGGTAATAAAAAAGGCCTTAAGTTTATTAAGGCCTTTTTTATTTTTGGATGAAAAAAATTAGGCTTCGACAGAAAATTTATAACTCATCACAGAGGTATATTCTTCGCCGGGACGCAAAATCGTGTTTGGGAAACTCGGCTGATTCGGCGAATCAGGAAAATGCTGCGGCTCTAAACACAAACCACAACGACGTGTGTAGTGCCATCCTTTACCGGTAAGAGATCCATCCATCCAGTTGCCGGAATAAAATTGCACTCCTGGCTCTTGGGTAAATACTTCTAGGACCCTGCCTGAATTTTTCTCACGCACACGTGCAGCTAAGCTCAATTCTTTGGGCTGTGTTTTATTCAACACAAAGTTATGGTCATAGCCATTACCATTCTTTAACTGATCGTGATTGTCATTGATTCGCGCGCCCACTAAATGTGGCGTGCGGAAATCAAACGGCGTACCTGCAACGGATGGCAAGTCTCCCGTGGGAATTGCTTCTGGATCAATAGCAGTGAAGCGATCCGCATTAATCATCACTTCATGATTCAAAATATCGCCGCCTTTACCGGCCAAATTAAAGTAAGCGTGTTGCGTTAAATTAACGGGAGTCGCCTTATCGGTCACGGCGCGGTATTTCACCCATATTTCGTTGTCATTGGTCAGCTCATAAACAACAGTTACATCCAAATTACCAGGGTAACCTTGGTCACCATCCACACTTAAATAGGTTAAGGTCAAACCAACGGAATTTTCTGTTTTAAATGTAGACGCATTCCAAACGACTTTATCAAACCCTACCACACCGCCGTGCAAATGATTGTTGCCGTTGTTGGTAGCGAGCTCGTAGGTTTTACCATCAAGGGTAAATTTTCCTCCGGCAATACGGTTTCCAAAGCGGCCAATAAGCGCGCCAAAGTAAGGGGAATCCTTGTAGTAAGGTTCGATTTTATCAAAACCTAAATTAATATCGGTAAAGTTTCCGTGCTTATCGGGCGCGTGAATTTCCGTAATAATTCCACCAAAGTTTGTAATCTTAACGATTAAACCATTTACATTGGTGAGCGTGAACAAATCTACCGATGCACCTGTAGGTGAAACTCCGAAACTAGTGCTCGCTACACTTAGCTCAGCTGCTGTTAAATGTGACATGATTAATTCCCGATTCCGGCACTATGGCCTTGTGTTGTTATTTGATTTTAAAAATTAACTTATAAAAAATAATCGTTTTCTACGGCGTGAACTAATAAAACGTCTATTCCAGCCATGCCCGCCGTTGCGGCGGCTTGTAATCCTAGTTTTGAATCTTCAAACACCACACATTTTTCGGGCGACACACCCAATAGCTCAGCACAGCGCAAAAAAGTATCTGGCGCTGGCTTTGGGTTTTTAACTTGATCTGCGCCGACTACAGCATTAATGTATTTATCTAATCCGCACAAACCCAAAATGGTTTTTGCTTCTTGAGTGTAAGCTCCTGTGCCAATCGCCATGGGTTTAACGCCATGATATTTTTGTGCCACGTCAACAAGCGCTGTAGGTTTTACAAATCTGTGCATATTTTCATGCACCCAAGCTTCTTTGAAATCGTTCATTTCATCCAAGCTGGCATCAACAGTCACGTTGAATTTTTCCAACAGAATTTCAATGGTGCCTTTAGTGGGAACGCCAGCCAAAGAACGCATGAACGCGCGATCAATTGGAATGCCATATTTGTTTAAGGTTTCGCTCCAAGCGAATTCGTGTAACTGGCCGCTATCGACAAGTGTGCCGTCCATATCAAAAATTAATGCATCGTAATGGTCGTACATAAAAATCTACTCGATAAATACTATACAAAATAAAAAGCCGCGATTTTAAAATCGCGGCTTTTTTAAAATCCTTTAAGTGCGCGTCGCCAATCTTAATTTAGCGCGCTCGACAGCGGCTTTGACCTGTGCAGGTGCCGTACCACCTATATGATTACGCGCTGCGACTGAACCTTCCAATGTAAGCACAGCAAAAACATCTTGCTCGATAACAGTAGAAAATTGTTGTAACTCAGCCAAGCTCATTTCAGAAAGATCTTTACCTGTTTGTACGCCGTAGCCAACAGATTTACCGACAATCTCATGCGCATCGCGAAAAGGCACACCACGGCGAACCAAGTAATCCGCCAAGTCGGTTGCAGTAGAAAATCCGCGCTTCGCTGCTTCGTACATTTTGTCTTTGCGCGGTTGAATCGCAGGCACCATATCGGCAAATGCGCGTAAGCAATCCTTTACTGTATCAATCGCATCAAACACAGGCTCTTTATCTTCTTGGTTATCTTTGTTGTACGCGAGCGGTTGTGATTTCATCAGCGTGAGTAGCGCAGTAAGATGACCGTAAACTCGGCCAGTTTTACCACGCACTAATTCTGGAACATCCGGATTTTTCTTTTGCGGCATAATCGATGAGCCGGTGCAGAAACGATCTGGCAAATCGATAAAACTGAATTGCGATGATGTCCATAACACCAACTCTTCGCTGAAGCGCGACAAGTGCATCATTAAAATTGCAGCAAAGCTGGAGAATTCAATCGCGAAATCGCGATCGCTAACTGAGTCCAGCGAGTTTTCTGTTGGGCCATCAAAGCCTAACAACTGCGCGGTGTATACGCGATCGATTGGATAAGTAGTCCCCGCAAGCGCCGCAGCACCTAAAGGCAAATAATTCATACGCTTACGGCAATCAATCAAACGCGAGTAATCGCGCTGCAACATTTCAAACCAAGCTAATAAGTGGTGGCCGAAGGTAACTGGCTGGGCAGTTTGCAAATGCGTGAACCCGGGCATGATGGTCTCCGCCTCACGCTCGGCTACACTTAACAAGCCTTGTTGCAAACGGGTAAGCTCTTTGGCAATTGCGTCGATTTCGTCGCGCAAATACAAGCGAATATCGGTAGCGACTTGATCGTTGCGCGAGCGCCCTGTATGAAGCTTTTTACCGGTAATGCCGATGCGCTGCGTCAGTACTGCCTCAATATTCATATGAACGTCTTCAAGGCTGACAGACCAATTGAATTTGCCCGCCACAATTTCTGCGCGGATTTCTTCAAGACCAGTGATAATTTGATCGCGCTCAGCCTCGGTTAATACCCCTACTTTCGCCAACATGGTGGCGTGGGCAATAGAGCCGTTGATGTCGTGGTGATAAAGGCGATAATCAAAGCCGATAGAGGCGGTAAAGCGCTCAACAAAGGCGTCTGTCGCTTCCGTAAAGCGGCCGCCCCAGGGTTTGATGGGCTGATCGTTTTGGCTCATGAGGATTGTTTCCGAGAAGAATAGAAAAATAAGACTTACTATTGCGATAAGTAAAGGCGAGCATTATAGCCCCATTTGACCGGCTCTGGAGCCAGAAACACGTGACCAAAACCAAGAATAAAGGCCCAAGTGGCGATTTTCTCCCCAATCTTTGTAACCCTCAATCGGTGTTGTTGCTGGTTTTGGTTGCAGAGCTTATTGCCCTGCTGCTCACCCTTAACTCCTCTTTTCTCCCCCTTTTTAGCTGGGACTCGTTGGCACTGTATTCTTTTCAAATCCAGTGGATTAGCCTAATCAGTGCTCTGCTCATCTGTCGAATGAGGCCATGGCTGCGCACCCGCACGCCAATTGAGGCAGGCTTGGCGTCCTACGGGGTAGTGATTGCGACAACATTGATTATGTCGGTGATTGGCCAATACTTATTACAGGGTTTTGCCACAGGTATGTATGCGCGCGAGCAATCCTTCCACTTGGATGGCTGGCAGCTGTTCAATAATTTAATTACTTCAGCCATTTTGTCCGGCATTACGTTGCGCTATTTGTTTTTGCAGCAGCAATTGCGCAATCAACAGCAAGCTGAATTGCACGCGCGCATTCAAGCCTTGCAATCACGCATACGCCCACATTTTTTATTTAACAGTATGAACAGTATTGCAAGCCTGATCAGCTCAGATCCCGATTTGGCCGAGCGAGTTATCGAGGATCTTGCAGAGCTTTTTAGAGCTAGCCTTGCAGAACCGACGCTTATCCCTTTAGACCGCGAAATTACGCTTTGTCGTCGTTATTTGGAAATTGAACAATTACGCCTCGGTAAGCGCCTCACTATTGATTGGCAGATTCAAGTGCTTAACGATGACATAAAAATCCCAAGCCTCATGCTGCAACCCTTGGTGGAAAATGCCATCTTTCACGGTATTGAGCCCATGCCGAAAGGCGGCACAGTAACCATCAAAATTTCGCAGGCCAAAAACCAACTCATGATAGCCATTACTAACCCCTATCCATTGGTGAAAAAAAGTCCTGCCGCAGCGCAAACCGCATCACAAGATCGCCACAACCGAATGGCGCTCGATAATATTCGCCACCGTTTGCAAGTACACTATGGAAACGCCGCACGCCTATCTTCCAGCGAAGAGCACGGTGTGTTTACTACTTATATTTTCTGCCCTTTGTCAAAATAAAAATATTGAGAGCATCACCATGGAAATTCTAATTGTCGATGATGAGCCCCTAGCCCGCCAACGATTGGTGCGCATGATTGAAAAGCTGGAAGAGCACAATATTATTGCAGAGGCGGACAATGCTGATGCCGCGCTTTTAGCAATCAACGAACATGACCCAGACATTGTATTGCTCGATGTACGTATGCCCGGCAAAGATGGCCTCACGCTTGCACACGAAATTAGCCAATTAGATTGCCCCCCAGCCATTATTTTTTGTACGGCATTCGACCAATACGCATTGGATGCGTTTGGCACCACCGCAATTGGTTATTTATTAAAACCCATAAAAGCAGAACAGCTACAAGATGCTCTTGCCAAAGCGCAAAAACTCAATAAAGTTCAACGTGCTGCTGCACAAACTCCTGCACAAGACAATAAAAATGCCCGTACACATATAAGTGCGAAAACACGTCGCGGAATTGAATTAATTGCGCTGGAAGATATTCGCTATTTCGTTGCTGATCATAAATACGTTACAGTTTTTCATCGCAACGGAGAACACCTTCTTGACGAAACATTGAAGGAGTTGGAAGAAGAGTTTTCAAACAGATTTATTCGCATTCACCGCAATGCACTCATTTCTATAAAACATATAGAAGCCATCGAACGCGCTACGCAAGGGCAATATCAAGTCCGCTTGGCCGACACAGAACAGCGGCCAATTATCAGCCGCCGTCATGTGAGTGATGTGAAGGGGTTGTTGAAGGTAATGTGAATTAACTAAGCGCGCACTAAGCGAATTTTGAAATATTGTTTGGGTAACAAACATAGAGTATAAAAAAACAATAGAGTCAAAAAGGCAATACCCACACTACCACCGCCACCGCCACCGCCACCGCCATTATTAGACGAGACCTCGCGAGCAATGTTAACCGTCTGAGTAGCCGTGCCCAAATTACCCGCCTTATCCTTTACGGCCCAGATAATTGTATATTGCCCCTCGTTAAATGGACCGGATTCGCTAGGGGTTGGCGTTAGAACGCCATCAACGATATCCATTGCCGTAGCGACGCCTAAAGATACTGATACAGGAAATATCTTTGCGGTGATATTTAAAGGAGGTGGCGCAACAACGCTGGGAGCAGTTGCATCCTTAATCACCACAGTTTGAACCGCCGAACCCACATTTCCAGATAAGTCCGTTGCCTTCCATTCGATAGAATATTGACCAACATTTAATGCGGCCCCATCACTCGATGTTGTAGCTGGCAATATGCCATCAACTTCGTCTGTTGCACTTGCGACACCAAAGCTTACAGAGGTCTCTTTTCCTTTTGCTTCTTGTGAAATATTAGCAGGAGCAGTCACTATCGGCGGCTTAGTATCTTGCACAAGTAAAGTCTGCGATGCGCTACCTTGCATACCAGACGCATTTTTAGCGCTCCACAAAATAGTATTTTTACCCAGAGGATAAGGCCCCATATTTGCAGTTGTTGCTTTAATTTTTCCCTCCTTAAAATCAGTAGCGTATACATCAGGAAGAACAAACGACGTTAGCTTACCCGCGGCCTCAATAACAATATCTGGCAACAGCGAAAACTCTGGTGAAGATATAACGGGAATTGCGCCTCTCCCTAATACAAGAACATTTTTTAATGTATGCTCCATGTAGCTTCTGCCTGTACCTTTATATTTAATATGTAGAGAAACATCATGCGCCCCAGACAACAAAGGTAAACGTGCCACAAAATAATTACCATCAACTTCCACATTTAGCGATCGCCACGAAGTTTCATTGTCCAGCTTATATTCTAAGGTCAGTAAATTTTTATTTGTTAGATAGTTTTTCATCTGGTCACGGAAGCTAAATTTAATTTTTGGTTCTACGGTGTTTAAAACTCTTGACACTTCTCCCCCGTTTGAAAAAACTAACGTATCCAACATTGGCGTAGCCCAGCCGTCAGCTATATCTGATCGCTTTGCTTCGATCATATCGAGTTGTTGAACTGCGTTTATCTCCCCCACCTTATCCAAATATCGGTTTTCCCAACTGCGCTCAATCTTAACGATATCGCATATCGTTGATTCACTCGGGTAGGGGGACAATGGTCTTGTTCCGGAAATTAATAAATTGTCGTCGCAATAGGTTTTAAAATCAGTGACGTCGTAAAATCTATTTCTGACCCCATCAACCCCTCTAACCCAACCTATAAAGTTATCAGCGTCTACCTCATCGAAAATTTTGTAATCCTTATGGTAACGAAGTTGCAGTGGAAAAAAATACCCATTCCCGTCCAGATATATACCCTTGTTAGGAAACACTTGCATATCCTGCTGCTGCAGCGAATATGGTGACGAGAACTTCAGAATATCTGTCTGACTCAAAAGTCCAATGTAGTCTGTGGACGCAATAGTATTCATGAAGTAATTGGGATCCTTTTTCTCAACCTCAATATCCAAAACAAATTCACTTTTGGCCAGCGTAGTTGGCTCGGAATATATCTTTCTATGCAAGGGCATTTCACGAAAAGGGTAGTTATAAGTTCCCGTACCCAGTGATAAAAATTGCAAAAAAGAATTAATTTCTTTTACCCACACAGCATCCAGCACTCCTTGCTGAACCATTTTTTTATCTGCATAACGGAAATCTAGCTCAACAAGCTTTGACATATCCAACGCTTTAGATTCACTTTGAGCAATTCCATCCGGTCTGTACCAATTGATAAAGTAGAGGTCGGACCAATCAGGAGTGTTTTCGTTATAAAGGACCCCAGCAGAAAACTTAATTCGGTTTGACATCGGCGATAGTTTTATTCTGTTTGGCGAATCACGATTAAAGAAAATATAAAATGCAGTTTTAGACGGTTCGTGAAATAGCAATTCTATACCTGAATGAGTAACGATGTTATCTGAAGCTAAAATTCGACCGTCGAGTAATTTCGCCTGATCAATTTTCATTATCAAGTTCGCATCGTCACTTGACGCCTTAACCACAAGATTCTTTTCTAGATTTAGCGACTCTTTCGCAACAATTGAACCATCGCAAAAATATAGTAAAGCATCATACGTTCCTGGGTTGACATAAAATTCATATGGCTCTGGATTAGCACCGCAGCCATCTCCCCGATATATTTGATTTAACTGACCGCTGGCCCGCCCTAAAAGATTTGCCGAATAAAGACCGGCAGAACTTGGAACAGTAATTTTCGCCGACTTCACAATAACTGCGGATACACTTATATCGTTCAAGCCTGACACGACAGAGAACTTACTTTCAAAATGCATCGAATTGTTAGTAGGAAAACCCAATAAAGCATTATCAACATTCGCTTTGAAGTTATATTGCGCAGAGGCTAAAGGTTCAAGATCAGCAGATGATATGGGCAAACTTAATGACAAGCCGGCAATTGCAGACTGTGGTGGAAAAAAGTTGAGGCTCATTTTCTGTTGTGAAATATTTTTGATATTCAGAGTAAATGGTTGCTCCCATATCACTGAATCTATATCTACATTACCCACAAAACTCAATTGATTTTGAATTACCCATTGCAGCGATGAAGCCAAGCTTAAGTCTACTATTCCTGTTCCCTGCGTGAAAACATCCTGATCAATTCTATGCGCCGAGGTCATTAAGAGCGCTTTAATATCTTCCGGCTTCAAGTTTGGGTGTAACTGCAGCATGAGTGCAGCGGCTCCCGCAACATGTGGTGCGGCCATGCTGGTACCACTCATCACGGCATAACCATTGCCAGGCTTAAGCGAATTAATATTTACACCGGGTGCCAGCACTTCTGGTTTAACGTAACTCTTTCCACCTATCGGCCCCCTCGAACTGAAATATGCCACAACTCCCTGCTGATCAACAGCTCCTACTGTAAGCACCTTCTCAGCGTTACCAGGACTGCCAATGGTTCTGTAGTTAGGCCCTTCATTACCGGACGCAACCACAACCACAACTCCCGCAGTCATAGCTGCATTTGCAGCCTCGGACAAGGGCGAGTTAGCCGCTCCAACTCCGCCCAAACTCAGGTTAATGACATCAGCCCCATCATCCGTGCCAGGATCTCCGTCAGGGTTAACCGCTTTTTCCAGAGCTGCAATAATGCCGCTATCCTGACCAGAACCAGAGTCGTCTAGCACCTTGAATGCGTAAAGCGTGGCATCTGGAGCAACACCTTTTAAGGCACCATTGGCCGACGCAATACCAGCTACGTGAGTACCGTGACCGTTGCGATCCATAAAATCATCAGCCGGCTTTCCTTCAACAAAACTTTGCCCCAATCTGACCTTACAATTAATTCCAACACAGCCACCCAAATCAGGGTGGGAATAATCTATACCGGTATCTAAGATCGCAATTTTTATTCCGCTCCCAGTAACAGCAAGGCCTTTTCCATCTTTCAAACTCCAAACATCTGGAGCTTTTATTTGCGCAATATTTTCAGCCGCATTAATACTTACCCGATTATCGGGATATACACCTTCCACTTCTGGCAAATTTTTAACCAAGCCAAGATCGGCATCTTTAAGCGTTACACTAAGGGTGTTAGTAAGCTCACTAAATCTGTAATGAACTTTGGACAGGGACCGCAAAGAGCTTAGTCGAGAAATTAATTTATTTTGGCTACTGGCAATAAGAAGCTTTTGATTAGCGACTGCCGCTTTCATTTGCTGAGCTTGGTTTTGATTTGGCTGTTCACCGACACGAAGCTGTTGCTTCATGTTTTTGATGATAGGTTGTACCGGCTGATCCTTTAATCGAATTAGATAACGACCGGATGTTTTAACGCCGAATACACTAACTTTTGGATGTGAAGCACTGCCGCTAAGGGAAACTATGGAGTGATCAAGGTTACCATCGACCTGAACTAAAGAAGTTGTTGCCCCACTTGGCAGCAACCTAGTGCCTACAACTCTTTGGCCTTCATCAGCCAATGTGCAAATGCTTACAAAAGATAAAAATAAAACAATTTTAGATGTCCGAAGCATCCCTGACTCCTGTTAATGTGAAGTAACCCCATTGCAGGTTAACACGTGATATATTCAAGATTTTCTCTGATTTTACAGAATTTTTTTTATAACTCCACAGAATAGTGCAAACATAAACCAAAGTAACCACCTATATAATTGATAGGCTTACATTCGGCAATGTGACGATAGCCCGAAAATATCACTCAATATGGAGCAAATGAGCTATTACAAAAAATTAAAAACCCTTTTTAAGCATTAATGTAAAAATTGGAAATCATCATTAAACAACTTTTTCGAGACATAAAAAACCGAGTGGGCAATGAAGAAAGCTGCAAAAACATCAATGCTATAATGCAACTTCCCCAAAAGCACAATCACCGAGAAGAAAACACTCGCACCAAGACATATAAACCTTAAGGGTTTTCTATGCCAGAAAATTAGCGCAAACAAGAACGGTCCACCTACGTGACCAGAAAAAAATAGGTCGCCTTGATAAATATATAACGATGTAAGATCGCTAGGTAATTTCAGTAAATTTTGGGGTGGGCCAAGATGGGTTAACATGACAAACACAGATCTCACCAATAGAAAAAGTGCAGTGGTTTTCATTGCAAATGGCAGATATTGATAATTACGAATGCATACAAAAAGTATTGCCAGCCAAAAGGAACTTGCCACATATATATGAACCAGATTCACATCTAAAAGTGGCAAATGATCCAATAGCAAATCACTTACAGGTTGGTTGCCTGCCATCTCGCTAGCGTATCGGCCAGAAACAATAGACGCAGCAAAAGAGAAAAGTAGCAACAGCAACCCTGAGCTTGCCGAATAGACCCATGGCTTGCCGCCACATTTATTGTGATTATTGTTGCTCAAAAGCATTGACCTTTATAGCGTGCTTGTATAATTGGACAAATTGATTGGCAGTTGATATCAAATCGTGTTCTTCGGAAATCCTAATGCTTTGCTTCGCCATTCCGCGCTTTAACTCAGGATCACTCAGAATAGTGAAAAGATACTTAGCGGCTTCATTTGCATTTCCCGGTTCAAATAAAAAGCCGTTGACTCCCTCATGCACCAATTCTGGCAAAGCCACAGCTCTAGCGGCAATCACTGGCAAACCAGAGGCTAGCGCTTCAAGCGTTACAATACTTTGCAATTCCGCTGTACCTGCATGAAAAAAGCAATCTGCCAACGAAAATACTTTTGGATATTCTTCATCGCTTAAGCACCCCGAAAAAAATACATGCTCGTCGAGCCCTAAGTTAGCAATATAATTTTCCAGCCTCTGTTTTTCAGCACCACTTCCCACCAACAAGAAATAAGCTGGCATTACCTTCAATAATTCAGAAAAAGCGTGTATTGCAACATATAAGTTCTTTTCCTTATCTAATCGCCCTGCGTACAACACGACCGGTTTGCAATCTGGATTGGCGAAAAATTTATTTTTACCTTTTGTTTGAGTTACATACTTTCGGCAATCAACACCGCAACTCACCACCTGGATCTTTTTATCGAAGCCATTTTTTTTCATCACTTCCGCAGCAGACTTTGTAGGAGTAGTCCAGATAGGTGCTGTATCAAACATACCTTTTACCCAACGCCAAGCCATTATTGAAAAAGCCGACGATAACCAATGAGGCAAGCCCGTATAGTGAAAGAAGTTTTCTGGCATGAAATGGTTGGTTGCTATACGAGGAATTTTATTATTCTGCGCATAACGCATGCAGATATCACCTAGGAAAAAGCGCCCTTGAAAATGGATAACATCTGGCCCGAATGCTGATATAGCATCCACGATTGATTTGGTAATACCTATAGGAATAGAAACTCGGAAATTTTTATAGATAATTGCAGGAACGGACTTTACTCGAAACAACTTCACACCCTCATAACTACAATAATGAGACCGGTAGGATTTTGCGGGGCAAACAACAAGAACATCGTGACCGATTTCCATCAATTGTTTTGATAACCTGTGAGTGAAATAGGCACCGCCATTTAAATCTGGTGGATAGCTATCTAATACTTGCAGTATCTTCATAGCGTTTTACAAACCATACGGCGGCGCTTTGCACCAACTAAAGCCGGCATCCAGGTATCGAAAATGCAACTAGGCGGAACAAGCCCCTGCAACTTACAAAGGTCACTTATCGATTTGGTAATAGCCATCTCGACAAGCGTACTCTCACCAACGCTAGAAAAATTCACTACCCATATTTGACCCGTCTGTTCGATTGAGTATTCAACCAAGTTCGGCTCTACCAACATCATGCAACGCCGCAATATATCAGGATACAAAGGTTGTAATTTACCGGTTGATAAGGATGGTAACCAGAGTATTTCATCGGCTCGGCCTTCAATTGCCGACAGAGTCATTTCTGCCTTACCGCAAGGACAGGGCTCCTCGGCCACTTGGAGAATATCATTTAATTTGTAGCGCACGATTAACTGTGTGGTACGCGAAAAATCTGTAATGATAGGCTGGAATCTCTTTTTATCTTTATCCAACCAATCATGTTCAATATGAACATGAGCTTCATTTAAATGCAAACCTCCGCACTCACAGGTATAACCCAAAAAACCTTCTGTTGCTTGGTAGATTTGATGTGGACGAAGACCGAACGCCTGTTCAATTAGCTCGCTATCTACTGCTTCCAATACCTCTGCAACGCTAACTATATGCAGTGGGTGAATATTTATGTCTCCATTCAGTTTAGCCAAAGCCAAATGTCTTAGCACTGTAGCTGGTGCTACTAATACATCAGGCAGGCTTTGCATTAGTTGGGGTACTGCGGCGTCAAGCCCAATCAACAAATCATAAAATTGAAAATCGATTCGACGACTTTTAAGTGTGCTGTAGAGATTACTATTCGCGCGTAAAAAGAAAGCAATGCGCAAAGGCTTTAGCCACGGAGACAATATGTGTTTCAATAAAAAGTTCGGTAATGTTTTAGCCAGCAGAATTCCCGCCCACTGAAGGCGCTCCTGCTTACTCACCAAAAACAAACCACGCTTGCCCGATGTTCCACTCGATAGACCTACCGTAATGTCGCCAATAGTTGGATTAAAATTCCGTGATTCCTCTGCCTTGGTTGCCAGCGCAGTTGCTTGTTTAAAGGTAATTCCGCGCGTATTAAATTCTGCAAAATTTTCCATCATTTTCGCCTTATCCATATAGGGCAAATCTTGCAAGATGGTAGGGCACCGCCCCTTAAAATAACTCGCTTTTATCAAGGTTTTTCTAAAGAATCTACGGAGCTGCTTTTCCTGCCATAAATGGAGCTTTCGTTGACTTTTATAATTCCTAAGCCAACGGGCACGAATAAAGTAAAATATAACGAATAGTGTATCTAGCAAACCTTGCTCCTCGCTGCTTCATTTCCCATTGAATTGATTCCATGTAACAAGGCAATGAGATGGCAAAATTGCTAGATCAGATTGTCGGTTAGCCAATTGTTGGATGTTCGCAAAGGTTTTGCGATAAGCAGCAATATCACTGGTTAAAAAGTTGGTGAGCATAGAAGGCAAGCGCCCATCTCGACAAAAAGGCAAGGACCAGCAAGCGTCTGCCACAAAAAAAACGGGACGACCCGAGGCATCAGGTAAAAATAAACCCAATTGACCATGGCTGTGGCCAGGTAGAGAAACCCCCAGCAGACTCCCATCGCCCAACAAATCGAATCCACAAGCGAATGGAAACATCCATTTAGGTAAATCGATAGAGCTAAAAATTTCCGCATCCTGCACACGCGAAAAGTAATTGGTCGGCAGCAGACTAGGAAGCTTGCCTTGTAGAGTGGCGCGCAAAGGACGAGCTGAAAAATAATGTATTTCTTTTGTACCAGATCTCAACGCAATAAATTTTGCATTTGGAAAATCCTTTAATCCCGCCACGTGATCACCGTGATAATGGGAAACGACGACCAAGGCAATATCTTGAGCAGAGATGCCTAGTGCATTCAGTTGCGCTACTAATTTTTGTTCAGGTGATAAGGCTACTGGCAAGCTGAGCGAGTAAAGTCGCTGCGGAAATTTTTTCGTTGCCTCAAAAAAGTGATCAGCATAGCCGGTATCAAATAAGATCCAACCCACATCTGAATGATGAATCAAGCCACATAGTGACGGAAAATCTACCTTTGCCAAACGACCGCCTTTGGCAGCAATACATTCCAAATGCTGGCATTGACCAACGCGTAAATACTTCACATCAGTTACCTGCCCCATACCTATCTCCTCATGTTCGCGCACCAAGCCGCGTGACGCCTTAATCCCTCATCAATTGAAATCTTAGGCAGGTACCCAAGCTCTTTTGATATAGCAGAAATATCTAACGTTTGACTAAAAGCGAGCACGCCAGCGCTATAGCGTGTTAGCAAAGGTTCGTGAGCATGAGTTATGCGCGCGTGTAATTCAAAGAGTCGTGCTGCTATATCTACAAGTTGCCAAGGCATTTTTTTTGTACGAACAGGAAGCTGAAAATAGGTAGCAATTTTTTTCAGTAAATCGGTGAATGCCAAGGGTTCGCCGTTAGTAAGGTTATATACAGAACAAGATGATCGTAATGGCTTTGTTAACGATAAATAAATCGCATCTACAACATTATCTATATAAGTGATATCCATTAACGCGCTACCGCCTCGCATTAATGGAATTGATCCCCGCTCTATTACCCGCAATAAACGTGGCATTAACGTATTATCCCACGGGCCAAAAATAGCGCGCGGACGTATAATTACACTTTGAATACTCTCACTCATCACCAAATGTTCTGCCATCAACTTTGTGCGCGCGTAATCATTAACGGGGATTGGCAAAGGTTGCGATTCTTTTATATTAAGCTTATCCTGAAAGTTAAAATAAATACTTGGCGTAGAGATATGCACCAGCCGTTTTACACCTCTCATTTGGCACGCCGCCAATACTTCCTCTGTGCTACGCAGATTGGCCCTCACAAATTGTTCCGGCTTTCCCCAGGGCGAGGAAAACGCGGCGCAATGCACTATTGCATCTGCATTCTCCGCCGCATTCACAATTAAATTTTTAGCATTTTGGCTACCGTGCTCCAAAGGCACCCAATTAACTGGATACAGGCAATATTTTTTTACTACATCAGCCGCTGCCATATCGCGCCCTGTGAAAACCACCTCATGACCTTCTAGCGCCAATCTCCATACCACATGGCGACCAAGGAATCCTGTACCGCCTGTTACGATAATTTTCATCAGTATTTCAACACCGCACCGCCGAGGGATAAACCGGCTCCTGTACCCAGAAATAATAAATTGTGTCCGCGCTGAATTCGTCCATCACGAACAGCAATATCAAGTGCTGTGGGTAAGGAGGCCGCAACTTGATTACCATAACGCTCAAAAATATTGATCACTTTTTTAGCATCTACGTTTAGCCTTTGCTGGAGATGCTGAATAGCCAAGTGGCTGGCCTGATGAGGAACAATCCAGTCTATGTCATCCAATGTCATGCATGCTCCAGCCAACAAACTCTCTAAAAATTTAGGCATATGGGCGGACGCCAGACGAAATACCTTTTTACCATCCATATGAAATTTTGTAAGCGGTGAAAACTCTTGTGTGATACGGGTTGGATGAAAACGAGAGCCTCCAGCAGGAATCTCGCAAAAATGAACACCTTCAGAAATGGTTTTCAAACATGAATTATAAATTTGCGATTCTGATTCCGCTGGTGATTTAGCAAGCAATACTGCTGCTGCACCATCACCAAAAATAGCGCTGGCCTCAAGGTTGTCCCAATTCAATCCACACGACGCTAAATCAGCTGCTACTACCAAAACATTTCGGTAGCGACCCGCCGCAAGTGGCCATGCCAAAGTGTCCAACGCGGCAAGGAAGCCCAGACAACTTGCATTAATATCAAATGCTGGAATGGCGTATTTAGTAAGCCCAAGCTCAGCATGAATCAATGCCGCATTAGAAGGCATGCCTTGATCCATTGTTGCACTTACCGCCACAAGGCAATCAATATCTGATAGGCAAAATCCTGCTGCATCCAATGCAGCTTTAGCGGCGCGCGCCGCTAAAGCTGCCGCTGTCTCATCCGCATATGCGAGAAAACGTCGTTTCACACCGCTCACTGAAAATATTTTACCCGAGGCATAACCAAAGCGCCGATCCAACTCATCACTTTCAACCGCTTGCCTAGGGAGAGAATGACCAGTGCCCAATATTTTAATTGGGCAATTCCATGTATCCATATTTTTTTTCAATTTATGCTCTCCATTAACTCACTATTTAAAGCCGATTAGTTATCAATTAACACATTTACTGTTTTCACAAAACAATTTGGCACCTTGAAAAAATACCTCTTTATCCAAACCCATTCCAACCTTCAGAGCCACATCCTTATCCCATTGATTCTCTATACGGCTTATTTTAACAATCTCACCAACACTTAATTGATCAAAATGGTACCAAGGTGATACTACGGGGAAAAATTGCAGCGGCCAGTCCGTGCCGTAAATTAGGTGCCCCTTCAATTCGGGATGTTGTAGAATTTTTTTAACGTAACCAAGCTTGTTGATTTGTGTGAGGCTAGAAATATCTGCGTACAAATTTGAGTATTGATTAAACATAGGGAGAATACGTACAAAGTTTTCTTCACCATCAGATTCTCCTGTTGTGGCTACGTGTGCTGCAATCACGTTAACTCCCAACGACAAGGGCAATTCCAAACGACGCGGGTCTGCTAATTCGTCTCTGGCGTGACTAAAGGATTTTTCCATACCAGTATGCGTGAGTAGCGGGATATTAAGCTCCACCATTTTTTGGTAGAAAGGAATTAACTTTTCATCCGCTGGATCTATGTACATAATGGAGGGAATCCATTTCACAAGAACTGCACCTTTTTCTTTTGCATCTACCAACTGCTCAATTGCATCCTTGCGGTAAGGGTTAATGCTGGCCGCAAATAATAAATTCGGGTAGCGCTTAGTTTGTGTGTATACGTAATCATTAGGGACATAGATTTGAGTTTTGGATTTATCCAATTCGCCATTTTCATCGATCACACCATCAAGGGATAGAATAACTGCCTTGTTGATAACGCTTGATTTAGCAACCGCATCGCTAATTTTTTTAATCACGATTTGATCACCAGAATCTTCCAACTCTTTTAAAGATGTGCCCATGGCCATTAAATAAAATTTGAAGCGAACGTTATTACGCATTTCTTCATTAACAAAACAACCAGAATCGCCATAGCCGAGACCTGCAGTGTGCGTATGGAAATCTACAATGCTTTTACTTTCAAAAGGAAGGAGATTCCGCCCCTCCCTTGCTTCAGCAAACGCCACAATAACAACCAAAAAACATAATATTACTTTTAACAATCTCATTTTTTAACCTACCCGACAAAACCGCATCCATAGCCATTGCTGCCAACCTAAATAAATATCTCGTGTTAACGACATTTAGCAATCCCATTTCGCTGCATTGTGCGCAACGCGTTGAAACTCATATTTATAAGTCATTTGCAAATGCCGCTTTTAGGATAACCTCAATTTATTGGGTCAATTCTAGAGCTACTTTTTTTGCACCGCTGAAATCTGTTTTACCACTACCCAGCTTTGGGATAGATGAAACCTTATGCACAACTGAGGGGATCATCATAGAGTTGCAATTAATATCCAAAAGACGCCTGCGTAAATCATCACTGGTTATATCTAATGTAGTTAAAAGCACAACCTGTTCGCCCTTTTTCTCATCTGGAATGTTTACAGCGACCAGCTCCACATCTGGCTCGATAATGACTTTCTTAATTTCCTGTTCCACAGCACCCAAGCTAATCATTTCACCGCCAAGCTTCGCGAAACGGGAATAACGATCAACAATGGTCAGGAATCCGTCAGCATCTAGGTGGCCTTTATCGCCAGTTTTGTACCAACGTCGACCATCTAATTCCACAATCACTGAGCGCGTTTTTTCTTCGTCATTCAAGTAACCCATCATTACCTGCGTACCAGAAATTAAAATCAAACCATCTTGATCAACCGGTAATTTTTCAAGAGTCACAGGGTCGACAATACGGAATGAACAACCAGGCAACGGCAAACCAACTGTGCCAATCTTGTTGCCTAATTGCACATGCCAGTCGCTCATATCCAATTGGTCAGGAATATTTACGCTAGCCACCGGCGTGGTTTCAGTTGCCCCATAACCCTCATAAATAACTTTGTTAAATTTTCCGAGAAATTCTTCGCGCACATCGGGTGATAACTTTTCAGCACCGGCGACAACCACTCGCAACGAATCCAACATCAACGGTTGTACTTTTTTGTTTTTGATGTACAAACGCAAGAAAGTTGCAGTAGCGCACATCACTGTGACTTTATTGCGTGCAATGGCTTTGGCGATATTCAATACGTCTGTTGGATCTGGATGGCACACTACCGGAATACCCTCAATCAACGGCAAGAAAGTAGTCACTGTTAGACCAAATGAATGGAAAGGCGGCAAGCAGCCCATTACCACATCTTCATCACGAGTTTTTAATACATCACTAATTTGTTTGATGTTAGCCATAAAATTGCGATGGCTGAGAACGATGCCTTTCGGCACACCTTCACTCCCGCTTGAAAAAAGAATTGCAGCAGCATCGTTAATATGACTTTTTCGACCAAATAAACGGTAAAAAGCATTAGCTGACAAAAGACGAGTTAACAAAAAGCTAGTCGTTGCAACAAATTTTGATATTTCGTTTTTCAGATGCTCCAAATAAATGACATTCAAACCGTGCAGCATAGAGTCCACATCTATACCTTTGCCTTTCATTTTCTCTACAAACTTTTCTGATGTATAAACAGTTTTGATAGCTGCACTTTTTACACCAGATTGCACAGCAGTAACGCTGGTCGTGAAGTTCAGATTCACTGCAGTTTGCGCATTTAGCATTACGGCCATGTTAGTGATGATCGCAGCACTGCTCGCTGGCAATAAAATCGCAACGTTTTTTTCAGTATCGATAGAACGCATTTTATGAGCGAATGCAGCTGTGGCCGCCATGACTTTTGCATGACTGAGTTCAACACCGTTAGTATCTATTACACAGGGAGCACCCAAATGTTCTTTAGCGGAACGCATCCATGCCAACGGGATTGGATCAAAACGTTGTGCTTGGTGCTCCCAGGCATCAAAAGACAATTCGAATATTTTTTGTTTCAAGATATTAGCTTTAGTATCTACAGGCAGTGCTTTACCAAACGTGACTATTACTTCGCGACGCAAACCACGTGAAGTATTGCGGCGTAATTTTTCACTGAATGCCCGAGACAAACGACTTCCCCACAACCCATGTAAGTAGAATGGAATAATACTGCCTTCAACGCCGTCTACCACTCGCTCGAAACCTGTATGAAATAATCCTAGCGATCCCGTGCGACTGATTGCGCCCTCCGGAAACAAACACACTACTTCGCCCGCCTTCAGCAATTCATTAATCTGCTGTAACGACTCTTTGCTGTTACCGCTACTAATAGGAATCACACCAAAAAATTTGAACATTGGCTTTAGATACCAAAGCTCGTAAATACTGCGCAACATTACAAAGCGAACAGCGCGTGGGCTGGCAATTTGAATCATCGCCCAATCGATCCAGCTGATGTGGTTGCCTAAGAGTAAAACGCCGCCGGTTTTGGGCAAATTGTCAAAACCAATGACTTGTACCTTGTATTTACCGGAAATCAAAAAGCTGGAAACAATGCGTGTTAGAGAGTGAGGTAATTCATAGATGGTATAAAAAGCTCCCGCTAAAGCAACTAGCATTAAAACAAAAAATAGTTGCGCACTGGTTACCCCTATTGACGCAAGCGCAATAGTGGCACCCAAAAAGCTGAGCATGCCGATATTTTGAATCCAGTTATTACCAGCAAGCACAACACCCAATTCATTTTCTTCAGCGTGATATTGAATCAGTGAATTAAGAGGAATAATAAATACTCCACCCAAAACGCCCAAAGCCAAGAATGTAAGCGACAAACTTAAATGTGAATTCAACGTGGGTATCATGCCTAAGAACAAAGCAAAACCCAGCGCGCCGACGGGTACTAAACCTAATTCGATATAGTTTTTAGAAATTTTACCAGCGAGTAATGAACCCAAGATAATTCCGATACCTGTGCAGGCAATAATACCTTGAATAACCAGCGTATCTGTTTCATGCAACACTTCTTTTGCAAACGCAGGAAAGGAGGCCAACACGACTTGTGCAATTGCCCAAAAAGTTGTCAACCCAATAATAGATAGCCAGATTGCACGCTTACGAAAAACAGTATTTAAATTTTTCTTTAAATAGCTACCCGTTAAAAAATTTCCCGTTGAAAATTTCTTACTGTCATCGCGATCGCGCCTTTTAGGCAATTGATACGCAAGAAAAAGTTCAATCACGGTCAATGAAACTAATATCCAACCCAGAGGAGCAATATGACTGACAATACTATCTGTATCTGTAAGAGCAATATTAGTTAAGTATTTTTCAAAGAGTGCAGAGAACGCGAAAGTACCGCCCAAAATCGCCACTATAGTAACGGCTTGCACTATGCCATTCGCACTTGCCAATAATTGATCGCCGACCAACTCACGAATGTAACCGAACTTTGCGGGGGAATAGATAGCTGCCTGTATGCCCAAGACCAATGTCATGGAGAAAGCAAACCAAAACCATCCTTGGTAATACGCTAGAGTGATTAGCAAAACTGCGACAAGCGCGAACCAAGCGCTATAACGCATCACCAAATGTTTGGGATATTTGTCCGCAAGGTATCCAGAAGGTGAGAACAATAGAATGAACGGAATTAAAATCAGCGCATTCACTATAGCCGTAAGTACAACCTGTTCCTGACCATCGTAAATCTTGAATACGGTATTCTGGATAATGATCTTATGACCCAAATCCACAAAAGCATTCACAAATAACACAATGATATAGGGCAGGAAGCCCTTGATTTTGAACAACTGTTGCATAGGGAATGAGCTCCTTGTTGAAAGTTGGCGCAGAATGCTTTGTAAATTTATTTTTTACTACTATTTTTATAAAAGTAGCGATAAAGTGAACACTTAGTCGCACATATTAATACTTTAAGAGTAACTATGCCTCAAATCAGCCCACTAATGCAGACTCTTAAAAGAGCATTAAAAGCCCACGGTCTAACCTATGCACGCATCGCCCCCAGCCTGGAACTAACGGAAGCGAGTGTTAAACGGCTGTTTTCGGAGCAAAACCTCTCCCTGCAAAGGCTCGAACAAATCTGCCAATTAATGGATTTGGAGATTTCCGATCTAGTGCAAATGATGAGTGAAGAGCAGCCGCGCTTGCAGCGCTTGGCCATTGAACAAGAGCAGGAGATAACACAAGACCTGACATTATTATTAGTTACCGTATCCGTACTTAACCGCTGGACATTACAGGATATTATTTTGTTTTACAAACTCAGCGAAAGTGAATGCATTCAAAAATTGGCGCGATTGGATAAGTTAAAAATTATTGAGCTGTTACCCAAAAATAAAATCAAATTATTAGTCGCGCCAAATTTTAGCTGGCGGGAAAGCGGGCCAATCCAACACTTTTTTCAAGAAAAAATTGCCAGCGAATATTTTAAAACAAAATTCAAAGATGACGATGAATGTTTGATTGTATTAAATGGCATGTTGTCTTCGCAAAGTAATGGGGAGCTTCAACGTAAGCTGAAAAAATTAGCTCGCGAGTTTGATGATATAAACAATGACGATGCGGCTTTGCCATTGGAAATACGAAATGGCGTTACCGTGGTAATGGCAGTTAGAAATTGGCGCTACGGTTTGTTCAAACCGCTTATACGCTCAAATGAAGACGAATAAAACAGATTCGAAGATTGCCCACGCTCATGACTCGTTTAGAGTAAGTAGAAATGAAACTTACTCATCCTTGGCAGCCACAACAGATTTCCAAGTACCTTTCTTTTTCGCGTTCTCTATATTCCACTGAAAGGTAAATGGATACCAGCAGGCTACAGCACGTCCTTGATCCATGCATGGTGTAAATTTCCAGTAGCGAACAGCGTGAGTCATGATTGTTTGATCCAAGCGAATTGATCCGCTCGACGATATTATTTTCGCGTCAACGACTTCTCCAGTTTCAGCGATATTAAGATTCATTTCAGTTGTACCTTGCTCACCTAAACGCGCTGCATCTTCTGGATACTTAGGATGCGTTAAACCTTTGGATGATCTTTTCGCTTTTATGAAGGTGGGATTTTCTGTTTGCGTTACAATTGCATGCTGAACATTACGAATAGCACTATGCGTACCCGTAGCCTCTGACTCAAAGCCGAGTGTTGGCGGAGAAACAAAATCTGGAATAGAGCTTTGGATTTCTGTTGGCTCCTCAGGAACAATTATTTCCTTTTCAGGCGGAGGGGCCTCAACGATTTCAGCTTCAATAGCGGCGATTATTTTTTGCTTATCAAACACAGCAAAGGAATTAGCCAAAATATAAATGGCTAGCAGATGAAGAACAAGGACGATAATAAAGCTGACCGATCTCTGCTTGGTGTTTTTGACTTGACGGTAAGACATACAATTATTTCCCTACAACGACGTTTAAATTAATAAGTCGTCGCAATCCACACGAAGAAAGATAACTAACCGTATGAGTCAATGCACACCCATCAGAAGAGAACTCTGACGTCGGAGCTGGGTTAAAAATTGCATCTATAGTAGAGGGAGCCGCACACATACAAATCCTATGCATTTGTTATTTTAGATTGCTGGATTCTAACTCGCCCCGTTCAAGTGCACAAGAAATGAGCCCCTGCAACCGGTTACGCGGTACTGCTAAGCGTAAGCATTTGGTGAGAAATATGAATAATCGGATTTAACGCACGTACGACGGAAACGTCACATGCAGTTCGCACTCAGGACAAGTGCGCCGCTGTTAACTTTATATTGCAGATACTTTTTCGTTATACGAAATGCCTACACGAAGAGGCATTTCTTTTGGTGAGTTATTACTAATAAGATTTGTAAGGTAAAAATTTGCCTGACAATACCACGTTAACCCGATCACCTTTAGGATCTGGTTCGCGAACTATATCCATACTGAAATCAATAGCGCTCATAATGCCGTCACCAAATTCTTCATGAATTAATTCTTTAATCGTTGAGCCATAGACATTCACAATTTCATACCAGCGATAGATAAGTGGATCTGTAGGTACCGCAGTCGGCAAGGAACCTTTGTAGGGAACTACTTGCAGCCATTTTTTCTCCTCGTCAGTAAGCCCGAAAACCTCCCCAACAATGTTTGACTGCTCGGCATTAAATGCCATTTGACCTAGGCAACCTGAAGTCACCCACTCCTTACTTAAGCCGACTTTCTGCGCAACCTCACTCCACTTAATTCCTTTAGCAACTTTTTGCGTTATGATTTTTTCTGTAACTTCATTTCTGTTCATAAATCTCAGCACCTTTCAATGTAGCATTCAAGAATTCACTTTAATGAGAGCAATTAACAGGCCATCTTGGTTAAGGTACTATTGAAAAAATACGAGATATGAGTGTTTTACGAATTTGACCTGTACGAATCCAGTGTGAGATATCGAAATAACCATAACGTTTTTTGTATAGCTTGGCGCCATCTACTAATTTACCTGTAGCTTTATTACACAAACCTGGAACAAGCAAATGAGATTGATTTTCGATTTTTTGCAGGCCTATTGAAATTTTGTACTTGAAAGGTAGCCTATGAAATCTTTCCAAATGATCGAGCGAACATCCTTCACAGTCACAGATTTTTACATACATATTCGCACCGCCGGCCACAGCAGATTTCAAGCGCGACATGCGGCGAACCCACTTGGTTTTTGCCTCTGACTCTGAGGTGTAGTGGAGGAAATGTATTTCCATGCCGTTCCCCAGTGTACCAATAGGGTAAGCTTTTGATTGATCATAATATTTTGATTTTTTAATAAATTGTAATTCTGCATTTATATAAGTTTCGAAATTTTCAAGGAGTTGCAAGTAACATTCTGGCATCATAAATAAACCAATGAATGGGGTGTTGTACTCACGTTTTGTTGAACCATAGAGTTCGTATCCCCAACAATTGTTACTAATAATGATGTATGAATTGTCTTTAAGACGGTTGCTTTCATAAATCGAAAATAATTGATCGCGCCAATCCACAAGTGCTTTTTTCGCATTTCCAGTCGCGCGAAAAACAAGCGTTGAATGTATAGTCATTTTTATCTCCTAAAACTGCCACTCAATACATAACCATTTCCTTTTCTTAGCACTCCTACCCAAAAAGGCCCACATTTAGAGCAGCGCTGCACTATTTCATAGCTGCAACACGGCTCAATGCACTGATTTTCTAGCGCAATATCATTGCTATATTTCTAACCAAATAATCGTTAAAAGCAGCAATTACCAAGCCAAGCCAATTGCATATTGATGCATATCAAGCCCGCGCCAAGCCGCCAACTATTCTTAGAACAAATTCTTTCATTTGATTTGCATCATAAAAATACATGTGCAGAGGTAGACAATAAGAATCGCTACACATACATCGATAGAGGAAAAAATATGCGTAAATCTTTAACCATTGCAGCAGCTTTATTGTTAGCTTCAGCGGCAAATGCCCATGAGCAAAACGAATTATTCTTCCGTGTTGGCGCTGCCAGTGTGCAACCCGATGCGAGCAGCGGATCAGTTTTAGGGGGCGGAGTGGATGTTAAGAATGACACAACCCTCGGCTTTAGCGGCACTTGGTTTATTACCAAGCATTGGGGTATTGAAGTGCTGGCCGCACTACCCTTTTCACATGAAATAGTGGGTACCGGGGCTCTAAAAGGCGTTGATATTGGTAGCACCAAACACTTACCACCAACGATATCAGCGCAATACTACCCACTCGATGGCGAAACATTTCAACCCTACATTGGACTAGGATTGAACTACACCAACTTCTTTAAAACCGATGCAAGCTCAACACTCGATACGGCATTGGGTGGAAAAAGCGATATTTCACTTTCATATTCAACCGGGCTGGCTTATCAAATCGGTGCAGACTGGAAGATAACTGAAAATATTTATCTGAACGCGGCGATATGGAAAATTGATATAGATACAACCGCAGACATTAATGTAAACAGCAAACGCGCAGCAAGCGTAGACGTTCAAATTGATCCAACAGTATTTATGCTCGGTGTTGGCTTTAAATATTAAGTTGGAAATGTGTGGATAAATTAAAGAAATATAAAAAAGGGCAGCCATAAGGCTGCCCATAACCGACTCATGAAGCAGTCGAAGAAGAGGGTAAACAAATTACGCTTGGACGTGTACCACACCGTTTTCAATTTTGACTGGATACACTGACACCGCGAACTCTGGTTTTTCAAGGCATTCCCCTGTGCGCAAATTGAAGTGCTCTTTATACAAGGGCGATGCGACCACTACAGTATCCCCCAAGGAACCTATAATTCCGCGGGAAAGTACATTCGCCTCACCGATTGGATCGTAATTTGAAATTGCAAAAATTTCGTTCAGACGACCGGATTTAAAAATAGCAACTTGCTCACCCTTCACTTTTGCGCAAATACCTGTGTCTGAAAACAAATCATCTTCAAAGCATACGCTAACCCAGCTTTTTTCACTCATCATATTCTCTCTTTAATTGACCAATCTACTTAGGTGGTCGCCTCTTGAGCCACCAAACCTATTTTGGTAAAAATTAGTTCACTCTAGTCAACCAGTTCTACCAGCTCGATTCTATTTTCTCGCTCATCTTTAGTCGCGGGGCGAATTTGCTCACGCTCGATTACATAGGCCAAATTCTCGTCGCGGTCATCGGAATTAATAAAATGTTTGAAACGTTTTTGAAGGTCAGGGTTTTCAACCGTGGTTTTCCATTCACATTGGTATTGATCAATGCTGGATTGCATTTGGGCTTCTAATTCCTCAGCTATATCCAACTTATCGTCTATTACAACTTTCTTGAGGTACGCCAAACCACCTTCCATATTTTCCAACCATACCGACGTACGCTGTAAACGATCTGCGGTGCGAATATAGAACATCATTACACGATCTATATATTTGATGAGAGTTGCGTCATCCAAGCCTGTTGCAAACAAATCCGCATGGCGTGGGCGCATACCACCGTTACCACATACATACAAATTCCAACCGCTTTCAGTGGCTATTACACCAAAATCTTTACCTTGCGCTTCAGCACACTCGCGCGTACAACCGGATACACCAAATTTAATTTTGTGCGGAGCGCGAATACCTTTGTAACGATTCTCTAACGCAATGGCCATACCCACAGAATCGAGCACACCATAACGACACCAGGTTGAACCTACGCAGGACTTAACTGTGCGCAAGGATTTACCGTAGGCATGCCCTGTTTCAAAACCTGCTTCTACTAACACTTTCCAAATTGCAGGCAATTGATGCAATTGCGCGCCAAATAAATCTATACGTTGGCCGCCGGTAATTTTTGTGTAGAGTTTGTAGTCTTTTGCAACCTGACCCAAAACGATGAGTTTCTCGGGTGTGATTTCACCGCCCGCTACGCGGGGCACGATTGAATAGGTACCGTCTTTTTGCATATTGCCGAGGAAAATATCGTTGGTGTCTTGCAAACCAATATGCTTTTTATCCAGAACAAAATCATTCCAGAACGACGCAAGAATGGATCCCACTGCAGGTTTGCAGATTTCACAACCCAAGCCCTTGCCATGACCATCCAATAGCTCGTCAAAAGTTTTGATTTTTTTGATGCGAACAATGTCTGCCAATTCTTTGCGTGAATGCGGGAAATGTTCGCAAATGTGGTTACTCACTTCTACGCCAAGTTTTACCAGTTCGGCATCTACAATTTGTTTAACCAAGGCGGTACAACCGCCGCAAGAGGTTGATGCTTTTGTAACCGCTTTAATATCACCCATTGTTTGCGCGCCGTTTTGTACAGCACAGCAAATTGCACCTTTGCTCACATCCATACAGGAGCAAATTTGTGCGCTTTCGGGGAGTGCATCTACGCCCATTGCGTGACTTGCTCCATCCACAGAAGGCAAAATCAATACATTTGGATCTTCGGGTAAATCCATAGCGTTTACGCACATCTGCTGCAATGTGCCGTAAGCTTCTGCATCCCCCACCAGAACCGCACCTAATAATTTGGTGTTATCTGCTGAAACAATAATACGTTTGTAAACTTCTTCTACATCGTTACAGTAGGTGTAGCTTAATGAACCTGGCGTATTCCCGTGCGCATCGCCCACAGAAGCTACATCTACACCTAATAATTTTAATTTAGTGCTCATGTCTGCACCGGTGAATTGTTCGCTGCCTCCAGTAATGTGAGCCACGGCAACCCTCGCCATGTGGTAACCCGGGGCAACCAAACCGTATATACGGTTATTCCAAAGTGCTGATTCGCCAATGGAATAAATGTCTGGCACAGAAGTGACGCAATGATTATCCACCACTATACCGCCGCGATCTCCCACCTGGATTCCGCACTTGCGAGCCAGTTCATCTTGCGGGCGAATACCGGCAGAGAACAAAATCATATCGGTTTCTAAATGGCTGCCGTCTGCAAAATTCATGCGGTAACGCGCTTCAGTCCCCGCAACAATTTCTGTTGTGGCTTTTTGGGTATGAACTTTTACGCCGATCGCTTCAATTTTGCGGCGAAGTAATTTTCCACCACCTTCGTCGAGCTGAACAGCCATTAAGCGTGGCGCAAATTCAACCACGTGCGTTTCAAGGCCCGCCGCTTTTAATGCTGCTGCCGCTTCCAAACCTAATAAACCACCACCAACGACAACGCCAACTTTACTGACCTTGGCTGAAGCGGTGATAGCTTCCAAATCTTCGATAGTTCGATAAACCAAACAATGCTCACCATTGTTGCCGGGAATTGGGGGCACAAAGGGGAAGGAACCGGTAGCAAGAATTAATTTGTCGTACGCTTCGCGACGACCGGACGCGGTGATCACTTCTTTGTTTTCAAGATCGAGATCGATAACCTTATCTTTCAAAATAAATTCAACGGATTTTTCGTTGTAATAGCCTTCGCTCGTTAGCATTAAATCTTCTGCTGTGGAACCCGAAAAATATTTTGATAGCTGTACACGGTCGTATGCTAAACGTGGTTCTTCAGAAAAAGTAATCACCTGATAATTTGCCGCATCGGGATGATTCACCAAATTGTCGATGAATTTGTGACCCACCATGCCGTTACCGACTACAACAATACGCTTCTTCATAAATGCCTCAGGTTTTTAACGCTTTTTGGTTTAACTAAAAAATGTGCTTTTTGTGTTCCCTTTTTCAAAGGGAAGGAGCCAATATCAGGCTGACAACTGCGACTCTTTAATCCATGCCTCTATTTGCAGTTGCGAATGCATAGCCACAACTTTTCCCACAACAATGAGCGCTGGTGATTTCACTTGTTCACGCAACACAACCAAGGGGAAATTTTCTAAATCGGAAATAATATTTCTCTGATCTTTACGGCAACCATTTTCAATAATCGCGACTGGCGTATCTGCTGGCAGGCCACCGGCCAGTAGATTGCTAGAGATATTACCCGCACGTGTTAACCCCATGTAAAACACCAAGGTGTGATTTAACTGAGCAAGTGCGCTCCAATTTAAATCAAGTGTTTTTTCTGCATGGCCCGTTACAAATGTACAGCCTTGCGACAAGCCTCGATGCGTGAGTGGAATATCAGCGTAGGTGCTGCAACCCGATGCTGATGTAATTCCCGGAATCACTTCCGCATCAACACCCGCTTTGCGCAGCTCCAACAATTCCTCACCCCCACGACCAAACACAAAAGGATCACCACCTTTGATGCGGCAAACTTTTAATCCTAGTTGCGCTTGATTGACGAGCAGTTGGTTAAGTTCTTTTTGCGGAATACTGTGATTGCTTTTGATTTTTCCCACGTATAACGCGGGTGTTTGCTTGGGAAAAAGCGCACAGATTTCATCGCTGACCAATTGATCGTAAAAAATGATGTCTGCAGCTTGAATTGCTTTTATTGCTTTCACTGTGAGCAAGTCAGCATCACCCGGGCCTGCGCCTACCAACCACACCTTGCCATTGCGCGCACCGCGTAAGCTTTGCGGCGAACTTACACCGCCGGATAGAGGCGAGGCTGTTTTTGTGTTAGCTGGAGTGTGCTTCATAAAAATGCCCTTCAAAAAAGCCAGATTTAATTTCTGGATGTGCATGAGGGAGATTTTGCAAGCGCAGTGCCAATTTAAAAAAATGCGGGGAGTAAAAAATTAATTCCTTTTAATTCATACATTTAATTAGTCATTCAGTTATTTTTGGCAATGCATTGATAGAACTAACCTGAGCTTGCGCAGCATACGAATGTTTTTTTATGGTGCGCGCACGCGCCATAAGCATGCAAAAACACCAAGAACAAAAATTCATAAATGCACCAATAAAAAACAAAGACATGGTGCACAAAGCACCACACAGATGCGTTTATGGTTTTTCGGGGTATTCTTTGCGGAAGAAATTCAAATCGAGATGAAAAAACACTGAAGCCTTGCGCGAGAAAAGAGGAAATATTAGCTCAGCAAAGGTTAAATCCCATTTTTGGAGCACCACCCTGGCTATACAAAGGCTCAATAATTGCTATTTCGATAGACGTAACCCGAGCCACCCCACACTTGGGCTTGAGACACTGCAGCTAGATCTATACAGTAAGGCTTCAACCGGCACACATCCCTATGACTATTCCTCCATCACAAACACTGATTGATAGCTTTGGTCGCCAAATTACCTATGTGCGGCTCTCCGTTACTGATCGCTGCGACCTTCGCTGCATCTACTGCATGGCGGAAGATATGACCTTTTTGCCGAGAGCCGAGGTTCTTTCTATAGAGGAGTTAGCGCTGCTCGGCAAAACCCTGTGTGATCTGGGCGTAACCAAACTCAGAATCACCGGTGGAGAACCCTTGATTAGAGGTGGGATTATTGAACTTGCCCAGCGGCTAGGGCAGCTCCCGCTTCAGGAACTTTGCCTCACAACCAACGGCACACACCTCGCTCAGCATGCACAAGCACTCAAAGATGCTGGCGTGAATCGAATCAACATCAGTCTGGATACGCTCAGCCCTGAACGGTTTAAACAGCTGACCCGATTTGGCGATATCAACCAAGTATTCGCTGGAATTAAAGCCGTACAAGCCGCTGGATTCCAACACACCAAGCTCAATTGCGTCGCCCTCAAGCATTACAACGCCGATGAGGCAGCTGATCTTGTTACATTCGCGCTCAGTGAAGGATTGGACATCAGTTTTATCGAAGAAATGCCGCTTGGTCGCGTTGATGGACACGGTCGTGCGGCTGAATTTGTAAGTAGCGCAGACTTACGCGAGCAAATTGCCCAGCACTTCACTCTTTTGCCTGCAACCGTCACAACCGGAGGGCCCTCGCGCTACTGGCAAGCAGCGGGGTACAGCTCGCGAATAGGTTTTATCTCACCACACTCCGAAAACTTTTGTGCTAGCTGCAACCGTGTTCGAATTACTGCAACCGGTAAACTGATCTTATGCTTGGGGCAAGACAATAGTGCAGATTTACGTAGCGCCATGCGAAATAGTGCAGAACCTGAGCCTGCCCTTCGCGAACTGCTTTTGAACGCAGTTATCCATAAGCCGGAAAAGCATGATTTTAATTTGAATGACGAACCGCAAATTTTGCGGTTTATGAACATGACGGGTGGCTAACACCTCAACGCTATTTATGAAGTAGGATTTTTATGTCGTCCCAAAAAGAATTTGAAGCGCTCAACATTTGCATACTCACCGTTTCTGATACTCGCTCACTGGAAACAGATACTTCCGGCCAAAAACTGCAAGATCTTTTAACTGATGCGGGTCATCACTTGTATGAGCGCAACTTAGTCATTGATGATATTTACCAAATTCGCGCGGTCATTTCGAAATGGATTGCCGACAAACAAGCCCAAGTTGTTTTAATTACCGGCGGAACGGGCTTTGCGGGCCGCGACAGCACCACCGAAGCAGTGATTCCTTTATTTGATAAAACGGTTATTGGCTTTGGCGAATTATTTCGCCAAGTTTCCTTTGCTGAAATTGGCACCTCTACGATTCAATCACGCGCGACCGCAGGTCTTGCTAACCGTACACTGATTTTTTGCTTGCCCGGCTCCACGGGTGCTTGTGTTACAGCCTGGCAAAAAATTATTGTGGAGCAGCTGGATAGCCGACACAAACCCTGCAACTTTGTTGGACAACTGCGAATCTAAGCTTTTCTCGATTAAATTTTTCGCATTCATCTGGTGCAAACAAAAATATTGTGTGATCAATATTGTGCGCCAGCATAAAAAATCCCCCGGAACTCTTATGCAGGCCTGCAGAGCAAATCTATTTTGTGTTCTTTGTGAACATATACATTCATTTTTGTTATCAACAAATGCAAGATCGCATTAAATAAATTGCACTCCTCGTATTGGCAAAGTCTTTGCTATTCATATTAGCCGCGTACGCCTATTACGCTTTATAAGACACCACTATGAACGATTTCCTACTAGGAAAAGCAGCCGTGCCTGCGTTATTAGCAGCAATGGACGCGCTCACGCTTGAGCAAGACTTCCAAGTTTTCTTTAAGAAAGCAGCCACATCTGTTTGCAAACTTCTCAACGCCGATGGAGCTGCATTAATTTTATTAGACGAACGCCGCGAATTTTTTGAATACCACCTGTTCGAAGGCGCGCAACAAGAAAGACTGAACCCTTACAAGGGAATGCGTTTCCCAGCGCACCAGGGTATTGCAGGCCGCGCGCTTAAAACCAAAACCAGCATTTATGTTCAAGACTATTCGCATGACGTTGATGCAATGCCAGATTTGGTAAAAGGCGGGCTTGCTGCCAATTTTGTTATTCCTTTAATTTCATCAGATCAAGTCATTGGTGTACTTGCATCTTCATGGTTTAGCGAACCTACAGAAGCCATTCCACCACAAATTTTCTTATTAGCTGAACGCATTGCAAGTCAAATTGCTGTTGCATGCCACCGTGAACAACTGGAAAATCAATTGCGCTCATTGGTCAGCGTTGATCCACTTACTCAACTCAGCAACCGCCACGGCGTTATGCAATTCCTCGATCATAAAGCAGATCAGCTTGCACGCCACAAACGCAGTTTTGCATTATTTTTTATTGATTTAGATGGTTTAAAAACTGCCAACGATCAATGGGGCCATGAGATAGGCGACAATATTCTGCGCGATGCTGCCAACCGCTTGCGCGATGTTGTACGCAAAAGCGATTGCATAGGTCGCTTAGGTGGTGATGAATTTTTAATTATTGCCGAATGTGATGAACATAGCCTCGCCATTCTTGCCACACGTTTTATTCAAGCACTACGAATACATTTTGGGATTGGGCGTAAACGTGGAAGAATTTCGGCCAGTATTGGCGTAGCCTATTCACCACTGGATGGCACTGAACCAAACACACTGTTACGCAAAGCCGACGCTGCCATGTACGTTGCAAAAAAGATGGGCGGTGACCGATTTCATTTTGCATCCCGCATTGCCATTACCGAAGTTGACAAAAGCTTTTCTGCAGTAGACATAGAGAATGCGCTGGATGCAGATGAAATTTGCCTTTGGTATCAACCCATCATTTCTTTGCGTACAAAGCAGGTAATTGGTTACGAAAGCCTTGTGCGCTGGAAAAAATCAGATGGCCAGTTAATTGGAGCACTGCCCGTCATTAAAGCGATTGAATCAGCTCGTGGTGATTTAGAAATTCGGTTTGGGAATTGGATTTTGCAAAAATCCGCGCATCAAATATCAGAATGGAAAAAGCAGAGTTTTTTCCACGACATTCATATTAATATTTCTGCGCGGCATTTTTTGCACCCTTCTTTTTTACAAGAACTTCATAAGATTCACAAAGAATACGCCGATGTATGCCATTCACTGATTGTGGAAATTACCGAATCCGCGATGTTGGATGATATGGAACGCGCTCGACGTATTATTTTGCGCTGTCAGGAGCTGGGGGTTCGCGTTGCAGCGGACGACTTTGGCACAGGTTACTCATCATTAACCTATTTAAAATATTTGCCGCTCAACTCACTTAAAATAGATCGCTCTTTTGTAACTGATTTACCGCACAATCAGGCTGATAGAGATATTGTGGGCGGCATAGTGTCTATCGCTCACGCTCTGAATTTATCGGTTGTTGCGGAAGGTGCAGAAAATGAAAACCAATTAGACAGCTTGCGTGCGTTGGGTTGCGATCAACTGCAAGGTTATGTGATTAGCCCACCAATGCCACTGGAAGATATAATGACGTGGCATAGCGAATATCAAAGCAATAATATTTCAGACCACAAAAACACATTACATTCAAAATTAAATGCAATTTCCAGCAAACTTAACATTCAATAATGCCAATATTGCCACCCTTTTAGAAAATGGTGGGAAACCGGCTCAGCATTTCTTTACGGGCGGAAATCAGTTCCTTGTAAGTTTGAATCATGGTGAAGTTCACATAGTTACCGCTCAGTTTTAGAGTATCGAGCTGGCGTTGATATTCGGAAATCTCAGTAAGGAGTTTTGCACGCAGGTTATCGTCACGAGTTAAATCAACGCCACTATATTTGTTTAACTTTTTCACTAGCCTTTCTCCTTTGCCTAAAAACTATCGTGAGTTACTACGGGAGCTGAGTGACTTATAGTCGCCTATGAAGTTACAAGATCCCTTAGTCTTGTATAAAGCATAGCGCAGCCAAGCGACTTGCAAGCTTGATCACTAGACCGTTTGCTTCTTTAAGCCACCCTAAAACAGCGGGTTATAGAAGGGTTAGCAATAAAAGAATTTCCAAAAATTGCGAATGAATTTCGTGGTTATTTTTTTCTATTGAAATTTCAATTACCTGCAACAAATAGCTCAAACTAAGCTTAGTTGATATGTAAAAAGTGAATTACCAAACTTTACTTAACAACAAGTTTTATCACGCACTTATTTATAAATTCACATGTCAGAATACGACGCCTTGCCACCATCTGTAGACGTGGGCAAGTAGCCTTAACTTGCACCCCACTCATGCAATACAAAATGATGGGATGAACCCTTCGCAAATGTTAGCGCTAACATAACCATAACTTGAGAGGAAGTATGATGCTATTCAAGAAAAAGGCAGCGCTTGCCGCAGCTATATCGGCACTCACATTGAGTCAATTCGCCTTGGCGGAAGGACTAAGTATTTCCCCCAGAGATACGCTAGAACAACCGGGTCTCACCGTTATTCTTGACCACAACCCCTTCAGCCCCATTTTCTTTGACGAAAAAAACGGCGGCCTGCAAGTCGTATTGCACGGTGAACGCATAGCAACCGACGGCGCCCTGCGCTTGAGCGCCACACCGGAACAATGGGACCCGGTACCAACTTTTGGCAGCCGCTCGCGTGATACCAGCGGTACGCAAGTGCTGGTTCGCTCGTCTTACCCTGAAGTTGATTTATCTTATACATTGGCGGTAACGCCCGAAGAAGGCGGATTCCGTATTGCGGTTAATCTGGACAAGCCGCTACCAAAAACATTAGAAGGTAAGGTTGGCTTCAACCTCGACTTTTTGCCATCCACCTACTTTGGCAAAACCTATTTGAGTGACAAGCAGCCCGGCCTCTTCCCTCGCCACCCCGCCGGCCCTATGAAAAACGACAAAAGCGGAGATTCGCAGCCTTTAGTATCTGGTGGCAAGTCCATCACGCTTTCGCCAGAAGATCCGCTGACACGCGTGACTATCGTGTCTGACAAGGCCCCCGTTGCGCTGTACGACGCCCGCAACCGCGCGCAAAACGGCTGGTTTGTAGTGCGTTCAATGGTTGCCGCCGGAGCGAAAGATGAAGCAGTAGTGTGGCATGTACGCCCAAATGTAATGCCCAACTGGGCGCGTGAGCCGGTAATTTCTTACAACCAAGCGGGTTATACGCCTCAGCGCAACAAAGTCGCCATGATTGAGCTGGACCCTAATTTCAAAGGGCCAGAGGAGGCCGAATTGCTGCGCCTGATGCCCGATGGCAGCAAGCAAAGCGTGTTGCGCAGCAAACTCACCTCCAAGGGCAAGTGGCAGCGTTACAACTACTCGGCGTTCGATTTTTCTGCCGTACGTGAGCCTGGCCTTTATATGATTTCTTATGCAAATCAGACGACTACGCCTTTCAGCATTGCAGAAAACGCATACAGCAATATCTGGCAACCGTCGCTGGACACCTTTCTTCCTGCACAAATGGATCACATGGGTGTTCGCGAAGGTTATCGCATTTGGACAGCCCCCTCGCACCTCGACGATGCACGCCAAGCACCGGCTAATCTTGTTCATTTCGACGGTTACAAAATGGGTGAATCACTCGACTCCCCGTTCAAAGCCGGTGAGCGAATTGATGGGCTGAGTGTAGGCGGCTGGCAAGACGCGGGCGACTACGACATACAAACTGGCGACAACTCTTGGGTTGTACGCGACTTGGTGTGGGGCAAAGAGCTCTTCGGCCTTGAGTGGGATGAAACCAGTGTCGACGAACCCGCACGCCAAGTGGAAATTCGCAAACCTGACGGCCAGCAGGATTCACTTCAACAAATTCGCCATGGCGTTCGTCAGTTGTTGGCGCAATACAAGATCTTTGGTCATGCCATTCGCGGCATTATTGACCCTACGCTGAAGCAATACACACACTTGGGCGATGCATCCTCACAAACCGATGGCAAGTTTTATGACCCAAGCCTCGGCGAGAATGAAACCAAAGGTGACCGCTCTGGCAAGGCAGACGACCGCTGGGCCTTTACCACCGATCAACCCTCGACCAACCTCTATGTAGCAACCGCACTGGCAGGTGCAACGCGCACCCTACCCGCGCTGGACGCGCCCTTGGCTGCCGAAGCACTCGACGCAGCAAAAGCGCTTTGGGCACGTGAACAAGGCAAGAGTTTCCCAGCCGCTGCGCGTCACAAAGGCCCCTTCCCTGTGCGTGCGCCCGATGCTGTCAATGTCCAAGCTACAGTGGAACTCTTACTCGCCACCAAAGGCGAGAAGATCTACAAAGATCGCCTTATGCAGCTGTTGCCGGTTATTGACGTGCAATTTGATTGGGTAGGTGGTGCTGCAGCCCGCGCCATACCCCTCATGGACGCCAGCTATCGCAAACAGTTGGAAGCGATTGCGGTGAAAGCCAAAACGCGTATCGACAATGAGATTGCAAACACCCCCTTTGGTGTGCCGATCAGTGAGCACTCTTGGGCAGGCTCTATTCAGGTCGCGACCTTTGGCACCAACATGTACTTGATCCACAAAGCCTTTCCAAAAATCTTTAGTGTTGATTACACGCTCAACGCATTGGACTACATGTTAGGCCGCCACCCAGTGAACAATGTCTCGCTCGTATCGACCATTGGGACTCGCTCACAACTGGTGGCCTACGGTCACAACCGCGCCGACTATAGCTTTATTGCGGGCGGTATGGTGCCCGGGCCTTTGGTTATCAAACCGGATTACCCTGAGTTTAAAACTGACTGGCCGTTCCTGTGGTTTGAAAACGAATATACGGTAGCGACAACCTCGGCCTATATTTTGGCCGCCAATGCCGCCAGCGCAGCCGCCAAGGAAAAGCGCTAATCCTCGATAAATCCGTACCCCTTCAAACCCGCTTCTGCGATGCAAAAGCGGGTTTTTTGCAAACAGTTCCAACATAAATCACGTCAAAACTGGCGAAGAGCCCACTTGTAGCCGATACTGGGGTTTATTCCAGCTGCGAATCGTGTCAGTCATTGCCATGCCCAACAAAACTTTTTATTCGAAGCTGTTCCTAAGCGCAATTTTTTTGACACTGATTGCCATTCTGGGCAAAAGCTTCCTGCCCCAAAGAACCCTTGAGTTGATTCCCACGAACGCGCCCGATGCAAACTACTTTTTGCTGGAGCCGGAGCGACCTAACGCCTATTGGGTTGACCGCGAGCGCTTTCACTTCCACTGCAAATTTAGCGAAGCCGACGCCTACAGACCCTGCAATATGATCTACATGCTGAGCGTGGATAGTATAAAAGGCACTAATTTAGCAGCGTTCCAACATTTAAATCTGGATATCAAATACGCAGGGCCATCAAAGAATTTGCGCATCTCTATGCGCACCTTCGATCCTCGTTTTTCCACAGCACAAGACAGCAACAGTACCAAGTTCAATTCCATCAGCTTGCGCACTCAAGACTTAACCAAACCCCTGCGCATAGATACAAACGAGTTTACGGTGGCAGATTGGTGGCTAGGCCAATACAACTTACCCAGAGAGCAAACACATCCGGATCTTGGTAATGTCATTACGCTTGCAATCGATTTTGAAGGCGATTTGAAGGGTACTGAGCACGACATTCACATTAACAAAGTCGAATTCTCAGGCGATTGGATCAGCAACGAAAATTGGTATTTAGGCATACTGTTACTGTGGATGGCGTTTGGTGCGGCCTATAACATGTCGCGTTTGGTGCATTTACAGCGAATTGAACAACAAAACCGCTCAAAAATTTCAGAGCTTGTCGTGAGTAACTCAAAGCTGATCTCAGAAACTGATAAGTTTCGCAAGCTATCCACCGTGGACGCACTAACGAATGCGTTCAATCGACATGGTATTGAACAAATCATCGAATCCTTGGAGATTCGTTTAAATGCCACATCAATTATTATTTTAGATATCGATCACTTTAAACGCATCAACGATAGACGCGGCCACGATGCAGGCGACCGTGTTCTACAAGGCATTAGCGAATTGATTGTAAAAAATACACGTGCCACCGACAAACTTGGGCGCTGGGGCGGAGAAGAATTCATATTAATTTGTCCTAACACCTCCGTAGGAATGGCTACTGCTTTAGCTGAGAAGCTGCGCATTGTTATTTTTGATACTGTGTTTGAGCCTGAGAATCCTATTGCGGTAACAGCTAGCTTTGGTGTTGCAGCTGTTCTACCCAAGGAACCCTTTGCAAATGCGTTTAAGCGTGCAGATGAAGCGCTCTATAACGCCAAAGCACTGGGGCGCAATTGCGTCATAGTGGCAGAGCAAGACAACCCCATGTAAGTATCCTAACTGCAGACGCTAAGCCTTTATTTTTTACACCCCCAATAAAAAATCCCCAGTAGGAGACTACTGGGGATTTTGATTTTGCTGGAATCTTTCTATTACAGCTTTTCAAATGCATCCGTCAAAATACAATCGAAACGACGAGCATCATATTCCAATAAGCGATCCACATCTTGCGGTTGAATAATGTTTTTACTCACCGCATCTTGCAGCTTCTCGGTCATATTCGCGCCGTGCAATTTGTTTTGGTTTTTCAACCAAGTTGTCCACAAGGGGCCGAGCGCCAACAACATTTGATAGGTGCTTTCGACTCGGCCCGCAGCATCATCGCGTTCATGACTAACATAAACATACTGTGCCAAGTGTTGACGAACAGGGTTATCTTCCAGCATTAAATCGCCCAACTCGCGCGTTAGATCGTCGCTGGGTTTTAACACGATTTTACCGAAAGGCAGGGTGATAAATCGAACGAGTTTGGCCACCCAACCCACTGGAAAGTTATCCGAAAATTCAATCAGCGCTTGCTGTGCTTTATTCAAGGCAGCAGTAATCGCGTATTCAGCATGCACATCTTCAGCGCGGGTTCTCGGGTGCGCCGAGTGATATTTTAAAATTGCACACGCAATAAATAATTGGCTGTGAATATCACCCAAACGTGCCGACAATAATTCACGGCGTTTTAAGTTGCCACCCAATACCGCCAAGGCAATATCAGACATACTCGCAAATGAAGCACTCAACAAATTAATACGTTGATACCAGCGCGCACTAAAATCATCGGCATTGGCCGGAACGCTACTGAAATGACCACGGGTTAATCCAAGCAACTTAGTGCGCACTAGATTGCTAAACACATGCCCCAAATGTTGCGTGAATAACTTATCGAAGGTTTTAATGCCGCGCGCTTGATCTTCATCTTGCATCGCCTGCATTTCATTAAACAAAAAGGGATGGCAACGCATGGCGCCTTGACCAAAAATCATGAGCGAACGGGTCAGAATATTTGCGCCTTCTACGGTAATCGCCACCGGAACACTGTGGTAAGAGTGAACGAGGAAATTGCGTGGACCCTGCTGAATTGCACGACCACCGACGATATCCATAGAATGCTCCACGGATTTGCGCATCATTTCAGTCGCATGGTATTTCGCCATTGCGGTCATGACAGACGGTGAACCTGTCTCCAAACCTTTGGTGACCAACTGACGGAAGGCTTCCAAGGTGTAGGCGGTGCCTGCGATATCTGCCGTTGCTTCTTGAACACCTTCGAATTTGCCGATTTCAGTGTTGAACTGACGGCGAATGCGGGCGTAAGCACCTACCAAACGATAATTCACTTCGCCGCTGGCGGTTGAGAGCGAGGGCAAGGAAACACCGCGACCCGCACCCAAGCATTCAATCAGCATGCGCCAGCCTTTACCGGCCATGGTGGCACCGCCGATGATCCAATCGATTGGAATGAATACATCAGTACCAAAGATAGGCCCGTTCATAAAGGGTGAGCCGGGGTTGTGACGTTTGCCGATCTCCATACCTGGGTGATTGGCGGGAATTAACGCACAGGTAATGCCGTATTCTTTTTTGCTGGCATCGCCCAGTAAGCCTTCGGGGTCATAAAGTTTGAACGCCAAACCCACTACGGTTGCGACAGGCGCAAGCGTAATCCAGCGTTTGCTAAAGGTGAGGCGCAAGCCAAGCACTTCTTGGCCATCGTGCATACCTTTACACACGATACCCGTATCGGGAATTGAGCCTGCATCGGAACCCGCTTCGGGGCCGGTTAAACCAAAGCAGGGGATTTCAGTACCTTTGGCCAAGCCGGGCAGCCAGCGATTTTTTTGCTCCTCGGTGCCGTAGTTCATCAAGAGCTCGCCCGGGCCGAGGGAGTTGGGCACCATGGCGGTAACGGCTGCAGTGCCAGAGCGGCTGGCAATTTTGCTCATAATGCGGCTTTGCGCATAGTGGCTGAATTCGCGGCCACCAAAAGACTTAGGAATGATTAGGCCAAAAAAGCCTTTGTCTTTCAGATACTGCCAGGCTTCTGGGGGTAAATCTTTACGGCTGCTGGTGATTTCCCACTCATTGAGCATGGCACACAGTTCACTCACCTCATTATCTAAGAAGGATTGCTCCTCACTCGTTAATTGAGGCAAACCAATTTGAGCGAATTCGTTCCAGTCTGGCCTGCCGCTGAAGAGCTCTTTTTCCCACCAGGTAGTACCGGCCTCTAAAGCTTCACGTTCGGTGACACTCATGCTCGGCATGGTTTTTTTCAGCAAGCCAAATACCGGCGTGGTGAGTAACGCACGGCGCAAGCCACCCACATTCAACACCAGCAGCACGGCAACCAAGGGCACCAACGCCCAGAGCGATAGCATGCAGGGCACTAGGGCACCCAACACCACCCAGAAAATCAGCACCAAGGCCGACGCGGCTGAGAGTGCGACCTGCCGTAAGGTGAGTATGGCGATCAACGCCCATACGGCGATTAGCGCGAGCAATAATGACATAGTGAAACCCTCTTCTTATTTAGGATGTGCCGATCCGACTGGAGCCCGTGAATCATCTCATTGAGTCTAGATGTAAGATTCAACTCTTGCTGCTTTGTGCAGCAAATTTGTCACAAGCGCACCATAAGTGCGCCATCAATTCTCCGTTCTGCCCGAGCAGAAAACGCCGTTAATTGAGCATCGCTTCCAATAACACCTTTTCGGTCTCATCGGCAGCAATCTTTTTGTCGTCGATAACTTCGATGCGACTATCCAAAATCTCATCGACGGATTGCACCGGAATCTGGTTGACGCTGAGCACGCCGTTTTCGGCGTTGAACATGTAAACCCCTTCATTGGTATGCATAACCGCCTTGGCGCGCAAAA
>CAZOPE010000018.1:0-68037 GCA_964581625.1 uncultured Cellvibrionaceae bacterium
AGCAGGGAGTCGTCATCTTCGCGCAGCGGAGATGACGACTCCCTTCTTAGGTAAATATTATTCTAGTCTTCAAATACTGCTTAACGGGCACGTAATTGCTCAAAAAAAGCGAGTAATTTACCGCGCGGCAATTTGCCGTTTTCTTCGCGAGGCAAGCTCTCCACCAACAACAGCGGGCGCGGAATAAAAACGGGATCTAAGTGTTTGGCGAAATGCGCAACCAGTGCTGCTTTTGTACTACTGGGCGCAACCACCAAAGCCACGGGGCGCATTATTTTATGGAGGGCAGTGTTCGGCTCAGGCATAAACACTACCCCGTCGGTTACACCGGGGGCGCTGAGTAACAGCTTGTTCATCTCTTGCACCGAACCCCGCTTACCCGCTATTTCAATCATATCGTCACTGCGGCCCAACAACCGAAATGCCTGTTCTCCCAGCCATTCGATCCGGTCGGTTAGGGTTTGGCTACAGGGTAAATGCGGGGCGCTAATCTCCCCACCTTCACAAATCTGGCCGCTATCGCCACTATCGCTTGCAGCCTGATGAGAATCCAAGGGTGTAAAACGCAAACCATCGAATAGCCGCCATATTTCTTGCAGCGCTGTACGGCGGCACGCCATGGAGCCAACCTCACTACAGCCGAAAACCTCCACCAGCTCACCGTTAAACAACACCTCAATCTCGCCCGCCAAACTGTTCGATAAGGGAGCTGTGGCACATAAAATGTGCGCCACTGGCGGCAGGTTTAGACCACTTAGTACCATCGTACGCAAATGCACTGGGGTAGAAATTAGCAACCGAGGCTCTGGTAAGGCGGACAGTGCCTGCTGAATATCCTGCGCAAACAAGGGCCGGCTATCCACCACACACAGCTCACTAAAGAGTGGTAAAAGCACAGAGGTTTCCAAACCCCACATATGCTGCGCAGGTACAGTCGCCAACACCGAATAGCATTGATCGTTCGTGGGCAGCATAAAACGGGCGTTAATGAGGCTACTTTCAACCAGCGTTCGCCAAGGTTTAAGGTTAGCTTTGGGCTGGCCGGTGGAGCCTGAGGTGAAAGCTATCGCAGCCAAGAAATCGGCATCTATTTGCGGAATATCGCGGCACGGCTCACCCAACAAATTGAGAGTATTAATGTTGAGGTGCGGCAAATCGGGGGCGATAACGGCGGCACCATCGTGCAAAACATAAGCACCTGCATATTGTTCAAACAGGCTTGTTTGCGTTGCCTCAGCACGGTTTTGCGGTAAGAGCGTGGTTTGCTGTTTGATGATGGCGGCACAAAACGCCAGCGTAAAAAGATAGCGGTTTTCACACAGGTTGATGGCGAACTTGCCAGGGGGCAGCTGCTGCGCCAAACGTAGCGCCTGACCGATAAAGTCTTCACAGCGCAAAGGCCCGAGCTGCCCGCCTAGCGCCGCAAGTGGTAGCGTGCAGCGTGCAATCCACGCATCGGGGTTGCGCAGGCTTAAGGGTAACACGGGCGAAAACATGAGGTTATTTTGTGGCGTGCGCGTGAATAAAGTCGGTTAAGGTCGCCAAGTTGGCAAAGGCATTGCGCGTATTCTGGTCGTCGGCTTGCATTTGTACACCGTATTTTTGCGATATCGCCAAGGCGATTTCCAACGCATCAATCGAATCCAAACCCAATCCGGCGCCAAATAAAGGCTCCTGCGGGTCAATCTCTTCTGCCGTAATATCTTCTAAATTTAAGGCGTCCACTAATAGCTCTGCTACTTCCAATTGGGCACTGGTTTGCTCGGCCATAATCGTCTCTGTAAAAAGTTGGGTGAATACAAATGGGCGGGCAGTCTACCGGCTTTAGTTAACAAAATCATCATTCACTCTTATAGGTGCGCTTAACCTGGTAGGGGTTTTCGTATACACTCTCGGCCTGCAAATAACCTTAAAAATGATCGACCAATGCTGCGCCAATACTATCTTGATTCCACTCCTTTTACGGCTGAACCAACGGCAACGCCCGCGCAACTGATTAATAAACCTGGCGTACTCGCGCTAATTGCGTTTGATGCTCCCTGCCTAGCGCCTACCGAACTCGGCATAATTCCTATTGGTATTCCCTCGCTCTGCGGCAAAGCCTATGAGGTCATTGAATATGGCGATAACGTGGCAGAGCGTGGAAGCACCGGCGATTGCCAGTGGAGCAAGATTGACGATGTTTTTTTTGCGGCCACTTGGGTGAGCCCCGCCGCGTGCGCCGATATTGAAGGCGCGACAGAGGCAGCCTATACGCGTTTATTTGGGTTAATAACGTCTGCCGGATTCCCCTACCCGTTTCGCATTTGGAATTTCATACCCAAAATCAATGTCGGCGATGGCGACCAAGAAGAATACAAAAAATTTTGTGTTGGCAGGCTGCGGGCATTCAGTCAGCTAGACCTCAGTCAGCAACAATTTCCTGCGGCTTCGGCGCTTGGTATTCACTCCAGTGATGATGCCACTCAAGGCGCAGTCATTTATTTACTCGCAACGCGAACGCCGGGACAACACCACGAAAACCCGCGCCAACAACCCGCTTATCAATATCCGCGCGAATACGGCCCAAGCAGCCCTTCATTTGCCCGCGCAACCAGCTTGCCGCAGCAATTAGAGCGCCCCATTTTTATTTCAGGCACCGCGAGTATTATTGGCCACGACACCAAAGCCTGCGACGACTTGCAAGAGCAGCTGAAAATTACGCTGGAGAATATTCGTTATTTATTGGCGAGTATTGATCCGCAAGCCAGCGCACCTTCCGCCATTCGTGTGTACTTGCGCCACGCAGAAGATTTACTCGCAACCCAAGATTACCTCTACCAACAATTTTCACCAGCCGACATCAATATTGTGCACGCGGATATTTGCCGCGCAAACTTGTTAGTAGAAATTGAATGTGTAGCCAATGCACGCTCGCTTACTCAAGCGCAGGCTCTAGCGTGAGTGTATTTGCCTCCAGATGTTGGCGCCTGATTGCAACAGCTGCCTCTTTCACCTTATTTGGCACGGTAGCACTCATCTTATCTGCGGGGCTAATTATCGTATTAAGCCTTGCACCTATTAAGCGATCCCTTAAACGCCATTACACCCGTTACTCAATAATGTTGGCCTCGCGTTTCTATGTGTATTGTTTATGTGGGCTCGGCGTGCTTAAGGTTAAATTCGACAATATGCACTTGCTCAATCACCCAGGTGCACTCGTGATCGCCAATCACCCCACGCTGCTGGACGCAGTCTTATTGATGTCAGTGATGCCGCGCACTAATTTTATTATTAAAGCCGCCGTAGCCAACAACCCATTTCTCTCCATTATTGTTTCAATGGCGGGCTACATTCCCAACAATGAATTGGGGATAGCGTTGGTAAAAAAGGCCTCTGCAGCGCTTAAAAGCGGCGAGACGCTGATGATTTTTCCCGAGGGGACCCGTACCGATCTTGAACAAGGCCTAAGCTTCAAACGCAGTGCGGCCAATATTGCACTACAAGCGAATTGCACTATTTTACCGGTATTAATTAGCTGTGAGCCCATCACACTACGCAAACACGAACCCTGGTATTCCATTCCAAAAACAATACCGCTATTTCATTTGCGTGCGCTACCACCGTTGCATATCAGCGACTGCATTGACACAACTCACCCACGCGGCATGCAAGCGCGCGAACTCAATCAGTTTCTGCAACAGCAATTTGCGCAACATTTACATCAAAAAATAGCGCCTGACCTTTAAAAACAGAAGCAATAAAACTATCACGACTACATGAGCGAGCCTATGAATAAGAGTACGGATATAAACACTCAAGGCCTCTGCGAAGATTACAATTTCAGCGTGCCTTTTTTTGATGTGGATTCCATGAATATCGTGTGGCACGGCAACTACTGCAAATATCTAGAGCTAGCACGCTGCAAACTCTTGGATAAAATCGGCTACAACTATCGCGCCATGGCCGAATCAGGTTTTCTATTTCCCATTGTAGATATGCAAATTAAATACATTAAGCCGATCATTTTTGAACAGGCCATTGTGATCAATGCCGCACTGGCTGAATGGGAGCAGCGCCTTAAAATTAAATACGTTATTCGCGATGCCGATACGCAAGAAGTACTTACCAAAGCACACACCATTCAAGCAGCTGTTGAACATAAGACTCAGCGCTTACATTTGGCATGCCCGGATGTGTTTATCCAAAAAGTACAGCAATTGCTTAAATAGCAGCCTCGCATTAAGTATGCGGCCCCAAAAAAATTTACTGAAAATCACCCTGAAATAAAATTTATGCGCACACCCTTTGCTAAAATTTTCGCAGCCACGCTCTTGATGCTAACCGCATCGCTAACTGCTCCATTAATCGCTTGGGCAGACACCTATAAGCTCAGCAACTATTTACCAGAGGGCTGCTATCACGCAGGTGAATACCAACAACACAAAATACTGGCGGGAATAGATAAGCCTTTAATCACCGACGGCAGCTTTGCCTTTAATTGCAATCAAGGCCTGATTTGGCACACGCAATCCCCCATTACCGAAACCATTATTTATAAGGCGCAGGGTGATCATGTCATGATGCGCGCAGATGGCAGCACACAAATACTGGATGGCCGTGCTCAACGCGCATTAGGCAAAATTCTCAACAATTTAATTGGCGGCAATGGCGACTACTTGCAACAGACTTTTACGATTGTTGAATCCGACAACAGCAATAAAAAAGAGGATGGTAAAAAAGCAAGCAGCTTGGAGTTGACGCCCAAAAAAAAACAAATGCAAAAATTTCTGAATTCGCTGAACATTACCCCACAAGCGGACTCAGTAAAAATCACCCTGCAACTTGCCGAGCAAGAAACCATTACTATTCGTATTTTTGCACGCCAGACGTTTACCGGCTTTGAACAAGCGCAATGCGAACAACTCCCTAAGCTTCCGCCGCAAGCCTGTAAAATTTTGTTCAAAGGCGAGCATTAATGACTGCGCGTAGCTTCAAACACGCCTGCTATGCAGCGTTAATTCTACTCAGCCTAATTGCACTATTCGGCGGATTTGCCATTCTTCGCAATGGCTTACATATAGACACCAATCTCAAAAGCCTATCGCCACCACTCTCACAAGATGCAGCCGTCAATAAAGCAGTTGATAAACTTTCTGCAGATGCCGCTAAGCAACTGATAGTTGTTGTAGCCAGCAAAAATGCCGATGATGTAGAAAATGCCAGTTATGCACTGCGTGAGAAAATCGCAACGCAACATGGCCCCATTCAATATCTCGATCAGTCGGCAGCCATCAAACGTTATTTGGCGCTATTGATACAACATCGTTTTTATATCACCGGAAAAAATGCACAAGCAGTATTGGCACAACCGGATGACGCAGCCATTCTCAGCTCAGCCACTGCAAACCTATATGGCAGCGGCGGCTCCGTGCGGCTTATTCCTTTAGCCGATGACCCACTCGGTTTTGTTAACGAATATGCGCTCGGCGTACTCAATACCTTAAGCCATAACACACAAGATGAATTGCACCAAGCCACCCTCAACGGTGAACAGTTTTATATGGCTGCGCATGTATTACAGCTCTCTAGCGATGCGCTGGAAATGGGCGAACAAGACAATGCATTAGCAGCAATTGAAAACCTGAAGCAGGCCGTCCAGAAGGATTATCCGCAGATACAATTTTTGCAATCTGGCATTATTTTTTTCGCAGCCGACTCGGCGCGCACAGCAAAAGCGGACATTAGTCTTATTAGCACTGGCTCCACCATTGCGGTCATTTTATTATTCTTGTGGATTTTTCGCAGTGCAAAATCACTCATTATCCCTGTAGTCTCCATGTTTCTTGGGCCACTTTTTGCGCTGTGTGTTTGCCAACTCTTATTTGGTTCCATTCACATCCTTACTATTGTGTTTGGCGCAAGCTTGATCGGTGTGGTGGGAGATTACTCACTCCATTTTTACTACTTTTATAATACGGGTAGTGGAAAGCATTTTTCTGAAAGCCATTTATCTGAAAAACAATCGTCTGAAAACACCCTACAACTTTATCGCGCACTTTTTCTCAGCTTAATAACCAGCGTTATAGGTTATGGCGCACTCTCTCTGTCTGGACTTGAGGCATTAAAGCAGGTCGCGGTATTTTCGGGTTTGGGGTTAGTCTATTCGTGGCTGATGGTCATTGTTATAGGTTCAAGCTTAATTAGAGGCAATAAAGTTCGCATTCACGATAGCTTTTTGCAAAAAATTATCGCGCATTTATTGCAAGCATTCTCACACCTAAGCTACAACGCCTACCTTTGCCTCGCACTATTACTACTCATTGGACTCATTGCATTTAACCGTTTGAGTCTTCCCGCTAACGATAGCCCCAAAGCATTCTTTGCACTCAACCCAGATTTGGTCGCACAAGAAAAGTTGATTAGCGGTTTAGTTTCAACTCACGAGCCATCCTCTTTTATTGTTATTGATGCCAACAACCCGCAAGAACTCTACGACCGAATTGAACGCGTACAAAAAACCCTGGGCGATGATGCCGCTGGTTTATTTGGCGTGCACAATTTCTTTCCATCGCCAGCGCAGCAAGCATTAAATTTCACGGCAAATCAACGGCTCTACGGGGAGAATGGGATTGCAGCGCAATTTTTACAGCAGCACCCAATAAATTCGGTGAGCGCCAAAGAGCTCAATGAAAGCTACGCTCAGAGTAAATCTATGCTGCTTTCACCTGCAGAATTTTTTTCTTACAAAGGCCTATCACTGCCACCGTTTTGGGTAGAGTCTGGCATACATATTTATAGCTTTATGTTGATACCCAAAAACTTGGACACCACAACACTTGCCGAACGTTTGAGGAAGCTTGAACACGTAAAATTTGTGAGCGCTATTGCCGATATAGAAACCTCGCTAAAGCATTTACGTTTTTCTGCACTGCAAATGCTAGCTGTCGCTGTGGCGCTAATAAGTATATTGGTATTCGTCCAATACAACTTAGGGGCGGCATTCAAAATTATGGCTGTGCCAGCTTTTTCAATTGCACTGAGCTTAAGTGGCTTAGCTGCACTCGGAATTCCCATTACCCTGTTTCATATAATGGCGCTGTTTTTGGTGCTGGGCTTAAGCATGGATTATGTTATTTTTGCCGCAGAAATGAGCCATGATTCTGTGGCAACCTTAACGGCAATTGTATTGGCCGCCACTACAAGCTTGCTGTCATTTGGGCTGTTGGTATTCAGCTCCTTACCTGCCGTTAGCGCATTTGGCATTACCGTTATTATCGGCAGCGCGTTAAATTTATTTGGCGCTATGGCACTGGCGAGCCAGAAAACAAAATCGCACGAAGCCAAATAATTCTCGTTTAGATGGTAATCGTTATCTCCGCAGCACAAAGATGACGACGCCCCGAAAAAGTAAAGAAAAAGTACGCGAAAACAATAAGGCTCAAGTAAGCGTTATTCTGTTACTAAGTATTTTAATCCATGAAGGTGTGTAATGAATCAACAACGTATTTTAGTGACTGGCGCGAGCCGAGGAATTGGTAAAGCTTGTGCACTGAGCTTGGGGCGCAAGGGTTACGCCGTAACCGTTCACTATCGCACAGGCAATGTTGAAGCAGAAGCTGTAGCAGCTCAAATTCGCGCAGAAGGCGGCACAGCAAATACCCTACAATTTGATGTATGCCAGCGCGAACATGTCAGCGCGGCATTGCTTGCCGACATTGAACAGAACGGTGCTTTTTACGGCGTAGTGTGTAATGCGGGCATCGCCGCTGACAATGCGTTCCCTGCACTCACTGGCGAACAATGGGATGCAGTTATCCACACTAATTTGGATGCGTTTTATAACGTGCTGAACCCAATCATTATGCCCATGATTAAACTCAGGAAAGGTGGGCGCATTATTACGCTTTCATCCGTCTCTGGCATTATTGGCAACCGCGGCCAAACGAATTACAGCGCAGCCAAAGCAGGAATTATTGGAGCAACCAAAGCTCTGGCGATTGAATTAGCCAAGCGCAATATCACCGTAAATTGTGTCGCTCCCGGCGTCATAGAAACCGATATGATTGAAGGGATTTATAAAGACGAAGCCATGAAAATGATCCCCATGCAACGCTTTGGAAAAGTAGAAGATATCGCCGAGACAGTAAATTTTTTAATGTCCGATGCGGCGGGATACATCACACGACAAGTGATTAGCGTTAACGGCGGCATGTGCTAAGCGCCGTTACTCCACCCAGTTAATTGGCTAAGGGTTTGCGAAAAACTGAGAGCTTAGCGGTGGAGTAGAGTACGCCATCATTTTTATTACGAATCTCACACTGAAAGGTTGCCAACTCTTCACCTACCACAGCAATCTCTTTACAACTTACTAAGAGCACATCACCCTCGTGAAACCAAGCAGTAAACGCCTCGTACTTACGCGTGCCCAATAACAATCCTAAATGCGGTGTTACGGTTCCTTGCTGCAATTGGTAGCCCGCAATACATGCGGCAGTTTGCCCCATGTATTCAATGCCAATCCAGCTCGGCACGCCTTGACCCTGCATAAAAAAAGAGGATGATTTGGAAATAATAATTTCTGCCGTAGAAAAATTATCGCCCAATTCACACACTGAGCTGAGCAACAGCATAGGCTCGCGATGCGGAATAAGTTCGTGCAGTGAATAGCTCATATAAACGTAACTCGTTAAGATTTTGCAGGCGCAATCTCTGTCACTTTGTGTGATGACTGCGCAGACTCAGCCCAATAGGGGTAAAAGTTAAACCACTGCATTGGTGCTTTTGCGGCTTGCTTTTCCAACTCGCTCGCATAATGTTGCGCATAGGCATTGATGCTGGCATCGCTATCTTTACGCGCAATAACCACTTGCTCGGCAAAAGGCACTAATTCAAAAAAAACTTTGCCACTTTTGCGGTAAGAAAACATTAACTGCACTTCACACTGCAAGACTTTTGCCAGCATATAAGGGCCAATAGGCAGCTGCGTAGGCCGACCTAGAAATTTTACGGTGACGGTTCGCTCTTCCCCACTTAATGGAATGCGGTCACCGGCGATAAATAGCCACTCACCCGCTTCTATTTTCGTTTTTAGCTGCAATATAAGCGCTATATCCAAATCGTTAACTTGGTAAATATTCACGCGAGAGTCAGGGTTGATCGCCTGCATTGCATTTACAAAATTTGCCGAGTGCTGATCGTAAACCAACGCATTAATCGTTTTTTGTTTATAGCGCTGCACAAAACCACGACAATATTCCAAGTTGCCAAGATGTGAGCCAATAATTAACTGACCATTTTCCTTTGCCATAAATTCTGCCAACAACGGCTCATTGGCAATTTCGAACTCGCTGTCAGTGAGCGGCGTACTCCACGCCAACAATTTATCCAGAATGGATTGACCAAACGAATACATATGCGCAAACACATCTCGATACCCGGGCGTACGCTGCCAAAAACGAGGGTAAGCGCGAGCATGGGTTTGCAAAAACTCTAAGGATGCGGCACGCGCCAATGGCTTAAACAAAAAGAAATAGGCCATTATTGGATACAATGCAGCATTGAACACACGGCGCCCACAATATTTTTGCAACCACAGCAAAAATAAAATTCCCCTAACCGTGCCCGATTCCTTGAGCTGCGACCAGTGCTGCGAGTTTGCACCAGCATCTTGATCAGTTGTTACATTTTGATTCGCCATTATCTACCTCCCAGCCGATACCACAACAACATCGGTGAGCGCAGCAACATTCCAAATAGCAAACGCGTATGCAAACGAATCAACAGTAAATTGTCGCGCATGTAATTAAAGTGCGACACACTTTGCTCGGGGTATATTACCCGCGTATTAATAAACTGCAGGGGAACATTTAACCACACAGCTTTTACCAACACATCCGTATCAAAATTCATGCGGCTGCCAATAAAAAACCGATCAAAAATATTTTCCATTGCGGCCAGCGGATAAACACGAAAACCGCACAAACCATCTTTAATTTTTAAGGACAAGGTTTCTATGGCCACAAAAAAGTCAGTTACCTTGCGGCCATAAACACGTGCTTTAGGTGCGGAGCCATCAAAGGTTGGCTTGCCGCAAATGATTGCCTCAGGCGCTGCACGCGATGCCGCTATAAAGCCTGGTAAATCTGCAACGTCATGCTGACCATCAGCATCAATTTGAACAGCATGCGTAAAGCCAAGCGCACGCGCATGAACAAAGCCTGCCTTGACTGCCGCTCCTTTACCGCGATTGCGTTGTTGGGCAAAAAAATAAACGTTTTCGTATTGTTTTAAGGCCGACGAGAGGGCGGCCAAACTTTGCTCGCTACTGCCATCATCCACAATCACGCAGGGCAAACCACTCGCAACTAACTGCGGCAAAAAAGCAATAAACTGACGCTCGTGATTGTAGTGTGGAATTAAAAGACAATAATTCATTCTGCGTTACCTGGCTCAAGCTCAAACACACATTTTCCCTCTGAAAAATTTAGCCCATCCTGCGCATAGCGAAACTTAAGCGCACCGCTGTTTGGTAGATATTCCAACAGCAATGTCAGTTGCTGCCCCGGCAGCACGACGGTTTGAAATTTAAGGTTATCGATACGCACAAATTTATCGCCCAGCGGAAACAAAAACTTACCCAGCTCCGCCGCCCAATGGGTTTGCACTATGCCCGCCAAAACTGGCTGCTGCGGAAAATGCCCATCAAACCAACGAATGCCTGCGTGAATATCCAACACAATGGCATAGCCGTTTGGAACGACATCCAGCCGCAAAAAGTGCGGCCACTCTGCACTGGAGAATGCTTGGCGTAGATGGTCAATTTTCATTTATTTATTGGCTCGCGAACTGTTACTCGAATCGCTCTTTTAGGAGAACAATCAAAAGGCGCGCGATCTTACGCTAGAGAGGCGCCTATTTTAAGCCCTTTAGGTTTCATTTGAAGGACATGCTTTTTAGATTTACGGCCCATATTTGGCAATATAGTGCCTGCGATAGATGAGCTCGACGACAAACACACAGCCAAAAATGCCATAGGAGATTAACCCACAATAGAGCGCCCAAGCGCCAAAGCTGGCAAATTGCGCAAGGTAAAATGCAACCGCCGCATTTACCACCAACAGCAGCGCCCAAATAGCAGTTAATTTTCTGGTGTAGCCTTTGGCGCGTGGCGTGATGATTTGGCCACCCATGCGCGCTACACGCTCAATCAAACTTTCTGGCTGCCACAAACTGAAGCCAAACAGCGCCGCAACGCAAATACTGACAACCACTGGGTACAGTCGCAGCCAATACTCACTATTGGCCAACAACAAACCAAGACTATAGATCACGACGACAAGCAGCAGAAAAACTTGGGCAATATCTGAGCGATCCCGCGCGCCGTAGAACTTCAGTGCCGCCATTGTTAAAAAAACCAGCGAAAACACTGCAGGGCTCAGGTGCTGCACCCCAAAATAAACAATCACCGGGTAGAAGATAGAAAGCGCGACAATAACAACCGTTATTAAAATTTTCATGACCAACAACAACCGCAAGAGTAACCAATTAGCCGGATTAGAGCCTTCGCAAAGACTTAGGGCAAGCCCCTGAGCAAATAAAATCCCACTCGCCCCTTAAAAATGCCGAAATCACCCCCATCATGGGTCGCATAGGGCATTTACAGCGGGCTTTGCTAGAATCCGCGCCCGCACTTGCGCTATAATCCCGCGCTTTGCATTTCTCACTCACGTTTCACAGGGTCACTTAATGTCTGATGACGCTCAAGAAAAACAGTCCCGTATTAAAGAGCTGATTGCCCGCGGTAAAGAGCAGGGCTACCTCACGTACGCTGAAGTTAACGACCACTTACCGGAAGATATTTCTGATCCGGATCAGGTTGAAGACATCATCCAGATGATTAACGACATGGGGATTCGCGTATACGAGACCGCACCCGATGCCGATACCTTATTAATGACCGACGGCGATGCTGCCGCCGATGAAATTGCCGCCGCCGAAGCTGCAGCCGCCCTCGCAGCAGTAGAAACCGAAGCTGGCCGCACCACCGACCCCGTACGCATGTACATGCGCGAAATGGGTACCGTGGAGCTGCTTACCCGGGAAGGCGAAATCGTTATTGCCAAGCGTATTGAAGAAGGTGTACGCGAGCTTATGCACGCTGTCGCCTACTGGCCCGGTGCCGTACAAACGGTACTCGATGAATACGCATTGGTTGCCAAAGAGGAGCGTCGCCTAGCCGATGTCATCATTGGCTGGCTTGACCCCGTCGAAGAAATTCCTGCCGCCCTCATTGATGAAGATGCTGAAATCGAAGTTGCACCCGTAGCAGGCGCAAAAGCTGCTGGCGAAGATGACGAAGAAGAAGCTGCATCTGAAGATGAAGAAGAAGCAGTTACTGGTGTAGACCCAGAAGAAGCCAAAGCTCGCTTTGAAGCGCTGCAAAAGCAACAAGATAAAGTGAACAAAACACTGGCAAAATACGGTTACGGCAGCAAACAAGCGGATAAAGAATTGTCTGAACTGGGCGACCTGTTCAAATTCTTTAAACTGCCAGCGCGTCAATTTGAGCCAATCTACACCAAAGCGCGCGACACACTGGAAAACGTGCGTAAAGCAGAGCGTACCATTATGGACTTGTGTACTCGCAAAGCCCAAATGCAACGCAAAACCTTTATTAAAGAATTCCCCGGCAATGAAATCAATGAAGAGTGGTTGCCTGATTTACTCAAAGCCAAAACGGAAAGCGCCGACAAACTGCAAGCGGTATTGCCCGACGTAATCGCAGGCCAACAAGTCTTAGCGCACATCGAAACCGAAACAGGTTTGAGCCTTGCAAGCATCAAAGACATCAACCGTCGCATGTCAATTGGTGAAGCACGTGCACGTCGCGCCAAGAAAGAAATGGTTGAGGCAAACTTGCGTCTCGTTATTTCTATCGCCAAAAAATACACCAACCGTGGTTTGCAATTCCTCGACTTGATTCAGGAAGGCAACATCGGCTTGATGAAAGCAGTGGATAAATTCGAATACCGTCGCGGCTATAAGTTCTCAACTTACGCTACTTGGTGGATTCGTCAGGCAATTACCCGCTCCATCGCCGACCAAGCGCGCACCATTCGTATTCCCGTGCACATGATTGAGACGATCAACAAGCTCAACCGTGTATCGCGTCAAATGCTGCAAGAAATGGGTCGTGAGCCAACGCCTGAAGAACTCGGCGAACGCATGGACATGCCAGAAGATAAAGTTCGTAAAGTGCTGAAAATCGCCAAAGAACCTATCTCCATGGAAACCCCCATCGGCGACGATGAAGATTCACATTTGGGCGACTTTATTGAAGACACCACAATCGTGTCTCCGGTTGAATCCGCCACAATGGAAGGCTTGATGGAAGCCACGCGCGAAGTGTTAGCCGGCCTCACCGCCCGCGAAGCAAAAGTACTGCGTATGCGTTTCGGTATCGACATGAATACCGACCACACGTTGGAAGAAGTGGGCAAACAATTCGACGTAACGCGTGAGCGTATCCGTCAGATCGAAGCCAAGGCGTTGCGCAAATTGCGTCACCCATCGCGCTCTGATCATTTGCGCAGCTTCCTTGATGATTAATTGAAAGATAAACGATCATCAAACGAACAAAATAAAACCCGCCTAGCGCGGGTTTTATTTTTTGTGCGAAATCATAGACATATCCAAATAAATATAAGGCTAGTCATGCCCGATACATGCCTCTATAATGCCGCCCTCGCACATTATTTGCGGGCCTTTAGCTCAGTTGGTTAGAGCATCCGACTCATAATCGGCAGGTCCTGGGTTCAAGTCCCGGAAGGCCCACCATACAAATAAAAGCCCCTATCGATTCTCTCGGTAGGGGCTTTTTATCGATACTAGCGTAACCTGCTCAAAGCATTCATTACCGCTTAACCACAAATCCATAATTCAACACATCATTTTTTGCTTGCTCACTCGCCTGCGCAAACGCAGCTTCTGAACAAGCCGCCGAGTTGCTTGCGCAAATGGTTAGATAATAATCGTTGGGTGCCATAGCGTTGGCGATCATAGCCCAAGATAAAGAATCGATTGCATTACCTAGCGGAGAACGAAAATATTGAAAGCTCAGTGCTCTCGCCGCCTCTCGTTCGCCCTGAGTAGCAATAGAAATTAACTCACTCCGTATCTGCCCAAGCCGCTGCATCCAAGCTTCAGAATCGTGTAAGTAGAGCAAATCCAAACCCATGGATATTTCCCCCACCCTACCCAGTATGGTTTGCGTTTCCGCATTCGCCCGACGGGAATACAACCGCGGAATTTTCGCGCTGTATTTATCCCACAGCAACTTAAGTTCGTAGTTATATAGTGTTTGAGGGCTTTGAAGTGATTCCACTAGTTGAATACCGGGACCGGCGGCCACTAGGAGCTGGTCTTTCTCTTTCTGCTGCGAGGTGTGGGCTGCTTGCGTTTTTTCGAATGAAGATAAATTTTTGTCGGTTTGTTCTTGTAGAACAGCGCTTTGATTGTTGGGGGCGAGTATTCTTTTTACCAAGCTTGCACTGGATGCAAGTGATTGATCACCTGAATCAGCAGCGATGGGTAAATCCACCTCATTGGTGACTGCACGCCCCTTAGATTGATTTACTGATTCATCGTTAAACACATAGAGGTTAAATATGTTTTTGGTGAGTACCAAATAGAGAATGTATGCTGCAATTGCCAGCAAAATACTTGCGAATAATGGAACTGATGTGCGTGAGTAAGCCATAGATCTCTCCCTTCAAATACTTGTATACCAGCTCCTTTCATTCTAGACCAAAAAACAGAAGATCCCAAAAGGTAGAAAATTACCCGATGGGATCTTCCTGATGTTAAAGCGCCTTTTGGCTATTGCGCGCAATATCAATATCCGCCTTCACCTGATCACGAATTAACGCCCAATGAAATAAATTATTTTTATTCTCATCGTAGGAAATATGATTGTAGTGGGTTAGCGGCATGTCGCGGTAAATGGGGCGAGTTATGCGAATCACTTCGTCCCAATAAACCAAAGCTTGCTCCAAATGTTTAATCGCTAACTGCTGCTGTTCAGGCTGCCCAGTAAGCCTAAATTGCTTGAGCGCAACAGCGCCTTTAATTTTTTCAGCCAAATGCAAGCCAAGATACGCCCATGTGTTAATGTCTGCGACTTCATACATCAAACTTACATTGCCTTTAGTGTCTATATCTTTGACGAGCTGCAATGCTTGATTGTTGTCTCGCTCTAACAGTGCAACGAGCTTGGGTGGAGTTATTTTTTCTTCAGAAAACCTTTCACCTTTTTGTGTTTTTTCAACATAATCACCAATAGAAACATATTCGCTTGCCATAGTTGGCTGGTTAATTAAGCGATCTACAGAAATATATTTTGTTGTATCACCCTGTAAGGCTAAAAAGCCTTCGCTGTATAACATGAAGTCCCACGTGGAATCGTAAAGCGATGCCAAGCGTAATTGGGTGTTGGACGCTAATGAGTAGGCTTGCAATAAATTATCGCCTTTTACGCCGAAGCGACGATTAAATTCAGCTTGGAATACAGTGTCTGGCGTCTTTGCATCGTACAGCAAACGGCCCCACAATTTATAGAATAGCCACTGCCGTTGGAAAGCCCATTTCCAATCTACTTTATCTTTAGTTGCGGTAAAATAATCTAACGCGGGAATGTACGTTTCTGAACCGATGAAATATCCACCTACATAATTCGCATGGCCATTTATAGCAATGTGACTGCGAATAAATTCTGGCACACCCCAGCGCAATGCAAAAAAATCTTCGTTTCGCACTTGCCATACCACTTTGTAATTTTTGGGCTGCGGAACAAAGTAGGTATCACCCAACTTCCCACCGTGAACTTTTTCTAATTTAGGTGTGGAATGGCCGTGCGACCAATTAAATTTCATTTCTACCCAAATAGGCCCCGCAAAACGATCTTCCAATTTTTCCATTGCAGTACGGGTAACCTGCTCAACACTTTTGCTTACCCCAGGATCGGATGACAAGCCCGATGAGAATGGAACACGGTGAATAAGTTTTACCGGGCGCTTCACCTCTAACATGCCTGCAATTAATACATCATCCATCCATTGTTGACGTTGTAGCGGTGTCATTTCTGCCATACCTTCGCCGTGAGAAATGCCAACACCATCCAGATCGGGATATTCCTCAAGCGTTTGTTTAATACTTTCTCGCAAGTAACGGCGTACGATTTCGGAGGTATCGCCAGGCACAAAATAATGTGGATAAAAATTTTTCTTGGCCACTCCATGTGCATCAGAAAACTCTTTGCTAACAAAAATACTCCAATGAACTATGTAGGTATCCAAGCCACGCTCTTTCGCCATTTTAAAAATGCCACGATACAGTTTTTGCCATTCGGCAAATTCTTTTTCTGACCAGGGGCTAGCTTCTGGAAAATTCTTTGGCATGACCATATAAGTGTATGGATTCAAATTCCATAAACTAACAACATTAAATCGGTTCTCTACCATCATGTCTAAAAACGCTTCCCAATATTTCAGATCACGAACAGTTGGCGTGTGTTGAGTCAGTGCAGTGCTTGCTCGGTAGGTTTCCCACGGCAAATTAAATTTAATGCCTCTGAATTCAAGCTGCGGCGATTGATTTTCGGCAACCAAGTTTGCGAGAGGAGTGTGATTACGTATTTGCTCAGCCAGCGCCAATGCGCCGTAAATCATGCCGCGATTGTCACCCCCCAAAACTGTGATTACTTTGTTTTGCGGAATAATGGAAAAAGCTTCTTGCTTTAAGCGCTCCGGGTGCGTTGCAATACTAATAAGATGATCATACCCAAGATGCTGTTTCTGTAATTGGTGCCCTTCGCTTTTGAGCGCTTCACCAATCTTGCGCGCGGCATAACTAGCTTGGGGCGACGACTCGTCATAAATCAAGGCAACCTTATCTGCCCACGCAGCATTAATAAGGCCACAAGCCGTAACTAATAGTAGTAATATTGCTTTCATTTTTATCCCCCATCTATTTATATTTTGCAGTCTGCGAGTATATAACTGGGCACCACGCTGAGCGGCTTACTTTACAAAATAAAACAAGCACGGCGATACCAAATGATCAAAGCATCACAAACTGCTTAACAGTGTTTTGCTTTTGACGCCGAATAGTGCAAAATTTATTACCTATGATTGGATTAACACATGCATCAAACGCAGTGCATTTTTGCACCATACTGATTTGAGCTTGTCATGGGGAAATAAAAATTTTTAACTTATCAACAGGGATTTATTATGGCAAAGCAGCTATTTTTTATTTTGATAACACTTTTTTCGTTTAACGCTTTTTCACAGTCTACTGAAACACCACCCGCGCCAGAGCAAGAATCAGCAGCAGCCTCGCCCGATGATGGCAGCGCAGCTTTTCTTGCATCGTTAAAGTTCCAAACCGGAAAAATTTCTTTGCCGAACGGTATAGCAACGCTGGATTTACCCGCAAACTTTCGCTACTTGCCGCCCGCTGACGCTGAAAAATTATTAGTGGACGGCTGGGGCAATCCCCCAGGCAACGAAACCTTGGGCATGATTATCCCAGCAGAGACCAATCCATTATCTGAAGCAGGTTGGGGTGTTGTCATCAGTTACACCGAGGATGGTCATATCAAAGATGAGGATGCAGACAAAATCAACTACGCCGACCTCTTGGACGAGATGAAAAAAGAGAGCGAGGAAGCCAATAAAGAGCGTATAAAACAAGGTTACGACGCTATGCACCTTGTGGGTTGGGCTGAACCACCAAGCTACGATAAAAACGCACGCAAACTTTATTGGGCAAAAGAATACAGAGGTGATGATCAGGGTGAGCACTCTCTGAATTACAACATTCGCGTTTTAGGCCGCAAAGGTGTGTTGGTATTAAACGCGGTTGCAGGCATGAACCAAATTTCGCAAATTAAAAGTGAGATGCCTGCGATTCTGGCGGTCACTGAATTTACCCAAGGTAACCGCTACGCGGATTTTGATAGCAAAACTGATCACACAGCCGAATATGGATTAGCTGCGTTAGTTGCAGGTGGTGTTGCCGCAAAAATGGGACTATTCGCCAAGCTCGGGCTTTTCTTGCTGGCCTTTAAGAAATTTATTCTTATCGGCCTTGTCGCGGCCGGTGCGCTCCTGAAAAAAGTCTTCAGCCGTAAGTCAGATTAATTAACACTTACTCTTCTCATGGGTGACGGAGCTGTCACCCACTTACCCATACTTTTGCGCCCAATTCATGCTTTTTTATATTATGATGAGTGAGCAAATGATCTGGCTTTAAAAGGTTTTAATTTTGTGAAATTCTTAACGCCACTCAAACCATCCACACCACCACTTGGCATAGATATTTGGTTATTGGATTTAGCTACATGCGACCATATTTCGCTGCAAGCCTATTCACAATTACTTTCTGCTGACGAATTGGAACGGGCTCAACAATTTCGCAAAAACCAAACTCAGTTTTTATTCACACGCTTGTTTTTACGCAAAGTCATCGCACACTACACCGGCTTGCCTACTCAGGAAATTGCAATTGCACGCACCGCACATGGCAAACCTTTTTTATTGAACACACCAACTCCGCTGTACTTTAATTTATCGCATACCTCTAACTCGGCGGTTCTAGCGGTAACCACTTACGGCGAGGTGGGAGTGGATATAGAAGCGATTAGGCAGCGCGACTTTCTTAAAATTGCTGAGCGTTATTTTCATGCAGACGAAAGCCAACAACTTCAGTCTTGCAATCCTAGCGCGCGCGCGACCCTATTTTTTAAATTGTGGACCTTAAAAGAAGCCTTTTTTAAAGCGACAGGTGGCGGAATTTCGACAGGCTTGAACAAGGTGCACTTCAATCTTAGTGAAGACATTATCACAACAAGCTTTGACTCAACCTTAAACAGGTCAGCAGAGAATTGGCAATTCCAACAACACCTAATCGATAACAGTTTAGTAGTAGCTCTGGCGGTTGAATCAAACAAACCGCTAGCAAGCCGCTTTTTTTACGGTAAGGATTTATCTGGTTTAGCGTAATTTTTTAATTTCAACAACACTCTGTCGTGGTGTTCCAGCTCTTGCTGCCCACGTTTCATGCCTTCATCGCTGTAAAACAGCTCCTCAAAACTGCCGTCCGCCATTGCAATGCGCAGCCCCTCTTCAATGCGTTTAGCGAGCGGTATGTTGCTTTTATTAACGAAGAAATAAAAAGGCTCGCCACCATAGACCAAAAGATTTTTTTCAATTGCCAGCCCTTCTTTCGCAAAGTGTTGACTCTCACCCCAAATTTCAAACAAGCTGCGCGACACATAATCAATTCGCTTGGCTTTTAACATATTGAAGAGCAATGGTGTATTAGTAACTCCTATTACAGGCAATCCACTTGCTAACATGACTTCTCGCGAAGACCAATCTGCCCCGCTGCCTGCCGTAAATGCTGCCAAATCCTCCAAGGTTTTCACTGAACTAAAATAAGCCTGATCTTCACTACGAATCAAAAATACGCGATATTCATTCAATTCCTTTGTGAGCGAAACAGGAATTGCCAGCAGCTCGCGCGCATAGGTTACGCTGTTGCTGTGCCACATCACATCAATCGTTTTGTTGTTTTTAAGATCCGCCATTACACGGGTGGAGGTTAAAACAGATGCAGTAGGAACAACTTCCGCGGCGCCGTAGGTTGTTTCGGTTTTGATAAGCGCCAAACTTAGCAAACGATAAAAATAATCTTGAGGGGAATTCAATCCATTATCCCAAGCAGGAACGACAATGCGTGTTTTTTCCTGCTGCGCATATGTCATTGGGCAAAGACAAACAACCATTCCAATAAAGAAGAGAATGCGAGAGGCATTACAATTTGAGAGAAAACTCATAGCACCATAATTTCCTTTGATTATTTTTTTTGAAACCTTGGGCAAGGGCTGGGCAACTGAAATTAGCAATCCGCCAGCAATATACAGCCCAGAAGCTTAGCACGCTTGGAAATTTACGCAGCCTTAGATTGTGGTTACAACGTTAACAGCAAAAGCAAGTGCAACAGCTTTTTACTTGACTATGATGCCCCCACTGTTAGCATTGCCGCCTTAATTCAGTCAGCGTAAGAACTCCGCCATGTTGCCATTTCATCAGGTTGTTAAAGACGATTTTTCCGCAGTCAATGAACTCATCATCAAGCAGCTACATTCTGATGTGGGCCTAGTGGAAAATATTGGCCATTATTTAGTCGAAGCTGGTGGCAAACGGTTGCGCCCGCTCATGGTTTTGCTAACCGCAAACGCACTGGGGTATCCGCAAGCGAGTGGCAAAAAGGGGCATCTGGACTTGGCGGCGATTATTGAATTCATTCATACAGCAACCTTGCTGCATGACGATGTGGTGGATATGTCCAGCCTTCGCCGCGGTCGCCCAACGGCGAACGCCCAGTGGGGCAACGCCCCAAGCGTTTTGGTAGGCGATTTTCTTTACTCCCGAGCTTTTCAAATGATGGTTAGCATTGGAAGCATGGACGTGATGGCAATTTTGGCGAACACGACCAATGTGATATCCGAGGGCGAAGTCCAGCAGTTGGTAAACGCAAAAAAACCTGAGGTAACGGAAGACAACTACTATCAGGTCATCGACAAAAAAACCGCCATTCTATTTGCCGCCGCCTGTGAAGTTGCTGCCGTACTCGCAGGTGCAACACCAGAACAACGTAAAGCCTTACAGACTTACGGCCGCAAAGTAGGTGTAGCCTTCCAATTGGTGGACGACGCCTTGGACTATACCGGCGACGCCGCCACACTCGGTAAGAACGTGGGTGATGATTTGGCCGAAGGCAAGCCGACCTTGCCGCTGATTTACGCCATGCGCACCGGAACCCCTGAGCAAGCGGCTGTTATCGCAAACGCAATCCGTAACGGCGATACCACCCAGCTCAGTGCGATTCTGGATATAGTGACGCTGACCGGTGCAATGGACTACACCCTTGAGGCAGCGCGCACCCACGTTCGTGAGGCCATCTCTGAACTAGAAGCGCTTCCAAACAATACTTTCACCCAAGCCATGCGCCAAGTTGCTGAATTCTCACTGGCTCGCACCTACTAAGCCCAATTCACCCCCCTATCTTTTATATCGCAGGCCTTGTTTGAAAGGCCTGCATATACCGGCACGCCCTTGTAGGCACACCAAGAATTTGTATTACAGATCAGTGCTACCGCCTTGCTTTATCGGCAACTTGACCAATACTTTACTTACACAAAAAGACTCACAAAGTCTCGAGCTATTCTAAAACGCTAACAATCAACCTGCTCTTGGTCCAAAGGAAAAACGAATGAAGCTTTTGAAATGTTCATGCCTGACATTGTTGATGTCTGTTGCTTTGCCCAGCATGGCCGAAGTAAAAACCCTTAAGGCGAATGATTCCAATGACCCCAACGGTGCTTACACAACAGCGATGATTAAGCTCGCGCTGGAACACATGGACACTAAATATAATTTGCATGTCGGCAATGAAAACTTCACTCAAGCCCGCTCTAACGAAGAAGTCAAAAACGGTGGACTGGATTTAATTTGGACCACTACGGGTAAAGAAACTGAAGAAGAATTGGAGCCTGTGCGCATTCCCTTGTTCAAGGGGCTTTTGGGTTGCCGCATCTTTATCATTCCCAAAGGAACCCAATCCAAGTTTGACAACATTAAGACATTTGATGATTTGAAAAAGCTTACATTTGGCCAAGGTAAAACCTGGACTGATGGAAAAATTCTAGAAGCCAATGGTTTAAAAGTCATTAAAACCAGTAAATACGAAAACCTTTTTTACATGACCGATGGCGGCCGTTTTGATGCCTTTGCCCGCGGTGTTCACGAACCTTTTGGTGAAATAGAAAAGCGCCCCAGCCTCAACCTAGAAGTAGAAAAAAATATTTTATTGATCTACAAAATGGATTTTTATTTATACACAAGCAAAGCCAACGCAAAGCTAGCGCGTGAATTAGAACAGGGGTTTAACAGAGCGATTGCAGACGGAAGCTTCGATAAATTGTTCTACAGCTCACCGCAAGTAAAAGACATTATGGAAAAAGCCAATATGAAAAACCGTAAGATTTTTTATCTGGACAATCCATTCCTGTCTAAAGAAACCCCGCTTGATCGCAAAGAGCTATGGGTTGACCCAAAAGACTTCTAGCAATCTATAGTTGCCTGTAGTAAATGTAGTTGCTTATAGTCACCACAACCTAATGAGCGTATAGCCTAATAGGCTATACGCGTGCTACTTCTCTCCCGTCTTACCCCATAAATAGGTTGATTGTTTTAATAAAGTTGCGCGAACACTGACTTAAATGTCTAACGCCCAATCCAAATCCTTTTTTCGTATTGTCTGAATTACAGACTATATTCAATAAATTGTGATGCAAGCTGCACCCAAAACACAATAATATCCATTCATAAAAATGATGCACGGCGGTGAGATGATGAAATACCAAAAATTCGTACTGACCTGCCTACTATGCCTTTTATGTTTACAGGCGAAAGCTGAAGAAAGCCTTATCCGCGTAAACGATTCAAGTGACCCAAATGGTCCTTATTCGGTGAAAATGATTCAACTGGCGCTAACGCATATCGATAAGAAATACAAAATTGTCGTCAACAAAGAGCCCTACTCCCAAGTCAAAATCATGGAAGAAGTCGCTAACGGCAATTTAGAGTTGTTTTGGAATTCTTCTGACTCAGCAAAAGAAGAAGCATTCATCCCTATTCGGATTTGCTTGTATAAAGGGTTGCTGGGTAACCGCATTTTTATCATCAACAAAAATAACCAAAGTAAATTTGACCAAGTCAAAACCTTGGATGATTTAAAAAAGCTCACCGTTGGTCAAGGTAAGAGTTGGGCAGACACCAAAATTCTTGAAGCAAACGGATTTAAAGTGGTTAAAGCCAACAAATATGAAAGCCTCTTTTTTATGGTGGATGGAGGTCGCTTTGATGCATTCTCGCGCGGTGTACATGAGCCTTTTGGTGAACTCGCTTCGCATCCTGATTTGAAAGAGTTGACTGTTGAAAAAGGCATAATGCTGGTCTATCGCATGCCATTCTATTTATTTGTGAACAAGCAGAACAAAGCACTAGCAAAAGATTTGGAAGCGGGCTTGAATGCCGCTATTGCGGACGGCAGCTTTGACCAAACCTTCTTTGGCGACCCTTCAGTACAAGATGTTTTGGCAAAAGCCGATATGAAAAACCGCCGCTCCTTCTTTTTGGACAACCCCACTCTTCACAAAGATACCCCGCTCGACCGCAAAGAGCTTTGGTTTGACCCTAAAACAATCCCCTAAGAACCCCTCCAATCACGCTCAAGAAGGCGGTTGATGCTGGACAAGATAAGCACAGAGGGTAGAATGGCGGCCTTTTGAGCGGCTCGTGTCGCGCCTGAAACCTACAACTGAGTTAATTTCATGACCAATTTTGAACCCAAGAGCTCATACTCCCGCGAAGAACTGATCGAGTGCGGTTATGGCCGTTTGTTTGGCCCCGGCAATGCCCAGTTGCCTGTACCCAACATGTTGATGCTCGACCGTGTTGTTCATATCAGCCAAACCGGTGGCGAGTTCGGCAAGGGCGAAATTGTGGCGGAATTGGATATCAACCCAGACTTATGGTTCTTTGAATGCCACTTCCCCGGCGACCCGGTCATGCCAGGCTGCTTGGGTTTAGATGCCATGTGGCAGCTCGTTGGTTTTTTCCTAGGCTGGAAAGGCAACCCTGGCCGTGGCCGCGCATTGGGTTGTGGCGAAGTGAAGTTCACCGGCCAAATCCTGCCAACCGCTAAAAAAATCACCTACCACATTAATTTGAAGCGTGTTATCGAGCGCAAACTCATAATGGGTATTGCTGATGGCCGTGTATCTTGTGACGGTAAAGATATTTATTTTGCCAGCGACCTGCGTGTAGGCCTGTTCCAAAATACCGATAGCTTCTGATGCCGTCTGCTGGGGCGAGGTTGCGTTGCACAGTGTGAACTGTGGCATAATCGCCGCCCAGCCATCACAGACTCAGTCTCACACTTAACCCGCGCACTTCACTCCCGCAGAGCCAGCCGGATTTGTAGTGGCAAAAAATTGCACGCGCAAACTGCGTAAGGTCGCACAGGTTAAGGATTCGAACGTAAAGAGGTAGCTTATGAAACGTGTTGTTGTTACCGGTATGGGAATTGTTTCCTGCTTGGGCAATGATAAAACCGCCGTATTAGACGCATTGCGCAACGGTCGTTCAGGCATTAAATTCCAGGAAGCCTACAAAGAAATGGGGTTACGCAGCCACGTTGCAGGCTCCATTGATATCGACCTCTCCGAAAAGATTGACCGCAAAGTTCTCCGCTTTATGGGCGATGCAGCCGCTTATGCTTACATTTCCATGCAACAAGCGATTGAAGATGCTGGCTTGAGCGAAGAGCAAGTCTCTAACGAGCGCACTGGTATTATCATGGGCTCCGGCGGTGCATCTTCCGAAAACCTCGTTGAGTCTGCTGACATTCTGCGTGAGAAGGGCGTAAAACGTGTTGGCCCTTATCGCGTAACCCAGACTATGGGCAGCACCACCTCAGCTTGCTTGGCAACTCCGTTCAAAATTAAAGGCGTTAACTACTCCATTTCTTCTGCCTGTGCAACCAGCGCTCACTGCATTGGTGTTGCCCTTGAGCAAATCCAACTCGGCAAACAAGACATCGTTTTCGCAGGCGGCGGCGAAGAAGAGCATTGGACATTGACCGCCCTCTTCGATGCCATGGGCGCACTTTCCACCAAATACAACGAAACCCCTGACCAAGCCTCACGCGCCTACGATGCAGATCGTGATGGTTTTGTGATTGCTGGCGGTGGCGGTTGTTTGGTGATTGAAGAATACGAACACGCCAAAGCGCGCGGCGCTAAAATTTATGCTGAGATCGTGGGCTACGGCGCAACGTCTGATGGCTACGACATGGTGGCTCCGTCAGGTGAAGGCGCGGTGCGCTGCATGAAGCAAGCGTTAGCGACAACTGACGGCAGCATTGACTACATCAACTCACACGGTACATCGACACCCGTGGGCGATTTGGCCGAATTGAAAGCCATTAAAGAAACCTTTGGCAGCGCAATTCCGCCCATCAGCTCAACCAAGTCGTTGACTGGCCACAGTTTAGGCGCAACCGGCGTGCAGGAAGCAATTTATAGCTTGTTGATGCTGGAAAACGATTTTATTTGCGCCTCTGCGAACATCACCACCTTGGACGCAGAAGCGGTCGGCATGCCGATTGTGTTGCAGCGTAAAGATAATGTGAAGCTCAATCGCGTCATGTCCAACAGCTTCGGCTTTGGCGGCACCAATGCAACGCTGGTGTTCCAACGCGTTTAGCCAGGCGTTTAGCCAGGCCGATGAACAACAAAAGACCCCACCAGTACACACTAGCGGGGCTTTTTTTGGGGCACAGATGACGATTGTAAATTCATAAATCCTAACTCACCATATGCAAGGCTGACGCCATAGATAAATATTATTTTAAAAACCGAATATGCAGCCCCCTAAAGGTCTTCATAATTTGATAATAAGTGAGCCAAGCCTATTGGGAAACTCAAGTATCAAAAGAAAGCCGCGTATTTTAATTAAAGGAGTAAAAATGCCGTTCCAGAAACACAAAATAATAAAGTGGATAGTGGTAGCTGTAAGCTTTTTTGGTCTTTGGATTATAACAACCAGACTAGAGAACAAGGAGCGTCAAGATGCTTGGCATAAGAACACAGATGAACTTATCTCCGAACCCGTAAAAGATTTGCTGACTCGCTATAGCCAAATGCAGCCAAAACCGCCGAATTTACATGGAGTTTACGAGTTCAGAAATGAATATCGACGCTTAAAAGTTACATTTGAAGACGGAAATACAATCGTCGCCGAATACGATATAGTCAACTATGCAAAAGATGCAGATCGTGGAAGCGTAGCATTTGTCGCACGTGCAAAATATCGAATTATGGGGTCCACCTTGGTATTTTCTGACATCCATCCTCGCTCTGAGTCTTGGCTAAGATATGGCAGCGATTCAGAAGCATTTTGGGCATTCCCATGGGCCATCCAGCCTTTTGAAATGATAAACGATAAGGAAATCGACTGGATTAGACCGGATGTTCGCCTAAAGCTAATTAAACAATAATTATAACGTAACGAATTTAGGAAGGAGTTATGGATTATTTTCGAGTCATTCTTGCACTGCTACTCATTGTAAGCGCTGCCATCTTATTATCACCGCTAGCTTTCTGGGTAGGGCGCATTTTGTGGAAGACTGGAAAGCTATATGTAAATGTTGGCTTGACTATCTACGTTGAAATATTTAGAGCATTAGGCCCCATTATAGGGACGCTGATAGGTATTTTTTTAGGCTTCCTATACATTGCAGTTCCTGTAACGGTTGTTTTTACAATCTCTACTGAAGCTTGGAATATCTCGTATCCTTGGCTTAATTACCTAGCAATAGAATTTGGTTCTCTCAGAGCCTTTTGGAAACTTGTAGTAGTTTGTGTACTTATTTTGATAACAAAAGAATACTGTAAATGGATTGTTAGATTATACAAAAAAGGCAACGGGCGAATTATTTTTTAATCCCATCCCTACCCCTGCAAATTGTGAAACCACTGCTTAACCAACGGCAGCAAGCTCGGGCGCCAAGCTCGGGCTTGTATGCCGAAGGCATCGCGGATGCGGCGGCAGCCGAGGACGGCGCTGACCGGTTCTTCGGTGGGCGCGTTATCCACCAAGGTAAAGTTAGCGTCGTGCTTGAGCAATTGTTGTTGCGCGAGCAGCTGAACAAGCTGCTCACCGAATTCCGCTTCATTGAGTGCATCGCCACTGCAATAGTGCATCACGCCCCAGTTTTCCGAACCACAGGAAATTTGCTTGACCAAGGCGACGCACACGCGCACAGCATCAGACAATAAAGTAGGCGCACCGCGCAAACGGGTGTTCAGGTTAATAGGCTGTTGCGCGTGAATCGCGGAGAGCAGTCGCGTAAGGTGATTGTCACCAATGCTGCCAATAATCCAACCCAAACGTAGAATAATAAATCGCGTCGCACCGTGTTCTATGGCTTGTTCTGCGGCAAAAAACGCAAGGCCGGCGGAGTTGGCAGGGGCAGGAATATCTTTTTCGCTGTGGCTGCTTTTATTGTCCGCACCAAAAACCTGATAGCTGGAAAAGTGAATCAGGGGAACATTCAGGCCTGCACAGGCTTTGGCAATATTGGCAGCCACGATTGGCAAGAGCGCTTGCTGCTCTAGCGATGGGATCTCTTCCCATGCGAGCGTATTGATCAGAATATCGGGTTTATGTTGCGCCAAATAGTCCTGCACATTGGCGGCATCTTCCCATTGGATATTGGGGATTAAAAGTTGGCACTGTTCGCGCTCCAAATCGTGCTCCAGGGTTCGACCTAAAGCGCTTTTGGTATCAGTGACAATAATTTTAAGGGACATAAACCGCGTTTACTCTCAGGATCTTGAAGGCTGCAATCTGGCTTGGGAGTCTGTCAAACAGAACCGCAAAGATCAACTGAAATCCGAGGCCTCAGCTAGGCGACTCTGGCACGTAGTAACTAGCAGTTGATTCGCGTCTATACTCTGGCACAATGCCCTCCCCTTATTGTTGCACGAGATCAACGAATGAGTTCTCAACCAACCGCGCAAAAATCCTCGCATCTTGCATTAACCATCGCCGCCCTTGGCGTTGTTTTTGGAGACATAGGCACCAGCCCGCTCTATGCCATGAAAGCGATTTTTAATCCCGCTCACGGCATGCCGCTTAACGAAATGACGGTTCTTGGCGGCTTATCAACCGTATTCTGGGCGCTAATGTTTGTGGTATCGCTCAAATATGTAACCTTGGTTATGCGCGCCGACAACCACGGCGAAGGCGGCACCATGGCCTTGCTCGCTAAGGTATTTGAGGCCATTAAAGATCATCCGAACTGGAAGCCCTATTTGCTGATGCTGGGCGTACTTGGGGCATCGTTGTTCTACGGTGATGCGGTGTTAACTCCGGCGATGTCAGTATTGGGCGCACTGGAAGGTTTAGAAGTCGCCACCGCCAGCTTTAAACCTTACATAGTCCCTATTGCTGTGGGAATCATCATCGCGCTCTTTGCATTACAGCGCGGAGGTAGCTCAAAAGTGGGGGCTATTTTTGGCCCTATCACCATCGTGTGGTTTGTGGTCTTATCGATTGGCGGCATTTACGGCATCATGCAAAACCCGCTTGTTTTAAAAGCACTCAATCCCATTTATGCATTTTACTTTTTAACCGACCACGGCTGGGCATCATTTATCGTGCTGGGCGCCATAGTTCTTGCCGTTACCGGTGCCGAAGCGCTCTATGCCGATATGGGCCACTTTGGCAAAAGCGCCATTCGCACGGCGTGGTTTGTACTGGTATTCCCATCACTGGTACTGAATTATTTTGGCCAAGGCGCCATAGTGTTGCTTGACCCCAGTAGCATCGCCAACCCCTTTTTCTATCTGTTCCCCAACTGGTCGCTCTACCCGCTCATTGCCTTGGCAACCTGTGCAGCCGTTATTGCCTCACAAGCGACTATCGCTGGCACTTATTCGCTGACCAAACAAGCTGTACAACTCGGCTTTTTGCCGCGCTTAAAAGTGGTACAAACCTCCGCCAAAGAAATAGGCCAAATTTATCTGCCCGGCGTTACCTTGCTCATGATGTTGGTTGTGATTTTGATTGTGGTGACCTTCAAGTCCACCACCGCATTAGAATCGGCCTACGGCTTAGCTGTTACCGGCGATATGTTAGTTACCACCACGCTCACCTTTTTTGTGATTTTTTACGGCTGGAAACTACCACTAGCCGTTTGTATGGCAGCAACTGGCATGTTTCTCGTTATTGATATTGCGCTTTTCAGCTCCTGCGTTATCAAGCTGTTTGATGGCGGCTGGTTGCCGTTTGTGATTGCTCTGATGGTCTTTAGTACCATGACCACCTGGCGTAAAGGTCGCGATATTTTGTTTCAGCGTTTGCGCTCATCGTCTGTGCCCTTGGATGTGCTGCTCCCCTCGCTTTTTATCAGCCCGCCTCACCGCGTTCCCGGTACGGCGGTATTTCTTACCGCAACGCCTGAAGCAACTCCGCACGCACTGCTGCACAACCTCAACCACAACAAAGTACTGCATGAGCGCGTTGTCTTTTTAACCGTGGATGTCACCAACTCACCTTGGATTGATTTGAAGGATGCCTGCGATGTTGAGGATATGGGCAACAATTGTTTCCGCGTGATTATCCATTTCGGCTTTATGAACCAGCCGGATATTACCCAAGCCCTCAAAGCGTGCGAGCCCAAGGGGTTGAGTTTTAATATGATGGAAACCTCATTCTTCCTATCACGCGAAAAAATCGTTCCCGTGGCCACACTGGATAGCGGTATGCCTATGTGGCGCGAGCACTTATTCGCCGCCATGGCACGCAACGCCGGTACGGCGGTAGATCACTTTAATATCCCCACCAACCGTGTAATTGAACTCGGTACTCAGGTAGAAATCTAAGCGAGCATGACCCCTTCGCCCACCTACATTGACCTCGACATCGCCATCATCGGTGGCGGTGTGGCTGGGCTGTGGCTGGCGAACCGCCTAAAAAGTGAGGGTTACAACTTTGCGCTCTTTGAACACAAAGCTCTGGGTAGCGATCAGACCATGGCATCCCAAGGAATGATCCACGGCGGCATGAAATACACACTGAGCGGCATGCTGACGGGCGCATCAGAAGCCATTGCCGATATGCCCCAACATTGGCGTGCTTGCTTGTGCGGTGAGGGCGATGTAGACCTGCGCAACACCCGCATCTTGAGCGACCATTTTTTTCTTTGGTCGAGCGATAGCATTACTTCCAAGCTCACCAGCTTTCTGGCGAGCAAAGCCACACGAGGGCGCGTCGACCCCGTTCCCGATGACCGCCGCCCTCCGCTGCTTCGCCACAAAGATTTCAACGGCAGCCTTTATCGGCTGGTAGATATAGTGCTCGACGCCCATAGTTTGGTCACTAACTTAGCGAATAATGTGGAGCCATACTGCTTTCTCATCAACGACAACCAAACGAGTTTGCAGCGCGATCAAGAGGGTAAAGCCTATCTTCGGATTGAGCTTCCAGAAGGCGTGCTGGAAGTCCGCGCCAAACGTCTGATTCTCACTGCCGGCCAAGGTAACGCAGGGCTACTTGATCAACTTGGTATTATCAGTCCTGCGATGCAAATACGCCCCTTGCAGCAAGTCATGGTGAAACACCAAAACCCCTTCGCCTTTTTTGGACATTGCCTAGGCGCCGAGACAACGCCGCGTTTGACTATTTCCAGTCACTCGCTAACCAAACAGGACCAAGTTTGGTATTTGGGCGGCAGCCTTGCGGAGCGCGGCGCGGACATGGAACCTGAAACGCTCATCGAAGAAGCGAAAAAAGAACTGGCGGAATTAATTCCTTGGGTAAATCTAAGCGAGGCAGAATGGGCTACCTTGCCCGTTAATCGCGCAGAGCCTTTACAACCCAACTTCATGCGACCAGACAATGCCTTCGTTTCTGCAGCTGACGGCTGTGAAAATGTGCTGGTAAGTTGGCCAACCAAACTAACACTTGCGCCTAACATGGCTAATCAAGCAATTGATGCAATAAAACAAGGCGGGGCTTTTCCCAGCCATCAACAGGATCATCAACTACAAGATTGGTTACCCAAACCGGGCATTGCACCCACGCCTTGGGAACTCGCTTTTCCACCCGTATTGAGCAAAGAGGAATCGCTCATGCTCAAGCTTCAGGAAGAGTTAGTTGAAGCTTACGATGAAAATCAAGATGAACCCTACGGGGTAGAAAGTTTTACGGACAGTAGTAAGGACCAGCATTGATGCTTCCACAAACACAACTTGGCAAGACTGACCTGCGTGTGAGCCGCTTGGGTTTAGGCACCGTAAAACTGGGCCGAAACCAAAGCGTGAAATACCCGGACGCCTTTGAGCTCCCCAGCGATGACGAGGCGCGCGCACTGCTCCACACTGCGCGTGACCTTGGCATTAATTTGCTGGACACTGCGCCCGCCTATGGCGTGAGCGAAGAGCGCTTGGGCTACCTCCTCCGGGGTTCGCGTAAGGACTGGGTTATTTGCACCAAAGCGGGTGAAGAGTTCAGCCCCAACTACGACGGCAACGGCAGCTCAAACTTCAATTTTGAGCCAGACGCCATTCGCTTGAGCGTAGAGCGCAGCTTGCGCCGGTTACGTACAGATTATTTGGATATAGTCCTTATCCACTCAGACGGCGATGACAGCCGTACTATTCACCACCATCAAGTGCTCCATACCTTAGCCAAGCTTAAGCAGCAAGGCTGGATTCGCGCCTTTGGTATGTCTACCAAAACGCACGAAGGCAGCATGATTTGCGCACAGGAAGCAGATGTGGTCATGACCACGTTTGATCCAACCCAAGATAGCGACCGCGAGCTTATGCAACACTTCGCCCGCCATAAAACGGGCGTGCTGCTCAAGAAAATCTTCAACAGCGGCCACTTGTTGAAGGAAGACCAAGGCGAAAGCTCAACCCATGCAATTATCGAACAGCAAATGAAAGTAATTTTCGCCCAGAGCGCCGTCAACAGTGCCATAATCGGCACCCTGAATTGCCAGCATCTGCGCAGTAACGTTGAATGCGCCCTGCTCGGCTTAGCCGAAAACGGGCAGCTCGCTTAATACCTAGATTGATGAATATGACTGAACAACTCTCCTGGTTAGACCAAGTGCGCTGGAACAACGATGGCCTTGTACCTGCCATCGCCCAAGACGCAAAAACCGGCCGCATTTTGATGATGGCTTGGATGAACCGCGAGGCCCTAGAAGCCACCGCCAAACTCAAACAAGCGGTATACTTTTCGCGTTCGCGCAACAAGCTTTGGCACAAAGGCGAAACGTCGCATCACGTACAAAACGTGCAAGAGATTCGCTTAGACTGCGACGAAGATGTGATCGTACTCATGGTTGAACAAATCGGTGGCATCGCCTGTCATACCGGGCGAGAGTCCTGCTTCTATCGCGTCTATAAAAAAGAGGGCGAACAAGAGGGCGAGTGGCAAGTTGTAGAACCTGTGTTAAAAGACCCCAGCGAAATTTACTAAGCGCGATTTGACTGAGAATACTGATGACTAATGACATCCTCAAAGAATTAACCAACATATTAGAAACGCGCAAACAAATGGCGGACGCAGATTCGTCCTACGTCGCCAGCCTTCATAAAAAAGGTTTAAATAAAATTTTGGAAAAAGTCGGTGAGGAATGTACCGAAACGATTATCGCTGCCAAGGATGCACAAAACAGCGGCGACAATGCGGAAGTCATTTACGAAACCGCCGACCTCTGGTTTCACAGTTTGGTGATGCTCTCTCATTTAGGCGAAAACGCCGATGCTGTACTCAACGAACTTGCTCGTCGTTTTAATATTTCCGGTCACGATGAAAAAGCATCGCGCACCAATAACAACCATTAATTTTTCAACCGAGGCGCATTATGACAACTCATTTTTTTGCCGGTAACTTCGGCAGCCCAATGCAAATTCTCATCATTTTGGTGATTGTGTTATTAATTTTTGGCGGTAACCGCTTGCGCAATTTAGGCGGCGATATTGGCGGAGCGATCAAGGGCTTTAAAAAAGCCATGAGCGAAGGCGATAAAGATAATGAGCAAGACAAACTCAAAGCCGATGATCACAAAATTATTGAAGGCACCGTAGACAACAAAGCTACCGAAAAAGATCATCAATCGAAATAATTTGCGCACATAAGAAAAGGCAAACCCCGTGTTCGATATTGGTTTCTCTGAATTAATTGTCTGCGCTATTGTTGCGTTAGTCGTTATTGGCCCAGAGCGCATGCCAGAAGCTGTGCGCACTGTAGGCTTATGGGTGGGACGTTTTAAGCGCAGCCTTCGTGAAACGCGCTCAGAAATTGAACGCCAAATGGGTGTTGACGATATTCGCCGCCAATTACACAACGAAGAAATAATGCGCAACCTGGAGCAAGCGCGACGCGACATGGATAGCGTGTTTGCAGAAACGCAACAAGCAATAACATCTTCATCTGAGATTGTCAGACGAGAATACACAAGTGAACCGGATTTGCCTTATCACGCACACATGGATGAAGCAAAACCAAACCTTGACGATACAACACAGACCAACGCGATTGAATCCTCACAAAACAGCCAGGACCACACAACTGTAAATCCTGTTGAAGATTTCTCTAAAGAAAAAGCGCCAGCCCAAGCCAGCACTAAAGAATCCCTATGACATCGGCCGAAAACGACAAAGAGTTACCTCTCGTTCATCATCTCATTGAATTACGTACTCGCTTGCTGCGGACGATTCTAGTTATCTTTGGATTTTTCATTGGCCTCTACGCGATGTTTGCCAATGATATTTACGCAATTGTTTCTGCTCCGCTTATGAAGTTGTTGCCTGCAAACGCGAGCATGATTGCAACCGATATTACTTCACCACTCTTAACGCCGATGAAGTTAACCTTCTTCGTAGCGCTAGTAATTTCTATTCCCTACATTCTCTACCAAATCTGGGCGTTTGTAGCGCCCGGTTTATATAAACACGAGAAGCGAATTGCACTGCCTATTTTAGTCAGCAGTGTTTTGTTGTTCTATGTGGGTATGGCTTTCGCTTATTTTTTAATTTTCCCGCTGATCTTTAAAATCACAACGCAATCAGGATTGGTCGGCGTCACCGCTATGACTGATATTTCAAAATATCTGGATTTTGTATTGCACATGTTTTTTGCGTTTGGTTTTATTTTTGAAATTCCGGTCGCCACAGTGCTTTTGATTTACGCGCAGGTTATGTCCGCAAAATCGCTCACCAAAAAGCGCCCCTACGTTATTTTGGGATGCTTTGTGGTGGGCATGATCCTCACGCCCCCCGATGTAACATCGCAATGCTTGCTCGCCATTCCCATGTGGATTTTATTTGAGATAGGCGTTTTTATTGGGCTGCTGATCGAAAAAAGCCGCGAGCGCAAAGCCGCTGCACAAGAGTAAACCTACTCCAAAACTATCCCAGCCCTAACTGTGCCCCGAAGCGTGATCAGCCAACACTGATATCAATTCATGTTTGTGTTCACCGAAGCTAGCCCATGCTTTTTCGTGGAAGAAAAACACCACAGTATTGATGGCAGGCTCAACCAATGCGATGGTTCCGCCGACTAAGGCACTGCCGGTTAAGGCGTACCCCACAGAGAATGCGACGCTAAAATGTAAGGTTGCGAACGTCAGTGTCTTAGCCATGATCTTGCCCTCGTGAAAGAATGTGTTTGCTTGGATTTATACTAGGCAACCACCGCGAGAGGGTAAAAGCAATTAAAGAAATGGATGTGATTGTAATTTTTTATAGATGAAGCAGCCGTTTGGAACCGAGGCAGATGAAGATTGGTTTTCACCACTCATTAAACGGCGTTAATGAAAGATTGGAGTTGTAGTAGCGCGCATCTTCAGTGACTTCATCGCCAACCCACTCCGGCTTAGCAAAGGCTTGCTGTTCAGATTCCAATTCAATTTCCGCAACGACCAAACCTTGGTTGTCACCGAGAAACTCATCGACTTCCCAGACCATACCTTCTACCGAAATTTTCCGGCGGTATTTTTCAATCAACGGCCCTTCGCAAAGCGCCAAAAGTTGTTTGGCATCTGCGAGCGGGATCTCATATTCAAACTCAGCCCGACTCGCACCCGTATTCTTCCCCTTAATGGTGAGAAAACCCTGCTCGCCTGCGACCCGAATTCGAACCGTTCGCTCCTTACTGCGGTTTAGATAGCCCTGACAAAAATAAACCGCTGGCGCGCTTCGCCAAGCATCACCTACCACTAAAAATTTACGCTCAATTTCAATTGCCATAGAAAAGTTCCGAACGAATTAAATAGCCTTTAGCTTATCAAACTTGTCTACGTCGGTTCTTGAATATCCGCAGCAATTTACAGGCATAAAAAAGCCCCGCTCACCTTAGTGGCAGGGCTTTTTCGAAATCATTTTATTTTTTTACTGGCCAAAAACTCGAATGTACTTTTGAATCGTGGAGGTAAAACACCGCATTATTATGCAACACACTACGGTCATAGCCACTCCAGGATGGATACTCGCTAGAGGCATTAGATTCCGCAATTAAATTACCTGCGTAATCCAACGAGGCTTTGTTAGCGCCCAAGCCATTAATTTCAAACATATGCAAACCGGTGTTAAGCCAAGCGTAATTTAAGCTGTCTTTAATTTGCTCCGTTTTATAAAGCACCATTGGCAGGCTCACTCGGAGTTGGTCTTCGCCATTTTGTAAAAATGTTAACGCATGGTAGTCATAAAGCGCCTCGCTCCAACTACCACCATCACCAAAGACATGATTGCTCACCTCTAGGGGTTTAGTGATATCCCTTACATCATAGAGTGCAACCTTAACGCCTGTTTGACGACCCTCTGCATCCGTTTGATTCCCCAAGGAGAACACATAATCCTTACCGATGGGGCGAAGGAAGGTTGAGAATCCTGGGATCTCCAAATGCCCTGCAATTTTTGGATTTTTTGCGTCGGCCAGATCCAATACATAGAGAGGATCCTTGCGCTCAAAGGTCACCACAAACGCGCGGTCTCCATTAAATCTTACGGCATAAATGTCTTCACCTGGCTTTCCTATTGGCTCTGACTGCAACTTATTGGGTAACTGTGCCACTAACGCCAATTCACTCTTACCACTTGTTTTTTGCAATACGCTCAATTGGTGTTTGGGTTCACCTTTATCGCTGTATCGAGTGGTTACAAGGCGCAGAGCGTCTTGGTGTTCATCCATCCGATAGGAGGGCTCATTCCATCCCAATATCCCTTCAACACTTCCACTCGCTACATAACTCACACCAGTTGGGGTGTATTTAAATTGGTGGACGACTGAAAAACTCGACCAATCCTGCCAAGAGGCAGGGTCGGACCCGCCCAGATACACGTTATTCAGCGAACTATAAACGCCTTCAACATGTGTATTAATACAAACCGAGCTCACTAATGCTTGCTTGCTGAGATCTATCGTAGTGATATTTATTAAATTGAGGTAACCATCATCGGATTTCTGATTGGATGAAACCAAGCATGAGGTTTTATTGAGCGGTTGGTCTGCACCGCCGTTAATTGCATACTTAGGTAACAATTTCTCTGGGGAAGTAGATGCAATTAATTTTTCGTTTGCCACCAAATCTTCTTTAGCGGTTACGCCATAACGCAAATCGGGAATCGCTGGAACAAAACTGGTGACTACATATAAAGTATTACCTATTTTACGCGTCGCCAATAAATCGCCATCTACCGTCATTGTCCAGGCTTTTGCAGGCGAGCTAGGAGTGCGCACGTCATAGAGGGAAATCTCAACACCTCGATCCATATCTTGCGGCATGATCATTCTTTTATCATCGACAGTTGCAATTGACGCTGGAGCAATCCGGGTTTCAGGCGAAGCTACATTAGCCGTAGTTGTGCCGCTCATCGTCTTGGCAAAATACATAAAGTTCATAGACCGGCGAATGGTCACCAACCCGCTGGTTGCAGAAGCATCAGACACCAAGTACAAATCCGATATATCGCCCCAATAACTCGTATCAATCGTTGTTGTACTCACAGGTACGCTTGTTGCCGTCGCCGCGTCTGTTGAAAATATTTTTAGCTCAGCTTTTGGGCCCGCGTCTGTATAGGTGATGGGGGTTGCTGCAAAAATATAGCGGCCGTCATATTTAACTACATCGGCTTCATCAACATTTTCTACTTGAACATTCGTGCCCGAGAAATTTCCTGTGTTTTTGGAATCGCTCGCGAGCGAAACCTTCCCGCCTAGAGTTGCAGCACGAGCAAGTTCATTAAAGTTTTGGTCATCGCGAAGGGATATACGCAACCCATTTTTGACCATATCCGTCAGTTCACTTGTAGACACTTGCTTTAGCGGGCCGGGCTCAAGTTTGGATTGTTTAAGCCTCGAATAATCTGTATTTACTTGCGGTGCAATGCGCGGAGTTTCAGTGGACGAGCCACCACCTCCGCAGGCAACCAAAGGCAAACTGATGCACAGGCATTGGATTATTTTTTTCATGACAAACTCCTTTAAATGCAACTTTATTTTTTTATCTAATAAACCTAATGCTACCTAAGATGCCACACCAAAAACTGTTACAGAGATGAACTAAATTGTAATAGTTTGTAACGCCGCTATTACTATCTCCCAAAATTCATGGCCCTACAGATTTTTACAAGTTCCTACACAATATCTACAGACCTCCCTAGGTTTAAACAGCAGAATGTCATGCAAACAACTACTATTTTTAAGAATTTAGGGAACCGCTCATGCCATACACTTTATTAAAAATTTCAGCGGGCATTATATTGGCTGCAAGCCTTAGTGCCTGTGGTGGTGGCAAGCTTAGCGCCGGCTCGCCTACGCCAAACAATACCAAGTTGATTAACGTTGATTTTAATACCCAAGCAGAGGGCTGGACGGCAGGATTTGCAGACTACCCCGCAGGTGAAGAAACATTTTATGAGTTGTCATCTAGCTTTACGAACTTACCCGGAGCGCTTGGGCAAAACCGTAAGGGAATTAAAATTACCGGCAATAATCACAGCGATGATCTTTTTATGTTTATAACCAAAAAGTTTACCGGCTTTGAGGCCAACACTCGGTACGAAATTGATTTCGAGGTAGGGATAGGAACCAACGTCCATAGCGGTTGCTCAGGCATAGGTGGCTCACCGGGCGGCTCAGTTTACGTAAAAGCCGGAGCAGCAAAAACTGAACCCAAAGCGGTTAACGATGGCACAGGCTTCTACCTGCTCAATATTGATAAAAGCAATCAAGCTGCAGGTGGCAGCGATGTATTAGTACTAGGCAACATAGAAAATGGAGTTGATTGCGACAACACAGACCAAACGTACAAAAAGAAAACGCTAAAAAGTGAAACAGGAAAATTTACTACCTATTCAGACGCTAATGGATCTTTATGGGTAATTTTTGGAACCGACTCGGGCTATGAAGGGAGCACAACGATTTATTTTGTTGATGCCGCTTTAACGTTTACAAAACGATAAATGTTTAAAAAAAGTCGATGATATCCGTCTGCTTTTATTTCTAATTTAATTTTTATAGCCTTACCCAAATTTGACAAGATAATTTTGTCTCATTTGTTAACGCATTGAACATGGCCCAATGTGCAACATAAATAAAAAAGCCGCGTAGAAAATTCTAGCGGCTTTTTGCGTTTCTTAATTTAACACTAACCTTTATCACGCAACGCATGCGCAACAGGCAAGGTGGCCGCACGAATAGCAGGAAACAAACCGCCGACTAAACCTATAACCACCGCAAAAATAACCCCTTGTTTTACCAAGGCTGGCGTTACCGCAAAATCGAACACAACCTGACTAAAACTGGAAAAGTTTAAGGTGGAAACTGTGTAGCCATTGAACGCGACATAAACCGCAACCGCCCCCAATGCGCCACCCACAACTGCAAGCACTAAGGACTCCACTAAGGTTGAAAAAACGACGGGAAATGCACCAAAACCCAAAGCACGCAGAGTCGCAATTTCCCGAGTGCGTGTGGATACCGACGTGTACATGGTGTTGATTGCGCCGAAAATTGCACCGATTGCCATAATAATCGCCACGGGATAACCAACGGCTTTGATAAAGAGCGTTAGTGGCGCTGATTGCTCAGACATAAATTCAGATTCAGTTTTAACATCCAATGACAATTTTGGATCAACAGCAACTGCTGCACGTAAATCAGGTAAAGCCGTCGGTGATATTTTGACACGAATTGTTTGGTAGCTATTACCGCGACGATAAGCTGCTTGCAGAAGTTTGGCGTCACACCATAACTCAGATTCAGCCAAGCCTCCGCCTTCTTCAAACACTCCAACGATTTGCCATTGGGCTTGCCCTACTTTTATGCTGGCTCCAAGGTTAAGATTTTGAAACTGCTTTTGTGCCGCGCGCCCCACGATTATTTCATTTTTCCCCATTTCAAAATTACGACCTTCAGTAATTTTAAATTTATCGCGCACAAGAAAAGCGGCTGGCATTACACCCCTCAGAGACACATTGGCTGAACTATTGGTCGCTTTTTTGGGAATGTCGACAACCACAAATAATTCAGCAGAGCTGAGCGGTGTGTCGCCATCTTTTAAAACACCGGGCAAATGAGAAACCAATTGCGATTGCTCATAGCTTAAGCCACTACTCATCTCAGAGGTGGCACCGGAGCGCATGATAATCACTCTATCTTTCGCACCGGAATTAGACATGGTTTTTTGAAAACCTGTTGCCATTGAGAGCACGCCAATAAACACAGCAACAACACAGGTAACGCTAAAAACTGCGACAAGAGAGGTTCCCCAACGCCGAGGAATATTGCGCAAATTCATGACCGTAATGATGTATAACTGGAAAAGCCAATTGATGCTCATTACTAGTTCCTCCGCAACGCGCTAATAATATTTAAGCGCAAGCCCTGCACAGCGGGTACTACACCCGTTACGGCTCCAAAGACCACTATCCATATGAGACCTGAGAAAATCACGTCTGCCCCCATGTGCATACCGGGTAAATTTGCTGCTAAGGCATCTTTGGCGAGACTCAAAAAGAATCCGGCTAAGCTCAAACCTAATAAGCCACCGATACCACAAATAATTAATGCCTCGGCTAAAATCAAGCACATAACAGTTTGATTTTTAAAACCCAATGTTTTGAGTACCGCAATTTCTGGAATACGCTCGCGAAAACTCTGCGACATATTGTTGCCCGCAACAAGCAACATGGTGAAAAATACCGCCCCCAAAATAATGGTGGTAATTAAACCAACATCACCAAATTGTTTTGCGAATGATTTGGCAAACTCCTTTTCACTATCTGTTTTTGTTTCTGCAGAAGAGTTTTCAAACAATGCATCAATTGCTTTTGCAACCTCTGGCGATTGTTTGGGATCTTTAACTTTGATAATCATCCAACCAATGGTGCCTTCATCAAATTGACGCGCCTTATCAAAGTAATCGTAATGAAAATACATAAAGTTCGTATCACGACCTTTGTCTGTACCTTTGAAAATTCCGTCGATGGTGAATTCCCACGTTGTGCTACCATTTTTTTGCGGGAACATACTGATTAGCGGAATTCGGTCCCCCACTTTCCAACCAAATTTTTTAGCGAGCGCCTCACCAATAACCGCACCGGTCCTATCTTGCTTCCATACTTTTAGAGCATCGTCGGAAATACTCAAAGAATCTTTATACAACGAAAAATGCACATCGGCATTAACAGGAAACTGCGGAAATTGGTTTTTCTTGTCTTGATAGTAACCCCCAAACCAGTTGGCCATGGTGGCAATTTCCACACCCGGCAAGGCTTTTACTTTGGCTAAATAGGCGTAGGGCAAGGGCTGAATCAACGTAACTTTATTGATGCTCACAAGCCGGTCTTCTCCGGCAATTTGCGCACCGCCATCAAACGCAGCGCTCAAAGACCGCAATAACCCGAACAGCAGAAAAGCAATCATGATTGAAAGGACGGTCAATACAGTGCGAACTTTTTTTCGCCCGAGATTTTTAAAAATGAAATAAAGGTATTTCATATTAAACCTCGCCGACCAGTTTGCCTTTATCTAAATGCAAGGTATGTTGCGCATGATCCGCAGCGCGCGGATCGTGAGTTACCATAATGATGGTTTTTAGTTGGTCGCGATTTAATTCCTGCATAAGTGCAAGAATTTCATCGGCAGTAACGCGGTCGAGATCGCCTGTCGGCTCATCGCACAAGAGCAAATTAGGGTCACTCACCAATGCGCGCGCAATGGCTACGCGCTGCTCCTGGCCACCGGATAGCTCGCGGGGGTAGTGCTTGGCGCGCTCACTTAAGCCAACCAAATCCAATGCAGCAGCAACGTGCTTTTTACGCTCCTTGCTACTGAGGTTCGTCAGTAAGAGCGGAAGCTCCACATTCTTTTCAGCAGAAAGCACGGGCATTAAATTGTAAAACTGGAAAATAAAACCGACGTTTTCCGCGCGCCATTTGGTGAGCTGCGCAGATGACAATTTATCAATCCGCTGCCCAGCAATAGTTAGCTCGCCAGATGTGGGATTATCAAGCCCACCCAACAAATTAAGCAGCGTTGTTTTGCCAGAGCCCGATGGCCCCATCAAAGCAACAAAGTCACCGCGCCGAATATCCAAATTAATATCTGTTAAAACCGGAACAGACTCTTTGCCTTTTTTATAGGTTTTGCTGATATTTCTCAGGCTCACCATGGTGCTATTGCCATAAGCGTCTAAGGCTGCGGAATTCGACATAGATCCTCCGTTTGTAACAGATGAAAAAAATGCGCAGTGTTTGCTGCGCATTTTTCGTTTTATTATTCTTGAATCACTTTGGAACCATTTTTTAACTGGGGTGTTACTTCCACCACAAAATCCTCACCGGCACTCAGGCCTTCAGAGATATAAACATCGCTGCCGTAGCTGGCGTTGAGTTTTACTTTGCGTTGCTGCACTACGCCATCTTTAACAACAAATACGTATTTGTTTTCATCCACAGAACGCACTGCAGTCGTTGGAACACGAATACCTAAAGGTTCTTTTGGTTTTTGTTTTTCTACCGGCTCAGGATTCAGGAAGGATACCTTCACACCCATATCAGGCAAGATGCGCGGGTCAAGATTTTGGAAAGCAACGCGCACTTTCACGGTTGCTTTTTGGCGATCTGCTGTTGGAATAATCGCAGCAACTTTAGCTGGGATTTTCCACTCAGGGTAAGCTTCCAAAACGGCTTCTGCTAATTGACCTGGATGCACACGTTGAATATAGGATTCGTTAACGTCCACTTCAATTTCGAGCGAGGTCATATCCACCAAGGTACAAATACCGGTACGAGTAAAACCACTGCCTGCTGAAATGGGGGAAATCATTTCGCCAGGCTGCGAAGTCTTTGCGATAACAACACCAGCGAAAGGTGCGCGCAACACAAAGTCATCTAAATTTTGTTTTTGCTGCGCGAGCAATTTTTCGTTAACGGTAACAATTTCTTCGCGGTTATTAAGTTGCGCACGCAATGAATCGTAATTCGCTTTAATGAGATCGAAAGATGCTTGGCTAACCAATTGCTTTTGTAAAAGTGTGTTGTTGCGTTCGTAATTTAATTTTGCTTCAACTAAGCGCGCGCGAACTTCACTGGCTTGCGCTTTGGCTGCTTCCAATTCGGCTTTGGTTACATCAAAACTTTTTCTCGCATTAATGTCATCAAGGCGCGCGACTATTTGATTTTTTTCAACCGACATACCTTCTTCAATAAGCACCTCGAGAACGCGGCCAGTTACTTTTGAAGATACGTTGGCTTGACGGCGCGCCACCACATAACCGGTTGCATCCAACACGCTGGCTGAAGATGAATCTACCGTGGCCATGCGCGCCATTTGAACTTTAACCGGCAAGGGAGCGGAGTCTGAAAAAAGTTGATAGGCACCCACAATAAGTAATACGGCGGCAACGCCACCTACAACCCAAGGCCAAACCGGGCGCCCGCTGGGATTAGCCTCACGGTCGATACGCAACTGGGATAAGAGTTCACTTTTATTATTCACACATACCGTCCTACAACTGATTGAGCTAAACCGAGGCGGATTGGAACTACCGCCTTTCTGTGCGCGTCATTCTAAAGGAGTCTTGTTCGGTCTGCACCTAATGTGCTCGCCCGCGAAAAAACGGCTGGCCAAGGGGCCCAGCCAGCCGTGCAGGAACACACATTACCTAAATCAAAAGCGGGGTTATTCGTAACATTGCACTTACCTCTCATTATTTTTATAGAAGGAAAATGGGAGAGCCGGTGATAGACCTAGTATGAAATAGCGACGGAAGGCGGCGCACAGAAGAATGTCATCAAAAATATATGATAATTGTCAGAATACGAGCCAAGACGACCAACTACGCGTTGGCGATAGGAAGATAGACCTTGGTAGATTCAAACAACCTACCAAGGTTGATGAGCGCGCAAATACACCTATTGAACTCTGCGCAGCTCCAGCAAATAGACGTCGTTTTCGCGTAAAGGAAGGCCCATGCTAAAAAGCCCTTCGGAGCCGATCTTTATATTCTTAACTTGCGACGGCGCTCCTGCGCTTTTGGCCTTGAGCTCTGCCACTTGCGCTTTACTTAATTGCGCCGGAGACCCCAAATCAATGTACGCGGTAAATGCATCATTTTGGCGATAGCCCACTTGCGAAATCGCCAGTTGATAATTTCCTTTTTTCAACCCTTGCAAGCGAACCTTCACCTCGCCCTTGTTGGCTGGCGGTAAATCTTTGATGAAATACTGCTGGTTGTTTACACCGTCTGGAAGCGTGCGTGTTGAATCCCACAGCAGAACTTGTGCATTGCCTTTGTCATCTTTGGTTGCGATGGATTGCGCATCTGTATTTTTTAATTCAATGGGCGATAACTTATTTAAAAACTGATATGCAAAGTAAGCTGGCTTTTTAATGCCTTGGGTATTCATCAAACCAAAGCCGCCGTGGAACGCTTCAAAACGTGGCCCCGGTTCTTCGAAGATATCAGTAAAAACCCAATAAGACATGGATTGCGCAGAGTCACCCACTTGCTTTAATTTTTGCAAAATATACGCGGCTTGGTGATACGAGTCATGCGTAGGATCTGCAGGCGTGTAAGACGAACTCCACTCGGTGTAATGCAACTCCAAATTCGGCATAGCTGATTGCTGAATTTCTTTGCGGTTTTGCAAAACGTCGCGCGCTACAGATAATTCATCCTTTGAAAGTACAGTTCCGGTTTTACCAAACTCATCCAAGAAGCCTTGGTTCACGCCATAAGAATGCGTACTTACAAAATCCAAAGGCACATTATTTTTTGCGCAGTAGGCAATCATCTCCGGTATCCACGCCGCACCCGCCGTTGCAGGGCCACCCACTTTATATTTGGGGTTTACGCGCTTAATGGCGCGCACGCTGTGATTGTAGAGTTTGAAATATTCTGCTTGAGTGCCCGCCCAGAAACCGTCCAGATTGGGTTCGTTCCACACTTCAAAATACCAACTTTCAACTTCCTGAGCGCCGTAACGCTTGGTCCAATGTTCCGTAAGTGCTTGGATCAGCTTTTCCCATTTATCGTAATCTTTTGGAGGAGTAACGTTGCCACGCCACCAAAAAATCGTTTTGTTTCCGCTCGCCAATGCTGACGGCATAAAACCCAACTCTACAAAAGGCTTCATGCCTATGCTGAGAATGTAATCGTAGAGTGCATCTACATATTGAAAATTGTATTGCTCTTGGCCTTTGTCATCCACGCGATAAACGCCCATGTCATCGGTCAGCAAACCGTGCATGCGAATAAATTTGAAATCCGTATCGCGCTTAATTTCTGCCAACTGTTGTTGCCAATCGGCACGCAAACCTTCGTTTGCGCGGCCAGCACCCACGCTCGTTTTAAAGGTCGTATTTAAATTGCCCTGAATGCTATTCAGGTCGATATTAATATCACGTGCTTGTGCTGAGGCTATACCCGGCAGCAACAAAATGCCGCCGAGCAAAGCCAGTAACTCGCGTTTGATTTTCATAGATGTCGCTCTGTTTATTAATTAATTTTAATTAGCGTACCTTGCGATTCAGCAATGGGCTTATAAACAGAGTTTTCTACCGCGTTAATTTCGCAGTGATAGATAGCATTTTCATCACTCGTTGTTTCAATGCCCGCACTTGCCACAAAATCTCCCGTTACCGATTGGTTTGACGAGCTCAGTTCATACTCAGACACAAAGCAATTACCCAGCGACTCATGCGCTGCGATGCGCGCAACACAATCGACAATGCAACCCAATGCTCCCGTGAAAACAGGGCCGCGAGCGTGAAAGCCAAGCACAATTTTCCCCGCGGAATAGTCAATAACATTCACATCAAACAAGGAGCTTACGAAATGGCTGTTGAGGATATTGTTAACAAGATCTGGATGATTATTCATAATAGTTTCACTGTGTTGTTGCGATTCGTTGAGTTAGGTTGATTGCAAGTTAAGGCTTGCTAAGGCCTTGGATAAGCGCGTTGTAAGCTTGCTGATCCAGGACTTTGTTATTGGTGCGATCCAGCAAGCCACCGGTATCCCAGAAAAAGGGAGTTAAGCCATTGGCGAGGGATTGTTTAACAACGTAATTGAAATAATGTGCGCGGCCCGTCAAATGCAATGTCAAATCATCGCCAGTGAGATTGCTGCGTAAGCTTGCGCCGAATTCACCCACCAGCACGGGAATGCCTTTGTCCACAAATTGGGTTTTCATGAGTTTGAAGAGCTGATCAACCGCTGCCTCCTCGCCCCAGGTTGGGTTGTGTGCGGTGTCGGTTTTGGAATGGAAATCCTTACCCCAGTAAAAGAATTGGTTGCCCCAACTTTCATCTTTGGTCATGCCGGTAAAATTCCACGGCGTGTAAAAATGAATTTCAGCCATGAGCTTGTCTTTCACCGTATCCGTAGGCAATTGCGACCAAAGCTTGTTGGTTTTTTCGATATCCGTACTTGGCCCCTGTACGACCAACACGCGGTAGGTGTTTTTGCCGCCGGTTGCGCGCACAGTGTCAATAAAGGTTTGGTGGTAAGACTGTAGTACCGCCATCTGCTCAGCCGTTTCCACATTGGGCTCGTTGGCGCTGGCAAAGATCACACGCTCATCGAACTCGCGCAGCTGGGTTGCAATTTGCTCCCAAAAGGCTTTTTGTTTGGCGTTGTTTTGTGCCTGCTTGGCAGGTGTAACGTTGTTTTCAAGCCAACCGCCGTCCCAATGAATATTCACCACGACATAGAGGTTGTTATCCACACAGTACTGCACAACCTCTTTCACACGGCCCAGCCAAGCAGCATCAATTTCTGCAGTGGTTTGGTTGGCGTATTGGTCCCAAGAAACGGGTAAGCGCACCGCTGAAAAGCCTGCCTGTTTCACGAAGGCGACAAATTCCTTGGTGATTTTGGGATTCCCCCAAAAGGTTTCGGATTTTCCACCTGTCGCTTCCAGCGTATTACCTATGTTGAAACCTAGGCTTATGTTGCTGGCGATTTGGACAGCAGTGCGCCCCATGCCAGTTGTATCGGGCGCGAGGGGCTTAGTGTTGTAACTGGGGTACGCGAACGAGCTAGACGCTGAGGAAACTGAGCTAGACGAGGACAACGATAAGCTTGATGAGGACGAACTGGAAGAACTAGACGAACTAGTCGCAACGGGCTGAACTGGAGCAGAGGAAGAGGAGCCACCCCCACCACAGGCAGACGTCGCAACAAAGATCGCACACAAGGCAACTGTATTTATTATTTTCATGGAGAACCTGATTTTATTATTAGCGTAAAACACCACCCGAAGGGGGGCGTAGAAAGCCTATTAAAAACCGAGGTCTACCTTTAATCCTTTTGCTAAAAACCCTATCAAATTGCAAATAGTTGAATTTTTTTTCGTTTAAGTTGAATTCTCTTTGTCACTTTCAGGCGCGCGGTCACGCAAGGATTTAAAGGCTTTGGGTGTGCAGCTGTATTCTTCCTTAAAAAGCTTGTTGAAATAGGAGACATTTTTGTAGCCAACGGAATAGGCGATCTCTGCAATATTTGCATCTTCCTTATCCGCCAAGAGACGCGCTGCCTCCGTGAGCCTGAGTTTGTTGAGGTAACCCGTAAAGGTAAAACCCAGTTCAGCCTTGAGGATATCGTTGATTTTGGTACGGCTAACACCAATGGTGGCTGCCATGGATTCCAAGCTCAGCTCCGCGTTGGAGTAATTGGTTGCCATAAAATGAAGGATTGAACTCTTTTCTTTATCCCTATGAGGCTCCACCGTTAATTGCTGATAAGCAACCAAGGGCCGGTCGCGCTGCATCTTTTCGTGCAATGCATCCACCACTGCCCGAGTATGGCGATGAAAAAACCAGAACCCGTAGCTTGTCCACACCACTAACAGAAAGCCACCCAATAAGTAGAGATAAAACCAATCGCGCCCGCTCAGAACAATCTCTTGCATCTGAACCTTAGCGTCCACGTCAAACGGGCTTTGGAAGCTGCTACCAAAAATCAGCTTGCTCACCTTATCTAGCTTGTATTCCTTCTTAGAAAGCGCCAGCTTGTACTTATCAAACCACCACTGCGGCGTTTCCAAACGGGTTAAGTCTAGCTCGATATGCTTCCAATTTTCATTGCACGAAAAGAAAGTCACGGGGCCACGGTAGGTATCCGGGTCGCTAGGAACCGTCAGCTTTTCCTCAAAAATGTGCGTTGAAAACATGATGATATTGGCAGGCGCACATTTGGCACTGAAAGAGAGATGATCATATTGCGATAAGTCCACCAAGCCCGACGCGCCTTCGGCCTTGTCGAACCTCATCTCAAGGGCAGCGTTGGGGTATTGGGCTTGGTGAGACAAGTTAAACTCAAAACTCAGGCTGAACTTATCATCTTCCAAACGCGCCCTTGACGCGCCACCGCGCGGTACATCGGTATCAAAGCCGGAATGCCACGGCAGCACGCCCGTTTGGGATGGCAACAGGGAAACACGCAAAAAGGTACGGTTTACGCAAAAATAACCCACCAGCAGGCTCAGCAGCACAAGGCACAAAAAGGTGATGAGCGCTTTTTTATAAAATTCCTGCATGTAACCGATTCGCATTTAAAGGCCGGAGCGGAAGTATAAATTATAACCGCCAATATCCAACCATTAATTTATGCCATATATCACATAAATCCAGCGCTGAATAAATGGAGAAGCCCAAATCAGCGCCAACCCCTAAAGTGCGGCCAAACTCTTTAGAGCCAAAACTCGCTTTTGCAACCATTTGCTGGCGCCCCCAAGCTCCAACAGGGGAACGATATAATTTTAAAACTTCGTAGAGTAAATGATGTGCATAATTGCTTTGATTTTATTCCTACCCACAGCACCTGAATTTGTAAGAATCGCCGATTCAATACCCGTGCGTGAGTTAATTGAAATTTCTGTTTCAAAACCATCCCATTGTCCGGCATGCGAGAGTGCATCACCTGATACGCCAAATCCGTACCCCATAACACCACCTTGAATATTACTGTGCGGCTGACTCATGATCGCCAAGGTATTCGCGGATATAATTTTGCCAGAACGCAATGCTTCAAAAAAATTAAACATATCCTCAGTTGAACTAACTTGCCCTGACGAGCCTATCAAATAATTTGTAATGCCATAATAAGTACGTAGTCGAGCATAATTCAGCGCATCACCCGTTTTGATATCCTGATTTTGGTCAGCAATATAGGAATTCATATTGGCTGGAGCAAATATATTAAGCTTCATGTAATTTGAAAAACTAAGACCTGAAACTCGCTCAACAATAGTTGCTAAAAGCGCAAATCCAGTGTTGCTGTAATCGCCTTTTGTACCCGGCTCAAATTCCAGCGCCGGGTTCTGAATTAAATAAGCGATAAGATCATTATTCGTCATTCCATTAAGCAAAGTTGGTCGCCAGCCATCGTTAATAATGTCGTAGATACCCGATCTATGCGTTAATAAATGGTCAATAGTAATTTTCGCCCAGGATGGCGGCAACTCAGGAATATAATCCAACAATGAATCTGTCACACGTAGCTGCCCCTTTTCCACTAATTGCATAATCGCAAGTGCAGTGAAAGGCTTACTAACCGACGCCAGCAGAAAACCCGTTTGCGTAGATATACTTGTGCCTCTCGTGAGATCAGCCATACCTTTGCTGCGGTGATAAGCAACCATTCCATTTTTCACTACCAATATACTGATGCCGGGCTGATCAGCTTCTTGATTGGTCTCCAAGTAAGCATCAATTTTTTGCGTAAGTGTCTGATTGGCCGCTGAGGAGCTTGATGCTGGTAAAGATGAAAAGCTTGAACTAAAACTGACATTTGTTTCAGAAGAATTTTGCGTAGTAGTTCCATTACTGCCTCCGCCGCAACCAAGTAGCAAATAACATAAAATGGCGAGACAGATGAACCGCACTTTATTAATAGCCATAAATTTCCCTACTTTATTTTTTAGCGGTTATTTTATTTAGTCTTTATCCACCAGCCCGATAGCTGAAATATATTTCGGCCTGAATTAAAAAATTTTTTATCCCTATTTATTTTCTTCCACAAACAAAAAAGCCTCTGCAATGAGAGGCTTTTTTTAAAACACTTAGAAGGGAATATCATCATCAAATGAATCAAACCCAGCGGGCTGTTGCGGTGCACTGTGCGCAGGAGCTTGGTTGCTGTGGCCACCTTGTTGTGGGCGGTTTTGTTGCGGGGCTGGAGCGCCGCCACCTTGGTAGCCACCACCTTGTGGTGCGCCGTATTGTTGATCTTGGTTGTAGTTGCCACCGCCTTGATTATCGCCACGGCCATCGAGCATTTGCATTTCGTTGGCAACGATTTCAGTGGTGTAACGGTCGGTGCCGTCTTGTGCTTGCCATTTGCGAGTACGCAATGAACCTTCAATATAAACTTTGCTGCCTTTCTTTAAATATTCGCCAGCAATTTCGCCCAAGCGATTAAAAAACACCACACGGTGCCATTCGGTACGCTCTTGCGGTTGGCCGGTATTCTTATCTTTCCAGGTTTCTGAGGTGGCGATGCTGACGTTGGTCACTGCGCCGCCGGAAGGCATGTATTTTACTTCTGGGTCTTGGCCGATATTGCCGATGATAATGACTTTATTGATACCACGTGCCATGGGGCGGTCCTCTTTAGCTGGTCTTGGTTTGCTGGTGTAATCGCCCTCATCAATTATTATCAGGCGACATTCGGGTTATTTTCGGAGGGAGAAATATCTCTTCTTCGAAGATTTCGCACTCTACACGGAGAGCTACGGAGCGGCAATCTAGATAGTGAGTTTTGTTTAGATTTAACAGGGAGTCGTCATCCTCGCGCAGCGGGGATCCAGTGTTAAAGATAAGAAATCAAGAGCTGGATCCCCGCTGCGCGAGGATGACCTAAATATGCTTGCTTCGTTAACCCTCAACAACCGCATTCAACGCTTTGCGATCCACCTGCTGCTGATCAACTTTGAGATAAGCAGTATTTTCAGATTCCACAATTACCACCTCTGCAACGCCGGTTACCGCACGTAGCTTTGCTGCAATCTCGTCGCCGTTGTGATGACGCAAAGGGATAAGCACGCTGGCAAGGAAACGCGGTGGCTTCATAGACCAAGCGACCGCAAGCCAAATGCAGGTGAACACAGCACCCAAGCCGAGCACGGCAACCATACCGTAATGTTGCAGTAAGAAACCGCCTGCCGCGCCACCAGCAGATACACCAATCACTTGGCTAGTGGCGTAAATTCCAGTCGCCGTACCCTTGGAGCCGGCGGGCGCGATTTTGCTCACCATGGATGGCAAAGTCGCTTCCAACACATTAAAGGCAACAAAGAAAAAGAAAATGGCCGCCAGCGTGAACACAAGGCTGGGTGGAGACACGATCAAGGCCAGCTCCATCAACGCTAAAAGGCCTATAGCGCCCAAAAACACCGATTTAATCTTGCGGCGTTTTTCCGCAATGATCACAAACGGCAGCATAATGGCAAAGGCCACCACCAGCATGGGGAAGTACAAGATACCGTGGTGGCTACGCTCAATGTGCAGCTGCTGTTCAAGAATTTGCGGCAGCACCATAAAGTTGGCCATAAGCACAAAATGCAGTGCAAAAATGCCCAGGTTCAAACGCAATAATTCGGGGTTTTTAAAGGTTTTCCAAAACAACTCAGGAGCAGGCACGGCCTCGCGTTTGGGTTGTGGAGCCTCTTTCACGGATGGGATAAGTGCGAAAAGGATGAAAATTCCAATCACCCCCAGCGCAGCGGTAATCCAAAAAATCGCCCCTACTCCACCCCAATTTGCCACCAAGGGGCCAACTGTCATGGCGACTGAAAAGGAAACACCAATAGATGCGCCTATGGTTGCCATAGCCTTGGTGCGGCTTTCATCAGAAGTAAGATCCGTGAGTAACGCCATAACCACACCAGAGATCGCACCACCGCCTTGCAAGAAGCGGCCAAGAATCAAGCCGTACACACTCGTGGCTTGAGCAGCAATCACACTACCCACAATAAACACCACTAACCCCAACAAAATAATGGGTTTGCGGCCAATACGATCCGACAAAATGCCAAAAGGAATCTGCAAAAATGCTTGGCTCGCCCCATAAGCCCCAAGTGCAACACCTAGTAAAAAAGGCGTGTGATGCTCGTATTGCGTGCCATACAAGGCCAGCACCGGCAACAGCAAAAACAGGCCGAACATACGAAAGGTATAGAGCGCCGCCAGCGACATAACGACACGGCGTTCAAAGGGTAAGGGGGATGATTGCACGCGAAAAGTCTCAGATAACCTTGGGAAACTGACCCAATCAGGTAAGGACGCGAATTCTAGCAATTCTAGGCAGGGCGCGGCTAGGACAGTCGCGCCTTAAGATCTCACGAAGGGAAAAAATGCGGGTATGTGCCAATCAATCGCTTCAAACTTTCAAAGCAATCCCTATCAATAGCGGTATCCAAGGTTTCTGCCATGATCGACAAGGTTTTCTCAACCGGCATGGCTCCCCGGTAAGGGCGCTCAGCAGTGATGGCATCAAAAATATCGGCGGTGGTGATAATGCGGGTTTCCAGCGTGATGAACTCGGCTGTTAAGCCCAAGGGGTAGCCTTTACCGTCCAATCGCTCGTGGTGCGCAGCCGAGACTCTGGCCAACTCCCCAAAGGCTTCAACCCGCTCTAAAATCTTACCGGTATAAACCGCGTGCATTTTGACTTGCTCGTACTCCACATCGGTGAGCTTGCCGGGTTTATCCAGAATGCTGTTGCTTACACCCAACTTGCCCATGTCGTGCAAAAGGGCCGCGCGTTTTAGCCAGCGCTGGCGCAAGGGAGTTATGCCCAAATCCTCGGCCAAGAGCGCGCTGTACAAACCCACCCGGGCGCTATGGCCTGAGGTATAGGGGCTTTTTGCGTCCACCACTTGGCCAAAGGCTTCGGCAATGTCGTCCAGAAAATCTTCATCCAGCGGCTTTTCATACTCGCCGGGCTCCAGCGCCAATATGGTTTTATCAATATGAGTGGAATTGAGTACATCCCAGAAACCCGGGTCTTGCGCCAATGTGACGAAAGCGTCGACCAGTTGCGGGTCGAACCAAGTACCCGAACGCGCTTTGACTTCAGCGATTGCCGCCTCTGCGCCCCCGGAAAAATTCATGACATCAATTACCTGTGCAAGCAGGGCTATGCGCGCGTATATGGGAATTTGGTTGCCCGCTAGCCCCTCGGGGCGGCCGTTACCATCCCAATGCTCGTCGAGCGAATGCACGCCATTGGCAACGGGCTCACTAAAACGCAGGCGGCGGGCGATATCTGCACCGCGCGTACAACGGGTGTGAATGAGCTCTTGGGCAATTGCATCGCCATTGGCAAATATGTCTGAAAGGGCGCGAAAGCGCGAGAGAATGCCAGCCGAGCTCCCCGTATGGCGCAACACAAACCGCATTACTTGCGGAAGGCTGCCATCCACCCATTTGAAATCGCGCTTAAAGGAGAGGTCGTCGGTTAAATAGAGTTCGCATATGCGCGAGGCATTGCTGCTGCAACCCAAATCTTTCAAGAGCAAGACGTAATAGAGCTCCCACAGATCCGCCGTAGGCAAATCTATCTCCTGCCCTATGTTCATGCCTATCCAGCAGCAGCGGATACAATGGCCAGGCGGCTGCCCCTCGGTAATATCCAAGGCATAGCTCAGCGCACCCATAAGTTCAGATAATTTCAGATTTTGCACGGCGGCCTCGTGAACAATCGACACTTGAGTTTTGTTCAAAAATGCGTGCTTCGCCAATGCGAATGTGGGGTTTAACGCAAGCTTTACACAATCCACTTAATGCTGGGGCTGCAGATGCTTATTTTTTGTCTACACTTGGGGACTAGTCCAATAATTGAATGACTTTGCCCCTGAAAAAAATCAGGCATCACTAAGACGAATAACGAATGAGCAAACCGGATTCAATCACCCATAGGCTTTTGGGTGGCGAACCTAGCGCCGTGTCAAATGAGGAGCATTTTCAACGGCTTATAACCTCGATTCCGCAGCAGGTATGGACCGCCCTGCCGAGCGGAGCACTCAATTACGTGAACCGCTACGTAACCGATTACTTTGGCACAAGCTATGACGAGATGATGGGCGCGGGTTGGGTAGACCGTGTTCACCCAGACGATGTGCAGCAAGCCGTTATTCGCTGGAGCAGATCCCTCGCTAGCGGGGACAACTACGAAACTGAATTCCGCTTAAAACGGGCCGACGGCACCTATCGCTGGCACATTTCCCGCGCAAGCCCGTTACGCGATGCTCAAGGTAAGTTGACCCTTTGGATTGGCACTAGCACCGATATCACCTCGCTTAAGGAAACTCAGGCGGAGCTGGCCGCCAGCAAAACCCATTTGGCTGAAGCTCAGGCGCGCGCGCTAATAGGCAGCTGGGAACTGGATTTGGTCGCAAACACAGGCTCTGCATCCAGCGAGTGGTTCCAAATTATGGAGCGCGACCCAGCGCTAGGCATGCCAACTGCCGAACAATTTATGGCAATGGTTCACCCCCAAGATGCCCAATTATTGCGCGATCGACATTATCAGGGCCTGCAGGGTAATGGCGAGGTGCAATACGACTTCCGCATAATCACCCCCAGCCACGGTATTCGCTGGATTGAAGCGCGTGGCATCACGATTTTTGACGATAACCGCAAGCCCCTGCGCATGTTGGGCACATCGCAAGACATTACCGAGCGCAAGGAGATCGAGCTGGCACTTAATGCCAGTGAATCGCGCTTCCGCGCATTTATGGAGAAAACACCCGCGCTCGCCTTTATCAAAAATGAGGCGGGTTACTTTGTGTATATCAACCCAACCTTTGAACGCATTTTCCAAAAGCCGCCGGAACAAATTCTGGGCACTACAGTGTTCGACCACTGGCCGCATGCCGTGGCGTTAAAACTACACAATCACGATCAATCCGTGTTTCTATCCAATCAGCAAACTGAGTCCATAGAGAACGTTCCAACATCGAGCGGAGTACGTCATTGGCTAACGGTTAAATTTGTTTTTACCAATGCCGATGGCCAGCGGTTTTTAGGTTGCACTGCGATTGATCTCACCGAACGCCACAATGCTGAACGGGCGCTTCGCACCAGCACTGAATTACTCAGCGTTTCCCAACACGTAGCCAAAATTGGCGGCTGGCAGTTAGATATAGCCACGCAAAAACTCTTTTGGACCGATCAGGTTTACCAACTGCTGGATACAACCCCCGAAGAAGTGCAACCCACGGTTGAGAGTGGGCTGAAATACTTTTTGCCCGAGTCGCGCCCGCTATTGAGCAAAGCGTTGCGCAAGGCAATGAGCACGGGTGAAGACTTTGATATAGAACTGGAAATGCTCACGCTTAAAAATCGCCGCCGTGATGTGCGAGTAATTTGCACCGTGACCATGGAAAACGGTAAGCCCAGCAAACTCAATGGCGTCTTTCAGGATATTAGTGAGCACAAGGCTGCTCAAATCGCGTTAGAGCACGCAAATCAGGAACTTGAATACACTAACCGCGCGCTGGAAAACATTGCCCATTACGACGCGCTCACTCATCTGCCCAACCGCGTATTGCTCGCAGATAGGCTGCACCAAGCCATGGCGCACACAACACGCTCTGAATCGATTATGGCGGTGGCGTTCCTCGACCTAGACGGCTTCAAAGCCGTTAACGACCAATACGGCCACGCCGTGGGCGACAAACTTCTCATTAAGCTTGCGCAACGCATGAAAGGAACCCTACGCGAAGGCGATACACTGGCCCGTATTGGCGGTGACGAATTCGTTGTTGTACTCACCGATTTGCACCACACATCTGATTGCGAACCGCTGCTTCGGCGCTTACTGGATGCCGCTGCCGAACCCGTACATATGGACGACCGCGCACTGGAGGTTTCCGCCAGTATCGGCGTGACGCTTTACCCGCAAGATGGCTCAGACGCAGATCAATTGCTTCGCCATGCTGACCAAGCCATGTATTTAGCGAAACAAGCCGGCAAAAATTGCTACCACTTATTTGATATCGCCAAAGATGTAGCAGTTAAGCATCAGCGCGAAACGCTCGAACATATTCGGACGGCCTTGCACAACAAAGAATTCGTTCTTTATTACCAGCCCAAAGTGCACATGCGCACGGGCAGAATTATTGGAGCCGAAGCCTTAATTCGCTGGCAACACCCCCAATATGGGCTCTTGCCACCCGCAGCCTTTTTACCCGTGATTGAAAATCATTTATTGAGCATTGAACTGGGCGAATGGGTAATAGAAACCGCGCTCGAACAAATGACTGAGTGGGAAATGATGGGACTTGAAATTCCCATTAGCGTGAACGTTGGCGCCATTCAATTGCAACAAAGTAATTTTGCAAAACGCTTGGAAGAATTACTGTTGCTTCACCCCGCCGCCAACCCTCGCAATTTGGAATTAGAAATTTTAGAAACCAGCGCGCTGGAAGATATCACTCAAGTATCTGCCGTCATCAACGCCTGTAAACTATTGGGCGTAAGTTTTGCGTTAGATGATTTTGGCACCGGTTATTCTTCGCTGGCCTACCTGAAAAAACTGCCCGCACAAGTGCTCAAGATTGACCAAAGTTTTGTGCGCGACATGCTGGAAGATACAGACGACCTCGCCATTATCAAAGGTATTGTCAGCTTGGCCACCGCCTTTCACCGCACCGTATTAGCCGAGGGCGTGGAAACCATCGCTCACGGGGAAATTTTGTTAGCCATGGGCTGCGAGCTTGCCCAAGGTTACGGAATTGCGCGCCCTATGCCCGCCTCCGCTATGCCTGATTGGGCAAAAACCTGGCAACCAGATAAAGCTTGGTTAAATTAAAACGAGCTCGACCCAAGAAAAGTAACTTTAAAAAATCGATTTTATATTAGTAAAAATCTGCAAATTGGTCAGAAAGATAGGGGCGATTATTTTTAATTTGCGCAATGAGTTCTTCATGGCTCGGCTCTATAGGCAAACCTAAGTCGTGAAGCTTTTTTGCCAACATAATTAACTTAACCGCCTCCTCTCCCTCCTGATTGTAAGCTCCATACAACGCAAGATCCAACGCATCCCTAGTGCCATCACCCACCTTCAGCGGCACCCCAAGGTCAATTAACTTTTGTATATCATTCAGCCCATCTTCATACGTGAAACCGTACGGATTTAATGCATAGTTTTCGACCTGAAGCTCGATAGCGTTCATTAATTTATGCTTGTCAATAAAATCAGCATTTACATTGTACCCAGCCGCCTTAAGCTGAATAGCCAAGTCTATATTACCAGCATTAACTGCTTTCTTTATAAAATCCTCAGGAAGCATAGCGCCAGAATCAATTATCTCCTTAATTTTGCCAAATTTTGCGCCTCTATATGCATTGGGTTCATTTAACAAATCTGTTCCATAGAAAACTCCCGTTTTTATCTTTCGTTGCTCGAACGCACTGCTAATTTCATCAAAGTTTTTATATTTCCAAAGTTCTATGTGAAAATTATCCTCCTCCGATAAAAGCTCCGCCGCGTAAATATCAATTTTACTCCAATCAGATGCCGTCATGGAGTTCGTCTGCATTCGTAGAGCCATATCTTTGTCAACGACAGCACCCCGTCGAATAAGCGCATCGTACAGCTCTCTTGGCAGAATCTTCTCTTGCTTTTCATTCGCAAGCTTATTTAATTCAGCCTCTCTGCTTTGTTTTTCGTAGAATGAAAAAGCAGATGGTGGAATTTTAAGACTTGACTTTTTAGGATAAGCCGAGAGCTCTTTGTCTACCCCCGGATCAGCCAAATGAGCATTATTTATGACTTTTGTAGGAACACTCAATTTATCCGCCCTACCAAAAAAAATGATGTAGGCAAACAGACATACAACGCAAAACAAAACAGTTTTAATTCTATTACTAGACACTATTAACATCTTCAACATCCCTGTCAGATTCAATCAAATACAGAATATTAATTTTTTTTTCGATTAAGGACATATGCAAGCTTATGTCGAACCATGCATAAAAAAGAAATGCTGCTAAGGTGCGCCCATAAACTGCATCTGGAGGTGAATATGCATATATTAATGTAAGCAGGCCCAAAAGAGCCGGAAATTTTGATATCTTCCACCAACCATTTTCTCTAACAGCTTTAAAATCAGCCAAATATTCTTTACGGCCCCTCCCTAGAAGACAATTATCTTTGAGCATTATCATATCAGCCTCTCTTATGAGCTGTGCATTACTGACTCATGCACAGCTGAGTAAAAAACTATTTACAATTTTGAGAAATCATCTTTGCACTTCCCGACTCGCAATAATTTGTTGCGCGTGAATCGAGATCAGAACAACTTGAGCTGAGGATATCAGCCTCAAAGCCAGTGAAGGTTCCTGCTGACTTAACCGCCTCGTATAACTTGGGATCGACCGCCCCAGTAGTAATCTTTATTACTTTTCCCCCAAGCCATCCTGCACCTCGACCAAGCAATGCAGATGATGCCTTACACAAATTATTTAACGTCCGGTAAGCCTCATAGCATGTGCTTTTTGCGTTATCCGCCTTTATTTTGCATTGCCTTATTTCTTCTTTTTGAGGATCAAGCGCAGAATTAGCTCCTCCTAAAGGTCTGTAGCTGGTTCCGCCATTATTGCTGGCCGGCGTAACCAAATAATCCGGGCCTGCAGACGCAGGAACATATGGCTTTACTCCGACTACAGTAATAACGTCCGCACCTTGATGTGGATTCGGCCCAAGACCCAGGCGATACATCAACTCCGCATCCCCACATCTAAAAGTCATTATTTGAATTTCTGTACAGCTCGCCTCAGCGAAGGCTGCAACTAACAAAAAAAACATCGATATTAAAGTAGATGCAAGCTTTTTACTTTCCATTTTTTTTCCTTAATTTAGTTAAAACCCATTACGCCAATTTATATTTTGAAATATCAAAAAATCTAAATGCTTACTTAGATCTGAACCCCATATGCAAGCAGATTGACATAAAGATAATACTCAGACAATTCAAAAATAACTAGTAGAAAATACTAAATATATCGTACGACTTTACCTATAGAAAAATTCTAACATATATGCTATATCAGAATTAAATCTCAGATGGTGAGGGTAAGTTGCTATGAATTTTCAATGCCCTATAAAAAACACAAAAAAGCAACATGCATAGACCCAAGCATACCTATCAAATCTACATCAGCAAAACTAACACCCCAAAATGACTCGTGATACACGCTAAGTTTTGATAAAATTCGATTTATTAGCTATATTAAGGAGCCACCTTAAGCAATTGAAAAATAATTTCTCTCAAAAAAATTGCGCGGACATATTGACACTCTACTTTTTAAAAATCTCCATTTACCAAGGACAGGTTTAATATGCGGCCCAAAATTTCATCAGGATTATTTTCACAAGGACTCTCTAATGCGCATATCCCCCCTCCATATCGCTATCGCCTTTTTCGCAATAGCTGCAGCCGTGTTCGTTGCTATAGTGACTCATAAATCCAAACCTGCAGCGGTTACGATGGAAAGATCTGTTATTGTGGAAGAAGAGCGATTTGCACAGTATCTTGACGAAGCAGAAAAGCAAACCGCACTTGAACGAGACCAACGCGAGGAGGCAGAAAAACTTGCAAAGCTCGCAAAATCACGTAAAGAAAGCGTTCAATGTCAGTTTTGGAAACAGCAAAAGCAGGATAAGCGTACACAGGAAAAAATCGCGCAGTTTTGTGAATTACCACCAACCGAAAATGCAACCTCTTCTGCTGCAGAGCTTCAAAGCAACGTGAAATAAACATCGCCCGTGTTGAGCGTGAATGAACTGCCGTCATCTAAACCTATTTGAATTGTGAAATTCTGACGCGAAAATTGCGGAGACTCGCGTAACTTTAATTCAAATTTGAGCGGTGCCGGTTGATTTAGCAATAAGGTTGTGAGACTCACAAAATCATTGCCAACCATCGCAAACAAGCTTAATAGTTCACTACCCGCGGGGTACGAAGCACCAAAATCATTTGCACTGGTAATAGATATTTTTGTAATCCGCTGCTTGCCCTTTATAACAATAGAGCAGGCATTGGCCTTCTCAAAAAGACTAAACTCTATGCGCGGTTGGAGCTGAACAGAATAAGTTTGATAGGTTGCTTTCAGATCAATACTAAAGCGGTTCCATGTTGGCGATTCATTCGGCGCTAAAACTTTCGGGATTTCCTGAACAATAGGATCGATGGGTTTTTCATAGCGCATTAGACTAGACACATAATTAGTAACCAAACGATCCTGATTAACCTCTGAGCCGCAAGCTGGGTCTTTTCCACCTGCGCCTCCGCAGGCAGCCAACAAAACAATACTGCATACAGCAATTCCCACATACTTCCTTAGAGGATCCATTTTTTACTCCTGCCCATTAAATTAAACTGAAGAATAGTATTGAGCTACTCTTCAGCACTCTATAAAAAATTACTTCTGCACTGAAATATTTTTTCTTGGGTCAACTACGATGACAAGATTATCGCTTAGGTTATTGATTGGCCCGGGGTAGCGCGCAGATTCCTCCACTGCTCCAAAAAAATCACTTTCAATGCGATTAAAGGTTGGCAATTTTTTCAAATTCTCTGGCCCATTTATTGTTAACTCTAGGCGATCAGCATCAAAATTAATATCCAGACTAGCAAGTGCACCCTGCTTTTCCCAACCGTGCGAACGCCATGCATTTAAGTCTAACCATTGTTGCTTATCACCTGCAAAAAGACCTTGAAAGTTTTTAGGCATAGCGGTGTAAATATTGCCATCAGCTTCATTTTTTTCTTGAATGAATACCACACCGCCTTTATCGCAACGTGCAAAAATATTGTTATATATTTTGTGCTCAATGCCTGTTCCACTACCTTCACGATCTGCACGGAACACTGGAAATACGCCTACGTTATCGCAACGACCAATTAAATTGTGCGCAACAATTTGTCGATCAGATGCGTGCAGAAAAACACCGGAACCACCTGCACCGCGCTGGCCGCCCGTGCTCGGTTCTGCGTTGCGAATATCCCAAATAATATTGTTATCTATTTGGTTTTGAACAACGCTCATTTCCATATGTATCGCAGCGCTCACTGTTTTAATATCGGCAAACACATTACCGGTAATGCGGTTATTAGTGTTGCCAACATCAAGCCATAGCCCATTGGCATGGCGAATGTGGCGAACGACGTTATGTCTAAATAACATATTGGTTGCGCGATGAAATTTCGCGCCTGCCGCTTCCCACGCACGCTCGGCGTTTTGCCAACCCACCCACTCAATCAAATTATTTTCAACGAGCGTATTTTGCGTTCCCATTCCCGCAATACCCTCAATGCCAGCGTAGCGAATTGTGTTGCCGCGAATAATGTGCGAGTGCCCAGCCATAGGAACGCGTGGGCCACCCCAGTGCTGGCCGCCAATATCCAACCCAACTCCGTTAGCCCATTCAATTGTATTTTGCTCTATGATCCAGTGATTGCCACCGCTCGTGGATACCAACCCCAATTGTGGCGGAGGGAATCCATTACCCGCGTGCTGGAATGTAATACCTTTAACGCGGATGTACGCGAGCCCCGCTTCACGCGGTGCGAATGCCTGTTCACGCGTGGTAATTTCAACGGTAGATTTATCGAGTGTGTTGGAAGGCAACCGAATGTTGATGAGATTGCCGTTGTAATCCACCGAGTATTTGCGATCGGGTGAGCCACCAATATCTTGCATGATTGGCCCGTTTGCATTGCGCGATGGCAAGCCACTGCGCTGACGTGACATAGGTGGGCTCACCAATTCACGATATTGTTCAGCAGGCTCCAATGGTTTGCCATCAACAAACACCAAACCGCGACGCCGAAAGTACGGGCCCATATCGACTTTTGTTGTGTCGAGCCACGACCAATCTGCAGGAACATTCGCTAACGCAAACGGGTTGTAGGCATCAATAAACATATCGCCGGTGAGTTTATGTTTCCAAATAAACGCATTGTCGTTATTTTTTTCTGGCGCAGGCGCAAAAGGATTTACCGGCAAGGGGCTTGTTTCCCAGCCATCTTTAAGCACATCTGAACCGCGAATATAAACGGTTGCGCCCGGCGCGGCTTCATAGCTAATCATTTTATCGGGGCCGGTGCCACCACGTGCAGGGCTAACACGCTCACGGTAAATTCCCGATGCAATCACAACTCGCTCACCCGGCTGCAAAATGTCAGCAGCTTTACTGATTGTTCGAAAAGGACGTTTGAGTGTTCCTGGGCCAGAGTCACTACTGTTACGCGCACTTCCATCCACATAATAGGTTTTGGAAAAATTTAAAGGCTGCTCCCAAAAAACAAATTCTGTTCCGTCGGGAAGCCATGAGTCCGCTGCGGGAGCGGCATAGCTAGTTGCGCAAAAAATTGAAATGCCTATTAGCCCAACTGCGCAGCTTAATGTTCGCTTTAGGGTAATGTGGCTTAAAAAAGTCGCTCGAACAAACCATCGTGCTGAATTGATTTTTTTCATATTTTCAAACCTGTTTCCTTAATAAAACGTCAGTGAAAAAAATTTTTGTTATTGTTTCAATTGCACGATTGTCTGCACATAGAGAGTTGTGACAACTCAAAACATGCATTCATTTTTATTAGAATGTTGTGTCTGCCCTGTTCCATCCATAGCCGTGTTATCGCCCATTTGGGGTAACATACTCTAGAAGAACATGGTGAACCAAACAACAATTGACCAGCCTCCTTTTGTGTAATTTTGTTAATCCATCCTTGATAAGCTAACTAAAGCACAGATTACTGACATCCACTGACACAAGCTTCACGTATAATCAGCCCTTTCGCCTTTTGACACACTTTGAGAAGTAGTAGATGGATACGATTATTGTTCGCGGCGCACGCACCCACAATTTGAAAAATATCGATGTCGATATTCCACGCGACAAGCTGGTCGTTATTACTGGCCCATCAGGCTCCGGCAAATCCTCTCTCGCCTTTGACACCCTTTATGCTGAAGGCCAGCGCCGCTACGTGGAATCGCTCTCCACCTACGCACGCCAGTTCTTATCCATGATGGAAAAGCCCGATATAGATCACATTGAGGGCTTAAGCCCCGCCATCTCCATCGAGCAAAAATCGACTTCGCACAACCCACGCTCTACCGTGGGCACCATCACCGAAATTTACGATTATCTGCGTTTGCTGTATGCACGCGTTGGCGAAGCGCGTTGCCCGGATCACGGTGTTCCTCTCTCGGCCCAAACGATTAGTGAGATGGTGGATACTGTTGTGGCTCTGCCGGAAGGCAGCAAACTCATGTTACTGGCACCCGTCATCCGCGACCGTAAAGGCGAGCATTTACACGTATTTGAGCAACTAAAGCGCGATGGTTTTATCCGTGCCCGTATCGATGGCTTGTTATGCGATTTAGACGACGCACCAAGCCTCGACAAGAAAAAGAAACACACTATTGAAGTCGTGATTGACCGCTTTAAAGTACGCGACGACATCAAACTGCGCCTTGCTGAATCCTTTGAAACGGCACTGAAGCTCTCGGAAGGCATCGCCATTATTAGCGATATGGATGAGAAAGCACCTGATCGTCTTTTCTCTTCCAAACATTCTTGCCCAATTTGCGATTACAGCCTGACCGAACTGGAGCCGCGCCTTTTCTCATTCAACAATCCAGCCGGTGCTTGCCCCTGCTGCGATGGTTTGGGCGTTAAGCAATTCTTCGACGAAGACAAAGTCATTCAAGACCCAAAACTCAGCCTCTCAGAAGGCGCTATTCGCGGCTGGGACAAGCGCAATGTCTATTACTTCCACATGCTTGCGTCACTCGCCAAACATTACGGCTTCGATGTAAACACCCCCTGGAACAAACTCAAAGCCAAGCAGCGCGAGGCCGTGCTCTACGGCTCAGGTGAAGAGGTCATTGCATTCAATTACGTGAATGACAAAGGCGATGTTTACAAGCGCAGCCACGCGTTTGAAGGCGTGTTACCGAATATGGAGCGCCGCTACCACGACACCGAGTCGAACGCAGTACGCGAGGATTTAACGCGCTTCCTTTCAACACAAGATTGCCCAGACTGCAAAGGCGCTCGCCTGCGCTTGGAAGCACGTAACGTATTTATCGACGAAAAAACCTTGCCTGAAATCACCACCATGCCGGTATCAGACGCCTACGACTACTACATGAAATTGCAGTTCAGCGGGCGCAAGGCGGGCATTGCGGATAAGGTGCTGAAAGAGCTGCGTGATCGCTTCCGCTTTCTGGTGGATGTCGGCCTGAACTATCTGACCTTAAATCGCAGCGCAGAGACTTTGTCAGGCGGCGAAGCGCAACGTATTCGTCTTGCCAGCCAAATTGGTGCGGGCTTGGTCGGGGTTATGTACATTCTCGATGAGCCATCTATTGGTCTACACCAACGCGACAACGAGCGCCTGTTAAAAACTCTTACGCACCTGCGCGATATTGGCAATAGCGTAATTGTGGTGGAACACGATGAAGATGCTATCCGCCTTGCAGACCACGTGATCGACATAGGCCCAGGCGCTGGCGTGCACGGCGGCCAAATAATCGCGCAAGGCAACGTCAAAGCCATTATGGCCAACAAGGATTCCATCACCGGCCAGTATTTAAGTGGTACGCGCGAAATTTCGGTACCGGCACAACGCAATCCTGTGAACCCAAAGCAAATGCTGCGCTTGGTAGGAGCTAAAGGGAATAATTTGCAAAACGTGACCTTGGAAATTCCAGTCGGCTTAATGACCTGCGTAACCGGTGTATCTGGCTCCGGAAAATCAACACTTATCAACGCCACTTTACATCCACTCGCAGCGACGGCACTTAACGGCGCGAGCACTTTGACACCAGCACCGCACGATAAAGTTGAGGGCATGGATTTATTCGACAAATGCGTAGACATCGATCAATCACCCATCGGCCGCACTCCACGCTCCAACCCCGCAACCTACACAGGAATTTTCACACCCGTGCGCGATTTATTTGCGGGCACTCAAGAAGCACGCTCGCGCGGCTACCAACCCGGACGCTTTAGCTTCAACGTTAAAGGTGGCCGTTGCGAAGCCTGTGAAGGCGACGGCGTAACAAAAGTTGAAATGCATTTTTTGCCCGATGTGTATGTTCCTTGCGATGTATGTAAAGGCAAACGATACAATCGCGAAACACTGGACGTGAAATACAAAGGCAAAAATATTCACGAAGTATTGGAAATGACTGTGGAAGACGCACGCGTCTTTTTCGATGCAATTCCTTCCATCGCCAATAAATTGCAAACATTGATCGATGTAGGTTTGACGTACATCTGCTTAGGACAAGCTGCAACAACCTTATCCGGCGGCGAAGCACAACGCGTAAAACTCGCCAAAGAATTATCCAAACGCGACACCGGAAAAACGCTCTACATTTTGGACGAACCTACGACGGGTTTGCATTTTTACGACATTCAACAATTACTCAATGTGTTGCACCGCTTACGCGATCACGGCAACACGGTTGTGGTGATCGAGCATAATTTGGACGTCATTAAAACTGCAGACTGGATTGTAGACTTAGGCCCAGAAGGCGGTAGCGGCGGCGGAAAAATTATCGCAACAGGAACACCCGAAGAAGTCGCCGAAGTTGCACATTCTTACACCGGAATTTTTTTAAAGCCCTTGCTAAAAAGAAAGCCCGTCAAAAAAGAAAAGGCGAAAAAATAACACTGCAGCCACAGCGCTTTTCACTGCTCTCACCTTGTAGTATGTGCAGCAATGAAAGGCGCCGCTACACGCATAGTCTAAGGAATGGAATTCGTTATCGCGTCACAACTACGCCAAAAAAAATTTCCTGTTTTTGCATCTTCTACCAACATTTTTTCCGCATTCGCGGGGCACTTATCCGAAACATATATTTCACTCATCGGGATACCTAACCGCCAAGATAAACCTGCAACACCTATTGCATAAAATCGGTGGGGATTCTGAATGTTTACCACGAGCGGTAAAGGAACTGGCCGTTGCAGCTCCAATTGTTGAAGCTGCAATTCACCCCAATTTGCTCGTCCTATTAAGCTTGGGTAAGCCAGATGACGACTACCCTCTACAGCAAGAATTGAGCTCATCACCAATAAGCCACCCGCAAGCAACTTCCTTTGCGAGATCGAAACACCGTAAGCCACAATGACCGCCGGGAAAATTAACGATGTCGCCGCGTAATACTCGTAGCTCTGTTCTGCCAAGACAAAATAGGGCGCGTAAGCAATTCCAATAAAAAGCAGCAACCCTAGCCATTGAGTTAAACGCAATTTAAGGTTTGCACAACTCAAAAAAATAAATCCCAACATAGGTACGGCGACCGACACTGCCCATGCTATTCCAAGCAGCTTATTGTCCGTCAATATCATGCGCAGAGCTTCGCGCGGAACATTTAGAATCCACGAGATTAGCGATAGAAAATTTCGAATGATATTAGTACCAATTTTCAAACTATAGGCGTCGGGGTGCGGCCCTGAAAACTGACGATAAAAATAAAACCAAACACAGCAAACACATACACAGGCGACCCATGCAACTATTTCTAAATAGCTTACCTTGAGTTCACTCCAACAAAAGGCAGTTAGAGCGAGCATTAAAAAAGGAATCAATATTGCGGATTCTTTACTCAATAGCGCAAGCAACTGCAACACGGGCATTGCGATACAGATAATCACACGTGCATGAAACCTTAGTTGTGGTGCTAAAACCCAGGCTGCTAAAACGAGTGAGGTCCACACCACAAGAATCGAACTGTTAACAGCAGCTATCCAATGTACGGGAAGGAAATGCGCCCCATTAATCGCATAAACGCCAGCCACTGTTAACGCCATCCATATTCGTAGCCTCCATTTCATAGCCCCCGCAAAAGACCATGCAAAAATACCGACGCAAGCTGAGGCAAGAATCCAAAGAAATAAATTTGCCAAGTGCGCGTAGACTACGTCAGCCACCAAAAATGTTTCCACCCAGCGAAAATAAGTATCCATACTGAGTGGTCGCCAAAAAACTAATTCACTTGGACTATAGAATGACACCCACCAAGACTCTGCATTTAATCGAGACGTACGAGCTTGTTGCAAAAATACATAATCGTCACCCCAATAGGGAGTTAATACCGACGGAAAATAAAGCAGCAGGGCACAACCGACAAGAGCTAAAGGAAGGATATAAATATTAAGCGCGGAGATTTTTTCAGCATTATGTGAAAATCGATTTTGGCTCATAAAAAGTATTTTTTAACTAAAAAAAAGGCCAAGCATTTGAGCTTGGCCTTTTAAATCAATCAGCAACTTATTCGGCATCCACTTCAACTGCTTTAGCAGCTACAGGACGACCAACAAGCTCAACGTAAGCCATTGGCGCTTTATCGCCAGCACGGAAACCGCACTTCAGCACGCGCAAGTAACCACCTGGGCGAGTGTTGTAACGTGGGCCTAATTCACTGAACAATTTACCTACGGCTTCTTTGCTGTTCAAACGAGCAAACGCAAGACGACGGTTAGCAACGCTGTCTACTTTAGCCAACGTAATTAAAGGCTCCGCAAAACGACGAAGTTCTTTTGCTTTTGGCAAAGTGGTTTTAATTAATTCATGCTCAACCAAAGAGATAACCATGTTACGGAACATAGCTTTACGGTGAGAAGAATTACGGCCTAACTGACGGCCACTTAATTGATGACGCATGATACATTTCCTTCAAAAAGGATTGCCAAAAGCAATCTCGTTAATCACCCGCACCGAAGTGAGTTGACGGGCGAACTAATAAAAAATAAAGCGGGTATCGCCTAAGCAATACCCGCTTTATTCTTCGGTTTCTTAGTCGTTACGAAGACTAGCTGGTGGCCAGTTTTCTAAACGCATACCGAGAGACAAACCGCGTGAAGCAAGAACGTCCTTAATTTCGGTAAGAGATTTTTTACCCAAGTTTGGAGTCTTCAACAATTCAACTTCAGTGCGTTGAATCAAGTCACCAATGTAGTAAATGTTTTCCGCTTTCAAGCAGTTTGCTGAACGTACGGTCAATTCCAAATCATCCACTGGACGCAAGAGTACAGGATCAATCGCCTCTTCTTTTTGCTCTGGTGCAGATTGTTTTTCACCTTCCAAATCAACAAATACAGCGAGTTGTTGCTGGAGAATTGTAGCTGCACGACGGATAGCTTCTTCTGGATCAATAGTACCGTTTGTTTCCAAATCCAATACTAATTTATCCAAGTCAGTGCGCTGCTCAACACGCGCATTTTCTACGCTGTATGCCAAACGCTTTACTGGGCTGAAAGAAGCGTCAAGCTGCAAGCGACCAATAGCACGGCTTTCATCATCGTCTTTACGACGAGAATCAGCTGGTTGGTAGCCGCGACCACGAGCCACGGTCAAGCGCATTTTCAATTCTGTATTGCCAGTGATATTTGCAATCACGTGATCTGGATTTTTAATTTCCACATCATGATCAAGCTGAATATCAGCAGCAGTAACAACGCCTGGGCCTTTTTTGTTCAGGGTAAGAACAGTTTGATCTTTACCATGCATAACAATGGCAACGCCTTTGAGATTCAATAAAATCTCAATCACGTCCTCGCGAACGCCTTCGATGTCACTGTACTCGTGCAACACGCCATCAATTTCAGCTTCAATAATGGCGCAACCAGCCATTGAAGAAAGCAAAATGCGACGTAAAGCATTGCCGAGAGTATGTCCAAAACCACGCTCCAAAGGCTCCAATACCACGCGTGCGTGAGTTGGGCTGCTTTCGGAAACGTCAATATGACGAGGAGTTAAAAATTCGTTTACTGCTGTCTGCATATCCACACCTGTTAGCGGTTCTA